>NZ_JALKFZ020000126.1 GCF_023243075.1 Frankia sp. AiPa1 | reverse complement strand
CCCCCCCCCCCCCCCCCCCCCCCCCCCCCCCCCCCCCCCCCCCCCCCCCCCCCCCCCCCCCCCCCCCCACCCCCCCCACCCCCCCCCCCCCCCCCCCCCCCCCCCCCCCCCCCCCCCCCCCCCCCCCCCCCCCCCCCCCCCCCCACGCCCCCCCCCCCCCCCCCCCCCCCCCCCCCCCCCCCCCCCCCCCCCCCCCCCCCCCCCCCCCCCCCACCCCCGTTCCTCGTGAGCGCCCGGTTGTGGGAACTATGCGTCGACCGCCCCGAAGTAGGCCTGTTCGAGCCGTTCGGGGTTGGCGGTGAACTCGGCGGCCGAGCCGCGTAGGACGATGCTGCCGCGGTTGAGGACGGCGGCCTCGTCGGCGGCCCGCAGCGCGAGGTTGACGTGCTGTTCGACCAGGATCACCGCGCAGCCGTGGTCGGTGGCGATGCCGCGGATGGCCTTGAACAGGTCGGAGACGATCAGAGGCGCGAGTCCCATGCTGAGCTCGTCGACCAGCAGGACCTTCGGCTGCTGGATCAGCGCGCGGGCGAGGGCGAGCATCTGCTGCTCCCCGCCGGACAGCGCGGCGGCCGCGACATCCCAGCGCTTTTCCAGGGCGGGGAAGACGTCCAGCATCTCCTTGGGTTTCGGTCCGCCGCGGGTGGCCGCGACGCGGAGGTTCTCGTCGACGGTGAGAGTGGTGAACAGGCTGCGGGTGTCGGGAACGAGGACGATGCCGGCCCGGTTGGCCGTGAGCGGCCGCCCGCAGCGCAGCGCGGTGCCGTCGACGTGGATGGTGCCGCCGCGGGCGGGCAGCAGACCGGCCAGGGTGAGCAGGGTGGTGGTCTTGCCGGCGCCGTTCGGGCCGAGCAGCGTCAGCACGGAGCCGGAGTGCAGCGTGAGGTCCATGTCGCGGAAGGCGGTGGCGCTGCCACGGCCGCCGGACAGGCCGCTGGCCCGCAGCCGGGGGGCCGTCGATGGCTGCCCCTCGGGGGACGGACGGCCGGTCTCGATGTCGGCATCGGAACCGACACTGGTCCCGACATTGGTGTCGAGGTTGGTGCCGGTGTCGACGTTGGTCTTGTCGTTGGTGTCGGTCATGAGGTGCTCGCCCCCGAGGCGGTCGCCTGCGCGGTCGTCGACGCCGTGAGGGGCGCCGCCGAGACGGTCGCTGTTGTGGTGGTCGTCTCCGGGGCCTGGTGGACGGTGCCGAGATAGGCGTCGGTGACGTTCTTGTCGGCGCGGATGGTGGCCGGGTCGCCCTCGGCGATGAGCTTGCCGAAGTCGAGAACGTAGATGTAGTCGCAGACGCCCAGGACCAGCGCGACGTCGTGGTCGATCAGCAGCACTCCGGCGCCCGCGGCGCTGACCCGGCGGATGCGCTCGCCGAGCCAGACCGACTCGCTCGTGTCCAGCCCGGCGCCGGGCTCGTCGAGTAGGAGGACCTCGGGTTTCGCCGCGCAGGCCCGCGCCATCGAGACGAGCTGGCGCTCGCCCTGGCTGAGTTCGCCTGCGGTGCGTTTCGCCAGCCGCCCGATGTCGACCAGGTCGAGGGCCTCGGCGATGGCCGCGTGGCGGTGATCCCGCCCGACCCCGAAGACCGCCGCGGCCACGTTCTCCTCGACGGTGAGCTCCTCATAGAGCTCGATGGCCTGGAAGGTGCGGGCGAGGCCCCGGCGGACCCGCTGGTGCGGCGGGAGGCCGTCGATCCGGCTGCCGTCGAGAGTGACCGTCCCGTCGGCCGAGGCGAAGCCGGTGACGGCGTCGATGACGCTGGTCTTGCCGGCCCCGTTCGGCCCGATCAGTCCGACGATCGTCCCGGGTTCGACCCGCAGCGACACGTTGGACACGGCGACCACGCCGCCGTAGCGGACGGTGAGGCCGCTGACCGCGAGCCCCTCGCCGCGGGCCGCGCTCGCCGCGACCGGCACCGCGTCCGCCGCGACCGGCACCGCTGGCTCCGGCGCCCTGGCGGGAGTTCCCGTGCCGGCCCCGCCCGTGGCGGGCTCCGGTGCGGGCGCGTCCCCCGTGGTCGGTGCGTCCCCCGCGGTCCCGGGCACCCCGGGCACCGCCCCGGCCGGCCGTGCTCGGCGGAACCGTTGCGCCAGCGCTGGGGTGACACGGTCGGCCAGTTGATGACCTCCGCTGGCGAGGCCCTCCGGATAGATGATGACGGTCAGGATGAGCGCGAGCCCGGTGATGACCGTGAACCAGTCGCCGAAGTCGAGCCACTTGTCCGCGGCGACGAACACGACGCCGCTGGTGGACAGCACCCCGGCCAGGATCCCGCCGAACACCGAGGTGACCCCGGCGAGATAGGCGGTCGCGAGCAGGGTCAGACCGCCCAGCGCCGTGAACGAGTCGAACGTGACGACCCCTCGCCGGTAGGCCAGCAGGCTGCCACCGATGCCGGCGATGAACGACGCCAGCGCGAAGCTGATCAGCTTGACCTGGACGACGTTCACGCCGATGCCCGCCGCGGAGCGTTCGTTGTCGCGTACGGCCAGCATCGCCGAGCCGAGCGTGCTGGTCCGCAGCCGGGCGACCCCCCAGGCCACCGCGATGAGGACGGCGAGGCACAACAGGCCGAACTGGATCCGGGGAAAGTTGTCGCCGACACCGATGCCGAGATCGAGCCCGAACAGCTTCGGGTTCGGCACGCTCGCGCCCCTGGTCGACACGATCTGGGTGTTACGGAACCAGACCGCCTCGATCGCATATGCCAGCCCCAGGGTCACGATGCCCAGAGTGAGGCCGCGCAGCCGCAGCGCGGGCAGCCCGATCACGACCCCCAGCCCGGTGGCGGCGAGCGCCGCGAGTAACGGCGCGAACGGGAACGGCACCCCCCAGCTCTGCGTCACCCCCGACAGGAAGAAAGCCGCCGCACCCGCGAGAGCGAGCTGGGCAAGTGACACCTGACCGGCGTATCCGGTCACGACCACCACGGACAGACCGATGATCGCGGCGATGAAGGTGCCAATGACCGCGCTTCGCCACGTACCGTCAGTGACGAGAAGCGCGACCACGCCGACGACGATGCCGACGATGGTGGGCGGGATCGTCGAACGCGGCCGGGGGGTCCGCCCGAGCTGCTGGCGGACCAGCCCGCCCCGGGCCGGCAGGCCCTGCCCGGTCAGCAGCAACGCCACCAGGATCACCAGAAGCGGAACCAGCTCCGCCGAGCCCGAACGAGGCATCCAGCTGTGCTCCAGGGCCAGCGACAGCGCCTCCGCCTGCACCATCCCGATCAGCAGACCCGCGATCACCGTCGGTACCAGGTTCTGGAACCCACCCACCAGCGCGGCCGCCAACGCCGGCACGACGAACAGCGTGTACGTGATCGGGGTCAACGGGCTCAGCGGCGCGATGAGGATGCCGGCGGCACCCGCGACCATGGCACTGATCACCCAGTTGGCCAGCGCCATCCGGTCCGGCGACACCCCGGAGACGAACGATCCGGTATGCGTCTGCGCCGCGGCCCGGGTCAGCAGCCCGAAGCGGGTGAACCGGTAGATCGCCGCGAGCACCAGGGTACCGGCCACCACCGTCACGGCCAGATAGACGTGCCCGGATCGCACGGTCGCCGATCCCAGGTCCCAGGCGTGGTCCGGGAAGATCGCGTCCACGCTCACCGGGGCGGCGCCCAGCCGGATCGCCATCGTCGACTGGATCACCGTCAGCACGCCCAGGGACGCGACCGCGCGGGCCAGCGGGGCAGCCTCGCGCAATGGCCGGAACACCGCCCCGTACAGCAGCGCGCCCAGCAGCCCCGCGATCACCAGCGCGATCAGTACCGCCGGAACGAGGCCCAGCTCCTGGCCGATGTCGGCCTGCGCGGGCAGTCCCGGCACCAGGATGAGGATCTGCCCGCCCCGCAGGGCCGCGTACTGATACGCCACATACAGAGCGATCGCCCCGGTGGCAAAGTTGATCACGCCCGAGCTGCGATATGTCAGCACCAGAGCGACCGCGAGCGCCGCGAACACCCCGCCGTTGCCGAGCCCCAACAGTAACGAACCCACATGCTCCATGACGGTCTCCCGATCCCACACCCACGGACGGCGCGATCCGATGAGCCCCGCCCTTCGCCCTTGGCCAGGTCCCGGCGCCTGGCTACGGGCACGCAAAAAATCTAAAGGTAAACGAGGGTGTAGCGGAAGTGGGGCGGTCGAAGGCACACGTTCGGGTAGTCGCTGGCTTCCTGGAGTTCTCGGCGTCGGAGAGAACCTTGGACCCCATTCTGACAGTCAACGAAAACTTAGTTCGGCAGGATGGTCCAGATGGCAAATCTTGTTTTTTCTTCCTGGCTGCCGGAACGCATGGCCGCTGGTTGCCGGGCGTTCCCGTCGGCCAGCGCATCCGCTGGACAGCGCGCGAAAAGTGTAGATATTCTGCGCCGACGTCTCGTCTGCTGGATCGCGAAGTCTTTTCGCTCGCCGCGGACCGTGCGGTACCGACGCTCCAGCCCGTGGAATCAGCGTTCGACGGCTCGCCGCGTGGTGTCCGCCAACAGCTCTGGCCAGGGAGGACGCCGACGACGGGGCGTTCTGGAGACCATCAGGGAGAACTATGGATCACACCATGGGTGGGAGCGGATCACGGCGCGGACCCGGTGGGCGTCGCCGTAGGTCCGGCGGGCGCGGCCGTGGGCCCGGCGGGCGGCGCTGGCGCCTGACGGCGCTGGTCGCGGGCCTCGCCGCACTGGCCCTCGCGGCCTCGGCGTGCGGCAGCAGCGGCAGCGGCAGCGGCAACGGCAGTTCGGGCTCGGACGACAAGGCGGACACCGCGGCTCTCGGGACCAGGCAGGTGGCCGCCGGTACTCCGGTCAAGATCGGAGTACTCAGCGACGGCCAGGCCGTCGCCTACGACCACAGCATCCAGGTGCGTGCCGCGGCGGCGATGGCGAAGTACCTCAACGACTATCAGGGCGGGATCGGCGGTCGGCCGATCCAGCTCGTGCAGTGCCAGACCGCCGGCGACCCGGCCAAAGCGGCGGACTGCGCGACGCAGTTCATCCAGTCGAAGGTGACGATCACCGTCCTTGGCGAGGCCACCGGACTCGCGACCGTGTGGAAGCCCCTGCACGATGCCAGGATCCCGGTCCTCGCCTTCGGTACCACGGAACAGTCCGCCCTGCTGGACAAGGACTCGACCTTCGTCCTGGGCGACCAGATCGCGGCGCTGGCCAGCCTGCCCATCGAGGTGGCCAGGGAGAGCAGGGTAAAGAAGATCACCGCGATCGTCATCGACGTCCCGGCGGCGACCGGTTTCTACGAGACCGTCGGCAAGCAGATGTTCCAGAAGGCCGGGTTCGACTTCCAGCTCATCAAGGTGCCGCCGGGCCAGGCGGACATGTCGCCGCAGATTGGCCAGATCGTGCGGGGCGGGTCGACCGAGGTGCACATCATCGGTAACGACTCCTTCTGTATCGCCGCGCTCAACGGCCTGCGCGCCGCGAACTTCAAGGGGCCGATCAGCATTCTCGGCCTCTGCGCGTCGGCGAGTCTCACCAAGTCGGTCGGCAGCTACCTGAAGGGGGTCAACGAGGCGACGACCATCGCGATCGGCGACTCCGCCAACAAGGATCTCACGCAGTGGAAGGCGATCGTGGGCGCCTACGCGAAGAAAAACCGGGTCGACCCGACCGATCCGGTGGGCGCGGAGATGTACATCGTCCTGAAGGCGCTGCGCGAGCAGCTGGACGGGATCACCGGCGACATCACCGCGCAGACGGTCACCGCCAAGATTCGCTCGGCGCCCCAGATATCGTTCCCGATGGCGCCCGGCATTCCCGTCAGATGTGACGGCACGTCGTTTCCGCTCACCCCCGCGGTCTGCGGCCGCGGAGTCCTCCTGACGAAGCTCGACGCCGACGGCAAGCACACTCTGCCCTACCGCGCGCTTGGCACGTCGGGGAGCTGATCCTCGGCCGCGTCCCTCGGCCGCGTCCCTCGGCCGAGCCAGCGCCGCCCCGGTCGAGGCGGGTGCCTCTGACGACGCCCTGGTGTCCCCCACCGGGGCGTCGTGCCGGGTGCCGGCGGGAGATCATGAAGTCGCGACGACTCGACTCGACGACGCGCAAAAAAGTATAAAGATATCTGTCGCCAGCCGTCGTCGGTGGCACGTGTCCCCTCCGTCGGACGCCGGTGCCGCGGGCCGTGCGCCGGCCCTGGGCCGCAGGGCGACGCCCTGGCGCCGCCGAAGCCGTCCGAGAGGAACAGATATGGAAGCGACCATCGTCGAACGACACGACGGTCTGGTCACGGTCACCTTCAACCGCCCGCACAAGAAGAACGCGCTGAACGCGACCAGCTGGCAGGAACTCGACCAGATCATCGACGAGGTCACGGCCAATCCGGCGGACCGCGCGCTGCTGATCACCGGCGCGGGTGGCAACTTCTCCTCGGGCGCGGACCTCAGCGGCAGCGCGAGCGGCGCCGGCGGCGTCACCGGCCATGGGCCGCAGTCGATCCTGTACGAGATGCGGACCGTCGGCGAGCTCATCAACCGGCTGCACCGGCTGCCGAAGCCCACGATCGCCGCGGTCGACGGCGTGGCCGTCGGGGTGGCCCTGGGCATCGCACTCGCATGTGACCTGATCGTCGCCAGCGACCGAGCCCGGTTCGGCGCGGTGTTCGTCAAGCGAGGTCTCGCGCTGGACGGCGGTAGCTCGTGGACGCTGCCCCGCCACATCGGGCCGCGCCGGGCGAAGCAGATGGCCTTCCTCGGTGACTTCGTGCCCGCCGAGCAGGCCCTGGACTGGGGCCTGGTCAACGAGGTGGTTCCGGCGGACGAGCTGCCGGAGACCGCGGCGGCGCTCGGGCGCCGGCTGGCGGGCGGCCCGACGACCGCGATCAGCCTGATCAAGCGCCTGCTCGACGGCGGCGACACGCTCACCTTCGAACAGGCGGTGGAGGAGGAGGCGCGCGCCCAGCACATCGCCTACACCACCAGGGACATGGCCGAGGGAATCCAGTCGTTCCGCGAGCGCCGCGAGCCGAAGTTCACCGGCGTATGAGCACCCGGTTGCTGGCCGCGCCCACGGCCGAACAGCAGCTGCTGCTCGACACGAGCGAGCGGTTCATCGAGGACACGCTCCCGGTGTCGAAGGTCCGCGAGATCGCCGAGGGGGCGCCCGGCCCGGACGGGGCCTACTTCGAGACGGCCGGCTCCCTCGGCTGGTTCGGCCTGCTCGTCGACGAGGCGCACGGCGGCGGCAGCGCGTCCGACAACGGCCTGCTGGACGCGGCGGCCGTCGCCGCCGAACGCGGCGCCAGGCTGCAGCCCGGGCCGTTCGTCGGGACGAACGTCGTCGCATCCGCCCTGTCCCGGGCCGGTGCGCCGTTCGGCAAGCTGCTGGCGCGTCTGATCGCCGGCCAGGCCAGGGCGACCTGGGTGGCCGGGGCGGCCCGGGGCCTCACGCCGGGTGCGGGCGAGATCACCGCCCGAGCCGAGACCGGCGGCTACGTCCTGGACGGCGAGGTCCGGCACGTGCAGGAGGTGGCCGACTGCGAGGCGCTGCTCGTCACCGCGCGGGGCCCCGCCGGCCTCCTGCAGGCCGTGGTGGCGACGGATGCCCCGGGCATCGAGGTGCGCCCGCTGGATGGCATCGACATCACCCGCCGCACCGGCGCCGTCCGGCTGGACGGGGCACGGGTCGGCGCGGACGCGGTCGTCGGCGCCCCCGGCTCGGACACCGAGGCGCTGTTCGACCGCCAGGCGCAGATCGCCGCGGTGCTCGTCTGCGCCGAGGCGGTCGGGACGCTGCACCGGGACTTCGAGCTGGCCCTGGAACACGCGAAGGTCCGCATCGCCTTCGGGCGGCCGATCGGGTCGTTCCAGGCGATCAAGCATCTGCTGGCGGACACGAGCCTGACCCTGGAGATGGCCAAGGGCCTGGTGGCCGCCGCGGCCGAGGCGCTCGGCGCCGACGCGGCGAACGGCGGCGAGCTCGCGCACGCAGCGAAGGCCTTCGTGGGTGAGCGCGGGATCGACGTGACGCATGCCTGCTTCCAGGTGTTCGGCGGCATCGGCTACACCTGGGAGCACGACCACCACCTGTACATGCGGCGCCTGGCCGCCGACGCCGTCGCGTTCGGCGCGCCGCAATGGCACCGGGCCCGTCTGGCCGACCGGATCGGAGTCGCCTGATGGCGGGCACAGCGAACACCCCTGAGGTCCCGGCCGCCGGCTCGGCCGAGGTCACGGCCGCCGCCCCGGCCGAGGTCCAGACCGAGGTCCAGACCGAGGTTCCGGTCGCGCCGGCGCCGCCGGACGGCGAGACGCCGGAGCGGTTCCGGGCGCGTGCGCGGGCCTGGCTCGCGGCGAACCTGGAGCCCGCGAATCCCAGTGCCCGTGGCTTCCGGGAGAGCGCGGTCAGTGACGTGGCCCCGGAACGGGCCCTGCATCGCCGGCTGTTCGACGCCGGATTCGCCGGGATCACCTGGCCCCGCGAGTACGGCGGGCAGGGCCTCGGCCCCGAGTACGAGCGCGCCTTCGCCGAGGAGGCCCGCGCCTACCGGCTGCCCGACTTCGGGATCGTCGGCGGCACCACGTTCCGTGTCTGCGCGCCGACGATGCTCGCCCACGGGTCGCCCGCGTTCCTGCGCCGGCACATCCCGCGGATCCTCGCTGGCCAGGAGCTGGTCGTGCAGTTCTTCTCCGAGCCGGACGCGGGTTCGGACCTCGCCGGGGTGCGCACCCAGGCGGTCCGCGAGGACGGGCGCTGGGTGCTGAACGGCTCGAAGATCTGGAGCAGTGGCGCCTACTACGCCGACTACGGCCTGTGCCTGGCCCGCACCGACTGGGACGTGCCGAAGCACCGCGGGCTGACCTGGTTCGCCGTGCCGGTGGGCGCCAGCGGCGTGACGGTTCGGCGGATCAGGCAGATCAACGGCGGGTCGCAGTTCTGCCAGGAGTTCTTCGACGACGTCGCGCTCACCGACGACGACATCGTCGGTGAGGTGAACAACGGCTGGACGGTCGCGCAGACCATGCTGATCTTCGAGCGTGGCGGCGGGATCGGCCCCGGGGGCGGCAGCTCGGCGCCGAAGGGTATCGCTGCGGATCTCGTCGAGCTCGCTCGCTCGGTCGGCCGGCTCGACGACCCGGCAGTGCGGGACGAGATCGTCGGGGTACACGTCAACGACGTCGCCCGCCGCGCCCTGGTGGCCCGGCTCGGCGGGCTGATGCGGGCCGATCCCGCGTCGGCCGCGCACGTCGCCTCGTACGCGAAGCTCGCCATGGGCACGTATGACCCGCTGCGCGCCAACGCCGCCCTGCGCATCGGTGGCGCGGACGCGGTGTCCTGGCCGGTCGGCGAGGAGGGCAGGACGGCGGCCGCGTTCCTCGACGGCCGGTTCATGGCGATCGCCGGTGGCACCAACGAGATGCAGCGCAACGGGATCGGCGAGCGGGTGCTCGGCCTGCCCCGCGAGCCCTCGTTCGACAGCGGCCGGCCGTTCCGGGACGTCCTGCGCGACGCCAGCACCTGGACGGGACGCGTCCCCGCCGCGCCGCCGTCCGAAGGCAGGGCCTGAGCCCGCACGGGGCTGGCCCTCAGCGCCGAACGACGGGCCCGCACCCGCCCCGCACCGCGGGCGCGGGCCCGCCACACGACGCCTCCACGCCGGCTGACTCGCGGGTCAGGCGGCGCGGGGCAGGCCGAGGATGCGCTCGGCGATGAGGTTGCGCTGGATCTGCGAGGTGCCGGCGGCGATGCTGTACTGCAACGACCACAGGTAGGCGCGGGCGATCTCCACGCCGTCGATCCCGCCGGCCCGCACGCCGCCGAGGGCGGCGCGGCCGAGCACCCGGACCGCGAGCTCACTGAGCTCCTGGCTCAGTTCACTGAACCGCAGCTTGACCGCCGAGCCGGTCGGCGCCGGCAGGCCCGTCGCCTCGGCCTCGGCGATGCCGCGCTGGGTCATCCGCCACAGGCCCTCGACCTGTGCCTCCAGCCGGCCGACGTGGGTGCGCAGCGCCGGGTCGTCCCAGGCCGTCCCACCGCCGGGCTTCGGCACCTGCCGGGCGGTGCTGACCAGGCCGCGCAGCTGGGAGCGCAGGGTGATGATGTGCTGGGCGAACGCGGTGCCGCGTTCGAAGCGCAGCGTGACGTTGGTGACGCGCCAGCCGTCGTTCTCCGCGCCGACCCGGTTCGAGACGGGGACCCGGGCGTCGGTGAGGAACACCTCGCAGAAGTGGTCGTCGCCGTCGATCGTGCGCATCGGGCGGACCTCGACGCCCGGCTGGTGCATGTCGAGGATGAGCCAGGTGATGCCGCGGTGCTTGCGGGCGTCGGGGTCGGTGCGGACCAGCAGCTCACCATAGTCCGCGACGTGGGCGCGGGTGCTCCAGATCTTCTGGCCGTTGACGATGTACTCGTCGCCCTGACGCACCGCCCGGGTGCCGAGCGAGGCGAGGTCGGAGCCGGCCCGGGGCTCGGAGAAGCCCTGGCACCAGACGGTCTCGCCGCGCAGGATGCGCGGGAGGTGGAAGGCCCGCTGCTCGTCGGTGCCCTCGGCGATCAGGGTCGGGCCGGCGTGCATGTTCCCAACGAAGTTGATGCCGATGTAGGGCGCGCCGGCGCGGGCGTACTCCTCCAGGTAGACCAGCTGCTGGGTGGCGGGCAGGCCGCGACCGCCGAACTGGCTGGGCCAGTTGATGCCGGCGTAGCCGCCGTCGTGGAGCCGGCGCTGCCAGGCGGTGTCGTAGGCGCGGCGCGCGGCCCAGTCTCCCGGCGGCGGCGGTGGGCCCTGCGCCGGCACCGCGGCCTGAAGCCAGGTCCGCAGCTCGGCTCGGAAGGCCTCGTCCTGCTCGCTGTACGTCAGGTCCATGCGGGTGTGCTCCTGGGGGGACGTGTCCGGGGTGGACTTGTGAACAGGTCGCGGACGGCGACGAGGTCGACCTTGCCGGACGGGGTGCGGGGCAGCGCGTCGACGATGCGCAGCTCGGTGGGCAGCTCGTAGCGGGCCAGCACGGCGGCGGCGGCGGCGAGGAGGTCCTCGGCGGTCACCGACTCGTTGCCGGGGCGCAGCTCGACGGCGGCCACCGGCACCGCGCCGAGGCGGGGGTCGGGCCGGCCGACGACGGACGCACCACGGACCCGCGGGTCGCTCTCGAGCGCGACGCGCACGTCGTCGGGCAGCACCTTGAACCCGCCGCGGATGATCGCCTGGTCCGCCCGGCCGAGGACCCACAGGAAACCGTCGGCGTCGATGCGGGCCAGGTCCGTCGTGCGGGTCCAGCCGGAGGAGTCGCCGAGCTGGTGTGCGCGCACCTCCAGCAGGCCGGGGACGTCCGGGCCGAGCGGGGCGCCGGTGTCGGGGTCGACCGTGCGCAGCTCGCAGCCGGCGTGCGCCCGCCCGACGCTGCCGCGCTTGGCCGTCCAGTACTTCTCGTGGTTGGCGAGGTTCCATCCGGCCACGCCGCCGCCGAACTCGGTGGCCGCGTACGAGGTCAGGACCGCGACGCCGTACTTCGCCTGGAAGGCGTCGGCGTCGTCGGCGGACAGCGGGGCGGTGCCCGAGACGACCGAGCGGACGCTGGCGAGGTCCGCGGGGTCGAGATCGGCGTCGAGCACCATCCGCAGCGCGGTGGGAACCAGGCTCACCGTCGAGGGGCGGTGCCGGCGTACCGCGTCCACCCAGGCCTTCACCTCGAACTTCGGCAGCAGGCAGAACGCGCGGCCGTCGCCCACGCACTGCAACACCCGGAACAGGCCGCCGAGGTGAACCAGCGGCGCGTTGACGATGACCACGCCGCGGCGCAGGCGCAGCGTCTCGTCGGCGTGCCGCTCGTAGTGCTTCGCGCCGACGAGCACCCGGGTGAACGTCTCATAGCTCAGCGGTACCCGCTTCGGCGGGCCGGTCGTCCCGCTGGTGAGCATCTCCACGGCGATGCCTGGCCGCCACCCGCCCGCGTCCGTCCCCGCGGGACGCTCCCCGCGGACGACCAGGTCGCCGAGCGCCTCGCTGACCAGCCAGCGGACCGGCGGCGCGAAGGCCTCGAGATCCTCCCGGCCGCCGGCGACAGTGGCGACACCGAGGGCGTGGGTGTCCGCCCGGACCCGCTCGGTGCCGCGCCCCGGGTTCACCGCCACCACACAGGCGCCCGCGCGCAGCAGGCCGATCAGCAGGCCCAGCTGCGCCGGGCGGTTGCGCAGCAGCACGGCGACCCGCTCGCCCGGGCGCACCAGCGGCGCGACGGCATCGGCGGCCGCGGCCAGCTCGCCCCAGGTGTGCCAGTGGCCGTCGAACTCCAGCGCCGGGGCGGCCGGGTCGAGCGTGAGAACGCGGCCGATGCGCTCGCTGAGCGCGGGCAGCGCGGGCAGCGCGGTGGTGTCCGAGGTGCTCATCGCGCCTGCCACCGGGGCTCGCGCTTGTCCAGGAAGGCCCGCGGGCCCTCGAGGGCGTCCTCGGTGCGCACCACCCGCTCGCGGAAGGCCTCGGCCATGATCTCGGCCTCCAGCAGCGGCAGGTCCAGGCCCTTGCGGATGGCCAGGCGGGTGCCGCGCACGGCCAGCGGGGCGTTGCGGTTCACGGTCGCCGCCAGCTCCCGCGCCCGTTCCAGCAGGCGGTCGTGCTCGACCACCTCGGAGATCAGCCCGAGCTCGTAGGCACGCTGCGCGCCCATCCGCTCGTGCCGTCCCATCAGCGCCATCCGCATCGCGATGTGGGTGGGCAGCGCGCGGGCGAGGCGCACCGACTCCCGGCCGGAGACCAGCCCGATGCTGACGTGCGGGTCGAAGAACTCCGCGCGGTCCGAGGCGATCACGATGTCGCCGGTGGTGACCAGGTCGAGCCCGGCGCCGCAGCACAGGCCGTTGACGGCGACCAGGACCGGCTTGGTCATCGACCGGAACGGCGGCGTGCCCTCCTGCGGGGCCTCCCACTGGTCGTAGGTCGACAGGTACGGCGTCTCGGAGACGACCTTCCCGGTGCCCGGGATCTCGCTGACGTCGGCGCCGGCGCAGAAAGCCCGGCCGTTGCCGGTGACGAGCAGAATCCAGACGTTCTCGTCGGCCTCGGCGTCGGTGTAGGCCTGCCGCAGCTCGTTGATCATCGACGGGCTCAGCGCGTTGAGCTGCTTCGGCCGGTCGAACGTGATCGTGGCGACGCGGTCGGTGACGTCGTACTGGATCGATGCGTACCCCACCAGCGGATCCTTCCTCTCTACCGGCATCCGTCTACCGGCACCCGGCACCCGGCACCCGGCACCCGCCGGCGAGCGGATACCCGTCACGATCGCGCCCGGCGCGATGTCGCCCCGCGCGATGTCGCTCGTGACCCTGTGACCGGTCACGAGGCAGCCGGACTGCCGGCCAGGGCCTCCTCGGCGACGGCGGCGCCGAGACCGGCGGCATGCGCGGACGCGGTGCCGAAGCCGTTCTCGAGGACCCACGCACGCTTGAGGTAGTAGTGCGGGAGCATGTCCCAGGTGAAGCCCATGCCGCCGAGCACCTGGACGGCGGCTCGCCCATTGGCGATGCCGGCGTCACCGGCCAGCACCTTCGCCGCCGCGGCGGAGTGCGCGAGATCACCCGCGCGGGGGTCCGTGGCGATCGCCGCCGCCGCGTAGGTGGCCGCGCGGGCCAGCTCCACCCGGACGTACATGTCCGCGAGAATGTGCTTGATCGCCTGGAACGAACCGATCGGCACGCCGAACTGCTCGCGTTCCAGGGCGTAGCCGCGGGCGGTGTCCAGCGCCCCCTGAGCGACGCCGACCAGCGTCGCGGCGCTGAGGATCGCACCGCGGTTCCGCAGTCGCCGTGCCGCCGCCGCGTCCCCGACGACCCTGCCGGCCGGGATCGTGTCGAACACCGCGACCGGGGTCAGCGGGTCGAGCGGCAGACCGGCGGTCGCCGGCAGCAGCGCGGCGCGGGGGACCAGCTCGATCCGGTCGGCGCGCAGCACGAGCAGGACGTCGGCCCCGTCGGCGTGCTCGACCACCACCGGACCAGGCAGCGAGTCGTCCAGCTCGACGCCGGCGACCCGGACCGCGCCGTCGGCGGCGCCGTCGACGAACGGGGCGCCCAGCGTCGACCACAGCAGCGGGCCGGGGGCGAGATGGGCGCCGAGCTCCTCGAACGCCAGCGACGCCTCGACGAGCCCGAGGCCGGTGCCCGGCCCGTCGGCGAGTATTCCCAGCACGCCGAGCTCGGCCAGTGCGGACCACAGGGCCGGTTCGGCCGGCTTGTCCTCGCGGCCCGCGATGTCCGCGAGGGCAAGCCGGCCGGTGCAGAACGCCCGGACGGCATCACGCATCGCGATCTGGAACTCGTCGAAGCGAAACTGCATGGGCTCCTCGTCATCCACCGTCAGGGCAAGGGCAAAACATCTAGATGTTATGAACACTAACGGGGGTGCGGGCGTCGGTGCAACGCGTCGCAGGCGCGACGCGCGTGGGAGCGGCGACGGTCAGCCGCGGGCGCCGGCGGTCGCGGGTAGTGGGCTCAGGAGTTCATCTGATCGAGGACGGGGGCGCCATCGTCGAATCGGGGGCACGCCAGTCGGTCGAGACGTAGCGGTGCCGGATCAGCCATTCGTCGCCGACCGGGACGAAGGTGTCCCGGTAGCGGCCGTAGTGGTCGAGGCCGATCTCGGTGACCACCGTGAAGTAGCTTGCCACCCGGGCCTCGTCCGGGCTGATCTCGAGAAAGCGGATGTTCGCGAGGTTGTGTCGGACGATGCGGCGTGGCCCTGGCCCGGCCGAAGCGGCCGGTGACGTGGCGCCGGCCGACGGGCCCGGCGGCGCACTGCTGGGCGTGCCCGGCGGCGCGCCGCCGCCCGGGGAAACGCCGCCGAGGAACTCGATGATGGCTTGGCGGCCGCGGCGCGGCGGCTGTCCGCGTACCTCCAGCTCGCCGTCCTCGTGGAAGGCGAGGGCCAGCTCGTCGAGCCGCAGCGCGTCCCCGGACCAGGTGTAGCGGGCAAGCGAGTCACGAATGCGCTCGCGGGCGATCAGCTCCCACAGCTCCACAGCTCGCGAACCTACCGCGTCAGCCGTCTCGATACATGTGAAGCTTTTTGGTGTCCTGCGCAACCTGGGTGTCACCACCATCGTCGCCACCGGCGTCTCGGTGAACATCGCGATCCCGAACCTGGTGATGGACGCGGTCAACCGCGGATACCAGGTCGTCGTGCCACGCGACGCCGTCGCCGGCATCCCGGCGGACTACGCGGACGCCGGCGTCACCTACGAGAAGCGCTGGAGCCGGCTTCTCCGCCGGCATGGAATTGTGTCGGTCTGGCCACTCCTGACGTTTCCAGCCACATCGAGTCTGGGCCCTGCGCGGGCGGAGTGCTGACTTCAGCCGGTGGCGGCGGTGCCGGTCTTGCCGTCGAAGAAGAAGGCGTCGGCGTTGCCGAAGAGCCAGTTGTCCCGAACGTCGTCCGGCAGGTCGAGGGCCGCGGCCTCGGCCAGGGTCCGCTGGAAGGAGAGGACCGGGTAGTCGGAGGCGAAGATGATCCGGTTCTTGCCTCGGGTTCGCATGAAGTGCAGCAGTTCGGCCGGCAGCCGCTTGGGTGACCAGGCCGACGTCATCAGCCGCAGATTGGCATACTTGATCATGAGTCGGATGGCGACGTCCCACCACGGGTCGGCACCGTGAATCATGCAGAGCTTCAGCTCGGGAAAGCGGTAACAGACCCGGTCGATATAGATCGGGTTCTGCGGCTCGGCCGGCAACGGCGGGCCGGGAATGCCGGTGTTGATGCAGAGCGGCAGCTCAAGCTCGCAGCACTTGGTGTACAGGGGGTAGTACACCGGGTCGGTGGGTGGGTACATGCCGTCGCCCCAGAAGCTGGGTCCGACGTTGGTACAGGCGACCGGGTAGTCGCGGACCAGCGACTCCAGCGCCCGGACGGTCGGCATCGGGCGCAGCAGGTTGAAACCGCCGACCGCCAGGGCGAAACGGTCCGGGCGCGCCTCGGCGAACCGGAACGCCCGGCCGTCCGTCTGGTTCGCCTTCGCGATCAGGATCGCCTTCTCGACGCCGTTGGCATCCATGTCGTCAAGAAGTTCGGGCAGCTCGGGGCTCTTGAAGAAGGAGTCGCCCGCCTTGAAGTAGTCCTCCTTCACCCGGATCATCCAGTCGGGCATCTTCCCCTGGTCGCCGAAGTCGACATTCACCAGGCAGTCCATGGCGCGAGTCACCGGCGGTCTCCTTTCTCCGGTGCGTCTGGCGCACCGCTGTCTGCTGGATGTGCCCGACCGGGACCGCCGGGTCAGGCAGGGAGCCCGACGAGCTCGGCGGTGTTGGTCCGCATGATCTTCTCCACCTCGTCGGGGGTGAAGTCGGTGAGCTCGTCGGTGAACGACGCCGGCTCGGCGAGGCCCTCGCCGTGCGGCCAGTCGGAGCCGAACAGGACTCGCTCGACGCCGATCGTGTCCGCGAGCTTGCGCAGGTCCTCCTCGTAGTACGGCGTGACCCAGAGGTGCTCGCGGATCGTGTCCAGCGGGTCCTGGGGGAACCTCGACGGGACGCGGTTCGCCAGCTTCCTGAGACCCTTGATCAGCGGGTAGAGCCAGTCGGAGCCGTTCTCGATGCTGGCGATCCGCAACGCCGGGTGGCGGGTGAACACGCCGTCGACGATGAGGCTCGCCACGGTGTCGTGGATCGCCCGGTCGCCGATGATGACGCTGCCGAGCATGTCCGGCGCGCGGAACGGGGCGAACTCGTCGGCGCCGCCCCAGGGTGCGCCGAGCAGGGCGTTGTAGCCGCTGTCACCGAGGTGGAACGCGACCGGGATGCCGGCCTCGGCGAGACGGGCCCAGATCGGGTCGTGGGCCCTGTCGCCCAGCGAGCGGCCCTTGTCGGTCCCGGTCGGTACCGGCGCCGGGCGGATGTGCACGATGCGGGCGCCGAGCTCAAGCGTCCGGTCGATCTCGGCGAGCGCCGCCTCGGGGTCGGCCAGGGAGATCATCGGGGCGGCGAGGATCCGCTCCTGGTAGAAGTAGCCCCAGTCGTCCTCGAGCCAGCGGTTGAACGCGTGCAGGCTCGCCATCGTGGCCGGGACGTCGTGCCGCAGCGCCTGCTCGACCCCGCAACCGAGGGTCGGGAACAGCAGCACCGCGTCGAGGCCCTGCTCGTCCATGGTCTTCAGTCGTGCGTCCCGGTCCCGGTACTCCGGGTGGATGGGCTCGACCTTGGTGAGGGTGCGTGGGTCGACCCCTTCCGGGATCTGGCCGCGGAACTGCAGGTCGAGGCAGCCGGGAACGATCACCGGGTCGAACGTGGGGTTCGGGATGAAGTTGTTGACCTTGCCACCGATGACCATCTCGGTGTGGCGGCCGTCCTCGACGACGCGGACCCCGCGGAAGCGGAACTTCTTGTCGAGGTGGCGGGTGAACGCGTCGAGGCTCTCGTAGTAGTGGTTGTCGGCGTCGACCGGCCGCTGGCCCGCCGGCTTCGTGTCCTGCTCTGTCGCCATGACAGTCACCTCACGATCTGGAGAGATGTAAATATTTCTACTCTTCGCGGTGGGCCAGGGCATCCTCGTGCGTCACGCGCCGGAGCCGCCTGCCTGGGGCCCGCGGGGCACGTCGCGGAAAGCGACGGTGTCGGCTCGCTGTTCGCGCGGCATGCCGAGCAGCCGCTCGGAGATGACGTTGCGGGCCATCTCCGTGGTGCCGCCGCCGATGCAGGCGGCCTGCCGGGTCAGGTAGCCGAGCCCGACCTGGGCGGCGGTCTCCTCGTCCGGCGACCAGACCACACCCGCCTCGCCGTAGAGCTCCGTGGCGATCGCCGCGCGCCGCGCGTTGCTCGTACCACCGAACAGGCGCGTCATCGCCGCCGCGTGGTACGGCAGCGCGCCGCCGGCCATCTTGCGGGTGACGGCTTCGACCAGGGCCCGCAGGACGAGGACGTTCGTCTGCGCCTCGCCGAGCAGCGCCCGCGTGCGGCTGTCGTCGAGCGTCCCGAACGCCCGGGCGGCCTCGATCAGGCTGCCGATGTCGTACGGGCCTGCGTTCGGACGGTTGCCACCGCCGGTCACATAGGGGGAGCCGCCGGAGATGGTGCGCTCGTGGTACAGCCACCGGGTCATGACGCCCCACCCGGCGTCGACGTCACCGATCCGGTCGGTGTCGGGCACGACGACGTCGGTGAGGAACTCCTGGCAGAAGTCCTTCGAGCCGTTCACCAGCTCGACCTGGCGGATCTCCAGGCCCGGCGCGGACATCGGCACGCTGAACACGGTCAGGCCGCGGTGTTTCTCGACGTCCCAGTTCGTGCGGGCCAGGCACAGCGCCCAGTCGCCCCACCAGCCGGACGTGGTCCAGACCTTCGAGCCGTTGAGCACCCAGTTCTCGCCGTCGCGGGTGGCGGTGGTGACCGCGCCGGCGGCGTCCGAGCCGCCCCCCGGCTCGGACAGCAGCTGGACCCAGATCTCCTCCCCGCGCAGCATCCGGGGAATGTGGCGCAGCTTCTGTTCCTCGGTGCCGAACTCGAGCAGCACGGCCATGCAGGGGATGAAGGTGGACGCCTGAATCTCGGCCGGGTAGTCGTACCCCCTGATCTCCCGGTTGAAGGCGGCCTGGTGTGCCGGGGTCAGCCCCTGCCCGCCGTACTCGGGCGGCACGCAGATGCCGGCGAACCCGCCGTCGAACAGCCGGCGCTGCAGCTCGCGGCAGGTCGCGGCCCGCGCCAGCACCTCCTCGTCGGTGGGATGGGTGGCCGCGTGGAGGAAAAAGGTGTCGCGGGTGGGATCCGCGGGCGGCAGGTTCTCGGCCAGCCAGCCGCGGGCGCGCGTCGCGAACTCGTCGACGTCGATCACGGCCGGGCTCACTTCCCACCGCCCAGGGCGGTCTCGGTCAGGCTCACGAGCCGGTCGGTGAAAGCGGCCGGCGTGCCGAACAGCTGCGCGTTGACGGTGGCGCGGCGCAGGTAGATATGCAGGTCGTGCTCAAAGGTCACCCCGATGCCGCCGTGCAGCTGGACGCAGTCCTGGATGAGCTCCGGGCCGACCTGTCCGGCGTATGCCTTGGCGGTGCTCGCCCACAGCCGGGCGTCCGGCGAGCCCTCGCCGACGTGCCGCGCGGCCTTCGCGGTGACCGCGGCGCTCGCCTCGAGCTGGGTGCGCAGGTCGGCCATCCGGTGCTTGATCTCCTGGTAGGAGCCGAGCGGGCGGCCGAAGGAGTAGCGGTCGTGGGTCCACTGCAGGGTGGTGGTGAACGCACGTTCCATCGTGCCGACGATCTCCGCGGCCTGCAGCACGGCGGTGAGATCGAGTAGCAGCTCGTCGTGATCGTCAGCGGAACCCGGCTCGCCCACCCGAGCCGCCGCCGACACGGTGGCATCCTGTAGCGTCACGCTCTGATAGCGCCGGGTGAGGTCGATGCCACGCAGGGGCGACGTCCGCACGCCGGGGGCGTCCCGGGGGACGAGATAGTGCGACCGCAAACCCTGCGCATCGGCCGCGGCAAGCAGCAGGTAGCCGCTCGCCGTGCCGGTCTCGACGAGCGGCACGGTCCCGGTCAGGGCGACGCCATCGTCTGAGCTGACCGCCCGTAACCCGTTGCCGGATCGCGGCCCCGTGCGGGGGGCGTACCCCCAGGCGGCGGTCGCAGCCCCGTCCAGCAACTCCGCGAGCGGCCCACCGTGCTGCTCCTTGGTTCCCCAGCGGGCCAGCGCCGCGGCGACCACGTTCGTCCCGATCAGTGGCCCAGGGGCGGCGTGCCGTCCGAACTGGTAGGCGACCGCGAGGAGGTCGGCGAGGCCGTTACCGCTGACCGAACCGCCGCCGGAGTCTGCCGGCACCAGCAGCGCCGTCCAGCCGAGGTCGACCCCCCGCCTCCAGAGCGCGGGGTCGAACGGGGAGTCCAGCCGGGACAGCTCGCGGATGCGCGCGGGGGTCCAGGTGACTCGCAGGTAGTCCGCAGTGGTCGCCTCGAGCAGGTCCTGGTCCGCAGTCTGGGTGAACATCGTCCTCCTGGGTGTCCCGCACGCCGTCGTGCTTCCCGGTTCGGCGGCCCGGCGGCTGGACGGCCGGTGAGCCGACCACCGGGCCGCCCGATTTCCTGATGGGCCGGTGGATCGGTGATCCGGTGGGTCACAGACCGGCAGAGCCGGGTGCCCGGTGGTAAAGCAGCGCACTCCGGTGACGAAAGTGACAGTACCGGCGGTCGACCGCGGGTGCCACCTCAACCAGCGAACCAGTCGCGAGAGGGCCTGGTCTCTTGAGGGACCCGGCCTTTGAGGGGCTCAGTCTTTGAGGGGCTCGGCTTTGCGGAGCTCAGTCCGCGGGGGAGGTCCGCGCGAGCCGGCGCAGGATCGAACGCCCGTCGCCCGACAGCTTCAGGCGCCCGTCCACGTCCTCGTGCCACGACCGCGTGCGGAGGATACCGATGCCGTTCAGGCAGAACACGGAGAGATCGATCCGGTCCGGCGGGCGTATCCCGTACTCGTTGCCCACTGTCATCGCGGTGAGGTAGGTGGACTGCGTCGACGCCACGAGGTAGGTCGCGGGCTCCACGGCGAGAGTGGCCGGTGCCCTGCTGGCTGGTGCCCTGCTGGCCGGCGTGGTGTCGGCCAGCGTGGTGTCGGCCAGCGCGGCCTCCACCAGCTCGCGGTACAGCGCGGTGACGGGCGCCTGCGAACGGGCGATGAGGTCGGGATCGGCCTGGCGGAGCTGAAGGCGCAGGCGGGCCAGCCCCCGGTCGACACCTGCCTTGTTGTGCATCGCCGGCAGGTGCGCTGCGGCGAGAATCGCCCCGGCCAGCTGCTCGAGCGGGTCGTCCAGATGGGCGACGGCGGCGCGGATGATGCGCGTGTAGGTGCGCATCGCCTCCTCGAGCACTGCCAGCAGCAGGTCGTCCTTGCTGGCGAAGTACTGGTAGAGGGTCCGCAGCGACTGCCCGGCCTCCTCCGCCACGTCCTGGACCGTCAGGGACTCCCCGTTCGACCGCTCCAGAACCTTCGCCGCCGCTCTGATGAAGCGATTGCCCCGGTCGATCGAACGCTGCTGCGCGCCCTGCAACGAGCGCGTGACCACGCGGCGATGCCAGTCCGTGCCGAGGTCCTCGTGGCCCCCGGCACGGTCGGCCTGGGCACGGTCGGCCTGGGCGCGCTTGGCTTCAGCGCGATCGGCCCGAGGGCGGTTGACCGGCGCGAGGTCGACCTGTGCGGCCTCGCGCCGCGCAGCCTCGATGCCGGTGGCTTCGAGACCGGTGGCTTCGAGGTGTGCGCCATCGACCGGAGCATCCGTTTCCATTGCAAGCAGGATACCGCCCAGCGCAAGCCACGCTGTTGTGCGCGGACCAGTCGGAGCGTGGGGCCCTGGTCGCCGGCATGGCGCGGCCGGACGGCGGTTTACGGCTCGGGGATCTCGAAGTGCTCGTCGCGCAGCTCGAAGGCGCGCTTCACGCCGTGCTGGGCCCGGGTCTTGACGAAGTTGTACTCGCCTTCCTCGAAGCTGAGGTTGGTCCCGTAGGCGTGGAAGAGGTAGCTGAGCACCTCCTCGCCCTGGTAGGCCTGCAGCTGCTCGATGAGCCGGAACGCCTCCTTGGCCATCACGATGCCGTCGGCGGGCATGCGGGAGGCCTTCTCGGCCCACCACTGCGCCCGCTTGGTGACGTCGTGGTCCTCGACGACCTCGGTGAAGACCCCGAGATGTGCCAGGTCCGAACCCAGGACCGTGTCCCCGGTCAGCAGCATCCGCCGGGCCAGGACGGGCCCGAGCCGGTGGAAGAACACGTGCAGCGAGCCGAGCGCGGGACCGAGGAAACGAGTCGCCGGCATGCCTAGCCGCGCGCCGTTCCCGACGACCGCGATGTCCGCCATCAGGGCCATCTCGAAGCCGCCGCCCAGTGCGATGCCGCTGACTTCGGCGACCGTGACCTTCGGGAACCCGAGGAACTCGTGGTAGAAGCCGAAGGTCTGCCGGTCCACGGTGAGCCGGCGGCGTTGGCTGGGTCGTCGCCGTCTGGCGCCGTTGCCGCTGGCGCCGGCCCCCTCCTTGGCATCGCCTTCGCCGTACCAGCCGTACGCGTTGCGCATGTCCGCGCCGGCGGAGAAGTAGCCGCCGGCACCGCGCAGCAGCACGACCTTGACATCGTCGTCGTTCGCCGCCTCGTCCAGATAGGCGGCGAGCTGGTCGCGCATCGCGGCGTCGTAGGAGTTGCGTCGGTCCGGGTTGTTGAGTGTGATGCGCGCGATCCCGTGTTCGCGTTGCCGTTCGATCAGTACGCGTTCGTCAGTCAACGCGGTCATCCTTCTCCCGTCGCGCGTTCGTCACGTCGCGCGTTCGCCACTGTCATCCTAGGCTTAATATCTAGATGTTTCGAGTGTGCCGCAACACAGCTGATGGCTGTCGCATCAGGAGGGCCGGCCCGGTGCCGTGCGGGATGTCCCATCCGGGTGAGTGTCCGGGATCAGCTCGCGGAGCGGGTGCCTCGGCGGGTCTTCGGCAGGCCGAGGCGCTGTTCGGCGACGAGGTTGCGGGAGATCTCGGTGGTCCCGCCCTGGATGGTGACGACGCAGGAGTGCCGGGCGGCACGTTCGATCTCACCGTGGGCGGCCGATGGCCCGGCCCCTCGCCGACGGACTCGCGCAGGATGCCGCCGAGGCCGACGACGTCCTGCAGCTCCCGGCTGGCGCGCTGGTAGGCGGTCGAGGCGAACAGCTTCGCGATCGTGCCTGGTACGGCGACGGCACGACCGGACCGCGCGCGCGGTGCCAGGGTCGCGATCAGCTCGCCGGAGACGACGGCGGGCAGGTCGGGATGTTCCGGCGCGACGGTGGCGAGCAGCCGCGCCGCCGCGACGTGCTCGGCGAACGGCACCGGGGCGAGCACCCGTCCCAGCTCGATCGCCGCGATGACCGGCGCGTGCAGACCGGCCCCACCGCCGTCGAACTCCTCCGGGACGGCGAGGCCGGGCAGCCCCGCCTCGCACAGTTGCGCCCACAGCGCCGGGTCGTGTCCGAGCGGCTCGGCCTCCCGGGCCGACGCCAGCCCGCGGGAGCGGGCAAGCACGGCTCTGGCCAGCTCCCGCGCCGCCCGCGACGCCTCGTCCAACGACAGGTCCATGCATGCCCCTCCGAAGGCCGGCTACCACGCCGCGAACACCCGTGACGGGCACCCAACGGGACGGTAATATGTACATACTATTTGCCGCATAGAGCGGCATGGGTGTGGTTGAGCCTTGGGTGCCGCTGAGCTGTCCCCCGCCGCTCCCGGGCCCGCCAGCCGCCTCCCTGGCCGTCTGGCCGGTGGGACCCGCTGCCGGCCGAGGCTGCCGGTGTCCTGCCGGTACTCCCGGCATGATGCTAGATAAATCTAAAGCTTTTGAGGAGGGGGCGCCGCATGAAGTCCCGTTCACGTGGAAGCCCACCGGCTGGTTCATGGTCGGCTGGTCGGCTGAGTTCCGGGCCGGCGAGGTCCGCGCGCTGCGGTCGCCAGGCCTTACATGGCCTACCGTCGCTGGGCCACCCAGTTCTACGAGATCCCACCAGGGGAGTAGCCGCCCGGCGCACCGTCTGGCAGAGCTGGCGACTCTGCCAGAGCTGGCGTCGGCCTGCCCCAGCACCAGGCACCACGGCAGCGATCCACCAATGCGACGACGCACCACCGCGGCGACCCGGGAGCGCACCGATGCAGCAGACACCAGCCCGATTAGGACAGCCCTCGCCCACCGCCGATATCCGCGAGATCCGGGCCGCCCTGACTGGGCCCGGCGCGTTGTTCGAGATCCAGCTCGAGGATGTGCGCGGAACCGTCCTGCCGGTGTTCCGCGACCGCCTGCGCTCGCTGGGGGACCTGCTGTCCGCCAGCGAGCGTTACGGCGAGCGGACGTACGTCGTCGACGGAGATGTCCGACTCACCTTCGCCGATCTGCTCAGGCAGGCGGGCGCGCTCGCGCACGCCCTGCGGACCGGATACGGGGTCCAGGCCGGCGACCGGGTCGCCCTGCTCGCCGCCAACCGCTGGGACTGGCTGGTCGCGTTCTGGGCGGTGGTGACCGCCGGTGCGGTGCCGTGCGCGATGAACGGCTGGTGGACGCCGGTCGAGTACCGGCACGCGGCCGCCCTGGTCGAGCCGGTTCTGCTGATCGGTGACCGGCCGCGGCTCGACCGGGTCGCCGCGGAGATCAACCTCCCGGTGCTGAGCCTCGACGACGACCTCCCGGCACTGCTGCGCGAGCACGAGGGAAAGTCCCCGACCAGCGTCACGGTCGCCGAGGACGACCCGGCGCTGCTGCTGTTCACCAGCGGGACCACCGGGCGGGCGAAGGCGGTCGTCCTGCCGCACCGCGCCTTCGTCGGATCCGCCCAGGTCAACGCGTTCACCGAGGTGGTGGCCAGGGCTGCCATGGGGATACCGGTCCCGCCGAGCGTGGCGGACCTCCCGCCGAGCGACGACGTGCTGCTCGTCACCGCCCCGCTGTTCCACGTGTCGATGCTGCACGCCGCCACGCTGATGGCCATCTCGAAGGGTTCGCGGATCGTCCTGCTGCCCGGGCGGTTCGACCCGGAACGCGTGTTGCGGACCATCGAGGCCGAGCGCGTCACCGGCTGGTCGGCGCTCGGCAGCGCCGCACTGCGGGTGGCGACCTGCGCCAAGGTCGGCTCGTACGACACCAGCAGCGTGCACTTCCTCGGGGTGGGCGGAGCCCCGGTGAGCCCGGCCGTCCAGGAGCTCCTGCGCACGGCGTTCCCGTCGGCCTCGAAGCGCCTCGGCATGGGCTACTCCAGCACCGAGGCCGGGGCCGTGATCGCGTCAGTCGGTGGGGCCGAGTATCTCGCGCATCCGACGGCGACCGGCCGACCCAACGTGACGTTCGAGGTGGAGCTGCGCGACGAGACCGGTGCCGTGGTCGCGGAAGGGGAGTACGGCGAGGTCCACGTGCGCAGCCCCTACACGATGCTCGGCTACTGGAACGACCCGGAGTCCTCGGCCAAGGTGCTCAGGCCCGACGGCTGGCTCGCCCTCGGGGATGTGGCCCGACGTGAGGACGGTCTGCTGTTCCTCAATGCCCGCGCCCGCGACATGATCCTCGTGAGTGCGGAGAACGTCTCGCCCACGGAGGTCGAGTACGCCCTCGAGGAGTCGCCGGACGTCGACGAGGCGGCGGTCCTCGCGGTCGACGACGAGGTGACCGGTGACGCGGTGTGCGCGGTCGTCGTGCCGAGCCGGGGCGCCGCGCCGACGGTCGAGCAGCTGACGCGGTGGTGCCGGGTGCGTCTGGCCCACTACAAGGTCCCCACCCGCTGGCACCTGATCGACGGCCCGCTCCCGCGGACCCCGACCGGCAAGATCGTCCGGCGTGACCTGCGCGCCTGGGTCGATGCCGGCGCGGATGCCCCCGGTCCGGCACCGACCGGTGCGTGAGGCGCACAGGCCCAGAACTTCCCACCTGCCCCTCGGGACCGCCGGGCGAGGCCGGATGGGAAGAGAGCATTCGAGAATCAGAATTCATACCCCGTCGTCAGCTGGGTGCTCGGTCGCGTGCCCGGACAATCTGTGAGGTGAGGCGCCGTGAAGGCAGAAGACATGATCCTGGTCAGCGTGGACGACCATCTTGTCGAGCCGCCCGACGTGTTCGAAGGACGGCTGCCGGCCAGGTTCGTCGAGGCGGCGCCGAAGGTCGTCCGCAACGCCGAGGGCAGCGACGTGTGGGTCTTCAACGGCTCGGTCATCCCGAACATCGGGCTGAACGCGGTGGCCGGCCGGCCGCGCGAGGAGTACGGCATCGAGCCGACCTCCTTCGCGGAGATGCGTCCCGGCTGCTTTGACGTGCACGAGCGGGTCAAGGACATGAACGCCGGCGGAGTGCTCGGCTCGATGTGCTTCCCGTCGTTCCCTGGTTTCAGCGGCCGGCTGTTCGCCGCGGCGCAGGACAAGGACCTCGCGCTCGCGGTGACCCAGGCCTACAACGACTGGCACCTCGACGAGTGGGCCGGCGCCTACCCGGGCCGTTTCATCCCCATGGCGCTGCCGATCCTGTGGGACGCCGAGCTGTGCGCCGCCGAGGTGCGCCGGGCGGCGGCCAAGGGCTGCCATTCGCTGACGTTCACCGAGAACCCGGCGACGCTCGGCTACCCGAGCTTCCATGACAGCTACTGGGACCCGGTGTGGCGGGCGCTGTCGGAGACCGGCACAGTGCTCTCGATCCACCTCGGCTCGTCCGGGCAGCTCTCGGTGACGGCGAAGGACGCACCGGTCGACGTGATGATCACGTTGCAGCCGATGAACATCTGCCAGGCCGCCGCCGACCTGGTCTGGTCGCGGGTCATCAAGGAGTTCCCGGACCTGCGCATCGCGCTGTCCGAGGGCGGCACGGGATGGATTCCGTACTTCCTCGACCGACTCGACCGCACCTACGAGATGCACCACCTGTGGACCGGCCAGAACTTCGGCGGCAAAATTCCCAGCGAGATCTTCCGTGAGCGGTTCCTGACCTGTTTCATCGCCGACCCGATCGGTGTGAAGCTGCGCCACGACATCGGCATCGACAACATTTCCTGGGAGTGCGACTACCCGCATTCCGACTCGTCCTGGCCGACCGCTCCCGAGGAGCTGGCCGCGGTCACCGTCGGCGTGCCCGACGACGAGATCAACAAGATGACCTTCGAGAACGCCTGCCGGTGGTACTCGTTCGACCCGTTCTCCCACCTGCCCCGGGAGAAGTCCACGGTCGGCGCCCTGCGCGCGGCGGCCGCCGGGCATGACGTCTCGATCCGCAGCTTCGACCAGGGCCGGCTCGAGAAGCAGTCCGCCGCGGGCCTCCTATCCAAGATCGCCGAGATCGCGACCGCCTGAGCCGGTCCGGGCTCGGCCGCCGCGTGGGGCTACGAATGCGCCGCCTCGGCGGGGGTTGCGGCCACGGGGGTTCGCACCGCGTCCAGCACCGCCTGGGTGGTTTCCGCGGGTGTGTCCGCCGGGAGACTCAGCATGAGCCGGTCGACCACGCCCCCGAAGCGGTCGCGGATGCGATCGGCCAGGGTGTCGAGCGGGGCGACGACGACGAAGGCATCGAGGATCTCGTCGTCGATGAGCCGGCCCATCGCGGCCCACTCTCCCTGCCGCGACAGCCTGTGCAGGTCGGTGTGCAGGTCACCCCAGCCGTGCAGGTCGAGCACGGCCCGGTAGGCGGGAGTCGACCCGTAGAAGGCGATCCGGTGGCGCATCGCGTCGGCGGCGGCCTCGATCTCGGCGTCGTTCTGCCCGGTCGCCACGAAGGCCGGATAGCTGATCTGGAGGTCGGTGCGGGTTCTCCCGGCGCTGGCCAGGCCGTCGAGCAGGGCCGGGACAGTGACTTCGCGCAGGTAGCGCGGGGTGGTGAACGCGTGGGTGTAAATGCCGTCCGTCACCTCACCACACAGCCTGGTCATCGCGGCGCCGACCGCGGCCACGAAGATCTTCGGCTGGCCGTGGGGGTGCGCTGCGGGGACGAAGGCCGGCGTCATGAGCGTGTGGGTGTAGTACTCGCCCTCGAACCGCAGCGGTGTCCCGTCCTGCCAGGACGACCAGATCGCCCGCAGCGCGAGGACGAACTCCCGCATCCGGGCGACCGGCCTGCCCCAGGGCATGCCGAACCTGCGCTCGATGTGCGGGCGCACCTGCGAGCCGAGGCCGAGGACGAACCGGCCCTGCGAGTAGGCCTGCAGGTCCCAGCCAAGCTGGGCGACGGACATCGGGTTGCGGGCGAACGCCACCGCGATCGACGTCCCGATCTCGATCCGGGACGTGTGCTCGGCGGCGAGCACGAGCGGCAGGAAGGGATCGCTGTTCACCTCGCCGCACCAGGCGCCGTCATAACCCAGCCGCTCGAGCCTGCCGGCCGCGGCCGGGACGCCGGACAGGGAGGACGACAGTCCACCATCAACCTTCATGGAGCCCGACTCTAGCCCGATCCGCTCAACACATGGGACGGTCCGACGCTCAGGATGGTGCGGGGAGGGCGCGCGGGCGGCCCGCCTCAGGCGGTCGCGCGGAGCCTCGGCAGATCGGCCAGCTGGGTCGCGAGGCCGCCCAGCTTGTCGCCGGCTCCGGCGTCGACCAGACGCACCAGGCAGGTGTCGCCGTGGCGCTCGGGTGTCCAGGCGGTCACCGGACGAGGCTGCCCCCTCGTCCGGTGACCGCTCAGGGCTTGCCTCTCGGGCGGTCACCGCACGAACCTGTCTCTCGGGAGATGACCGCCCGGGTCCTCCCGTCCGAACGATCACCTCCCAGGCGTGTACCTGGACGAGGGTCAGCCAGGGAGAGAGGGTCAGCCAGGGACAGAGGGTCAGTCGGGGAGGCGGTCGAGGATCCAGGCGCTGATCTCGTCGGTGAGGGCGCTGTGGGGGACCGGGGTGGAGGAGCAGAGGAAGTCGTCCAGCTCGCTCTCCTCCGGGGGCAGGTTGTCGATGTTGACGTAGAGGTCGTCGTTGGTCTCGATTCCACGGACCGCGACGGCGCTGACCGACGGCACGAAGCAGATCGAGCGATGGGAGACGTCGACACTCTCGCCGGCGTCCTTCAGCGTGTCGGCGAGGATGCCGAACGAGCCGAGCGTCCCGCCGGGCGCGCCGTCGAGGTCAGGGAAGTTGTTGGTACGGACGGTGACCTCGCCGAGCAGGCCGCGCAGCTCCGCGACGACGCGGTCGCGTCCACCGGCCTGGGTGAACAGTTGGGTGTCGGTCAGCCATGGGCCGTTGCTGCGCAGCGCCAGGACGCCGGGCGGTACGCCGTTGCGATGGCCGGTGCCGACGCCGCTGGCCACGCCGAGCAGGCGCGGGATCCGGGGCCAGCCGCCGACGCGGTCCAGCTGCTCCAGGAACTCGGTACGGGCCGAGTCCTCGGTGGAGGAATCCCCCGTCGGCTCCTCGATGTGACGCCACAGCAGCTGACGGGCGGCCGCGCTGTTGAGTAGCTGGGACAACGTGTCGTTCACGGGTGCGAGGTGATGGGCGATCGCCTGCAGCGCGATCGGTACGGTCGCACCCCGGTGCGGGCTGTCGACCGAGAGATACACCCCGACCTGATGGTCGATGCGTTGCAGTTCCATGCGGGCCAGCGCGTAGCGGGTGACGATTCCGCCCATGCTGAAACCGCCGACGAGCAGGCGGGTGTCGCCGAGCCGCTCGGTGACGGCCTGGTGAATCGCGGCCGTCGCGGTGCTCGCGTTGTTCAGAATGGACGCGGAGCGCTCGTCGAAGCCGATCAGGATGAGATCGCGGCCCTGCTCCCGCAGCCTGGTGGCGAACCGGTGCGGTTCACCGTCGACATGCTCCCAGACCGCGTCGAAATTGGTCGGACCAGACTCGAAGCCGTCCGCCAGGAGAACCGGGCGGACTATGCCCCGGTTGCCCTGGCCGTAGTAGACCAGCGCCCTTCCGCCCGGGAGCGACCATTCCTCGTCGGCTTTCGGCGCCAGCCGGGTCGGCTGCTCGCCCGCCGCGGTGACCAGCCCGATCGGCCCGATCGCCCGCCGAGCGCGCTCGAGATCCTGATTCGCCATCACGTGACCTCTTTCCGCTAGTGAACCAATGCGGAAAGTAATATCCCGAGTGCTGATCCAACACCCCGCATGCGCCAGGACCACCCAGTCGCGTGTCGCGGCGACGGGTGGATCGCCGTCACGCGGTCGTCGCTGTTGCCGACCCCGCGGCCAGCGGCGGGGAGCCTCGCGTCACCGCTGGTCGGCGGGCGCGGCCAGGGACTCGGGAACCCAGGAGGGCGGACGCTTCTCCATGAACGAGAGCATTCCCTCCCGGGTTTCCGTGGAGTGCCGCAGGGCCCAGAACATCGTCTGGTAGTCAACCGAGGGATAGTGCTCGGTGAGCATGCGCTTGACGTGCAGGCGGGCATCCGGGGCGGTGCGCAGAACCTCCGTGACCGCCTGGACGGCGGCCTCGCGCAGCCGCTCGTGCGGCACGATCCGGCTGATCAGGCCGAGGCGCTGCGCCTCGATGGCGTCGAGCCGGCGGCCCGAGAGCAGCAGGTCGCGGGCCACGGCGAGGCCGACGTGGGCGGGCAGGACGGCCGCATAGGTCGCGTCGGGAATGCCGCGCAGCAGCTCGGGGGCCCGGAAGGTGGCCCGGTCGCTGACCACGGCGATGTCGCTCATCATCGCGATGAGCAGGCCGCCGCCCTGGCAGATGCCGTTGACGGCGGAGATCACCGGGGCCTGGCTGTCGCGGACAGTGAGGAACGGCAGGATGTCCGCACCGTCGATGCCGGCGGGCACGTGGTCTCCCGGCTCGGACCGGCTGCCGAGGTCGCCGCCCGGCGCGAACACGTCACCGGTGCCGGTGATGATGAGCGCGGCCAGGTCGGGATCACTGTTGACGAGCCGCACCGCCCGTTTCACGCCGTAATACATGGCCGCCGTCAGCGCGTTGCGGGCCGCCGGCCGGTCGATGACGCACCAGCCGATGACCCCGTCGCGTTCGAAGCGCAGCCCGGCCGCGCCCAGATCGTCCGTCATGCGAACTCCCTCGCTCGGCAGCGGACTTTACGCCGGGAGGGAGTCCGGCGTCATCGGATGAAAGCCGGCAGCGTCTCCCAGCCGCGGACGGTGGCGGTCGACGCGAGCTTCGCGCCCTCGACGTCGATATCCCACTCGGGGAACCGCCGAAGGATCTCCTCCAGCGCGACACGGCCCTCGACCCGGGCGAGTGAGGCCCCCAGGCAGAAATGCGGTCCGTGACCGAAGGAGAGGGTCGGGCCGGGGGTCCGGTGGATGTCGAAGGTGTCGCCGTCGGGCCGGCGGCGCTGGTCCCGGTTGGCGGAGCCGATCAGGAGGCTGATGGCGCTGCCCGCGGGCACGGTGGTGCCGTGGAACTCCGCGTCCCGCGAGACGTAGCGGGCCACGTGGATGGCCGGCGGCTCGAAGCGCAGGATCTCCTCGATGGCCACGGGAATGCGCGACGGATCCTGGACCAGCTCACGGCGCTGCTCGGGATGCTCGGCGAGCAACGCGCCGGTCCAGCCGATCAACCGCGTCGTGGTCTCGCTGCCGGCGCCCGCGATGTAGGTCAGGATCTCCGACCGATAGGTGCGGCGCCGGGCTGCCTGGTCGTCGAATTCCTGATCCGGCTGAGACCCTTCGAGCGTCATCACGGATCGTGACTTCAGACATCCGATGGCACTTTGTCCTTGATGAGGCTGAAAGCATCGAATGTTTGGACAAAACGGTACGTAGTACTGCCTATACCGGGTCTCTCGCGTCGATACAATGGCAAGCCGATTGTGATTTGATAGTTAGACGATTGTGTTACGGATGCTACTCTGGCGGCCTGTCGAGCTATGTGCGGAGAGGCCCGCTTCTGTGAGAATTCGAGCACTGTCGTTGTTATCGGCTGTACTGCTGTTCGGCGCCGTTGCGGCAGGCTGCGGCGGCAGTCCGACCGCGGCGGGCGCATCCTGCGGCACCACACCTGGAGTCTCGAGCAGTGAGGTTGACGTCGGCCTAATCTATCCGGACACCGGGGCGCTGGCCGCCACTTTTCAGACGGTGCGAGCCGGGCTGGATGCCAGGTTGGGTGCCGCGAACGCGGCCGGCGGCGTGAATGGTCGGCGGATCCATTATATCTGGGCGGACGACCGGGGAAGGCTGGACACCAACGGGGTGGTCAGTCGGAACCTGGTGGAGAACAAGAAAGTCTTCGCCGTTCTTGAGTCGACCGCGACCTCGACCGGCGGAGCCGCGTATCTTCACGCCACGGGTGTTCCGGTGATCGGTATCGCCGCGGAGCCCGTATGGGCACAGTACCGGAACATGTTCACCTTCAACTATTCCCAGATCGCCACCAGTTCGGCGGCTTCGGTCACCACCTTCGGGAAGTACGCGCAGGCGCATGGTGGAACCCGGGCCCTGGTCGTCTCCGACCCGGCCGGTCTCGGCCTCTCGGCGAACATCGCCAAACAGCTGGAATCCAGCTTCCAGTCAAAGGGCATCCCGGTGGTGACGGCGGTCGCGGACGAGACACCAAGCCAGCATCAGATCGATCAGATCATTCATCTGATGACCGTGAACAAAGTGGACACCCTGGTCAGCCCGCTCACGACCGAAACTTTCGTCCAGATCGTCGCCGCCGTGCGGCGGAAGAACATCAACCCTAAAGTCATCATCAGCTCCGGCGCGCCACCCGGCGTCGATGTAATGAAGAACTATGGCCCGCTGCTGGCCGGCATTACCTTCTACAATACGCAGCCGGCGGATCCGCGGTTGCCCGCGTACATCGCCTACGAGAAGGCGATGGCCGCGTACGCGCCGGAACTACAGGACATCGGCCAGGTCGTGGCCCGGGTCGGGTACCTCATCGGGGATATGGTGGTCCGTGGCCTGCAGACGGCCGGCACGTGCCCGACCAGGTCCAGTTTCATAACCGGTCTGCGCGCGGTGAGGGACTACACCGCCGGGGGCCTCATCTCGGCTATGAACTTCGAGGCTGACTTCGGCAAGATGCCCGTGTGCTACCCGTTCGTCGCGATCAACAGCGCCGGCGACGGCGTGACGACGGTCGATCCCAACTTCTGCGGGGAGCGTGTCGGCGCCTGACCCGCTCCTGGCCGACGCCCCGGTTCACCTGCTCAGGGACCGGTGACGAGGCCGTTTGCCCTCGCCTGGTGAAGCCAGGCCGGGTATTCCGTCATCATCAGTTCGTAGAGCTGCGCGTCGGTGAGATCGGACGGGTCGGCGACGGCGAAGAAGTTGGCATTGTCCAGGTAGCGCCCGCCCAGCTCGTCGAGCTCGGCGAGGAAGGAGAAATCCATCGAGATCGCCGCTGCGAGGCGGGCCAGGATGCCGCCTCCGCCGGCCCGGCCGCTTCGGCCGGCTCCTGGTCCGTCCCGCTGGTCACGAGCGGCCGCCAGGCCATCGGGACCGACCGCCTGGCCGGTGCCGGCCCCCGCGGACTGTCGGGACCTGCCGATTGCCATGAACTGCCAGAAGCTACTGTTCTGCCGCTGCCGGCTTCCGTTTTCTGTTGGTCTTGGGGTCGAGGCGGCGCAGCAGGATTCCGGTGATGGCAATGAAGAGCACGGAGACGGTGACGCCGCCCGCGATGTCGACGGCGTACTGCTTCTTCGTGTGGTCGAACAGGGCGTCTCGTTCCGGCGCGTTCGGGTTGACCGGCACGGTCTGGCCGGCGACGGGCTTGCCGGCGACGGTCTTCGGACGCTGGACGCCGGCACTGGTGATGACGTTGAAATCGGCGTCGGCGGCCATGGCGGCGTAACCCCAGCGGGCGGGGGAGATGGCGGAGATCTGCGGCAGGACCGGCGTTCCCGAGATCGGCACGATGCCGGCGGAGAACACCAGCTGGATCATCGTGACGATCACCAGCAACGGCATCGTCTTGTCGGCATTGTCCACCAGCGCCGAGATCACCAGGCCGATCATGCCGGAGGCGAAGGTGACGATGAACACCGCGAGCATGCAGTCCAGCAACGAGTCGCCGAGCAGCAGGGCGTTCGGTGGCTGCCGGCCGGCCAGCCCGATGGCCGTGAACGGGATGGACTGCAACACGGTGATGATGAACAGCACCAGCACCTTGGAGCCGACGTAGGCGGTCCGCGACAGCCCGATCGCGCGTTCCCGTTGGTAGATCGCCCGTTCCTTGACGATTTCCCGCACGGAGTTCGACATGCCCATGAAGCAGGCACACAGCACCATGATCAGGAAGATGGTGGGGCCGTTCGAGTTCGGGGTGAACGGATCGTGGGTGTCGGCGAAGTCCCCGCCGATGAACCGGGGGATCGCGCCCAGCACGAACGGGAATGCGACGGCCAGCCGCAGATAGCCCTTGTCGGACACGATGACCGACAGCGTCCGTCTACTGAGCGACACCAGCTGGGACAGCACCGTCTGTTGCCGGATGCTCGGCAACTCCTCCGGCTCGGGCCGCGCCGACGGCGCCGTCACCGAGGCGGGGACATAATGCCGCGACGCCCGGAAACGTGCCGCGGACTCGGCGCCCGGGTCTTCCTGCAGGCGCAGGAACACCCACGGGTAACCCTGTTCGCCGAAGAACGGCAGCGCATCTCCCGGCGGGCCGAAGTAGGCGACATGACCGCCAGGGGCCAGCACCAGGACGTAGTCACAGAGGTCAAGCTGCGCCACCGAGTGGGTGACGACGATGACGGTGCGGCCGTCGTCGGCGAGCGCGCGCAGCGACTGCATGACCTGCAGGTCCATACCCGGATCGAGACCCGAGGTCGGCTCGTCCAAGTAGAGCAGCGTCGGCCGGGTGAGGAGCTCCAGGGCCACCGACACCCGCTTGCGCTGACCGCCGGACAGCCGCGCGACCACCGTGTCGGTATGCGGGGTGAGGTTCAGCTCGGCGAGTACCTCGTCAATCCGCCGGTCCCGCTCGGCCTGCGTCACGTCGGGCGGGAACCGCAGCTTGGCGCCGTACTCGAGCGCCTTGCGCACGGTCAGGGAGGTGTGCAGGATGTCGTCCTGCGGCACGTAGCCGATCCGGCGGCGCAGCTCGTCGTACTCGTCGTAGAGGTCCCGGCCGGCATAACGCACGGAGCCCTCGTTGGCGGGGCGGAAGCCGGTCAGCGCGCCCAGCAGCGTCGACTTTCCGGCGCCCGACGGGCCCACGACGCCGAGCAGGGCCTGCCCTGGCAGGCGAAACGTCATGTCGTGCATGAGCTGCTTGTCGCCGGCCCACACGTTGAGATGCTCGGCCTCGAAGCTGACGTCGCCAGAGTCGATGTACTCGACGAGCTGGTTGCCCTCGAGCTGCAGGACATGGTGACCGATGGCGATGATGTCGCCCTGGACGACCTGGGCGCGCTGGATGCGGCGGCCGTCGAGGAACGTTCCGTTCGCCGAATCCATGTCGACGAGCTCGATGTCGGATCCGCGCACGGTCAGCGTGGCATGCAGCCGGGAGGCGAGCAGGTCGGAGATGACGATGTCGTTGCCGCGGCCACGGCCGATCTGCATCTGGCCCTGGCGCAGCGGGTAGGTGGTGCTGCGCTCGTGCTCGCGGTCCAGGCGGGTATGCCCGGCCGGGGTGGGGGGCACGGCGGGGGCGGCGCCGGCGGTCCGGCGGGCGTGGCCGGATCCGGATCCAGCACCGGCACCGGCCCGGACCGGCGCACGCGGCGGGGCGGGGGCTGTGCGCTCCGGTCCGCGGGGCGGAGCGTAGCTCGGCTGGCCGGGCAGCATCGTCTGCAGGTCGGCGTACCCGCCCTCGAGACCTCCGCCGAACGTGCCACCGAAGTCATCGGACGGGTAGTTGCCCCGACCGCTGTCGACCTCGACGCGAAGGAGGACCTCGGGGCCGCTGAGCGAGCCGAGCCGGAAGCGCGTATCGCCGCGCACCTCGATGGCGGTCAGCATCCGGCTGCCATCCAGCCAGGTCCCGTTGGTGCTGACGTCCCGCACCGCCCAACCCGGCCCGGTCTTCTCGATCATCAGATGCTGCCGCGAGACCTGGCTGTCCGCGATCACGTGGTCCGCGTTGCGTGCTCGCCCGATGATGAACCGCGGCTGTCCCGAGGGGACAGTGACCTCTCCGGCCATGCTGGTCACCTTCAGAACGGCCGTGGACATGTTTTTCTCCCCCTCAGAGCGAGATCGGCCGATCAGCCCCGCCGATTGGCCGCGAGCATATGCGGTCCGATCGACCTTGGCCGGCCTTTGACTGAAAGCCGACGAAAGAGGACGATAAGGCCGGCCTGCGCGATAGGACAGTGGGCTCGGGCGGGCTCCCAATCCGGCTTCACATCGGCGCTGACCGGCGCGGACGTGGAATCGGTCAGGGTGGCGGCCGGGGCCGTCCCGGTAGGTCAGCAGGTGCGGCGGACGGTGATGCGGGTGAAGGAACCGACGTAGATGTGGTCGCCGTCGGCCAGGGGGACTGTCCGGCCCGGCGGGATCGGGCGCGGGTCGCTGCCGATCCAGGTGCCGTTGGCCGAGCCCGCGTCGGTGACGGCGAGCCTTCCGTCGTCGGAGTGGTCGAGGAAGGCGTGCACGCGGGACACCCCGCGGTCCTCGGGGGGCAGTGTCAGGTCGATCTCCGGGAGGACATTGCGCCGGGGGCTGCGTCGTCCGATGAGGGTCCGGTCGCCGGCGAGGGCGACCTGACGCCGCGTGACCAGGTCCGGAAAGTCGACGTCGTCGTCGTTGCGGTCGAAGAACGCGCGGTCAGGACCGATCTCGGCGACCCAGCCGACGCCCGCGCCCGCGCCCGCGCCCGCGCCCGCGATGACGGTCTGGCCGTCGGCCGAACGCACGGCGGCGACCGGATCGGCTGTCGCCGGCAGGTGGGGGCGCGGCGGGGAATGGGGCGGCGGGCCTGAACGAGACGCCGGGCCCGCGTGGGATGCCGGGCTTGGACGCGCGACCGGAACGGGGGCGCCGGGCACGGTTCCCGTGTCGAAATCGTAGGCGCACGCCTCGCAGTAGCGGCTGCCGGAGCGCGGTTCGGTGCAGACCGGGCAGGCCGGGGCGGACGGTGGGGGCGTGGTCAACGGTGCGGCCGACCGGGTCGTCGGCGGCAGGTCGGCCCCGTCGGCAGGTCCGGCCCCGTCGGACGGCCCGGCCTCATCGACGGCGCCGGCTGGACCCCGCTGACCATCCGCGGGAGGCGGGCCGGCCGCGCGGGACGGCTGGGCGCGGGGAGAAGGACCGGGGGCGATCGGCGAACCGCAGAGGTCACACCAGTCCTCCGTGGCGGACAGATGTCCCTCGGGACAGACCGCGCTCACGGCGTCTTCGGGGTGACGGTCAGCGTGGACGACGCGTCGAGGTCCATCTCGTCGAGCTTCTCGACACTGTGGCGCGGGCGAACCTGGCCGGTCTGCGCATCGACGATCTCAACGACCTTTTCCAGCCGGCGCAGGGTCAGCTCGTCGCCGGCGGCGGCGGCGAGCTGAGCCGCCCGGCCGAGTGCGGTGACGGCGCTGTCCTCGTCCCCGGCCTGCCGGGCGCGGATCCCGTCCTGGATGGCGCGAGCCAGTTCCGCCTGCCCGGTGTAATGGGCGACGACCTCGTTGATCCGGGTGGACTCCACCGAATCGTCGGTCCAGATCACCTCGACCTTGGTGGTGGAGAGCGTCTGTTCGCCGTCGAGCAGGCTGATCCGGGCGGCCAGGCGTCGGCCGCCGACCGGGGCGGGCGGCACGTCGACACACACGTGGTAGTCCCGCGTCTCCGATCCCCACGCACCCGTCGGATAGTCCTGAACGAGGTCACTGACGGCGACGGCCCGGCCGGTCAGCTCGTCGATCTGCGGCGAGACCTGCCGGACGAACCGGATCCGGGCGCCCCGCGGGGCCCAGATCCGCAGGCGGACGTCCCGCACCCCGCGATCCATGACGGTCTGGATCACCGCCTGGAAGTCGGCGGCGATGTCCGCCGGTTGCCGCAACAGGGCGACGCTGCCCAGCAGAGCGGTGGCGATCAGCCGCAGCTCGTCGACCTTCCAGTCCGCGCCGACGCCCCGGGCGTCGCACTGGAAGACGCCCTCGCAGGCGGCCAGGGCCTCGGCGAGCGTGTCCGGGGGCTCGTTGTTCTGCCCGTCGGTGAGCAGCAGGGCGTGGTGGATGGCGTCGGGCGCGAGCAGCATCAGCGCGCGGGCCGCCCGCAGCCAGGCGCCGATCGCGGTGCCACCACCCGCCGCCAGCGTCCCGATCCTGGCCTTCGCCTCCTGCCGGGTGCGGTCGGAGACGATGGCGAGGCCCTCGTCCGGATAGATCATGCTCGCGCCGGAGGTGCCGCAGATCACGGCGAACCCGACACCATCACGCAGCGTGTCCACCGCGACCGCCGCCGCCCGCTGGGCTTCCGCCATCTTGCGGCCACCGGACATCGACCCGGAGCAGTCCAGCAGGATGACCTCCACCGCATCCGGCCCGCCTCCGGCCGCCCGCCCGGTACCAGCACCGGCAGGGTCCCCGGCGGCAGTACCGGCGGCCTCGCCGTGCGCGGGTCTGGCCGTGGCAGCCGGCCCGGCGCCGTCGACGTCGGCGGTGACGGTGACGGTGACCACCGCGTCGACCTGCGTGCCGTCCTCGGGCAGGTAGGGGTTCTGATGTACCTCGCAACGGAACGACACCATCAGGCTCTCCCGGGGATATCCATGACGACGACGGTGATGTTGTCCCGGCCGCCGGCGCGCAGGGCGGCGGCGACCAGGTGGCGGGCGGTCTCGGCCGCGGAGGCGTCACCGGGCAGCTCGGCGATCTGGGCGGCCAGCGCACCGGGCGACGACGCGTCGTTCCAGAGACCGTCCGTGCAGACCAGAACCCGGCCAGGGCCGACCGGGTGCGCGGTCCGGACGTGGGGGATGGGTTGGCGGCTGTTCAGGCCCAGCCAGGAGGTGATCGTATGGGCACCGGGTGCGGTCTCCGCCGCTTCGGGCGGGATGAGGCCCTCGCGCGCGGCGGCCGCCGCGACGGTGTCGTCAAAGGTCAGCAACTGGGGGCCGGTCTGGTCGAGCAGGTAGACCCGGCTGTCGCCGAGCCAGCCGACGGTCAGCACCCCGCCCGCGTACAGGGCCGCCGCGAATGTGCAGGACGGCTCGTCACCGGTGGATGCCGCCACAGCCTCGATCGCCGCCTGCCCGGCACCGGCCGCCGCGCGGATGGCGTCTCCCGCCGGGCCGGCAGCTCTCGCCAGCGACGCCAGCGCGGCGGCAGCCGCCGCCCGGGCGCCGGGGCCAGAGCCGACGGCCCGGGACACGCCGTCGCACACCACCGCGATCAGCGCACCGGCCGAGCCCTCGGACGCGGCCATCGCATCCTCGTTGGCCTGATGCACCAGGCCGCGGTCGGAGACTCCCGCGAGCGGGCCAAGGTCGAACTCGGTCCGCTCGGGCCGGCCGGATCCGGGTCGGCTGCGCTGAAGACCGCACGTCAGGCAGTACCCCTCGGCGTCGACCACGACGCCCTGGCACTGCGCGCATGGCTCTGGCCGCGACAGTGCCGCCCCCGGATCCGGACCAGGCTGGACAGCCGGTTCCGCGACCGCTGGATCCGCTGGATCCGCTGCATCCGCCGCATCGACCATGGCGGCCAAGCCGAGCGGCGTGACCGGGATGTGCAGGGCGTCGGTGTGCAGGGCGGCGCCGCAGGCCTCGCAGAAGCGGTCGGCCGCAAGCGCCTCCTCGCCGCAGGACGGGCAGGCCGACGACGCCCGGTCGGCAAGACCACCAGGGCCGCTCACACAAGCGTCCAGGGTCGGATCCGGTTGGCTTCCTGGACCAGGCGGTGGCGTTCGGCCTCGCTGCCCGCGAGGCGGGCCGCCTGCCGGTAGACCTGTTCCAGGCCAAGCCGCAGGTCGGGACCGCGCAGCGGCCGGCCGGCGATCGTGATGTCGTCGCCAGGCGCGAGCGGACCGGGTTCGATCAGGTCCACCGCGGCGGTGAGCAGCTCACGGGTCAGCTCGACCCGGCGAATCCCATCGAGGTCGAGCGTCTCCAGCACGCGCGCGGCCTCGGCCAGATCGTCCCGTGAGGGCGTGCCGGCGACGGTGGTCGTTCCCAGCAGACGGACGAGCGCCGCCCGGGCGTCCACGTAGGCGGCCGAGGCCGGCGCCACCCGCCGGTAGGCGGCAACCGCACCGACCCGGTCACCGACCGCCGCACGCACCCGGGCCAGGCCGAACGCGGCACTGGTAAAGGTGTCGTCCGTGCTGGACACGACGTTGTACAGGCGTTCGGCGGACGCCAGGTCGCCGTCGGCCTCGGCGGCGTGCGCCAACGCCAGTTTGGGCGCCAGCTCGCCCGGCGCCTGCGCGTACACCCGGTCGAAGAAGCCGCGGGCGGCGGCGGTGTCCCCTTCGGCAAGGTTGATCATGCCCCGGTAGTAGGCGGCGCGCCACTCCCACGGGTCGTCGGACTCGAGGGCGTCCAGCAGGTCCCGGGCCCGGCCGAACCGGCCGGCCTCCACCTGGGCCCGGATGAGCCGTAGCCGTACCTCGACCCCGTCGATCCCGGCCGCGGTCAGCAGCGGCTCGAGCTCCTCCGCGTTGACGGCGGGCAGCCGGGCGAGCGCGATCGCGGCCGGGTCGGAGTCATCGACGAGCAGCACCGGCAGGACGACCCACGGCGGGCCGGCGGGGGTGCCGTCGGCGGCGCGCCCGGTTGGATGGGCGTCGCCGGTGAACCGCCGGCTGGTCGACCGGAACGGTCGGCCGGCGACGTCCGCCCCGACCTCGCGTAGCACCCCCTCCAGCTCGTCGTGCATCTCCTCGGCGGAGACGAACCGGTCGTCCGGATGCACGGCGGTCGCCTTGACCAGGAAGCGGTACAGCGAGTCATAGCGGGCCAGCGCCGGATGGTCGGCGGCGGGCGGGATGCTGTGCCGGTAGGTGCTGGTGTTGCCGCGGAAGTCCAGCAGCAGCGCGGCCAGAGTACGACCCACCGTGTACAGGTCGGAGGCGAGGGACGGCCCGGTCTCCGACACCTCCGGGGCCTGATAGCCCTTGGTGCCGTAGACCGCGCCGCCCTGCTGGTCGAGGTGCCGGACGGCGCCGAGGTCGATCAGCTTGACCGTGTCCCGGCTGAGCATGACGTTGTCCGGTTTGAAGTCGCAGAAGACCAGGCCGGCGCGGTGCAGGTAGGTGAACGCGGGCAGGACGGCGAGGATGTACGAGATCGCCAGGTGCGCGGGCAGCGGGTCAGTTCGCCCCGCCGCGGCCCGGCGGTCCTTCAGCAGGTCGCGCAGGGACGTCCCGCCGACGTACTCCATGACGATGTAGCCCGTGCCGCCATGCTCGACGAAGGTGAAGATCTTGACGATGCCCGGATGGTCGACGGTGGCCAGAAAGCGCCGTTCGGCGATGGCGGCGGCACGCGCATCCGGGTCGCCCTCGTCGAGCAGGCCCTTGAGTACCACCCAGAAGTCGTCGGCCACCGAGCGGTCCCGGGCCAGGTAGATCCAACCCTGACCGCCGTGGGCCAGCGCGCCGGCGATCTCGTAGCCGCCGATGGTGTCACCGGCACGCAACGCCGGGACGAACGAGAACGGCGCCTGGCACTCGCCGCAGAACCCGACCGTGCGGCCCGGCCGGCCACCGCGAGCCCGCCCGACTGGATGGCCCCGCGGGCAGAACCGCCGGTGCTCGGGCACGCTGGGTGAGGTCAGCAGTCGCGCCGTCGGATCGGGAGCGGGTAGCTCCGGCACCTGGACGATTCCTGCGCCAAGGCCACGCCGTCGCCCACCGGAGGGCGTCGACGGACGCGAACGCACCGACCCGCCGGCCACACCCCGGCTGGACGATCTGGTCGGCCCCGCGCTGGCGGGCATCGCCTGGGGACTGATCGGCCGCCCGCCTCCGCCGATCGCGTTGGTGGTCGCGGGAATCGCGTTGATGGGTTCTGGACCGCCCGGACCGCCCGGCGCCGTCCCGTCGGAGGCGACGCCGCTGGCGGGGGGCGGGTAGGCCAGGCCCGTCTCGGTGCAGTAACCATCCTCGATGACGCCCGGGCAGCCCGGCTCCGGACAGGCGATCACTGTCATGACGTCGCGCCCCGCCCCTCGTTGTTCGCGCGGCACGCTCCGTTCAGCGCCGACGCGTAGTCGGTAACCCGGTCCTGGGCCAGGGTCAGATCCGTCGGCGCGGTGTACAGGACGTCGCGCGCGCCGGCGTAGCTCTGCTCGAGCGCCGGGTCCTCGGCCTGCCCGGTCGCGACCGCCTTCTGCCGCAGCGCTCCCAGTAGTCCGCGCAGCTCGTCGCGCCGCCGCAAGGGGAGTGTGTTCGCCTCGGCGACGTGCCGGGCCTGCGCCAGTGCCTGCTCGGCGACGGCGGTCCAGGCGGCGAGGCCGCGCACGGCGGCGAGGCGCCGCTGCGGTGGGCCGGCGGCAAGCCCGCGCAGCCGTTCCAGCCAGGGGCGCAGGCCGTGACCGGGATCGTCCAGCCAGCCCTCGGGCAGGCGCAGCAGCTCGCCCTCGGCGAGGCGGATGCGGCCCGCGGCCCGGCCGGCGTCCCGCTCGCCGTCCGCGGCGACGCCCACCACCGTGTCGAGCAGGGTGGCGGCATCGCGCAGCCCGTCGTCCAGGGTGTCGTAGGCCCTGACCAGCGGGTCGATGCTGGCCGCGGCGCGGTCGAGGGCCGCCCTGGCTTCGATCGGCTGCCGCGCCGCGAGGCCGAGCGGGTCCGCGGCGATGGCCGCCGATAGCGGCGCCAGCGCCGCGGCGGCCGCGCCGAGCTCCGCCAGCGGCGGGCTGCCGATCCGGGTGGCCTCGGCGACGAGCCGGGCCAGCAGTTCCTCGGCGCCGGCGAGGATCGCCAGATGAGCCTGGTGAGCGTTCACCACCGCGTCGAAGTCGGTGCGTACCCGAGCGACGGTTCTGGCAATCGCGGCCAGGCCCATCTCGTCCGACGCCCCGCTGCCCGGCGGAGGATCCTCTGGTTCGGGATGGGGCGGGCCCGGGTGGGCCGCGGCCTCGGCGGTGCGCAGCAGATCGGTGAGCTGCTCGCGTCGCCGTCCACCCCGCCGTGCCGCCGCGGTGTCCGCCCTGGTGAGCAGGTCGAACAGGGCCAGGTACCGGTCCCACAGCCAGGCCAGCCGGTCGAGCGCGACGGTGGCGCGGGCGGCGGTGGCCCCCGCGCAGTGGGCCGGGTCCAGCAACGACCGGCCCCGATGGGCGTCGAGCTCGATCAGCGTGGCGGCGAGCTCGGTCGATGCCGCGCGCAGGCGCGCGACGGACGCGTCCACGCCGGAGAGCCCTTCGGCGATCATCGCGATCGTCCCGGTGGCACCGTCATGTCAGTCTCGATACCTCGGCGTCGGCGGGGCGGGGACGGCGCCCAGTTCCCCCAGCCGATGGCGGTAGATCTGCGCCCAGGTCCCGTCGGCGAAGATCCGCGCGAGCACGCCATTGACGAACCGGGTGAAGTCGGGGTGCGCGAGGCTGATGGCGATCGCGTCCGGCTCCTCCTCCAGCGACGGTCCGACGATCCGCAGGTGTGGGTCCTGCGCGACCATGCCGGCGAGGACCGTGTCGTCGTTGGAGGCGGCCTCGACCCGGCCCTGCTGGAGGGCGACCAGACAGTCGGCGACGTTCGTCACCGGGTAGGGCTGCGGGTGGGCGGTGCCCTCACCCTGGGCGATCCGCGCGATCGTGGTCGTGCCGACCGCGGCACACACCTTCTTTCCGTCGAGGTCGGCGAGGCTGGTGATGCCCGACCCGGCCTGGACGAGCAGCCGTTGCCGCGCGTCGTAGTAGACGGAGGAGAAGTCGACCTGCGTCCGGCGCTGGCAGGTCACCGACATCGTCGCGACGACCAGGTCGACCGCGTCGTCGCGGACGACGTTGATCCGCTCCGCGTTCGTGATGGTGCGCAGCCGAACGTGACCGTCGGAGCCGAACAGCGCCCGACCGATCTCGTCCGCGATGTCGACGTCAAACCCCTCCGCCTGCCCGGACAGCACGTTGATCGACCCGAAGGGCGGGGAGTCCCCCAGCACCCCGACCCGTAGGTAGCCGCGACGGACGATCCGCGCCATGAACGAGCCGGACGGCATCGCTCCCGGCGTCGGCTGGGTCGCGGCCGGGCGCCAGCTCGCCCGCGGATCGGTGCAGCCCGCGACCGGGGCGGCCGAGGTGGGCGGCGCGGCTGAGGACGAGGCGGGCAGACTCAGCGGGCGCGCCTGCGCCGGCAGCCGGCTCGACACCGTCGAGCAGCCCGTGACCACAGCGGCGGCCACCGCCGCCGCCAGCACCACCACCAGAACCCTGCGCATCAGCGGTCCCGGTAGTGCGCGGTGGGCGGGGCGAGGGCCGGGCCGAGCACCTGGGTCAGGCCGTTGGCGGCATAGAGCCGGACCCAGCTCCCATCGGCCGCCATCCGGGCCAGTACCCCGTTGACGAACCTCGTCAGTTCCGGATGGTCGCGGCCGACCGCGATGGCCGTGGGCACGTCGAGGGACTTCGGCCCGGTGATCCTGGTCTGCGGGTCCTGCGCCGCCATCCCGGCCAGCACCGTGTCGTCGTTGACGACGCCCTCGACCGTGCCCTGCTGCAGGGCGACCAGACAGTCGGTGACATTGGCGACCGGGTAGGGAACGGGGTGGTTCGGGGTGTCGACGACCAGCTGCAGCGAGGTGGTTCCCACGGCGGCGCAGACTCGGCGTCCGCCGAGGTCGGCCAGCGAACGGTAGGGCGACGAGGCCCGCACGAGCACGTTCTTGGACGCCTGGTAGTACACTGCGGAGAAGTCCACCTGGGCCCGGCGGGCGCAGGTGACGGTGACCGTCGCCACCGACAGGTCGACCTCGCCGCGACGGACCACGTCGATGCGCTCGGCCGCGGTCACCGCCCGGAAGCGGACATGGCCGTCGGCGCCGAACAAGGCCCGGCCGATCTCCTTCGCCAGGTCGATCTCGAAGCCGGTGAACTCGCCGGTATCCACGTCGACGGACGCGAACGGCGGCGTGTCCGGCCGCACGGCGACCGTCAGATAGCCGCGGTCGAGGATGGGGCGCAGCGCCGCGGTGGCAGGGGCCGCGTCCGGCTGCCCGGTGTGCGGGCGCAGGCTCGCGGTCAGATCGCCGCAGTCGGCGGTGTGCCGGGACGACGGTGTTGGAATGGCCAGCGCCGGTTGCCGGGGCGGCGTCAGCGGTTCGGCCGCGGCGGGCATCTCACTGCGCACCGTCGGGTCCGTGAGCGCGAGGACCCCCATCGCGACCAGGACGACGGCGGGCACCCACCAGCGGGGCGTCATCGGAACTCGTCGATTCTCGTCTGGTACCCGGCGAGGACACCGACCGCGGCCAGCGCCAAGGCCACGCTCACCAGCACGGCCAGGCCGCCCAGCGCGTCGCCGGCGGAGGTGAGCCTGGCGTCGAACCGGTGCTGGCTGGTGGTGAGCGCGGTGTCGGCAGCGGTGTCGAACTGGCGGAAGGCCGTCGTCCCGTCACCAAGGGCAAGGCGCACGGCCTCCTGAAAGCCGCCGAGGGCGGAGGCTCCGGCGCGGATTTGTCCGGCCTTCGCCGCGTACGCCTGCCAGTACTCGGCGAGGTGCGCACGGGTTGTGGCATCGGGCCCGCCGAGCTGCTCGGCCGCGGGCAGCACCCCGGTGCCGGTCGGCCGGCCGGAGGCGTCATAGCCGAGCCGGGCGGTGGCGCGCACGGCGTCGTCGTCCTGGGCCGCGCCGTCGCCGTGGGCGATCAGGGACAGGCTGCTGTCGCCCCAGGCCCGCAGAGCCAGTACCCGGGCCTGCGCGACGACCGTCATCGGCACGAACCCGCCATCGCGTCCCTCGACCAGCCGGGAACGTTCCACCGAGAGCGCCGCGAGCGTCAGCCCGAGCGAGACGGCCGTCACGACCGTCGCCGCGACCAGCGGGACGTTCAGGTAGCGGTGGGTGCGCCGGGCCAGCGCCACCTGCGCGACGACCAGGCCGCCCAGGGCCGCGAGCCCGGTGATCGCGACCAGGGTGGGCTGCCACCAGCGCGTCGCCCGACCGTAGCTGTCGTCGACCCGGACCGCCTCCGCCGCCGCCAGCCGGTCCGCGGCGGGCAGGATGGTGGTCTGCATCAGGGTCGAGGCCTGCCGCAGGTAGGCGCCGCCCACCGCATACCCGAGGCGGTTGTCCGCCCGCGCCTGATCGACCAGTCCGGTGTACACCGGGATCTGCCCCGCGAGGGTCGTCAGTTCGCCCTGCACGGACGCGGGAACCCGGGCCCGGGCCAGTTGCAGGACCTGCGTCGAGGCCTGCGCGATGCTGCGCTGGTAGGCCTGGCGCTGGGCGACGGGTTCGACGCCGCCGGCCAGGAACGCGGCGGCCGCGCTGGCATCGGCCTCGGACAGGTCGGCGTGCACCCGCTGCGCCGCCACGAACGCCGGGCCCGAGGTGTCCCGGACGTCGGCGACCGCCCGCTGGCGGGCCACCGTGGTGATGAACGCCGCCAGCCACAGCAGCACGATCGCGGCCACCAGCCCGGTCGAGACCAGCCGCAACCGCCCCGGCGGGGTGGCTGCCCGCCGGCGCACCCAGCCGGCCAGCCCCCACCACCGCAGAAGGCGCCCTCGCGGCGCTGGCCGCCGCGCGGGAGCGGAGACCTCCGGCGCGTGTGGCCCGGCTTCGGCCGGCGACGGCGGCGCGGCGCTGGACGGCACCACTGTTACGGAAGCCACATTTGTGAGCGTAGGGCGACAGAGTCGCTGCGACCAGTATGAGTCAGCTTCACGACGTGCACCTGCGCTTCCCGTGACCTTTGCGCCCTTCATCCCGCGAGCGCAAGTGCGAGCGTCCGTCGTCGTCGTCCGTCGGTCGCGTGGATCGCAGGGTTACGAGGTTGCAGGGTTACGAGGGTTGCAGGGGGTTACGAGGGTTGCAGGGTTACCTGGGTGGAGTGGGGCAGGTCGACGGCGCAGGTGCCGGTCCGCAGCGTGAAGGCGCCCGGCTCGTACTGCCATCCGGCGGACCAGTGGGCCAGCAGACGGGTGGGGACGTCGATGGTCGCGAGGCCGGTGCCGCCGGCGGGCAGGCGGACCGGGGCGAAGCCGACCAGCCAGCGGGCCGGGCGTTCGACCGTGGAGTCCGCGCGTTCGGCGTAGATCTGGATCACCTGCTTGCCGGCGCGGCGGCCGTTGTTGCGGACCCCGACCCGGACCGGGATCACGCCTCCAGGAATCGCCGTCGTCGGCGCGTCGACCGACGTGACGGTGATGTCGGTGTAGCCGAGGCCGCTGCCGAACCAGAAGGCCGGCCGCACGGGCGCGGCGGCGGCAGGACGGCGCAGCCAGGCGCGGTAACCGACGTGGATGTCCTCGTCGTAGTGGAGCTCGTCGTCGGTCGGAGCGGTATTCAGGATGGGAGCGTCGTCCATGGTCGCGGGCCAGGTGGTGGGCAGTCGTCCGCCTGGCTCGGCGTGGCCGAGCAGCACGTCAGCGAGGGCGTGGCCCGTCTCCTGACCGCCGAAGTAGCTGACCAGGACGGCCGCGACCTGGTCTCGCCAGGGCAGCAGCACCGGGGCGCCGGCGTTCACCACGACGACGGTGCGGGAGTTCGCCGCGGCCACCGCGCGGACCAGGTCGTCCTGGCGGCCGGGAAGGGCGAGGGTGGTGCGGTCGAAGCCCTCGGACTCGACGGTCGCGTTGGTCCCGACCACGACCAGTGCGACGTCGGCGTCCGCCGCGGCCCGCGCGGCGGCGGCGATCAGGTCATCTTCGTCGACCGGCACCGGCTCGGTGCCGAGCTGGAATCTGAACACGGTGGCGGCGATGCCCTGCCGGCCGCGCAGAGAGTAGGTGAAGCGGAGATCGACGGGCACTCCGGCAGTCGTCTCGATCTCGGCGCTGGCCTTCGGCGGGGCCAGGAACGCCGCGACCAGATCGGCGCCGTCCTCGGGCAGTAGCAGGCATTCGAGCAGCGGTTGCCCGTCGACGTGCAGCGTGGCCGGGCCCAGCAGGGCGACGCCGATCCGGACGGCGCCTGAGCCGGTCGGCGTCCAGCGGGTGGTCAACTCGAAGGCGGCGGCGGCCGCGACCGGCGCGTCGCCGCCGAAATAGGTCAGGCTGCTCACCAGACGGTCCTCGGCGAGCAGCTCCTGGCCGTCCTCGTCCAGGAAGCGGGCCCGCAGGCCCGGCGCGCCGGTGGCGGGGTTGGTCAGCTCCCGCGGTGGCAGGTCGGCCAGGCCATGGTGGACGAGCGCCCCGAGGGCGTGGCTGACCTCGATGCCGGGCAGCGCGGCGCGCAGGCCGTCGAGCGGGGAGACGACGTGGGCGGGGATCACGGTGGCACTGCCGCCGCCCTGCGTCCGGGCCTGGACGGCGTTGTGGCCGATGACCGCGACCGAGCGCAGTGCCGCCGCGTCCCAGGGCAGCTCGCCGTGGTTGACCAGCAGCACGGTGCCCTCGGCCGCCGCCTCGCGGGCCAGCGCGACACCGTCCTCGACCCAGCTCGGCGCCACCGGCGGGTAGCCGTCGAGCGCGCCGACCCGCGCGGCGAGCGTCAGGATCCGCGCCACCTTGCGGTCGACCACCGCCTGCGGGATCTTCTCCGTACGCACGGCCTCGAGCAGGGCGTCACCCCAGGGGCCGTCCGGGCCGGGCATCACCAGGTCCTGCGCGGCGGCCGCGCTGTCCAGGGAACGCACGGCGGTCCAGTCGCTGACGACGACCCCGTCGAAGCCCCATTCGTCGTTCAACGGGCTTTCCAGCAGCGGATGCTCGGTCATCGTCACGCCGTTGACCGCGTTGTACGCGCTCATCACCAGCCAGGCGCGGGCCTCGACGACGGCCTGCTCGAACGCGAGCAGATACAGCTCGTGCAGCGCCCGGCCGCTGACCACGTTGTTCACGGTGAACCGGTCGGTCTCGGCGTCGTTGGCCACGTAGTGCTTGAGCGTGGCGCCGACGCCGTTGCCCTGCACCCCGCGGACATAGGCGGCGGCGAGACCGGCGGTGAGCACGGGATCCTCGCTGAAACATTCGAAATGCCGGCCCGCGAGAGGGGTGCGATGCAGGTTGATGGTCGGGCCGAGAATCACGTCGACACCCTTGCGGCGCGCCTCCACCGCGGCGGCGGCGCCGTAGCGGCGGGCGATGTCCGGGTCCCAGGTGGAGGACAGCGCGGTCGCGGACGGCAGGTTCAGTGAGGGATCACGCTCGTCCCACGCCCGGCCACGCACTCCCGACGGGCCGTCGGAGAGCACCATCGGACGCAGCCCGATGCCATCGATGGCCTGGGTGCTCCACAGATCACGACCAGTGAGCAGCCGCACCTTCTCCTCGAGCGTGAGCGCCGCCAGCGCCCCGGCCGCGTGCTGTTCCATGCCGGACACCGGTGTGGAATCGTCCATCAGGTTTCCTCGTCGAGTCCAGAGTGCGCGCGCTCCTGCTCGTGGATGGTGTCCCGGATGGGCGCGGGTGTCGAGTTCGATCTGACCGTGTCACCGGTGTACCTCAGCCCTCCGCCGGGCTCGCGATGTCATGACTGGTGGGGGCGTCGGCCGTGGTGGGCCGCGGGCGGGCGTCGAGGGCGCGGGAACGGATCTCCTCCAGGCTGGCCTCCAGCACCGTCCAGACGGCGGACAGGCTCTCGGCGATCTCGTCGTGTCCGCTGATCGTCTCGGTGGGAACCTGCCCGCCGTCATGCGAGGCGTCGGCGGGGATGGGAGCGGTCGGGGAGCCGGCGGCGGGGGAGGCGCTGGCGCGGTGGCCGGCGAGCGCGGCGAAGGCGAGGCGGGCCAGGCCCACCAGGCGTTGGTCGGTCGCCTCGACGACGACGGCGGACTCGGTCAGGCGCAGCGACATCCCGCGCCGGCCGGCCACCTCGGGCAGCTCGTCGGAGGTTCCGGACAGCGCGGCGTGCAGAAGCGCGTCGCGGGCGGCGCCGATGTCGAGGCCAAGGTCGGTGAGGGTGCGGGTCGCGACGCTGTCCGGGTCACTGAGCAGGGCCAGCATGAGATGGTGGGAACCGACCGGGTCGCCCCCGGCAAGATCGTCCGCACCCGAGATGCCGGCGTTCGCCGCCACGGTACGGCGCGGCTCGCCGGCCGAGGCGCCGGACCCGACCAGGTGGGCCTCCGCGCTGAGATCGGTCCAGGCGCTGAGATCGGTCCCGGCGCGTAGCCGGCGCCGGCGAGTACGGATGGGCGAGGGTATGCCGGCCGCCCGGTCGGCCGATGCGGCGGCGGTCAGCTGGAGCACCCGGGCCCGCAGCCGCTCGGTGTTCACCTGCCACCCGGCCAGCAGCGTCGCGGACAGTCCGCCCTCGACCGCCAGCATCCCGAGCAGAAGATGCTCGGTGCCGATGTAATCGTGGCGCAGGGCGAGTGCCTCCCGCAGCGACTTCTCCAGAGTCTTCTTGGCCCGCGGGGTGAACGGGATATGGCCGTTGCGCGGCTTCTTTCCCCTGCCGACCTCGGCGACGATCCGTGACCGGGTCATCTCCAGCGACAGCTTCACCTCGGCGAGGGCCTGGGCGGCGATGCCGTCCCCCTCGGCGAGCAGCCCGAGCAGGAGATGCTCGGTGCCGATGTAGTTGTGATCGAGGCCGCGGGCCTCCTCCTGGGCGAGGACGACGACCTGGCGGGCGGAGGTGGTGAATCGCTCGAACATGACAGCAGTGTCGATTCAGCCTCTAGCATGGTCAATACCATGCTAATAGTAGGGTCAGGAGGTCGCGTCGGAGTCGAACGTGGTCATGGACCGCAGGAGGTGGCTGTGAGCTGGGACGATCGTCTGGATCAGTGGGATGTCGAGCGGGACCTTGCCGCCCAGCTCGAGGATTCCGACTGGGTGACCCTCGAGGAGGCGTCCGCCCGCACCGGGGTGTCCCGGGCGGCGCTGCGGACCTGGTACCGCGACGACCTGATCCCATCCCGCCTGATCGACGGCCCGCACGGCCCGCAGCGACTGGTCCCGCTCGCGATGGTGGCGGCCCGGGCGCAGGAGTCCCCGCGGCTGCGTCGAAGCCTGGAGCGTCGCCTTGGCGAAGAGGCGCAGCTCGAGCTGCTCCGGCACCGTGTCGAGGAGCTCGAGGCCCGGATGGCGGCGCTGGAGAAACGCGGCGATCAGCCGACGTAGACGGAGAGCTCGGTGTGTGGGCACAGATGGGCGGGGCATCTCCACGAGTAGTCGCTCGATCGCGATCTTGGAGCAATCGCGATCTTGGAGCAACGATGGATGCTGCGCGGCGTAGGCGAGCAGCGCCGCTTAGACGGGAACTGTGGCGCGGAATTCTTCGAGGATGGGGGCGAGTTCGGCCGGGGTGGCGCCGTGCATGATGACGCCGTCACAGCCGAGGTCGAACTGGTTGCGGACGGCGGCGACGCACTGGGCGGGGGATCCGGTGGCCGAGGGGGCGAGCCATTCGTCCGGGATGAGCGTCGCGGCGTGCTCGAGTTGTTCCTGGGTGCCGACGATGTCGAGGCCGCGGACCTGGGAGACCGGGTCGGCGAGGAAGCGCTGGAGGACGGCTCGGTCCCAGCCATTGGTCCGCACCAGCAGGTCGCCGTAGCCCTGCAGGTAGGTGCCGAGCCGGCCGACGGACTTCATCAGCCGGCGGTCCTCGGGGATGTGATCGCCGATGGTGGCGAAGCAGGACCACACCTTCACGGAGTCCGGGTCACGGCCCGCCTTCTCGGCAGCCTGCTTGACCGTCCGAACACTGCGGGCGGTCGTCTCGTCGGTGAAGTAGGTGTGCAGCACGACATGGTCGAAGGCGCGGCCGGCGAGCTCGAGCGTGTTCGGGCCGAAGGCCACCATGCCCAGGGGAAGGTACTCGTCGAGGGACGCGTCCAGGTGCAGTACCGGCCAGGAGCCCGCCGGGCCGTGGTGACCGATGATCGCCTCGCCGCGGAACAGCCGGCGCATGAGGTCGGCGAAGTCCTCCATCTCGGCGGTCGTGATGCGGGGGATGCCGTAGGCGTCCTGCAACTTGGGGACGCCACGGCCGAGGCCGAGGACGAAACGGCCGCCGGTGAGGCTCTGCATGGTGCGGGCGTAGCCGGCGGTCACAAGGGGGTGGCGGGTGTTGTGGTTCGTGGCGCCGGTGCCGATCAGGATGCGGTCCGTGACCGCGCCGGCGGCCCCCGAGAGCGTCGCCGCCTCCTTCTTGTTGTACCGCTCGGAGATCCACGCCATCCCGAGACCGAGCGCATCCGCCTCGGCGGCCTCGGCCACGATGTCGCGAGAGCTTTTCGGCTGGCCCGCAAGCAGGTAACAGCCGAGCTTTTCGACCTCCGTAGACGCGTCCGGCATGGTCTTCTCCTTGGTCTCGGATCCATCGGTCACTGCGTCGCCCGACGTTTCGCGGTGAGCAGGACATTGTGCGGGTCAGGGGTCCTCTCGGCCAGGACCCGGATCCCCTCGTGGAAGGTGGTCGTAGAGGTCGGCATGTGACCGTCAGGACAGCAACTGGCGGATGTCGTCGGCATCGAGGGTGGTGTCGACGAAGTCGCCGCCGTCCATGATGCTGGCGAACAGTTCGGCCTTACGGACCTTGAGCGCCATGACCTTCTCCTCGATGGTGTCCCGGGCGACGAGCCGGTAGACCATGACGTTGCGGGTCTGGCCGATGCGGTGGGTCCGGTCGACCGCCTGCGCCTCGGTAGCGGGATTCCACCACGGGTCCAGGAGGAAGCAGTAGTCCGCCTCGGTCAGGTTCAGGCCGGTCCCGCCGGCCTTCAGGCTGATCAGGAAGACGGGTACGGTTCCGGACTTGAACCGGCGCAGGACGGCGGGGCGGTCGCGGGTGGCGCCGTCGAGATAGCAGTACTCGATGCCGGCGGCGTCCAGTGCGTCGCGGACCTTGCCGAGGAACCGGGTGAACTGGCTGAACACCAGCGCGCGATGGCCGCCGTCGACGACGTCGCGGAGCTGCTCGAGCAGCACGTCTATCTTGGCGCTGGCGATCGCGTCATGGGCGTCGTCGACGAGACCGGCGTGCAGGCTGAGCTGGCGCAGGGTCGTCAGCGACTGCAGGATCGTGAACCGGTTGCGGTTCATGTCGTCGACCAGCCCGAGGACCCGCTGCCGTTCCCGTTGCAACCGGACCTGATATGCCCGGCGATGCCGGGGGTGCAGGTCGACGTCGATGACCTGTTCCTGCTTGGCCGGCAGGTCCGGCGCCACCTGTTCCTTGGTCCGGCGGGTGACCAGCGGTCGGATCCGGCGGCGGAGCTGGCCGAGGAGCTCGGCGTCACCCTGTTTCTCGATGGGGCGGGCGTAGTACTCGTGGAAGCGGGTGCGGTTCGGGAACAGACCCGGAGCGGTGATGGACAGCAGTGACCACAGCTCCATCACATTGTTTTCCAACGGTGTGCCGGTCACGGCCAGCTTGAACGGCGCGGGCAGCAGCCGGGCGCACTGGTAGGCCTTCGACTGGTGGTTCTTCACCGTCTGGGCCTCGTCGAGAATCAGGCCGGCCCAGGCGGCGGCGGAATAGTCCTCGGTGTCGAGCCGAAACAGCGTGTAGGACGTGATAACGACATCGGCGGTGGCGGTGATGTCGTCCAACGACTGGCCGCGGCGGCGCAGCGTGTCGGTGAGGGTCGCGACCCGCAGCCGCGGGGCGAACCGGGCGGCCTCGGCCGCCCAGTTTCCCACCACGCTCGTCGGCGCGATGATGAGAAACGGTGGGAGCGCCGGATCCCGCCTGCGCGCGTGGCAGATGAGCGCCAGGGACTGCAGCGTCTTGCCGAGCCCCATGTCGTCGGCGAGGATTCCGCCGAGCCCGCAGTCCCACAGGAACGTCAACCAGCGGAATCCGTCGACCTGGTATGGCCGCAGGCTCGCCCGCAGGGTGTCCGGCGGTTCCTTCGCCCCGGCGGTCTCGAAGGCGAGGATGCTCTCCACCTGGGTTCGCCACTGCTCCGCCTGGTGGCCGATCACGCCGAGGGCCACCAGTTCCTCCCAGAGCCCCGCCTGGAAACGGCTGATCCGCAACGGCCCGGCCGGGTTGTCCCGCAACGCGGCGGCCTCCTCGATCAGGCGGCGCAGCGAGTGCAGCTCGGGCCGGTCGAGGCGCAGGAAGGCGCCATCGTCGAGCAGCAGGTAGGGCTCGTCCCGGCTCAGTGCCTCGAAGACCGGTGGAAACGGTATGAGCTGCCCGTCCAGCCGCACGGCGACGCTGAGATCGAACCAGTCCGGCTCGCCCGGCACCGCATCGGTGGACACCTCGATCCGCAGCGTGTCGCTCGCGTCGCGGTAGTCGAGCGGGTCCCCGCCGATCTCGACGATGACGCCGTCCAGCGCGGTCAGCCGCGGCAGCAGCTGTGTGCTCAGCCGCATGGTGTCCATCCCGCGCAGCACAGTCGCCGCCGGCCCCCCCGTCGCACCCACACCCGCCACACCCGCCACACCCGCCCCGACCTGGCCCAGGGCCGCCAGGCCCAGGCCCGCGTTGGCCGGCAGCTCGGAGCGGTTCAGCCCGGAGAGGATCTCCGCCTCGGCCGCGTGGTCACGGTAGCCGGCATCCGGGCCGTCGGCCTGCAGCGGTACGCGCCGCCGAAGGGCACCGATCTCGTGGTTTCCGCTGGTCGGGTCGCCGTCGGTCAGAGCTGCGTCCGCCGCGGTCGCGTCCGTCAGATCTCCGTCCGCCAGATCTCCGACGGAGTAGTCCCACTCCCAGTCGAGCTGGACGGTGTGGTCGGGTCCGAAGGTCGCCCGGGCGACCAGGGTGGGCCTGGGCAGGGCGGGCGGCTCGAACGAGCCGTCACTGGAGACGATCCGAGCCAGCCGGGCGAGTCGTGGATAGAAGTCGACGAGGAACCGCGGCTGGTCGGCGGCCGGGATCCGCATGCGTTGGTTCGCCACCGCCATCCGCACCAGCGCCGGCGGCACCGGCGAGGTCAGCCGGGCGAGCCGCAGGTGCCAGTTCTCGTGCTGGTCGGTGGTCTGGATCTCGGCGCGGTCGATGGCGACGACACCGTGGCGGCCGATGAACGCGAACGGCGCGAGGTCCACGTCCGAGTCGCTGACCTGGAGCACCGGGCGAAGGGTGAGCGCGCGCGAGGTACGGGTGATGTCCAGGCAGAACTCCGCCGACGTGTACGGCTCGACGCTGCCCATCCGCTTGCGCTGGTGCACGAGCTCCACTCCGGCGGCGCGGGCCTCGTCGAGCAGCGGCCACAGCCGCGGGCTGTGGAACTCGCCGAGGTCAAGGTATTTCTCCTCGCCGTAACGCGGATACGGCGAGCTGCTGTCGCCGGCCTGGTAGACGGCGTGGATCTCGCGCAGGATGCGCAGCTGCGCCTCGTGATGGCCGCTGTGGTGGTACCTCCCGTAGGGCGCGTTCAGCTGCGACCAGGTGGGCGCGCTGATCCAGCCGGTTTTTCCCTGCTGCACCAGGCGTGCCATGACCCGCAGGGATGGACCGGCCGGTGGCCTGCGGCCCGCTGCCGGTTCGTCGGACAGCGACAGCTCGATGGCCAGCGGCGTCGTCCGCCCCGGCCCCTTCGGGCTCGACGTCTCGCCGAGCAGGTCCGTCAACGTCGATGCCCAGGTGGGCGGTGGTGTGACCGGGCGGATCGCACCGCCGCGCTGCGCCCGCGCGGGCGCAGCGGTACCGGAAACCATGGAGTCCGTCCATCTCTCGGCCGCGGGTTTCGCCACCGCGGTGAGGCTGGCGGCCTGCGCCGCGGCCAGGACGAGCGCCGCCGTGTGCTTGCAGTCGAGAGCCATCGGGCAGCTGCAGTTGCCGCCCCGGAACTGCCAGGGATGCGCCTGATCGCCCTCGACGAAGTACGCCGTGGTGCTGTAGCGCTTGCCGTTGCTTCCCGCCACCCGGCCGATGAGCGTGTTCCCCGACGGTTGCCACGACACCTCGGCCACGGCCCCCCTGCGGGCATACTGTTCGCCGCGCCGAAAGGTGGCCTCGCCGACCACGGCCCGCACACGGTTACGGTCAATGTCCCGCAAGGACGCCGGCACCATGCGTCCTGACGCTAGCAGCAGGCCATACGAATCCGGCACCCCGGACAGACACGGTCCCCGCCAGCCCAGACAGACCACACCGGCCACCATGTGACCACGCCGGCCGGTGCCCGGCCTTGACGATCGACGCCAGGCATGACATAGGTGCGCTACGGCGAGTTCTCCGGTACCGGTGCGTGGGTCGATGACGTGCGCACCTCGCTCGCGCGTCCCCGAGGTGGCGACGGCGAGGTCGCTGCCCTCGACGACCGCGACGAGGTGGCCGGGACGTGCCGGGTCGGCGATGCCGAGCCGCCACGGGACCCCGGGGGCGGCCAGTCCACGAACCCGTAGGTCCCCGGCCGCGTTCACGCAGTGCGCGGTGGCACTCGCGCGGGTCAGCGCCCAGGATGCGGCGTCGGCGGCCCAGCCCTTGACCAGCCCGGTCGGGTCAAGGGTGCCGTCGCGGCGCCAGCCCGGGTCGAACAGGCCACCGGTGCGTGCCCGGCAGGCCTCGGCCGCCCGGTAGATCGCCTGGATGTGCTCCGGGCAGTCGGACAGCGTGCACGCGCCACTTCGCATCCGGGACACCCAGGAGTCGGGTCGGAAGGTGCTGAGATCGGCGTCGGCTTGGTGCAGGACGGCCACGGCCGCGTCGATCGCGGCGTCGAGGCGATCCGGCGGCAACAGCGTGCGCACGTCGATGCTGACGACCGTGCCCATCACCGGTTCGGCGTGGACGCGCCGCACTCGACCCCCAGGGGCCTCGCCGCCCCGTGCGACCCGGGCGGCACCCCGCGCGGGGGCGGCGGGCCTAGACACCGGCCTTGTCCAGGGCGGACTGCACTGACCAGGCGTACCCGTAACTCGTGTACGACGCGCCGGAGACACTGTCGATCTTTGCGTTCTGCGCGGTGAGCACCTCCTGCTTGAGGATGGGCACGGCCTGGTCGTTGATCTCGACGTCGCGCCGCTCGCGGTCCGGCACCTGCACCGTCACCACATCCACGATCTTCTTGCCGGTCAGCACGACCTTGACCTGCACCGCCCCAAACCGGGTGTCGATCGCGTCCCCGGTGATCGTCCTGGTCATGGACGTGCCGGACGACGAGCTCCCGGACGAGGCGGCGGTGGACGGGCTCGCCGTCGGGGCCGTCGTGCCAGTCGATCCGGTCGAACCCGACGAAGCGGATGCCGTACCGCTGCCGCCGCCGGACGAGCCGTCGCCCGTCGTGCCCGGCGTGGCGCTGGCCGACGGTGTCGCCGTCCCGGCAGTTCCGGCAGTTCCGGTCGTCCCGGCGGTTCCGGCGGTTCCGGCGGTTCCGGCCGGGGCGGTGCCGAGCGCGACGGGACGCTCGCCCGACCCGGTCGCCGCCTTGCCGCCGACCACCAGGACGACCTGTTAGTTCCCCATGGGCCCCCTGTGGGTGACCTCAGAGCTTGCCGGGCTCTCGGACGACCCCCGAATGCCTTCCGTGTGATCGTCCCGCACCAGTTTCGTTGCCAGCCGGGAGGCCCGCGGGCCGGATGTCACCTTCCGTGACGGTCTCACCGAGTGCAAGATCCAGGTAGGTCGTCGTGGGGGTGTTCGTGTCCGATTTGCCCCCCACGGCGACCTGTTTGGGCGGATCTTGCTCGGCGGTCGCCGCAGGGCGTAGCAATCGTGGGGTGCGCGTCCTTCGGTGGGCCGGCGCGGGCCGGCGGGGGCGGGTGCTAGGCGTTGATGCCGAGGTAGCGTTCGTAGATCTCCTCAATGTCGATCTCCTTGGCGGGGCCGGAGCGGACCATGACGCCCTGATTGAGGATGAACGCCGTGTCGGCGATCGCGAGGGCCTTCTGCACGTACTGCTCGACGACGACCAGCGAGACATGGTGCTCGACCAGCCGGCCGAGCGCCTCGTAGATCGTGTCGACGGCCAGTGGCGCGAGGCCGAGCGAGGCCTCGTCCACCAGCACGATCTTCGGATCGGTGAGGTAGGCCCGGGTGAGCGCGAGCATCTGCTGCTCGCCGCCGGACATGCTCCCCGCGGTCTGGCGCAGCCGGCGGCCGAGCACCGGGTAGAGCTCGGCCGCCGTCGCGATCGACGCGTCCAGGTCCCGACCGCGGGCCTGGATCATCAGGTTCTCCCGGACGGTGAGGGACGGGAAGATCCCCCGGCCCTCGGGCAGCAGGCAGATGCCGTCGCGGGAGAAGTGCTGCGCCGCGCGGCCGGTGATGTCCCGACCGCCGAACTCGATCCGGCCGGCGGACGGGCGCAGCAGGCCGGTGGCGGTGCGCAGCAACGTGGTCTTGCCGGCGCCGTTCGGGCCCAGCAGCGCGACCACCTCGCCGTCGCCGACCGCGAAGTCGACGCCGCGCAGGACGGTCGTGCTTGCGTAGCCGGCGGTCACTCCGGTCAGGTTCAGCATCGTGAGCTCACCTCTTCCCCGCGGAGTCCTGGCCGGGCACCACGGACGCGAGCGTGCCCGCGGCGCCGCCGGCTGCCGCATCCGCGGCGGCCGGGTTCGACGTCACTGCCATATCGCCGAGGTAAGCGGCCCGGACCTGCTCGGAGCGGGCCATCTCCTCCGTCGTACCCGAGAAGATCAGGGCACCGAAGTCCAGAACGTAGACCCGGTCGCAGATGGCCCGCACCAGGGTCATGTCGTGCTCGACCAGCAGAATGCCGCAGCCCCGCTCGCGTACCACCTCGGTCAGGACCCGGCCGAACCCCTCGGTCTCGTGCGCGTCCAGGCCGGACGATGGTTCGTCGAGCAGCAGCAGGTCGAACCGGCCGGCGAGGACCCGGGCGAGCTCCACCAGCCGTCGCTGGCCGAGGGGCAGCAGGCCGACCTGCAGATCGGCGATGTGCTCGATGCCGGTCAGCGTGATCGCGTCCGCGGTGGCCGCGGCGACCGCCCTGGCCTGTGCGCGGGTGCCGACCAGTTGGCTCGCCGGGTTGCGGCCGGCGAGCGCGGCCTCGTGGCCGAGGGCGACGTTCTGTCGCACGGTCAGGCTGTTGAACAGTTCGATGCGCTGGAACGTCCGGCCGAGCCCGCGCCGGGCCCGCTGGGCAGGGCCGTGCGCGGTGACGTCCGCGCCGTGCAGCAGGATCTGGCCGTCGCTGGGCCGGTTCAGGCCGCTGCAGGCGTTGAAGGTCGTCGTCTTTCCGGCGCCGTTCGGACCGACCAGTCCGGTGATCGCACCGGCGGGTGCCGTGAGGCTCACGCCGGACACCGCCCGTACCCCGCCGAATCGGACGGTCAGATCCCGCACGACCAGTCCCGCGTTCTCGCGTCCTGGCTGGGCGGGCAGGCTCACCCGCGGTGGTGTCAGGTCGCCGGGACCAGACCGCGCCGTGGAGCCGGCCGCGGCAGCGACGCCTGTGCTGCCATCCCCGGCCGGGGCGGAAGGTGCGCGCGTGGGTGCTGCCGGCTGGCCGGGGGTTCCCCCCGCCGCGATGGGTTCCAGGGCCAGCCGGGGTGCGCGTCCCCCGAGCCGGTCGAGGAGGCGCCGCGCTGCCTCGGGAGTCGTCCCGCGCCGCGTGCCGTGGGCGGAGACGGCGGCGCCGATGCCGAAGAGCAACGTCAGATACGTCGACGTGTCCGAGTTGGTGATGTAACCGGGGATGACGGTGAAGCCGATCGCCGCGATCACCGCGTACCAGGGTTCACCGATGGTGACGATCACGACGAGCGCGACCAGTGTCAGCGAGTCGAAGGAACCGAAGTAGGTCCCCACGCTGTACTGGTACAGCATGCCGGTGAGTGCGCCGGCGAGCGAGGCCATGGCCGCCGCGATGCAGAAGACCAGCACTTTCAGCACCGTCGAGGTGGTGCCCTGGGTCTCGAGGGCCAGCGGCGAGTCGGACATGGCGCCGAGCAGACGGCCGAGGCGGCCATGGCTGATCGCGGTGACGACGAGCACGCACAGGACGACGATCAGCAGGAGCAGATAGTAGAACCCCGTGTCGCTCGACAGGTCCCAGTTTCCGATCTTCACCATCGGGCGCGGATCGGGGATGCCGATCGAGGTCGTCCCGAACATGAAGTGGCGCGGGTAGAAGACCTGTTGCAGCACGATGCCGAGGCCGAGGGTGGCAAGCGCCAGGAACACCCCCGACAGCCGTACGGCCGGGATCGCGACCAGCGCGCCGACCGGGACGGCGATCAGCGTGGCCAGCAGGAGCGCGACCAGCCACGGCAGGCCCGCACCGACCGCGAGGTGGCTGAACGCGGCCGCTCCCACCGCGGCGAATCCGAGCTGGCACAGCGAGATCTGACCGGACTGGCGGACCAGCAGGCCCAGCGACAGGAACAGGATGATGTAGATCAGCGCCGCCGACCACACCGCGATGTGACCCGCCTGCAGGCTCGGCACCAGCGCCAGCAGCACGATCGCCACCGCCCCGGCCACCAGCCGGACGCGGCCCGGCGCCTGGTAGGAGCGGCGCACCGAGGCGACGCCCGCGGGACGGCGCGGTGCGAGCCGGGCCCGTGGGGTGACGATCAGAACGACGAAGAGCACCAGGAACGGCAGACTCGGCGGCAGCCCGCCGACCCAGCTCACGGTGGCGGCGTACTTGTCCAGCAGTGCGCCGCCGATACCGACGAGCAGACCACCGGCGAAGGTCAGCGGCAGGTTCGAGAAGTAGCCGATCGCCGCCGCGCCGAACGACGCGAACACGGCGGTGGTCAGGGTGACCCCGTCCAGCGACAGTGCCGGGGCCACCATCAGCCCGGCGATCGAGGCGAACACGGCGCCGATCATCCAGGCCCAGCGTCGCACCCGCACCGGGTCGTCGCCGCAGACCGCGACGAGTTCAGAGTTGTCCACGACGCCGCGCATGACGACGCCGAGCCGGACCGCGAGGAAGAACCAGTAAAGCAGCGCCGATGCCACCAGGGAGAAGGCGAAGATAATGATTTGTTCCCAGGTGACGTTCACGCCGAGCATGCGTACGGTCGACTGCGGGAGGAAATGCGGGAACGTCGGCGTCGCACTGCCGTGCCAGAGCTGGCCGAGCGCGGTGACGAGGAGAATGACGCCGACTGTGGACACCACTTTGATGGTGTCGCTCGCGCCGTCCAGGAGACGGGCGAGAAGTTCCAGCCCGAGGCCGAGAAGCGGGGCGAAGACGGCGACACAGACCAGTGCGGCCAGTGGCCAGGGTAATCCGTGGTCGGTATGCAGGAAATAGAAGAGATAGGCGTCGAGCGCGGCGACGGCGCCATAGCCGAAGTTGAAGATTCCGGACGTCTTGTAGGTGAGGACAAGACCGACGCCGGCCATGCCGTAGACCGCGCCGGTGGCAAGGCCGATGACAATGAAGGGAAGGAACTGGTGCACGCGGCGCTCCGATTCGGGCGTGGCACCGCCGTGTCCCGGGCCAGGCCTGTCCGCCTGGCCCGGGGCGGTGGCGTCGTTTCGGCTAGCTGCTGGTCATGCAGGTGGGTTTCGTGCCGTTCGGCACGCTGTACTTCCCGTTCACCAGACTGGTCTCGAACCAGCAGTTGACCTGATGTGCCTTTCCGGCGTCGAAGGTCAGCGGTGCGGCGAACCCGTCGAGGGTCTCGCCCTTCAGGGAGTTCAGTCCGGTGATGACCTGCGCGGCCGACGGCGCGGAGCCGTTCGCGCCGAGCCCACCGGCCTTGGCGGCGGCGGCGAACAGCAGCCCGGAGACCCAGCCCTCGCTGGGGAGCTCGCCGTAGGTCGCATGGTCGTCGCGCAGACCGGGCGCGTACTTGTCCAGGGCCGCGTTCATGGTTGTGACCACGGGGGCGTCCGAGAAGTACGGCAGGTTCGGCGACGGCGAGACCAGGTGGTCCTTGAGGCCCGGCGAGGTCAGGAACGTGTCGGTGAGGATCTCACCATCCACCACGTAGATCGGATGGTAGCCCTGCTGCGCGCAGTTCGCGCCGAGCTTCTCGGCGACGAACGGGACGTCGGCGATGAACAGCGCCTCGATCTTCTTGTCGCGCGCGGCGATGCACTGGGCCGTGTAGTTGGGCGCGGTGGCGGCGACCTCCGTGCTGTAGGTCACCGGCAGACCGAGGCTGTTCCCGACCTTCTTGAGGGGATCGATCCCCTCCTGGCACTGCACGGCCTCGGCGCAGTAGACCAGCCCAAGACTCTTCGCCCCGGCATCCTTTGCTGTCTGGATGATCGAGGGGAACAGCGCGTTCTCGGTCTGGCCCTCAGGATAGAAATCGGGGTTGCTGTACATCGGTGTGGTAGAGGTCGACAGGCCGACTACCGGAATCTTCGCATCCTGCACCAGCTTGGCCCATGGTTCGTCGACATTGGTGATGTCGACGATGGCCACGACGTGCTTCGAGATGAGGGTGCGGGCGAACGTCACGGACTTGCCAGCGGTTCCGCCGTCGTCCAGTAGGGTGAACTCGATCTGATGGCCGTTGATGCCACCGGCCGCGTTCGTGCTGGCGACCCATGCCTTGTAGGTGTCTGCCCCGCCTTTCAGGCCGAGCGGGCCGGAGCAGGTGCAGATTGCCCCAATTTTGATGGGCGATCCGGTGGCCGTCGAGGTGCCGCCGTCCGAGGAGCCGCTGGAGGAACAGGCCGCGGCGGCCACGATGACGGCGGTGGCAACACCGACGGCCCGGAGTAATCCATGTAAGGTGCGCATCGCCGAGTTCAACGTCCTTTCACGAGCATGGTCGTGCCGCCCTGAATGCGCCGGGCACCGAAAGTCCCTGTGTGGACGAATTTCGGCGCGGGCTCGGCGAATGGGCTGGATTGATGGCGGCCGGGTGAGAGTAGCGCCGTGTCAATGTCGACGTCAACCTCGACTTCGACTCGGACGGAGGCGGCCGCGCAATCGATGGTGAGCCGTGGCAATGTGATGTGATCGCATTTACGGTGCGTAATCGAGAAGAGGTGACCTGCCCCTTTCAGGGCCTTTGTCCTTTTCTCCCGATCGGAATCGCTCCGTGCTCCGCCGGTCTACTGGGCCAGGCCCGACGGATCGGTCACGGCGAGCGCGTCCAGCAGGTAGGTCGGGGGTGGTTCGCCCAGCCCTCGACCTACCAGTGGAACTGGCCGGAGGACGCGTGCGTGCCGCCGTCCACATGCAGGGTGGTGCCGGTGACGTAGCTGGACAGGCCGGAGGCCAGCAACACCGCGGCGTGCGCGACGTCCTCGATCAGCCCGGGCCAGCCCATCGGGATGGCGACCGCCGTGCCGGCCGGCACGCCGGTCACCCCCGATGCGCCGGCCCGATCACCTCGCCGGTCCGATCACCTCGCCGTCACGGTGACAGCGCCGGTCACCGGGACGACAGGTAGGTTGCGCCGACGGTCTCGATAAAACGGAGGGTGTCCGCTGGCGTGCGGGTGGGGCGGGAGATCACGAGCCAGGTCACGCCCGCCTTCTCGAGATTGGCGAACGCCTCTCGATGACGGTCCGCGGCCGCGGCGGGATCGGACTGCGGGCCCGCGATACCCGGGTCGACGTACGAATAGGTGACGTCGACCGGCTCGCGCCCGGCGCTGGCAGCTTCCGTGCGGACCTCGGCGATCAGCTCGGCGAGATGCGCCTCCGAGCTGATGTTGGCGGTCTGGGCGGACTGGCTGAGCTGCGGCGAGCCGGCCATCGGCATCCAGCCCTGGGCCTGGTGGGCGACCCGGCGCCGGGCTCGCCGAGAGTTGCCGCCGATCCACACCGGGATCGGGTCCTGCACCGGCCGGGGGAGGGCGATGACGTCGCGGGCGTTGAAGTGACGTCCGGTGTAGCTGAACGGCTCGCCGCTCCAGTGCAGCGGCAGCACCTCGAGAACCTCGTCGAACAACTCGCCGCGTTCGGCGATGTCGACGCCGAGCGCGAAGTACTCGGACTTCTGGTAGCCCGCGCCGAGCCCCAGGATGAACCGTCCATCGGACAGCTTGTCGACGGTCGCGGCGGCTTTGGCCAGCAGGAACGGGTTGCGGTACGGCGCGACGGACAGGTAGGTAAGCAGCCGGAGCCGAACGGTTGCCGCCGCGACATAGCTCAGGGCTACGAACGGGTCGAGGCTCTGGTGCCCGCCGTTGTCCAGCCACCGGGCCCCGGGGATGGGGTGCTCGGTCAGCGAGAAACCGTCGAACCCGGCCTGTTCCGCGGCTTGCGCCACCTCGCGTAGCGTCCCGGCGTCGAGCATGTCGCCGTCCCGGCCGTGCTTGTCGGGATAGTGGTAGATGAAGCGCAACGCCATGATCCCTCTTCCCGTTGGCCCGTGGCGTGCCATCGCGGTGGCTGACGTTCGCCCGGACTCGGCCGATGCCCCTTCGCGTGTCCCCGATGCCGGCGCCTGCGGGTGCCGGCAGGTTCAGGCGCAGGCAGGACGCGCCCGGTTCCTGACGCTAGCCAGGGTGAGATTGCGCGGCAACCGTCTCGAATCGGCGTCCTGGGATGGCGTCCCAGGACGCGGGTGGCGTCAGCGCGGTGCGGTGACCGCGGGGGCGATCCAGCGCCGTAGGAAGTCGCGTAGCTGCCGGTCGGAACGTGGCGGGCGGGGCGGGTCGATCGTCATCGACTGCAACAGGCGTAGCAGCAGCTCACCGAGTTCGTCCAGGCGGCGGTCGTCGAAACCGGCGGCGGCCCAGTCGATGTGCGAGCGTGAGATCAGGGTGCGCAACAGCCGCAGAGACGTCGCCGACGTGACGCCGCGGCTGAACGACTCGGTGCGGCCGGCCGCCAGCAGCAGCGTCAGATGGCGCTTGCTCGGCAGCCGCTCGATCGTCGACGCCAGCGCCTCGACCACCCAGTCCTCCGGCCGTTCCAGCGCCGCGAGGTGCGCGGTGAGCTCGTCGACGAACGAGTCGACCGTCGCCCGGCCGACGGCGTTGAACAGCTCGTCGGCGCTCGGGTAGTAGCGGTAGACGGTCTGGCGGATGACGCCCAGCTCCGCCGCGACGTCCGACAGGGTGCACTCACTCGGCTCGGACCGGTCGACGCAGCGCAGCGCGGCTTCGATGATCCGCGCGCGAGCCTCGCTCTCATCGGCCGGAGGACAGCCGGCCCAGCCGCGTCGCCTTGCCATGTTCCGTGCACCCTCACGATTCCGCGCGGTGCCGGCTCGGCCCTCCGGCCGATCTCGGAGCTCTTGTCGCATACCGCGCTGTTTGTCACCTTAGCGGCACACGGTAACCATACGCGCCCGCACAGTATGTGTTACCTGGATTCGTGCCATCTGGCTGCCCGCATCGTCGATGACCTGGATGAGCGTCGCTCGTGCCCGGCGCCCGTCCCGGCTGAAATGACGTCTTGTCACGATGCGGGCAAAGCATCCGAGGGTCTCCCATGGGAAACCCCTGGGCTCGTGATGGCAGGAATCCGACCCTCGTGTGGATCCGCGGCTATCCAGTGTGACACTGGATGTCCGCGTAGCCCAGTTGGGTACAGACGACCGGCCAGAGCCCGACGTCGGGCGCCAGGCATGACACCCTGTGAGGTGACCAGCTTCCAGGCCGTTGGAGGGTACCGCGGGGTCCGCGCTCCGCGGCAGCACAATGATCACCGTCCACGAACACGGACGGTGGGATCGAGGAGGCGTGTCGACCTATCTGCTGGGCCTGTCGGCCGCAGTCTGTTTCGGTATCGCCGCCGTGATACAGCAGCGGGTGGCCTTCCGCGCGCCACCGGGCGACGTCCTGCGCCTGCGGCTGCTGTGGTGGCTCGTGCGCCGGCCGACGTGGGTGTTCGGGGTCGCGATCGGCGGCGTTGGCAGTCTGCTGTCCGCGGCGGCGCTGACCAGCGGAGCGGTGGCCCTGGTCGAGCCGTTGCAGATCTGCCAGCTGCTGTTCGCCCTGCCGCTGGCCGCGCTGCTCGCCAGGCGGGTCGTCCCCCAACGGGACTGGACCGCCGCGGCGGCGACGGCCGTGGGCCTCGCGCTGTTCGTCGTCGCCGGCCGTCCGGACTCCGGTGACGTGGACCATGCCACCTCCGGCGGATGGCTGGCGACCATGCTCGTCGTCGCCGTCGTGATGGTCGCCTGTCTCTGGGGGACCCGCGGACTGCCCGCGGTGCGCCGCGCGCCGATACTGGCCGGCGCGGCGGGCCTGCTCTCCGCCCTGCAGGCCGCGCTGGTCAGCGGTGCTGGCCAACTGTTGACCTCCGGCGGGATCGGTGCGCTCGCCCGCTCGTGGTTTCCCTGGATCATCGTGGCCGCCGCCGTGATCAGCGCGCTGCTGGCCCAGAGCGCCTACGGCATGGCACCGCTGCCGGCCTCGCTGCCCGCCTCGGTCAGCGTCGAACCGCTGGCCGGGGTCGCGATCGGAGTGGTCCTGCTGGGCGGCGGCCTGCGTCTGACCCCGTGGGCCGTGGCCGGGGAGCTCGTGGGCCTCGCCGTGATGACCTTCGGTGTACGGAGCCTGGCTCGCTCGCCGCTGATCACCGGCCAGATCTCCCGCCTCGCCGCGCGTCAGGCGCAGGGCCGGCTGTCACGGTTGGAGGAGCAGGTCCATCATGATCTGGAGCGGCTGCGCCACGACCTGCGCCGCAGCCGCGAGGCCGGCCCGAGCGGCCCGGCGGTCCGGCGACTGCGGCGGCGCCTGGTCCGCGACCTTGACCGCATCTGCGAGGAGCTCGCCAGCCTCGCGGACGAGCGCGACCGCTTCGAGGAGCAGCTGCGCCCGGTCCGTCGCCGCCCCCGTCCGGTGAGCGTCGCACGGTCCGCACGCAGGAGTACGGACCGTCCCCTTGCCTCGGTCGGCGGACGTCCGGCCGGTGGCGGTCCGGCGTCAACGCGTCCGTCGAGTTCCGCGCGCTCCCTCTCCGTCGCCCGGGGGCCCTCCACCCGCGACGAGATTCCGGCACATATCTCCGCGAGGTCGCGTCCGGCACCATCGACCGCGGCCGTGCCGCCACCGGCGCGCCCGGCTGCGTTGCCACCGGCGCGTCCGGCGGGGGCGCGCGCGACGACCCACGGGCCGTCAGCTGGCGGCGGGCCGGCAGCCGTTCCAGGGCCGGCGGCATCTGATCAGCGCAGCGCCCTCGGGGACGACGGGATCGCCTTGGAGGGTCTGCTCGCCGCTCGGCGCGAACTTGACGCGCGGGCCGAGGAGCTGCGCCGGCAGGCCGAGCGTCTGGGCCGGGCGACGCGACGCGTCCTCGCCCAGAACGGCCTGACCTAGCCTGGCTGCCGCTGCCGGCCGGGTCAGCGCCGGGTCCGGCGGTATCCGGGAAGCAGTGTCTGGACCAGCGCGTCCGTCTCAGCCTCGGCCCGTCCGCCGCGACGGGACCCGTCGGCGCTGATCGTCCGGTACATCTCGGTGACCACCGCCTCCAAGGTCCTTCGGTCACCGCGGGTGGCCACGGTGCGCAGAAGATCCCGCCACAGCACCTGCGCTGCCGGCACCGCGCGCAGCCCCGTGCGGCAGGCGGCCATCGCCGTCATGGTGTCGCCGAAATCAAGCGTGAGCCCAGCCAGGCGATGCGCGACGTCGACGACCCCGGCCCGCGTACTGCGCGCGATCGCACTGGTCGTCGCCCACCTGTATCGCTGGTCGGGAAGGCCTGTCCACAGCGGACCGCTCACCATGCGCAGTGCCGTGGTCAGGTCGGCCTCGGTGTCGCTGCCGGGCAGGTCAGCCCGATGGGTGTAGGCGACGAACAGCTCCCAGTCGCAGCGCACGTCGGGGCTCAGCCGCCAGCGGCCCTGCAGGTCCGCGGCCAGCCGCGGACCGCCGGCCGCGTCGACCCCCAGCCACTGTCCGGCGCGGGCCAGCACGGCCGAGACGACACCGTCGGCGACCGGACCGGCATCGGCGAACCAGATCTCCTCGGCGAGGGTGCGCTCGTGCGCGCCCTCGCGGTGCAGGGCGAGATAGATGATGATCTCTGTGAGCAGTTCCGTGTCCACGACCGGCGGTCGGCCCGGGGCCTCCACGGTCGGTGCGCCGAGGATCCGTACCTGGGCCTCTCCCGTGGCCGGTGGCTCCTCGGCCGCGAGTGGGGCCGCCCGCCCGCCCGCGGGCGTGCCTGCCGGCGGCGGCGGAGGAGGCGGAGGAGGAGGTCCCGCGGCCGGTACGGCCGCTCCCGGAGCCGGCGTACCGGCCGGCGGCAGCGCGGGCGGGGCCGGCACGGGGGTGGACAGTCCCGCCGCGGGCGCCGCGACGGTCGGCGTGGGGTGGGCCGGGGCCGTGGTCTCGCCGTCCGAGTAGGGCGCGCCGGGCCTGGGCCGACCCGGCTGGGCCTGCGACGCCGGGCCGGTCGTCTCGCCCGGCGGACGCGGTGGCGTTGCGGAGACCTGCTGACCGTTGGGCATCTCACCGGGAGGTGGGATGGGTGGACGCCGGGGTGGCGTGACCGGCGGCGCGGTGGGGACTCGCTGCTCGGGTGGCGGGCCGATCTCAGGAGGTCCATCCACCACGGGAGCGGCCGCGGACGGCCCGGCTGGCGGGACAGGTGCGCGATCGACATCCCGGCTCGCCCGCATCCGAGGGGTCTCGTAGTAGAGCACCGGCGGGACCCGGGGAATGTCCGTGGGTCGAATCAGCGGATCACCGGGACGGAACAGCGGCGCCGGCCGGCCGGCCGGGGCATCGACATTCTCACCATTGGTGTGCGACCGCGTCGGAGGATCGCCGCGGGACGGCTCGGCCGGGGACGGCGGAGGAACTGCCGGGTGCCGCTGGCCGGCGGCCGGTGGACGGGTCTCGTCAACGTCGAACCCGGCCAGGGCGGCGCTGGTCGGATCCAACGCGGACGCCGGTCCGGTGGAGATCGGTTCGGTAGAGATCGGTCCGGTGGGGACCGGTCCGGCGAACGGCGGGCCGGCGAGTGGGGGCGGCATCCACGGAACCGCGCCCGGCACCGATCCCAGCGCAGGTGGCCGGGTGATCTCGTCCCGAGCTGCCGGGTCCGGTGCTGCCGGGTCCGGTGGCGGGTTGAGCGCCGCTGGACCCGGGCCTGGTGCCAGTGCCGCCGGGCGCCGGCTGGCCGCCTGGTCCTGGCTGGCTGGCTGGAACAGGCCGGCTACCGCGGTGTACTCGTCCGGTCCGAGGGCCTGCGCCCAGACCTCGACGCCGAGAACACCCAGCGACATCCGGCGGTTCGCCTGCACCGTGAACCGCCACTGTGCGATCGGAAGATCGCCGATCGTGAGGACCCCGATGGCGTGCCGACGTCCCCGCGCCATCCGGCTCAGCCGTTCGGAACCGGCCGCATCCACCGGCTCGGCTATGATCAACAGGTCAGGTGCGAGCGCCTCCGGGTTGCCCGGGATGCGCTGCCCCGCTTCCAGTGGGAAGTCCGTGTCGCCGAGATGCGTGACCGCCTCCTCGTCGTCGGGTCCCGACAGTTCGTCCAGCGCGTGCGCCACGCTGGGCGCCGTCCACAGCCGCTCGGGGGCAATGGCCAGCAGGCCCTCGAACGCGGTATCAGGGGGGAACCCGATGAGGCAGACCCGCAGGTCATCGGACCAGACGTTGGTCGCGAGCTCCAGTGCGATCGTCATCGCCACCTGCACTGCGGCGGCCCGGTCGCCGAGCAGGCTGATGACACCGGGCGCGCCCTCGAGGTCCACCAGGATGCGGGAGCCGGAGTCGTCGTGCCCGAAGCTGACCAGGGCCGGGTAGGGGGCGGGCACCTGGTCGGCGGCCAGGGCAGCGTCGGTGGGCAGATCGGGATCGTCGAACAGGCCGGCGCCGCGGTCGATCCGCCACGAGCCGGGAACCTCTCCCGCGAGCCACGGTGCGGGGGGCGGGTTGGCCTCGGGCGGCGCCATGTGCAGGATCAACGTCTCGTCGGTGAGGATCGCCGCATAGACGGGGGGGAGTAGACGACGTTGCGCGGTGAGCCCGACAGCCAGGGCACGCAGCGCCTGGTCGACGAAATGGGCGGTGTCGACGTCCGCAGCCAGCACCAGTGCCTCATGTGCGGCGCCGGCTGAGGACGCGTCGTTGCCCGCGACGGAGCGATGCCGGCCCAGCGCGGCGAGAACCCCGGCGGCGAGCAGACCAGCCGTGGCGATGCCGGCGAAGCCGCGCGCGGGTACGAGGGACGCGGCGGCCGGCGCCGGCGGATCGAAGCGGTCTGACGATGCGAACGCCCGCGGCCCGGATTCCAGCCCGCCCTCCGTCGCCGCCGATTCCGGCATACCCGATTCGTCCTCGTCGGACGGCTCGGCCGGCAGTGCCGGCACCGGCACGAAGTCTTCGCCGCCCGGATGGTCCGTGGTGAATCGGTCGCTACCTGGACCGTTCGGATCGTGATGGTCGTCCCGCCCGGTGCCGACGACGCCGTGCGCATCCCCGTCCAGGTCATCGTTCAGGAGGTCTCCGTCACCGTCCTCGTCCACGTCCTTGATGGCCGTGGACCAGCCGGCCGTGGCCTCCGACAGGCGCAGGATTCGCAGCCCGTCACCCTGGGCATCGGCCGGGAGCAGCAGGACCCAGCCGGCGTGGATGAGCGACGGCTTGGACAGCGTGCGGCCGTCCGGCTGGGTGCGACCCTCGTTGAGGTCGAAGATCTCGCGGTACCGCAGCCCGTCGCCGAGGAATCGCTCGGCGATGCCCCACAACGTGTCGTGATGGCGTCCTTCGGCCGAACGGACCTCGTAGAGCTTCACCACCCGCTCGGCCGGTACGATCCCGCGATGATCGTCCACGATCGGGCCGATCAGCTCCGGCCGGTCGGAGGGACGGGCCCCGGTGTCGGGGTCGGTGTCCTCGGACCTGGGCCAGGTGGATCGAGCAGGGACGGAACTGGCATGGACAGATCCGAGATCGGGGAAGCCGGAGCCGCCGAATTCGAGATCCTCAGGCGGACCGATGTCGTCGCCGAGCTGATCGTGGTCCGTCTGGCCGCTTCGCTCACCGTGGCCCTGCGCTCCCGGTGGAGCGGGAAGTTCACGGTCCGGCCTGGGGTGATCAGGCCGACCGTCCGGCGCATCGCCGCCCGCCAGACCCCGCTGCGAGGGGCGCGGGAGCTGTGCCGGCATGGAGTGCTGTGCCGGACCGGGGTGCTGTGCCGGCATGGGGTGCTGTGCCGGACCGGGGTGCTGTGCCCACCTGGGAGTCGCTGCTGTCGGGGTGGGGAACGGCGCCGATCCAGGGAACCGCGCCGGCTGGGTGAAGCCGGCGTCGCGTCCCCAGGTGTCGACCGGCCGCCGGGGGACGGTCGCCGCGACATCCTCGGGGTCCGCGTACTGGTCGGTCGGGCCGGCACCCGGCGGCAGGTCTGCGGGGAAAGCGCCGGGAAGCTGCGGCCGGCTGGCCGCCGGGACGCCGACCGCCGTCCGGGTGCCGGTTGCCGGTGGGCCGTCGGCGTTCGCCGGGATGCCGGCCGCCCGCGGTCGTGCGCCGATGGCCTGGCTGTACGTCACCGGCACAACCAGCGCCGTCGTGCCCGACAGCAGGAGGGCCGTGACCACGAGGCGGCGGGCGCCTGCCTGCGGAGGGCCACCGAACGGGATGCGGGGGGCCAGCCCGCTGCCCCGCACCTCGGCGCGCCACTCCGCGAACAAGCACGCGACGAAGTGCGCCCATCCCGCCCACAGCAGTAGGGAAAAGATCGCCCGAGTGACGGCGCCGGAGCCGCCGCCGTGCATGATGGGCGCGCCGAGCAGCAACGTGAGCAGTACCGGGATGCCCACCACGGCGAAGACGATCGCCGCGAGAGCGGCCACGGCGTGCAGCTTTTCCCGGGCTCGCTCTGGTGGGGGCGAGATCGGAAGCTCCCGCCGGGCCGGCACGGCCCCCGCGGCCGGAACACTCTGCCCGGGCTGCTCGGCCGTCCAGGTCTGGCCGGTCGGGACCTCCAGCTCGGCCGGCGAGCCATGTCCGGTTCCTGGCGGAAGGGACCGGTAGCCCTCGTTGCCCGGCGGCGGCATCGGCGGCGGCGGCGAGGGAAACGATGCGGTCGACATGGATCGCCCCCGATCAGGTACAGGGCCGGGCGGACAAGTGTGCCGGGTGGGGGTCGTCGTCGATCCGCGGGGCACGTCGGGTGGCGCTCATGCTAGGTCGGACGGGTGGGAATCCGGTGCGAAACGAGAGTTCTCCCGTCGTCCAGTGATGATCGGCTGGAATCGGTCCTCTGATGGGCACGGAGAGCTCCGGCCACCTGCCGTTCGGGGCGGCGCGGCGTGTCGGCGGCAGCTGATCCGCTGCGTCCGTGACACCCCCTGCCTGCGGTGCTGGGCGGGCATCTGGCCTCCTCGCGGGCTGGGTTAGCCGGCGCCAGTCGGACAAACCCGCAGTGACCGTACCAGTGCGGTCGCGCAGCGACCATCGTGGGGTGACGGATATAGCGGCATTACTGCACGTTAAGCGGCCACGAGGTGAGCATTCACCGGATGTTCCCGCACGTGCTTGCTCTGGGTGATCGGGCGTTTGACGCTTCAGTCAGGTCGGAGCCCGCCGGCACCCGGGTCCGCGCCGCCCGGCCGCGGCGGGGACGCCGTTTGATGATCACCGTGGGTTCACTGTGGTGGATCTCCAGGTGGGGTGGCGTGGAGGTGGCGGGTAGTGGCCCGTCGGTGATGGTGCGAAAGGCGGGCATCGTTCGGCTGTGCCCGGCAAGCGTGTCGTCTCGCAGGGACAGGTCTGCTCCCTGGCTCGATGTGATCACGGATTGGTGGCGCATCTCCGCCCCATTCGTTAAGTTAGGCAAACCTAAGTGGATGCTCAACTGTAGGTCGAGTGGAGGCCCTGGATGGCGGAGCAGCGGCGAAGCGACGGCGTGAGCGCGGTCGAAGCGGCCACGGCTTTGATCGCAAGCGTGCCGTACGCCAGCCTGGTTGGCTGGGACGGCCGGGTCGCGTACGGCCTGCGATTCACGACCGAGACAGTGCGCCGTGCATCGAGTGCACCGAGCGACTCCGTCACTGCTCCCTGGCTGAATTCCGGGGTCTCCCCGGCTCATCCGGTAGCCGGCGCGGCGGTGCCGATGGAAGCGGAGCCGCCGTCGGACGCGGTCCCGGCCGATGCTCTGCGGTCCGGCGCGGACCAGGCGGCCGCCGCCGGTGCCCGGGTGCTGCTGTTGGCCCCGGGCCCGTTCGTGGTGGGCCTGGCACACGGCGAGCTGGCGGTGCGGCTGAACCTCTGTGGGTGGGCCGCGGGTACCCGGCGCTGGATCTCGGTCGCGCTGGGCGGGTGGACGTCGTTGTTGTCCGACGCCGACCGGCGCGCGGCGGCGGTCCATTTCGCACAGCGACACCCCACCGATGACCTCCTTGATCTCGGCTCGCGCTGGTCGCTGGTGCAGATGGACGTCGGTGAGGCGCTGCTGCGTACCAACCGGGAGTGCCTGCAGCTTGGCCGTGCGGGGGCGATCGGGCTGCTGGTGTCCGCCGGGCCCCGGTGAGCGGGCCGGGGCCCTGACCCGTCGTCGTGCCACTCATCCGGCGTTCTGGATCTCGCTCTGAATCTCGGCGAGCCGTGTGCGCAACTGGTCAAGCTGGGTGTGCAGATCCGTCAGCGTGCGCTCGTATCCCGGCCAGACATTCGTCCGGAAGTCGGTTGCCGCCCGGCCGTCCCAGGTCTCAGGGTCGGTGAGGGTCCTGGCGATCGAGCGCAGCTCGTCGAAGTGACTCAGCAGTGGGCCGTTGACGATCGAGGCAAGATCGGAGACGGCGGCGACGGCTTCGGGGGTGCTGCGGACGGTGACGTCGATCGAGGTCACGGATTCTCCCTGGTTCTCGTGGTGGCCCGGCGGGTAACGGGCCGAATGATCAACTTCCAGCTTCCGCGGTTCGCCGGTTGATCTCGGCGATGCCGTGGGCGAGCTCGGTGAGGTTCGTGTGCAGGGCGGTCAGCGCACGCTGTACTTCCGGCCAGATCTGGCCCCGAAAGATCTGGGCCTTCGGCCCTTCCCAGTTCCTGGGATCGGCCAGGGTGCTGCCATGGCCGATCAGGTCAGTGGCCGTTCGTTGCAGTCCGGGCAGCATCTGGTTCATCCGGGAGGCGGCCTGCGTCGCTGCCGGGGTGGTGACTGTCCGCATAGGGGATTCCTTCGTGGTGGGCGTGGGATGAGCCGACGACGTTCGCGGTGACCGGGCCGGCGACCTGCACGGGCACCATGCGGCCCCGGTGCAGAAGAAGGCCCCGCCCGGGTGGGCTGTAAGGAGCCGGGGCGCGGGGAAGCCGGACGCCGAGCAGATCACCGTCGGTTGCGCGCCGAGGTGCGAGCAGTAGCCCGTGACCGTCGCGGCGAACATCGACGGCGAATCCCCGGTACTGGAGCAACAGGTCCTCGGTCGATCCAGCCAGGACGAGAGGCGCGCCGCTGCCGCGCGCCTGCCGCCAGTGCTCTGCCAGCGCGCCGGCCGCCGGCTCCGCGACCAGTTCGGCATCGTCGACGAGAATCGCCGGCGTCCGCGTTCCAGGTGGCCCGGCCCACGGGGGACGGGCGCCGGGCTGTGGCCAGGCCAGATCACTCAGCTCGTCGTCGGCCAGCACCAATACCCCGGGGCGGCCGTTCAGAGCGCGCAGTGGGGACGGTCTGGGGGTCACGATGACCAGGGGCACCTCGCGATCCAGCAGGGCAGTAGCGACGGCCAGCAGTACTGAGCTGCGTCCGGAACGCGGCGGGCCACCGACGACGAAGCCGGGATCGGCGCTGAGATCGATCTCCACCACCTCGAGGTCGTCACCGCCGAGCCCGAGAGGTATCCGTAGGGCCGCCGCGGGCATGCCGGCGGACGGCGCTGGGCGAGCACGCAGCGCCGCGCGCAGCTGGGCCACCGCGACCTGCTCGGGGAGGGGCTCGACTCGGAAGGGCCGGCAGCTGGGATCCCGCCCAGTGCGGACCTGGGCGCGGCCCGCAACCGCGCGCAACGCGGCCACCTGGGCCCGCCCGGCCGGATCTGGATCAAGCAGACCCACCTGGACCTCGACCGGATCGGGGTAGCGCCCTCCGATGACCACCCCACGACCCGGCGGCTGATGTTCCGGCATATCCGCTGCCGAGATCCCGGCGAGCGCGCCGTCCGTGGGATCCGCCAGCCGCAGGACCAGGCGCTCGGCCACCAGGGCCGCGAATCGGCCGGTCAGGCCTCTGCGGTCCGCGGAGAGGATCACCCTGATTCCGGCCGCGGGCCCTTCGCGTAGGAGCCGAAGCAGGACATCGACAGTGTCACCGCCGTCCACGTCCTCGAAGTCGGCGAGGAAGCCCTCAAGCCCGTCGATCAGCACGAGCAGATACGGCGGCCTGGCGGTGGCCATATCGGTTTGGCGCGCCTCGCGCAGGTCCGAGACGCCGCGGGCGGCGAAGTGGCGGCGACGTTGTCCGGCCAGTTCTGCCAGCCGGTTCAGCAGCCGAACCACCCGGTCGACATCGCCCCGCTCGACCAGGGCGCCGGTGTGCGGAAGATCCGTGAGCCCGATCAGCGCACCACCACCGAAGTCCAGGCCGTAGAGGTGAACATCGCGGGCGGACAGGGCGTCTGCGATCGAGCCCGCGATGCTGCGCAGCGCCGTCGAACGGCCGGAGCGCGGCGCACCCACGATCAGCAGATGCCCGCCCTGCTCGACATCGATCGTGAACGGCAGTTGGAGCTGCTTGTCGCACAGGTCAGCCAGACCGACGGGTACCGGCGGGATCGCCAGGTCCGCATCGGGCCGACCGCATCGAGCAGCCTGCGGCAGTGGGAGAGCGAGCAGGTCTGGCAGGGGCGGCAGCCAGGGGCTCGGCTGCGCAGGCAGCTGCAGACGGGCGGCTGCGCGACACACGGCCTGACAGAGGATCGTCAGATCGGTGTCGATGGACGCTGTCCTCGACCGGGAGGCGGTGCTGGCAGAGCTGCTCGAACCGGGGGAGCCAGCAGGGCTGTCATCGGAGGCGGGGCTGGCGGGGCTGCCTCGGTGGGTGCGGCCGGTGCGATCTGCGACATTCTGGCCGGCAGGCCAGGGGGCGATATCGGTGCGCCAGGGCCAGGGCAGCGCGACCGCTTCGGGCGCGGACGGACCGGCTCCCGCCCGAACACCAGTGCGGCCGGGCCGGGCGGCCACGTCGCCGACCCAGGCCGTCTGGACGACGGTCACGTCGCCCGGTCCCGTGCGCACCACCGCACGACCAGGCGTTGCCCTGCTGATCAGGGCGGCGTCGGGCCGGCCGACCACATCCTCGCTCTCATGGGCATCCGTGACCCGCAGGGCGATGCGCAGATTGGTGTTGGCCCGGATCTCGGGCGAGACGACTCCGCCAGGGCGCTGCGTGGCCAGCAGCAGGTGCAGGCCCAGCGACCGACCGCGCTGGGCGAGACTGACCAGACCAGCCACGAAGTCGGGTAGATCGCGGGCGAGCGTGGCGAATTCGTCGACGACCAGCACCAGCCGGGGCGGGATCTCTCCCGCTTCTCGCCTGCCGGGCTGGCGGGCCAGGGCATCGAGGTCCTTGGCGGCGAAGCGGGCCAGCAGCACCTCGCGGCGCCGTAACTCGGCTGACAAGGAGGTCAGCGCACGCCGAACGAGATGCGGGTCGAGATCGGTCACCAGGCCCACGGAGTGGGGCAGGGCGGCACACTCGGCGAACGCGCTGCCGCCCTTGTAGTCGACGAGCACGAACACCAGCTCGTCGGGCCGGTAGGTCACCGCATGCGCCATGATGATCGTCTGGAGCAGCTCGGATTTGCCGGCCCCCGTCGTTCCTGCGATGAGGCCGTGCGGGCCGTCCGCGGGGAGACTCAGTCCGTAGGTCCCGCCACCCGCGATGCCGATGGGGACCAGACGCCCGGATGCGTTGTTGTCGGCGCGTGCCGAGGTCCAGCGGCGCAGGATCGCCGCCGCCGACGGTTCCGCCAGGCCGGCCAGGGCGGTCAGACGCACCATGGCCGGCAGGACGGTTTCGTCCGCGTCCGTGTCGCGCAGGGGCGCCAATGCCCGGGCCGTCGACTCGCACCAGCGCACCGTGCCGGCCAGTCCTGACGTGCCGGCGAGGCTCGACGAGCCGGCACCTCTGCCGACCGGCCCGACCAGATCGGGCAACACTCCGACGATCGTGGCGCCCTGATCATGACGGACGGTCAGTCGCCGGCCTTCCGGCTCGATCGTGGCGCGGCACTCCGCGGGAAGGCCGCGGCGGTCCCGTTCAAGGCAGAGCAGGGCGATCCCGGCGGCCGGCCCCGCGCTCAGCAGCGTGCGGATCCCGGGTATGGCACGCAGATCCCGGGTGCCGTCGAGCAGAACCAGGACATCCGGACTCGCGGCGACCTGGCCTCCTGGCTGGTCCCCGCGCTGGTCTATCAGGGAACGCAGCTCGGCCACGCAGGCGGCGCCGGCCACCCGCCCCGCCGCGAACCGCAGGGCCCTCACGTCGCCGGCCACCCGCCGACAGTGCGGCAGCCAGCGGATCCAGGACCACGCATCGGCGTCGGCCTCGTCGGCGAGCAGCACCCAGATGGCCAGATCGGCCGGGCTGTGCAGAATGGCGGCCTGCACCACCAGCCAGCATGCGAGCGCCCGGGCCACCGGGGCTGCCGCGGCCACCCCCACGACCCCCACCGCTGCCAGCTCGATGAGGGCAGGCAGATCGGCGCGTAGACGCCTCGGAGGATCTCCTGGTGCCGCGGCGACGATCTCCACCGCGCTGGGCTGGGTGGCCACGCCCAGCCGAAGGCGCAGATAGTCCGGGTCCTCGCGGCGACGGCGCCAGAGCCCTTCATCCCGTTGCCAGGCAGTGGTGAACAGATCCGCGGGCCCGGGATGGTCGCCATGTCGCCGGTCCCGCTCGGCGCGCAGCGCGGCCCGCGCCGCCAGGTGGACCTCCGTCCGCCTCCGTCGGTGTTCCTCATGGTCTCTCCGGTAGGCCCGGCGGTCACTGCGGCGGGAGCTGACCAGGGAGGCCACCAGGCTCACCGGCCCGAGCGCGGCGAACACCAACAGGGTGAGTGAGCCCAGCACCATGGCCACCGCGCCGGCGGCCAGCAGCGGGAGCACCGACGCGACATAGGGGATCGGCGCCCGGCGCGGTCGTACCGGCGGGGCGGGCAGCCGAAAGCTGCGCACCTCGTGCGGCACCCGGATTCGGGGCGCCCGGTGCACGTCGATCGTCCCGGCAGCCCCGGGACACGGCGAGGATCGGCTGTCCGGACGCTCGGAGTGGAGCAGACGCAAGGTGCAGAGAGGCGCGTGGATCGTGGCGACGAGCCGGCCAGCGCTCGCGCCCCGCTCCGCGGCCGTCACCCGGGCCCACCGCTGTGGGAATACTTCGCAACGTCCGTCGGGAGCGACCCGCACGAGGACCAGCGGTTGCGCCGCCTGTTCGTGCAGCGTGACGAGACCGGCCGAGGTGATGCCGACGCGATGCTCGCCGACGGGCAGCGGGTGGATGACGCCGGCCCCGACGCCGGCGGCCACCTCCAGGTCCACCAGACCGGCTGCTGAGGCTCGCCGGTGCGGCGGCGCGTCCAGGAGCAGCAGCGATCCCTCCCGCAGTGGGGCATCACCCAGACGAAGCGCGGGGTCGAGTGACCGGGACGCCCCGGCGAGCGTCAGGCTGGGATCTGCGGGCAGCCGCCTCGGTCTCGACGAGACGGGCCGGACCGCCTCCGCGAGTACGCGGGCGAGCTCGCCCAGAGTTGTGCGGGCATCGGCGCGCAGAAGAAGGTCGATCTGACGACCGTCGCGGGCGTCGAGCGCGGTAAAAGCGACCTGCATACGCCGGAGATTACGTGGGGAAAAGCGTCTGCGGCCAGGGCGGGCGACGCTGCGTATATGAACTCGAGAAAATGGTCGCGAGTGCGGATTCGAATTCGAGCGGACCGGCGAACAGAAAGATATGTCAGGGGGCGGTGCGATCCGCGCGATCGAGGCGGTTCCGTCGCCGGGCCCGGGTCCGGGTCACCTCCTCGCCGGCCCGCGCGATCAGGACCCTGGCGTCCTGTGTCAGTGCGTGATCGTCGCCCCGGGTGGTGACGTGCCGTGCGGACCTGGCCGGCGCGCCGGCTGCCGACGGCGAGAACCTCGAGGTGCTGGTCGTTGTCTGTGCGCGCGCGACGCCGACGCTGACCGACAGCTGGATGCGATGGCCGTGCACCTCGAGCGGTTCGTCCAGTGCCGCGGCGAGCCGCTCGGCGAGATCGGCCACCGTGGGCGCGGTGCTGGGACCGGTGAGAACGACGAACTCGTCGCCGTCCCATCGGCCGAGAATGTCGGAGGATTCCAGTACGCTCGAAAAGCGCCGGGCTACGGCATGCAGGGTGGCATCGCCGACCGAATATCCGAAGGAGTGGTTGACGCGACGGAATGCGTCGATGTCCAGAAAGAGCGCGGCCGGCTCGGCCGGATTCGAGGCGAATGAGCTGGGGGTGTCCGACGGATGATGTGAGTCACGCGCCGGCGATTCCACGACGCCGGTGGTTTGGCCCGGTCGGAGCCGGTCGGCCGCACGGACGAGAAGCGCGTGCCGGTTCGGCAGGCCCGTCACCGGATCGGTGGTGGCCTGGCGTTGGAGATCGCTCTCACGGTGGTGCCGGTCAGTCACGTCATCCACGATGACGATCACTCCGTCGCCGCGGACGAGGGCCCGGAACCGGACGTCGAGCCAACGGCCGCCCGGCCCGGGGTGTGGTAACTCGAGTCGAGCCCTGGTTCTGCGCCGGTCGATCATCTGCCGGGACAGCAGCGCGAGCGTGCGCAGCGGAGCGGCCGGATCGGTGCCGCGACCGTGGTCGCCGAGACCGTGCCCGCCGGGCCCGGAAAGCGGGAGCCCGGGCGTGTCCGGGCCGGCGGCGTCAGCGCTGTTCGACCGGAGCGAATCCCCGGTGGCGGGTGCGGTGGCGAGCGCTGCCGCGTCCGCCGCGGCGTGATCACAGGCGGCCAGCCAACTCATGCCGGGCCGTACCGGCAGGAGGGCGACTCCGGTGGCGGCGCTTCGCCGCCAGGCCTCGCTCAGTCGGACCACCGAACCATCCGGTCCGAGTAGAGCGACCGGGGTGGGGAGCGAGTCGAGGACGGCAGCTGCGACATCATCGCTGATCACCGGGTTGGGATCCTTCCGGCTGCCGGACCGTGGTGGCGCTGACAGTCCGCATCTTCGACCCGTCGCCCACTGCATCGTCGCGACTTGATTGAATGGTGTCCGGAGAACCCGTTCCATGAGGGGTTTGGGTGGGGAATGGGGCTAACCGATGGATGAAGCCGTCGCCGTGCGTGAATAGATAGCTTTTCCCCGAGTTCCGGTGTTGTCGTATCGTGAATATTGTGTTTTCGTCGTGAGTCGGTCTGGTCGTCAGTCGCGCACGTGCAGCCTGAAACCCGAGCGGCCCGTGGGCTCCAGTCCCTCCTTCAGATGCAGCGAGGGAATCTCGTAGTCGCCGAAGTTCTGCCGCCGAAAGGCGATCGGCTCGGTTGACTCCACCGCGAGCAGGCGCTGCTGCCAGGCCCTGGCGACGTGTGTGTAGTCCTCGTCGGTCATCTGGTCGGTGCCGTACAGCACGAACGGCGGCAGTACCTCGATGCCCGGGTAATAGAGGATGCCGTGCTGGATCGGAAACAGCAGATCGTCGATGGGTCCGTTGATCCCGCGAGCGGCGTAGTGCGACCGCGGGCCACCGACGGTCACCGACAGCAGCGCCTTTCTGCCGGCGAGGGTGCCTTCACCGAAGCGCTCGCCATACCTGGTCGCACTGTGCTCGCCAACGCCGTAGGCGAAGTGGAAGGTGAATACCCGGTCCACCCAGCCCTTGAGGATCGCGGGCATCGTGTACCACCACAGTGGGAACTGAAAGATGATCGTGTCGGCCCAGCGCAGCTTCTCCTGCTCGGCGAGGACGTCCGGGGTGAGCGTCCCGGCGTCGAAGGCCCGGCCCGAGTCCAGGGCGACCTTGAGCGGACGTGATGTGTCGAGGCCGTAGTCGGCGGCATCCACGACCGCCTTCCAGTTCATGGCGTACAGATCGCTGACCCGTACCTCGTGCCCGGCGGTCTCCAGGGTGGTCACCGCGAGGTCCTTCAACGAGCTGTTGAGCGACGTCGGCTCCGGGTGGGCGTAGACGATCAGGGTCTTCACGGGAACTCCTTCGGATCTGGCGCCTTTCGGTTCCCTCTGATCCTCGGCTTCGCGGCGCCCGGCAGTCAGAGGTGCCTTTGTCCGTCGGACGGGACTTCCTGGTAGTGGCAGGACCACCTTCATCGGCGCCGCCGAGGCCATACTGGAGGTATGGACGATCTTGCTGGCTTCCTGCGGACCCGACGTGCCCGGGTCGACCCGGCCGCCGTCGGCATCCCCGTCGACCGGCGCCGCCGGGTCGAAGGGCTGCGCCGTGAAGAGGTCGCGCACCTGTCCGGAGTCAGCGTCGACTACTACATACGCCTGGAGCAGGGCCGTGCGACCCAGCCATCGGACCAGGTCCTCGACGCGATCGCCCGCGTCCTCGGCCTCGATGGGACCGAACGTGGGCACCTGAGCCGGCTCGCATGCCAGCGGCGCCGTCACGCGAAGGCGCCAGGCGGGCGGGTCCGGCCGGAACTGCTGCGCGTCCTCGACCTGGTGGTCGACGCGCCCGCGCTGATCGTGGACCACCGCCTGGACGTCCTCGCCGGGAACCGGTTGGCCGGACTCCTCTACGGCCGGCCGATACCGGGCCTGAACACCGCCCGGCACATCTTCCTCGAGGAGGCCGAGCACGGCCTGTACGCGGACTGGGAGTCCTGCACCCTCGACGTGGTCGGGCACCTGCGCCTGGCCGCCGGCACCTACTCCGAGGACCCCCGGCTGGCCTCGCTCATCGGCGAACTGGCGATGGGCAGCGAGCGTTTCCGCCGGCTCTGGGCCCGCGCGGACGTGCGCGCCCGCACCCATGGACGCAAGGCGTACCGGCACCCGTTGGTCGGACTCCTGGAACTGCACCAGGAGAACTTCGTGCTCCCGAACGAGTCAGGCATGGAGCTGGTGGTGCTGACCGCGGCTCCCGGCAGCCCCGCGGACGACGGCCTGCGCCTGCTCGCGCGCCTTGACGTGGACCGCGGTGACACGCGTCCGCCCACGCACGTTCAGGTCCGTGAGTGAGGAGCGAGTCCGGATCGTTCGCCGTCCTGCGCGCCGCTGCCTTGGTGCCATCCACGTGCCATCTCAAGCACTTTATGATCTTCACGTGAAGACCTGGCCTCCCGAACGAATGTTCAAAAGGCCTGGTCGAGGGCGGAGGCTGAGGGATTTGAACCCTCGATGGGGTTGAAGCCCCAAACCGCATTAGCAGTGCGGCGCCATAGACCGGACTAGGCGAAGCCTCCCAACGTGCTCGCTCATCATAGCGTCTCGCCCGGCGGTGCCGGCAGGCCGGGTCCCGAGGGTCGAGCGCGGGATGGATCACAGCGCCGGTCGGCCCCCCGCGGCCAGGGCCGCACCCGACGACGACGGGTCCGTGCGGTCCGCGCTGGGCACTGTGCCGGCCGGCCCGCTGGTCTCCTCACTGAGGGCACCCAGTACCGACCGGGCGATCTCGGCGCGGCGGTCCGGGTCGGCCACTGGGCCGCCGTCCGCCTCGCGCAGGTAGAAGGCGTCCACCACGTCCAGGCCGAGGGTGGCGACGACGGCGGTGCCGACATCGAGGCGCAGAGTGGACAGCGCCCGCACGATGCGGAACAACACCCCGGCCCGGTCGGGTGCCCGCACCTCCAGCACGGTGGTCGTGCCCAGATCCTCGAAGCTCGCCTGGGGTGGTCCGGGAGTGGTCCACTGGCGGATGCCCGCGTAGTCGCGTTCCCGGTCGGCGAGCCGCCGGGCGATGTCCAGGGATCCGGCGAGGGCGGCGCGCAGATCGGCGAGCAGCTTCTCCCGGTCGGGCAGGTGCCCGTGCTGCGCGGCGACCGCCGCCTGCAGCAATGCTCGCCCGCTCGCACTGCGTGCGGAGGCCCGGCGGATGTCGAGCCGGTTCAGCGCCAGCACGCCGGCGGTGACCGCCAGCAGTCCGACCTGGTCGTCGGTGACCACGACGACCTCGAACATCCCCTCGTCGGGCAGCCGGTTGACCTGGACGACCTGCTCCGACGTCAGCGCGAGCAGGTCGCGCTGACGCTCGTCCAGCCGTGGGGGACAGACCGCGCCCTCACCACCGAGCACGGCCCGCGCCCGCGCGACCAGATCGCCGATGAGTCGCGCCTTCCACGCGTTCCACGCGGTGGGGCCGGTGGCGCGGGAATCCGCCTCGGTCAGGCGATGCAACAGGGTGAGGATCCGGTCGCTGCCCGCCGCGGCGGCGACGGCCTGGATCGTCGCCAGATCGTCGATGTCCCGGCGGGTGGCCGACTCCCCGAGCAGAAGATGATGGCGGACCATGGCGACGAGCACCTCGACGTCCGCCGGGGGCAGGCCGAGGCGTGGGCCGATCACACGCAGCTGCCCGATGCCCGCCTCGGTGTGGTCGCCGGGGTAGCCCTTGCCGATGTCGTGCAACAGCGCGCCGAGCAGGAGCAGGTCGGGGCGGTCGACATCCCGGGTGAAGGCAGCGGCGCGGGCCGCGGTCTCCATCAGATGCCGATCGACGGTGAACCGGTGGTAGGGGTTGCGCTGCGGCCGGCTGCGCACGGCGGCCCACTCGGGCAGCAGCCGCACCAGCAGGTCCACCTGATCGAGGGATTCCAGGACGCCGATGGCGGCCTCCCCGGTGGCCAGCAGCGCGACGAGCGCGTCGAGCGCGGCCGGTGGCCACGGTGTCGGCATCGGGGGGGCCTCGCGGGCCAGCCGGTCGACGGCGAAGCGGCCCAGCGGCAGGCCGGTGCGGGCAGCGGCGGCGGCCACCCGCAGGACCAGGACGGGGTCCTGCGCCGGGTCGACGTCCAGGGCGAGCTGGATCTCGCCGTCCTGGTCGACCACCCCTTCGTCGAGCGGGCGGCGGACCGGCCGGCGGCCGCGCCAGCGTGAGGTGCTGCGCAGACCGGCCGCGGTGCGATACCAGGTGGCGTCCCAGGCCCAGGAGATGGATCGGCCGGCGTCGGCCACCGCGTGGGCCAGCGCCATCGAGTCCGGGTAGCCGAGCGCGGCGGCGAGGGCGCTGCCGTCCTGCAACAGCAACCGGTCCTCGGCCCGCCCGGCGCTGATCCGGCGGATCTCCCCGCGGACGTCGAGGAGCACCTCGGCGGCGGCCAGCACGCGCGCGGAGGGGACCTCGGCGACCCAGGCGGCGGCGAGGGCGTGCAGGGCGGCGACGTCGCGCAGCCCGCCGCGGGACTCCTTGAGGTCCGGCTCAAGCAGGAAGGCCACCTCGCCGAGCTGCCTGGCGCGCTCGGTCACGGCGGCGGCGAGCTCCGGCAGCCGTTTCGGAGCGCGGGTCCGCCATCGGTCGCGAGCCCGGCGAGCAAGGGTCCGGGAAAGCTCGACGTCCCCGGCGATGTGCCGGACGTCGAGCAACCCGAGCGCCGCCTTGAGATCGTCATCGGCGACAACGATGGCCTCGTCGACGGTACGGACGCTGTGATCGAGGTCGACCCCGGCGTCCCACAGCGGGTACCAGAGGGCGTCGGCGACCGCGCTGACGGCCGGGTGATCGCTGCCGTGCCGACGGGCGCCGTCGTGCAGGAGAAGAAGATCAAGATCGCTGCCGAAAGCGGGCTGGGACCGCCCGTAGCCGCCGACGGCGACGAGCGCGATGCCGGGGCCCGGGTCGCCGAGCAGTTCGGTCAGCACACCGTCGGCAAGCTCCGTGAGCAGGCGGCGCAGCGCGGGGCCGGTCTGCTCGGGCAGCGGATCGTGCCGTCCCCGCAGGATGTCCAGGCGGTCCCGCATGACTGTCCTCCTCCGCCCTCCTCCGCACCCGCCGCGCGGCCAGCCGGTGTGGGTGCCGGGCGCATGGCGCGGCACCGCGTCAGTGGTCACGCGGTGCCGCCACATGTGCTCATGTGTTACTGGGTGCTGCGTTCGTGCGGATGGTGCGGATGGTGCCGTGGTGTAGCAGGGCCGTGGGCCGGGTTACAGGGCGTCGCTTCCCCGCTCGCCAGTCCGGACGCGGACCACCGAGTCGACCGGGACGACCCACACCTTGCCGTCGCCGATCTTGCCGGTCTGCGCGGCCGCGGTGATGGCCGTGACCAGCTCGTCGGCGGTCTCGTCCGAGACCACGACCTCGACCTTGATCTTCGGGACGAAGTCGACCTTGTACTCGGCCCCGCGGTAGACCTCCGTGTGGCCCTTCTGCCGGCCATAGCCCTGGACCTCGGAGATCGTCAGGCCGTGCACGCCCAGCTTCTCCAGCGCCGCCTTGACATCGTCGATCTTGAACGGCTTGATGACGGCGGTGACGAGTTTGGTCATGCCTGAGCCTCCTCGGGTACCTTGGCCGGGGTCACGGAGGAGGTCAGCGAGCCGCCGCCCCCGATGGAGGTGTAGCGGTAGGCCGTCTCACCGTGCAGGGCCTCGTCCATGCCGGTGACCTGGTCATCGTCGCTCAGCCGCAGGCCGATCGTGTACTTGATCGCCAATGCGATGATCAGAGTGACGACGGCCGAGTAGCCCAGCGTGGCGCCGACGGCGAGTGCCTGCTCGCCGAACACGCTCGCCGGACCGCCATAGAAGAGGCCGTCCTTGCCCGCCGGGTTGGTGTCGACGGTGGCGAACAGCCCGGTCAGCAGCGCACCGAGCACACCGCCGACCAGGTGGACCGCACCGACGTCGAGTGAGTCGTCGACCCCGACCTTACCCTTGATCGAGGTGGCCAGGGCGCAGATGACGCCGGCGAGGCCGCCGACCGCGATCGAGCCCATCGGCGAGACGAAACCGCAGGCCGGGGTGATGGCGACCAGGCCGGCGACCGCACCCGAGGCGGCGCCGAGCGTGGTGGCCTTGCCGTCCCGCAGCCTCTCGATGGCGAGCCAGCCGAGGATGGCCACACCGGTCGCGATCTGAGTGTTGAGCAGGGCGAGGCCGGCGAGCTTGTTCGCGGCCAGCGCGGAACCCGCGTTGAACCCGAACCAGCCGACCCACAGAATTCCGGTGCCGAGCAGGACGAACGGCACGTTGTGTGGACGGAAGTCACCCTTGGGCCAGCCGACCCGCTTGCCGAGCACCAGCGCCAGGACGATGGCGGCGATACCGGCGTTGGCGTGGACGACCGTGCCACCCGCGAAGTCCATCGCGCCCCGCTTGAACAGCCAGCCGTTGGACGCCCACACCCAGTGCGCGATCGGCGAGTAGACCAGCAGCGACCACAGGGTCACGAAGACCGCGAAGGCGCTGAATTTCATCCGGTCGGCGACGGCGCCCGTGATGAGCGCGGGGGTGATGATCGCGAACATCAACTGGAAGGCGACGAACACGACATACGGGATGGCGCCGTCGCCGGCGCTGAGGTTCTGCAGAGCCGAGTAGTGGAAGCCGCCCCAGAAGCCGTTGCTGTCACCGAAGGCCAGGCTGAAGCCCACGAGCGACCAGACGAGCGTGACGATGCCGATGACGAAGAAGTTCTGCATGATCATGCCGAGGACGTTCTTCGCGCGGACCATGCCGCCGTAGAAGAAGGCCAGTCCGGGCGTCATGAACAGCACGATCGCGGAACTTATGAGCATCCACGCGGTATCGCCCGAATTCAATTGAGCCATGTCTCTCCTGTCATCCCCCCGCGCGTTGCGCGGACTGCGCTCACCCGGTCCCTGGCCACGCTGCGCTCGTCCCGGATCCTCGGGACCGAAGAGTCGGGACGACCTGTTCCCGACCTGTGTCTATGCTGTTTCCGACGTGTGAAATCGCTAAATTGGGTGCCCCGTGGCCCCTTTTGGGCGCCTTCCGGTGGGCGTGCGGAGACTCTCCGCCCGGATCGGCGTGCTTCCGTGACTGTACAACTGCTCACAGTTACGGTCCGGCGGTGTGAGCAGCGTCCCTACGGAGGCCTGGCATAGCGCTGGCGAACCGTTTCCCAAGGCCCGCCCCCCTCACGTCGCCGCCCGGTGCGACACCGACTCTCCCCACGGGCGATCAGACGTCCCACCGCCTCTCCCGGACCATGCTGGCACGGACCCCTCCAAAGTGGGTACGTCGAATCCGTCACCAGCGAAAACGCACTCACCAGAAATAGCCATACGGCTATCGAGAGATCGATGCGCGGCGAATGGCCGCTCTGCGAGGAGGCGCCGCCGTGCCGTGCAGGACGAGGCCCAGGTTCGGCCTGTCCCTGGAGTCCGTACCGACTCCGAGGTGCACAGGGACGTCGGGGTGAGTTCCGCCGCGCAGGTGCGCACCGACTCCGAGGTGCGGGCCGCTCCCGTGGTTCGTGGCGGTCGTGGGGCTCACGGCGTTCGGGTGGGGGGTTCCGTGGCGATGGGCCTGACCGGGCTGTTGCTGGTCGGTCCGACCATGCTGGCGGGATCGACCGGTGCGGCGTGGGCGAGCCCTAGCACGTCGGCGTCACCCACCGGGCTGGCCGGGACGCAGGCGCAGATCGATCGGGCGCAGGCGGAGCTGGACGTCCAGGCCGGGCAGGCGGCACAGGCCGCGGAGCAGTTCAACGCCGAACGGATCAAGCTGGCTGCCGCGGAGCAAGCCGCCCGAGCGGCGCAGGTCCGGGTCGCCCGGGCGGATCAGGCGGTGCGGGCGGCCGCCGGCCAGCACCGTGGACTGTCGGTGTCCGCGGATCAGGCGGGTGGGTTTGGTGAACTGTCCCTGCTGCTGACGGGGGACCCGCAGCATGCACTCGACCGGGTCGGCGCGGTCGACGCCCTGGCCAGGCGGGCACGTGCCACGGATACCCAGTTGCGCCTGGCGCGGCGGGACCTCACTGAGGCCCGCCGGGACGCGGACAGGGCGCTGGCCGAGAAGGAGAAGATCGTCGATGATCTTGGCGGTCGGAAACAGGTCCTCGAGGCTTCGGCTGACAGCCAGCGTGGCCTGCTGGAGCAGTTGCGCGCGCGCTTCGCGGAGCTCGAACGGCAGGCCAGGGCCCAGGCGGAGGCCGCCCGCCGAGCCCGCCAGGCCGCCGCCGCCGCGGCTGCGGCCGCGCTCGCCCGCCAGGCCGCACAGGCTCAGGCTCGCTACCAGAAAGCGACGGGGATCGCGGCGACGGCCGGCCGGGACTTCGCCGACACTCCGATCATGCCGACGTCCGCCAGACCCGCGCTGGGTAACGGGGGCGCGGCCGTCGCCGTGCGGGAGGCCTACGCTCAACTCGGCAAGCCCTATGTGTGGGGTGGGGACGGCCCGGACACCTTCGACTGCTCCGGGCTCACCCAGTGGGCCTGGAACAGGGCTGGGGTCTCACTGAGCCACTACACCGGCTCGCAGTGGAACGAGGGTCGTCGGGTGAGCCGAGCCGAGCTGACCCCCGGCGACCTAGTCTTCTTCCACCCCGACCTGGACCATGTGGGGATCTACGTCGGAAACGGAAAAATGATCAACGCGCCCCGGACCGGCGAGGTCATCCGGGTCGAGAGCGTCTGGTGGTCGGCCTTCCAGGGCGCCGTGCGCCCCGGAGCGTGACCCGGGGCATGCTCGCGTCAGGCCCGCGCGCCGATGGGACGGATGGCCGAGCGATCCTGGTCACCCGCCCCATGCGGTAAGCGCGGTAGGTCAGCGGTCGACGTAGACCAGCGCAGCCGTGCTACGACTGATCTCGGCGTCGGCCTGGCCGTTCGGGTTGACGATCCGGACCAGGTCACCGCGGGAGCCCGGCATGACCTGGGCGCCCGGCACGATGGCTGCGTCCTGCAGCCGGCGCATGACGGACTCGTCGGTCTGCAGCCGCTCGGAGATCCAGCTCACCGTGACCGGCGGACCACCATCCGCCGGAGCACGGTCGGCAGTGGCCAGCAGGCTGACCGGCGCCGACCCGGGGACCGTTGCTTCGGGACGCAGCGCGGGCGGGATCTCGTTGCCGAACGGGCAGCGTTTGGGGTCGCCCAGCAGCACGGTGAGCCGCGCCTCGACCTCGTCCGAGATGACGTGCTCCCAACGGCAGGCCTCGTTGTGGACCAGGGCCCAGTCCAGACCGATGACCTTGGTCAGCAGCAGTTCGGCGAGCCGGTGCTTGCGCATGACCGCGGTGGCCCGGTGCAGCCCCTTCTCGGTGAACTGGACAGTGCGGTCGTCCGCGAGGGACACGAGTCCTTCGTTGGCCATGCGAGCCGTCGACTCGCTGGCGGCAGGCGCGCTGACATGCAGACGCTCCACAAGGCGCGCACGTAGCGGGGGGATGCCCTCTTCCCTCAGCTCGTACAGGGTGCGGAGGTACATCTCGGTACTGTCGATGAGTCCAGTCACCGCTCTCCTTCGTCGCCTTCCAGAGTACGCCGTGTGCGTCGAACGCAAGGGCCGGCAGTCCCGCGTGCGCCGTGCCTGTTGGCCGGATGTCCTGACCTCGGCCGGGCTCGGCCACCGCGTGCGTGCCCGGCACTAGAATCACCCCATGAGCACGACTCAGATCGCACCCGAGACGTCCGACACCCGGACGAACGAGGGCGACGACCACTCCCACTACGCCCGGCGGGAGGAGATCGTCCGCGCGTCCATCGAGGGCGGACGGGTCACGGCGCTGTGCGGCTACAAGTTCGAACCGGTGCGGGATCCCTCCCGGTTCCCGATCTGCCCCAAGTGCAAGGAACTTGTGGCGATGGCCCAACAGTTCGGCTGACGGTCCGCGGTCCGCGGGCTGGTCCTCGCAGGCCGGTCTCGGGCCCTGGCCGGCTCCGGATTGCACCGACCTGTCGGTAACGTCACCGAGCGGATCCGTGAGATCGCGAAGATCGCGAGACGTGGCCCCGGCCGAGGATGGGTCGGGGCGGGACGGCTCGTGTCGTCCTGGCAGCCTGGGCCGTCCTGTCCGACTCCTCGCTTGCTGCTCACGTGGGGCGGCTTCCTGCTCACGTGGGGCGGGCTGGTCGGGTCCGTCGATGCGCATCGCGGGCATCGTGGAATCGCTGGCTGGCCTGCGCGGGTGGCCGCCGGCCTGGCCGTCAAACCATCTCCTGACTGATCGTGTCGCCCATCCATCCATCCGATCCGGCTGGCCCGCCGGTGGGCAGATCCGCCGGAGTCGTACGATCAGCGGGCACCGGGCTTCGGCCCGGGTATCCGCTCCACCTGCCCGCCCCAGTAGCTCAGTGGATAGAGCGACCGCCTCCTAAGCGGTAGGCCGTAGGTCCGATTCCTACCTGGGGCACACACCTAGCCTGATCAGGCACGGACCGTACTGGATTGCTTCTCGTGGATCTCCGGCTCGCGGCCGGGTTCACCCGGTGAATCTCACTGTCCGTGATGGTTTTCGGGGTGGTGGCTCTGCCGGTGCGTGGGGATGCCGCTTCTACCGGGTAATCTGTCTGATTTGCCCCTTCGTAGCCCTGTAGAAGCGACACCAAGGTTTTCCGGGGCCGGTCCGTCGTCACGCGCTGCGGCGGGGGGCGGTAGCGGGTCGGCGGTCGGGAGAGGGCTCGCTGGTCGTGACGACCGGAGCCGACGGTGACAGCAGGGGGCACCCTGCGCCACCGGTCACCGGTCACCGGTACGCGTGCCGCCGAGGACGTCGGACGTGGTCCGGGCCCGACCGGGGATCGGGCGGGAACTGGCCGGTCTGCTGCGATGGGCCATCATGATCCGCGAGAAAAACCCAGGCAGGTCCGTTCCTGGTCGAGTTCCGCCTGGTTACCTCGGGGCCGTGCTCGGTCCTCTTCCTGCGCTGCGACCGCTGCCCCGTGTTGTGGGGGTGGCGCGGGCGCGTGATGCGGCGGGCGGGCGGCGTGGGAGCGTGGGCAGGCATTCAGGACAGTCAGGCATAAGGATGCTGGCGTCGCTCGCGGCCGGGAGCGGATGTGGACGGCTGGCCTGCGCCGGGAGGTCCCGCGACGCGAGCGGTGTCGTTGCGCCGGCAAATCGGAGCGAGTGGCGGAACCGGGAAGTGCGTAGCTGGGATGGAACTCGTGCCGAGCGGGCGGACGTCGCGTGGTTGTCTAGAATCGCTCCATCCTGCTTTGGACCCGTCAACGTGCGATCTAGAATGTAGTTCGCGGCGCGGACGGCGGGTCTGTGATCATGTCGACCGGGCGGCAATCCGGGCCCCTCTGGTTGTCAGGAAGCTGCGCCCGGCTGCCAGCGGGCTGTTTTGTGGCACCCAACGCGGAGGCCCCGGAACGGGGCCTGCCGGGTGGCCTGCCACGTGCGGCGAATGGCTCAAGGTGGGCCCCGACGATGGACCTTGGGCAGCCGGTTATGCGGGGCTTCCGAAATAACCGGGAAAGCCGCAGCGAGCGAACGCTCCCGGGCCCGCGCACGGCCCGTCGTGGGCGTGGTCTCGAGGCGTGCCCGTGGGGGTCGTGGCCGGGTCGTGGACCGCGAGCCGCGGTCGGCGGTCGGCGCCTGCCGACCCCGTGGGCCCGACGGGAACGCTCGCGGGATCGGCAGGCGCGGGGCGTGACCGCAACATCGGCCGGCCGCAAGATCAGCCGGCCGCAAGATCAGCTGGTGGCGGGCGGCACCAACTCGAGCAGGGCGGATGCCGCGAGCTCGTAGCCGAGGGCGCCAAGGCCGACGACGACACCACTGGCTATCGCGGAAAGAATCGACTCGTGCCGGAAGGACTCGCGCGCCCAGACATTGGAAAGGTGCACCTCTATCCACGGCGCGGGATAGTTCGCCAACGCGTCGCGCAGGCTCCAGCCGTACATCATGAGCGCGCCAGGGTTGACGATTGCCCCGACGGAGTCATAGTTGTCCTGGATGGCGTGGATCAGATCGCCCTCGGATTCACGTTGAACCGAGAGAACCTTCCATCCCCGGTTGGCGATCCGGGCGGAGACGGCGGATTCGATGTCGGAAAGTGTGGCCGTGCCGTAGACCTCGGGCTGGCGCCGGCCAAGAATGCCGAGGTTCGGGCCGTTAAGAAGTAGAAGGGTGCTCACGGGTCCCTCATCATGGCGGCCGGGCAACCGGCCAGGTCAGCCGGCACCGGCCCGGAGGCTATCGCAGGCCGACGCAGGCCGATCCGGACCCAGTGGTACCCATAACGGTGGGCGTGTTGCCCGCACCCGGTCACTCGTAGTTCACTTATTGTCTGAAGGTAGCTTCCGATGTGATGGGGCGTGGGTCCCGCCAGGGCTTCCCGAGGGTGTGGGGTACCGTCCGTCGCGCACCACTCGTGCGGATTCTGCGGACAACCCACGGTAATGAACCGTCGACGGCCGGGATCCTTACGCGAACCTTGCGAACCTTATCGTCACGTAAGAAAAGGGTGGGGACCATGAGCGGTGGAGTGCTACGCGCACCGGAGCTGCCGGCTTGGCCGCAGTACTCCGACGAGGAGCGCGACGGTCTGATCCGGGCCCTCGAACAGGGTCAGTGGTGGCGCATGGGCGGCAGCGAGGTGGACAGTCTCGAGCGCGAATTCGCCGCCTATCACGGTGCCGACTACGCCCTGGCCGTCACCAATGGCACCCACGCCCTCGAACTGGCCCTACAGGTGCTGGGAGTCGGTCCGGGTACGGAGGTGATCGTTCCGGCGTTCACGTTCATCTCCTCCTCACAGGCCGCGCAGCGCCTCGGCGCCGTGGCCGTGCCGGTGGACGTCGACCTGGACACCTACTGCATCGACCCGCAGGCGGCGGCCGCAGCCGTCACGTCCCGCACCAAAGTGATCATGCCGGTGCACATGGCCGGCCAGATCTCCGACATGGACGCGCTGGCCAAGCTGTCGGCCGACACGGGTGTTCCGCTGCTCCAGGACGCGGCGCACGCGCATGGCACCCGGTGGCAGGGGCGCAAGGTCGGCGAGCTTGGCTCGGTGGCGGCGTTCAGCTTCCAGAACGGCAAGCTCATGACCGCCGGTGAGGGCGGCGCCGTCACATTCCCGGACGCCGAGCTGTTCGAGCTGGCCTTCCTGCGGCACAGTTGCGGCCGGCCGCGCACCGACCGTCGCTACTTCCACCAGACGTCCGGCTCGAACTTCCGGCTCAACGAGTTCTCCGCCTCGGTGCTGCGGGCCCAGCTCGGCCGGCTCGCCGGCCAGATCGACACTCGCGAGCAGCGCTGGCCGGTCCTCGCCGAGGCGCTCGGGGCGATCCCGGGTGTGGTGCCGCAGAGCCGGGACGAGCGGTGCGACCGCAACTCGCACTACATGGCGATGTTCCGCGTTCCCGGTCTCGGCGAGGAACGCCGCAACGCCCTGGTCGACGCGCTTCTCGAGCGCGGCCTGCCGGCCTTCGCCGCCTTCCGGTCGATCTACCGCTCGAACGGCTTCTGGGAGACCGGTGCGCCGGACAGCACGGTGGACGAGCTCGCCGCCCGGTGCCCCAACACCGAGGCGCTCAGCGCCGACGGCATCTGGCTGCACCACCGCACGTTGCTGGGCACCGAGGAGCAGATGCACCAGGTGGCGGCGGTCGTGGCCGACGTGATGGCGGCCCGGTGACCCCAGCGGCCCCCAAGGTTCCGGAGGCGTTTCCGGAACGGTCAGCCGACGCCTTGGCGGCGGGCGGCGTGGGCGCGTCGGCACCGGTGCGGGTTGCTGTCGTCGGGCTGGGCTGGGCTGGGCGGTCGATCTGGCTGCCCCGCCTGCGTGAGCATCCACGGTTCGTGGTGACCGCCGTCGTGGATCCCGACCCGGCAGCGCGCAGCGCCGTCGCGCAGGATCTGGCGATTGCGCGGGATCTGGCCGTCTCGCGGGACCGAGCCGCGGCCGGCACGGCGCCGCAACCGGGCAGCACGGGTGGTCATCCGGCGCCGGCGGTCCTCGCCGAGGTCGATGATCTTTCTGTGGCGGGCCCGGCGCGACCTGACCTGGCCGTCGTCGCCGTGCCCAACCACCGCCATGCCGACATCGCCGAGCGACTACTCGCCGCGGGGGTGCCGGTCTTCCTCGAAAAGCCGGTCTGCCTCAGCGTGAGCGAGGCCGACCGGCTCGCCGCGGCGGAGCAGGCTGGCGACGCCACCCTGCTGGCCGGTAGCGCCGCACGTTACCGGGCTGACGTGAGCCGACTCTACGAGGTCGCCGCGGGGCTGGGCGTGATTCGGCATGTCGACCTCGCCTGGGTGCGGGCCAGGGGCATCCCTGATGCGGGCGGCTGGTTCACCCGCCGGGACCAGTCCGGCGGCGGCGCCCTGGTCGACCTCGGCTGGCATCTGCTGGACACTCTCACGCCGCTGCTCGGCACCGTCCGGTTCCGCGAGGTGATCGGGACGACGTCGGACGACTTCGTCAACGACGGTGGGTGGGCGGCGTCCTGGCGGCACGGCGAGGAGCCGGGCCCTGCCGCGGATCCCGGGTCCGGTCCGCGCCGCGGCGGGGACGTCGAGGACACCGCCCGCGGATTCCTGATCACCGAGCAGGGGACCTCGGTAGCCCTGCGAGCGAGCTGGGCCTCGCACGAGGCCCGAGACCTGACCGCCATCACCGTCGAGGGAGCCGGCGGCACGGCGTCGTTGCGCTGCACCTTCGGGTTCGGCCCCAACCGTCAGGACCGCTCCGTGCTCACCCTCACCCGCACCGGCGAGACCAGACCGGTTCCGTTGCCCGAAGAGCCGATCGGCGCGGAGTACCGCCGCCAGCTGGACGAACTACCCGCGATGCTCGCCGATCCGGCATCCCGGGGGCGTGCCATCGCCGAGGTTCGACCGACCATCGCCGCGATCGAACGGTTCTACGACTCCGCGCGCTCGTCCCGGCCGGTATCGGCCCTCGTCCCCGCGGGCCGATGACGCCCCGCCCGACCACCACCGATGTTCAGAGTGCCAGGGGGGCATGTGAGAACCGAACGTGAGAACGGAGTGCCGCGTGTCGCCCGGCGCCGCGCGGTGATCTTCGATCTCGACGGGGTGCTCGTCGACAGCTTCGGCGTGATGCGGCAGGCATTCACGATCGCCTATGCGGAAGTCGTCAGCGACGGAGAACCGCCTTTCGAGGAGTACGAGCGCCATCTGGGCCGGTACTTTCCCGACATCATGCGGATCATGAACCTCCCGTTGGAGATGGAGGAGCCCTTCGTCCGGGAGAGCTACCGCCTTGCCCGTGAGGTCGTGCTCTTCGACGGTGTCGCGGACCTCCTGCGTACCCTGCGCGAACGCGGTTACGGCCTGGCGGTCGCCACCGGCAAGGCCGGCCCGCGGGCCCGCCACCTGCTCGGCGAGCTCGGCGTCCTCGACCTGTTCGACCACGTCATCGGCTCCGACGAGATCGCTCGGCCAAAGCCCGCGCCGGACATCGTGCTGCACGCCCTGGACCTGCTCGGCGCGAGCGCGGGCGAGGCCGTGATGATCGGGGACGCGGTCGCGGACCTCGATAGTGCCCGCAGTGCGGGAGTGATGGCCGCGGCGGCGCTGTGGGGTGAGACGGACGGCGTCGAGCTGATCGCGGCCGAGCCGGACGCGGTCCTGCACCGGCCCGAGGATCTGCTGGCGCTGCTCGGCGAGTCGGCACCCGCCACCTCGGTGGTGCCGCCCGGGGCTGTGCCGGTTCCGGGCGGGCCGGCCTCCGTCGTTGCGGCTCCGATGGTTGCGGCTCCGATGGTCGCGTCGTCCGCGGTGGCCCGGGAGGCGGCTGTGGTGCGTGCCGATGTGGCCATCACCGCGCCAGCCGGGCCGGTTGCCGGACTGACCCTCGCCGCGGACTGAGCCGGGCCCGCCAACCAGACGAGGATCGATCAGCTGGTCTGGCGGGCCAGCAACAGCGCGCCGGACAGCGAGGACAGACCGCCGAGCCTCGCCGCCTGGACCGGCGCCGGTGGATGCCCCGGTCGGCCGAGTGCACGAGCCTGCTCGTCGACAGCCTGTGCGAAGCCCGGCAGCCCGTCCGCGAACCCGCCGCCGACGACCACCAGTTCGGGATGCAGCACCTCGGTCAGGCTGACCACGGCAACGGCCGCGGCCAGCGCGCTCTCCTGGACCGCGCGTACCGCCCAGTCGATGCCGTCCAGCCATGCCGGGCGCAGGTCGGCGAACTCGACGCCGACTGCGGCGGCCGGTGTGATGTCGCCCGACACCGTGTCGCCCGGCGCCCATGTGGCCGTCCTGGTCTCGGCTTCGGCGCGGTACTGCGCGGCACGGCGAAGCGTCGCCGGCCCACTGGCAGTCGCCTGCACGCAGCCGCGCCGTCCGCAGCCGCACCGCGCACCGCCAGCAGCGATCACCATATGGCCGATCTCCGCCGAGCCGTGGCCGAGAGGGGGACAGGGACGGCCCTCCAGCACGATCCCGCCGCCCACTCCGGTTCCGATCCCCAGATAGACCAGGTCGGGGCAGCCCGCGGCGTCCGCCTCGGCGAGGGCCGCGAGGTCACCGTCGTCGGCGTAGGCGACCCGGGCCCCCGGCACCAGGGTCCGCATCGCGTCGGCGAACGCCATTCCGGTCCAGCTCGGCCGACCCGGCCAGGTCGCGACCTGGCCGTTCGGGTCGACCGTCGCGGGCATCGCGATCCCAACCGCGCTCACCGGCCCGCTCCACCGGGCCCGCAACGCGGTGACCTCCGCGGCGAGGTCGTCGAGGTCATGCGCGGCGCTGGCGGACGGTGCCCAGCGCAACGAGGCCTCGACCGGCTCGGTGCCGTCGGCCCACGCCGGGCCGGTCGTCCCGGCGGGTTCGATGCGCAGCGCGACCTTGGTCCCCCCGACGTCGATACCGAGGATTCCGGGGGTCGGGGTGGGGACAGGCACGGGCATGGGGCGCGCCTTTCGCGGCGGTGAGCGGGTTGGATCGCGACTCGGGCCGGCCCCCCAGTCCGGTTCGAGCGGCTCGGGCTGGGCTGGGGGGCTGGATCAGGCGAGGGCGGCTGCCCGTCCGGCGGGGGCGAATCCGAAGAACTCCTGGTACAGGTCCACCTGCTCGGCCAGCATGTGGATGCCGGGATGGGTCTTGAGACCGAGCGCCGCGGCCGCGGCGAGCAGCCTGGTACGGGCGGGCTTCATGATGATGTCCGCGACAAGGCAGTTGATGGGCAGCCAGTCGACGGCGAAGGGAAGCGGGTCGCCAGGCCGCAGGCCGAGCGGGGTTGCGTTCACCACGATGTCCGCGTCGTGCAGGGCAGGGCGGAGGGCCAGCTCGATCCGCTCGGGCCAGTGCGCGTCGAGGCGAGCCACCAGATCGGCGCATTTCGCCTGGTCGGGGTCGTGGATCGAGAGCCGGTGGCAGCCGGCTTCCAGGAGGGCGACGGCGATGGCGCTGCCGGCGCCGCCCGCGCCCATCAGTGAGACCTGTGACCCATCGACCGCGTGGCCGGCAACCGTGAGGCCGCGGACGAACCCGGCGCCGTCGAAGTTCGCGGCCTCCCAGCCGCCGCCCGGGGCGCGGCGCAGCGCGTTGGCGCTGCCGCTGATCTGCGCCGCGGTGCTGCGCAGGGTGGCACCGGCGCAGGCGGCGGCCTTGTGCGGGATGGTGACGAGTACCCCGTCGACGTTGCCGGCCGCGGCCAGCCCGGCGAGGACCGTGCCGAACGCGTCCGGCCGGACATGCACCGGGACGAGCACGGCGTCGATGGCCAGCCGGGCGAACAGCGGGTTGAGCAGGGCCGGGGCCTGCACCTGGGCGACCGGATCGCCGAGGACGGCGTACAGCCGGGTGGTGCCGCTGACGACCGGCATCGCGGATGGGACCAGAGCGTCCCGCGGTGTGGCCGGTGCGGTGGCTGCGGCCGGTGCAGCGGGTGTCGTCGGTGCGGTCATGCCGTCTCCCGGGGCATCGCGGCGAGGGTCGCCCGCACCAGCGCCTCGTCGACGTCGGCGACCAGCTCCGGGCCGCTCGCCTCGTCCGGGCCGCTCGCCCGGTCCAGAACAAAGGTCAGCCCGGTGCCCATGGACTTCTTGTCCAGACGCATGACGGCGATGAGCGCGTCCAGGTCGACCTCGGCAGGCAGGGCCCAGGGCAGCCCGTAGCCACGCACCACGTCGAGATGTTCCGCGACCCGCTCCGGCCTGATCCGGCCGAGCGCGCCGGCCAGGCGGCCGGCGAAAACGGTGCCGACCGCGACCGCCTCCCCGTGGCGCATCGCGTAGTCGCTGACCCGTTCCAGGGCGTGGCCGAGGGTGTGCCCGTAGTTGAGGATGTGCCGGAGGCTGCCATCCCGCTCGTCCCGGGCGACGACGCCAGCCTTGAGCGCCACGCTCGCCGCGATCTGTTCGCCGACGGGCCGATCCATCAGGTCCGGTGCGCCGATGAAGTGGGCCCGGGCGATCTCGCCATAGCCGTTGACCCACTCCCGCCGGGGCAGGGTCGCCAGCAGCTCGGTGTCGCACAGCACGGCGCTGGGCTGCCAGTAGGCGCCGACAAGGTTCTTGCCGGCGGGAAGGTTGACGGCGGTCTTGCCGCCGACGCTCGCATCCACCTGGGCGAGCAGGGAGGTCGGCAGGTGCACGACGGTCGTGCCGCGGTGGTACAGGGCGGCGGCGAGCCCCACGACGTCGGTCGTCGTGCCGCCGCCGCAGGAGATGATCACGTCGCTGCGGGTCAGCCCGAAGCCCGCGAACTGGCTGCAGAGCGCCTCGACGTTGGCCAACGTCTTGTCGACCTCACCGTCACGGGCCGCCACGCGCAGCGCGGGCACGCCCGGGTCAGGAACGGTGCCGGCCGGACGGGCGGAGACGATGACGGCGCGGCGTGCGCCGAGCCGGGCGACGACGGCGGGCAGGAGGCGGCGAACCCCCGCACCGACGTCGACGGGGTAGGCGCGATCGCCCAGGTCGACCAGTACGCGCCGGTGGTCGGGCCCGACCTGTTCGATCGGGCTGAGCCGCTGGGCGGCAGGCATGCCGGTCACGTGGAGTCTCCGGATCCGCGAGGTCTCGTGGCGCCGGACCTGTCGGACCCGCCATTTCGGCTGCCGGGGGGACAGTGGGCCCCGCTGGCCGTTGGCTGGTCCGCCGCGACGCCGTCGTCCAGTCTGCCCGGGACGGTTCCGCCGGCGTGCACCGGGGCACTGCGGCGGGCGTTCGTGGCCGAAGGCGCGATCGGGTTCACATGTGGTAGCGCCTTCGGGTGATCGTGGGGTCTGATTGATCCTGTTCTCGCGTGGAGTCGGGACAGCGGGCGGAAACTACGTCAGGCTCTGGGACATGCTCCCGGAACCGCTATCGGGAGATCCCACCTACGGGCGGTGAGAACACCGCCGCGGAGAACTGTCGAGTTGTTCAGGAGGAGTTCGGGATGACCAAGGCCACCGCCGAGACCAATGCCGATTCCGGGGCAGCACGGTCCGCTCCGGGCGGTGGTGCCTCGGCCGGGCCGGGCGATGCGGACCGCGACGATGGTCGCGAATCTGCAGGCGGGTCGGGGATGGTTCCGCAACAGGTGGGAAGCGGGCCCGAGGGGCGGCCAGGTGAAGCTGGGGAAGCGGCGGGACCACAAGATGCTCTGTATGCGGATCGTAGCGGGGAGCGGAGTGCCGATCCGGAGCTCGATCCAGACGACGAGCTGCCGGACGCCCGCGCGCTGTGGATCGTCGCCTTCACCTTCGCGGCGTTCGGCCTGTTCTTCCCCTTGGCCGGACTGATCGCAGTCGGGTGCGGCGCGCTGGCCTGGCGCCGGGGCAGCGGCCAAGGGCGGATCGCGACCTTCGTGGCCCTCGGGACGACCCTGATCGGCGTCCTGCTGACGATCATCGTCCTGCTTCGGTGAGCCCGCGAGGATCCGTGCCGCGAGCCGGGGCGGCTGAAGAGGCCGCCCGGCTCGGGGGGTGCCGGGCGACCTCAATTGATGATGACATTTATGGGGTGCCCGGCACAAGCCCACCGGTGCGATTCGCTGGATCAGCTCGGCCCGTTGGCGCCGCCATGCAGCAGGTTGAGGAGCAGCCCGGAGCCACCGTCGAGATAGATCTCAGTCGGCGTGACCAGATCGGGCCCCACCTGCTCGACCGTCGTCCCGGCGACGAGCGCGGCGCCCAGCGCGGCGATCGGGTCGTCGACCTGGTAGCCGATCGCGAACAGCCCTTCACCGCGTCGGTCGAGTGCCTCGCGGGCCACGGTAAGGCCAATGCCGGGCTCGATCAGGCGGACGAGTCCTGAACCGAGACTCCCCACCGCCACCCGGGCGCCGCCCTGTGCCACGGTACGGCCGTGGCGCTCGACGGCGCCCGTCAGGGTCCGGGTCCGCCACGCCCCGATGCCGAGCATGACCGTGTAGATCTCCCGGGCCTCGTCGAGCCCGGCGACAGCGATGTCGAAGTGATGAAACGTCAGGCCGGCGAGGCACGAACCGATGGCTGCGAATCCCGCCCCGGTGGGTGCGGGCGTGCTGAAAAGCTGTGGCCGATTATCGTGCGCTGCCGACGGATTGTCGCTGTGGGGCACGCCTGCCTGGGCCAGTAAGGCTGATTCGGTTTTCATGAAGCCCCCTCCGCATTCCACCGGTACGCGCTCCGCCGATGTTGCACCTGTCGGTATCGTGTTCGTCCGTATCGCGTCCGATCGGCATCGAGGAAGCAAAGCAGATAGTAGCGTCGCCGTCCATGGTCGGCCTCAGCCGGCCCCACTGCTGCCCGGGAACCGGGTGGTCTTCGTCGTCCCTGGTGGGGCCACGTCCCGGTGCGGTGTGCCCTGGGGTGGGGTACACGGACGGCCGCGCGGGAAGCCCATCGACGGTGCACGGCGGGCCGTATACCGCCGGCCGGATGCGATGATGTCTCATGCCAACGTTCATCGAGCGGCCCACCATCGTCGAGGCGGCGGGGAACCTGCCGAAAATCATTCGCGAGTACGTCGGCGTCGTGAACACCGGGACGCACGGCGTGAGCATCGCGCACATGTCGAGCCCGGCCGGCTGGGCGGAACCGGGTCAGCGGCCGGAGTTCGACGAGTACACCGTGGTGCTGCGCGGCACGGTCCGGGTGGAACACGAGGGCGGGCTGATCGAGGTCGCGGCGGGGCAGGCGGTGCACACCCCGGCCGGCGAATGGGTGCGGTACAGCACCCCGGGCTCGCAGGGCGCCGACTACGTCTCGGTCTGCCTGCCGGCCTTCCAGCCCAACACAGTCCACCGCGACGTCTGAGAGCGTGGGGTAGGGCCGCGCACGGATGAGCTGTCCGCGCCGGCCGGTCCGCCGGCCGGCGCGGACAGGGGGTGTCAGAAACTCGCCGGCTGTGGGGCGCCGCCGGTTCGGGCCAGCAGCTTGTCGAGGTCGTACTCGTACCAGCGCCGCATCGATTCCGGGGAGTCGCTGCGGCCCCACTCATACATCCGGCGCTGGGCCTCGAAGGACCCGTCGTGCCAGCGGCGCAGCACATCGCCGAGCTTCAGGGGGGTCGGCAGGAACTCCGCGCCGCCCAGTAGCTCGGCGAGCCGTCCGACCGCCTCGGCCGGGGTCCGCCGGCCCTCCTCGACGTCGACCATCACGCCGAACAGGGAGGCGAACAGCGGCTGGAACTCCGGCAGATCCGGGCAGAAGGTGCCTAGGTGTGGGGCGTCGAGCAGCTGGTCGAACAGAGCGCGGTCGCCCTTCTCCAGATAGCCGAAATACGTGCCGACGATGCGGGCGATGCCCATGTTCCAGCCCAGGAACCAGACCTTTGACCATGCCCGCCACAGGTCGAAGTCCCGGAACGAGACGTACGAGCCGTAGACGAGCTGATCATTGACGTCGAGGATGGTCTGGTTGAGCGTGTCGATGTGGGCGAACCGCTGCGCGGAGAAGTCGTCGTCGCCGAGCGCCGCGAGCAGGGTCGGAGTGAAGGCGTAGATCACCTGCATCGTGTTGGCCATGCCCCGGGAGAACAGCGCGTCGATCGCGCCGGCCGCGTGGCTCATCATCGCCCAGCGGTCGCCGACAGTGTGGCTGCTGGAGTACTGGGTACGTCCGGTGGACACCCAGTTCCATGCCGGACGCGCGCCGGCGAACTGACGGGCCACGCTGGGGAAGCGGTCGAGAAAGGCAGCCCACTCGTCGTCCGCGCTGCGCCCCTCCTCGCGCGGGAAGCGCCGGTCGTCGAGGTTGAGTCCGACGCTGCACAGCGGGTTGGTGGCCTTGCGGTGGTTATCGAACGGGATCACCCACAACCAGCCGCCGTCGAAGATGTGGTGCAGGGTGCCCTGGTGCCACCGTGTCGGCTGTCCACTGGGCGTCGTGACATCGTCGAACGGTGTGACCCCGACCATGTGGGTGAACAGTGTTCGGGAGCTGGTGCGGAATCGGCACGGCTCCTCACGCAGGTGGAACGTGTTCGCGAGCACCGAATTACGACCGGATGCGTCGACGACGTACCGCACGCGGATCGTTTCGCCGGAGTGGGTGGTGAGCGTCGCGGCGTCTGCGCTGAACTCGACCCGTTCGACCGTCGTCCGCTGGCGCGGCTGGGCCCCGTAGCGGACGGCCGTGTAGAACAGGTAGGAGTCGATGTCCTGGCGATGCATGTGCATCTCCGGGCCGTTCGGGAACTCCGCGACGCTGCACTGGGTGACTTCCGCGGGGTCCTGGACAAGCCCGTCGCGGTGGTAGACGAAACCGAAGTTGCGCTTGACTCCGCAGGCGGACGTGACGTGCGAGCGTACCCCTTCGAAGCTGCTGACGTGGGCGAGTTCGGGCACGTCGAACCGCTCTGCCAACAGTTTGAGGAGATAGGTCGTCTCGCCGATCGTCGATTCCCCCAGTGCGAACCGTGGATGGCTGCCGCTGTCTACTAGTAGCACGCTGTGACCGTGACGCGCGAGGATGTTCGCCAGCGTCGAACCGGCGATGCCGCTGCCGAGGATCGCGACGGAATAGTCGTACCCGATCATGATTGGGCTCCCTGGACGCTACAGGAAGTGGGCCGGGCGCACCTGCCACCCCACAAAGATCGCAATAATTGCAACTGGTGCACAACTGGCACCTAACCATCCCTATGAGATGTGCCTGCAATAAACGACCGATCAATGCTTATGGGTCAACGGCTACCCCGATATATGGCTTTAATGGTAATTAAGAAGTATTTCGATATTTGTCAATTTATGGGGGGATTTGGTGGGCTGGGATCGACGGATTGAATCTCGACGAGGCGGATGGATCGCCAGTTGACCAGCATCGTGCGGCCGTCGGCCAGGTGAAGCTGCTCGACCTCGCAGCGGAAGACCGCCTGGGCGACCCGTCGGCGCAGCTCCGCCGGATCGGTATCCGCCGGCAGCGGATAAGCCTGCCCGTCGATCACTATCTGCACTCCCACCACCCAGCGGTCGCACGTATGTTCGACGATGGCAAATGTCGGGGTGGCCTGATCGGGGGCAGTGGCTGATCCGGGACGGCTCCCGATCACGGACGGATCTTGGGGCGGCTCCCGATCGGTGCGCGCCGATGCCGGGGGGCGCCGCGCGGAGACGGTCGGCCGTCCCGGATCGTTCTGGTACGCAGGGGTGTGTTCGCTGACATGCGGGGCCCCGCTGGGCGCCTCGACCCAGCGGCCCCGCGCGGCCGCTGGGGAGTATGAGCGGGCCCGAGCGGGAAGATGAGCATGGGTTGGGAGGGAATGTGAACACCGTCCATGGTTCTGCGCTGGCAGTGTCGCGCACACCGCTCGCCCGGGTCTTCGACGACGCACTGGTCAGCGCGGGCGCCGGTGCGGACGTCGGCGAGCGGGTACGGGCCTTCGTCGATCTCGCCCGTCGCTATCAGCAACCGGGCCGCTACTATCACACTCTGCGTCACGTTGCGGAGGCCACGGCCGCCCTGCGGGTGCTGGTCACGGCCGAGCGGCAGGCCAGCGACGCGAAACTCGCGCCCGCCTGCATTCTCGCCGTCTACTTCCACGACGCGGTGTACGACCCCGACCTGGCCGACAACGAAGGGCGCTCGGCCGAGCTCGCCGTCCGGGTCCTGCGAGATCTGGACTGCCCGCCCGAGATCGGGGACACCGTCGCCCGCCTGGTGCTCGCGACCGCGTCCCATGGGTCGGGTGCACCAGGTTCATCCGGCCGTGGTGAGGCCCTTGTCAACGACGCGGACCTGCGGACCCTCGCGCGCGGGCCGGCCGCCTACGACCTTTACGTCCGCCGGGTGCGCCGCGAGTACGGTGCCGTTGACGAGGGGCGGTGGCGGGTCGGCCGGGCGCAGGTGCTGCGCCGTCTGCTCGACGGCCCCCTTTACTCCACCGGATGGGCGCGGCGCCGGTGGGAGCCATCCGCCCGGCTCAACCTGGGCCGTGAGCTGGATGCCCTGACCACCCGCGCTCCCGGCGCGCCCCGCTCGGACATCATCAGCGGCTCGGACGTCCGTCGCGGTTCGCGGACCATCCACGGTTCGGAGGCCGTGTGAGCGTCGGCGGCCCGCTGGGGCTTGGACACCGACCGAGGCGCGGGGACCGACGTCGACGCAGGGTGGGCTGACCGGGCTGACCGGGCAGTGCGCGCGACGGGTCGTCTGCCTGGCCGATGGGGCGGGCCACCCGGCTCCGGCGGGTAGTACCGGGCCCAAGCCGTCGCCAGCACGCAGGCCAGCAGCAGCCCGCTGATGACCGGGCCGGCGCTGAAGTCGGTGGGGGTCGGCTCCAGGCCTGGCCAGGTGATCGCATACAGCCCCAGGGATGCGGCGCAGCCTGTGCCGGTGGTGGCAAGGTGATGACGGCGTAGACCCGGTATCCCGACCAGCCCGGCGGCTCCGGCGGCATGACCCAGAACGGTCACCCCGAGCAGGATCCCGGCGACCCACCACACCGCGCTCGCGGGTAGCCAGTCCAGCAGGTGGGTGTCCCCATTCCAGCGGTAGCGTTCGCCCGGCGTGCCCGTCGGCGCACCCGGCCAGACCAGGAGATGGACCAGTCCGAAGCACAACAGCACGGCTGCTCCGCTGGCTGTGTAAAGCCGGCGGAGCAGGTCGATGACGACGGGATGGTCAAGGAGGCGAGTGGTGGTCACGGCGCCCCCCACCCCGACACCTGCCGTCCCCAGGCCTGGGCCGGTGGGATGGTCGTGGACTCCACCGTGTCCATGTCCGCCGGCTCGATCCCGACTGGACACGGATCCGGCCCGGAAAGCCCCCGCTCCGACGCCCATCGAGGCCCGGATCGCGGTCTGGCCAGTGGGCCGGAGTGACGGAGCATGCTCACACCGGCCGACGTGGCCGCCGTACTCGATGTGGCCGCCGTACTCGATGTGACAGACGCGCGTGCGGCGACGGGCGCGCGGGAGAGGACGGAGGCACGCGATGTGAGGGCCGCTGCGGGCGGTACGGCAGCTCCCGATGAGGTGGCTGTGCCCGTGCCCGTGGAAGCGGTACCTGAGGGTGGCCCATGGGCACCCGGATGGGCGGCGGCTGTTCGGGGTGTGACGGCTGTTCCGCGGCCGGCGGTCGCTCCGGGCGCCGTCACCGCGGGAGGGGCTGTCACGGGAGGGGCTGTCACCGCGGGAGGGGCGAAGGCCCTGGGCGTGACGATGGTGCCTGGCACGGAGGTGGCCTGGGGCGCGGTGGGTGCCTCGGTGAGGGCAGTTGCCCCGATCGTCGTCGCGGCCCCGAGCACGGCGGCACCGAGCACCGGATCGAGTTCCGCGGGGACCGCTCGCAGATCCAGCAGGCAGCACCCCTGCTCCACCCGGCCGAGAACGGCCGGGTCACCGTCGCGCAGCGGTGCCGCGATCAGCGCGTCCAGGGCCACCGCGGCGCTCGGCAACTCGGTGCCGTACCTGCCGTACGCACCGACCTGACCGGAAGGGAAGCCGGACGTTCCGGGTACGGAACCGGCAACGCCCCCGCTGAAGCTCGCGGCGAGAGCCTCGTCGACGCACGCGCGGCTGGCCACGGCGGACGCGGCGATCCCGGCCTGACGCAGCCAGCCGGCGAGCCGCTCCGCTCGCACGACAAGCTGCTCCGGGCGAGCGCGCAGAGCCTGGCGGATCGGCGGATCGTGGCGCAGCGTCGCCTCGAGGGCGGCGAGGGTGAGCTTGCCGACCTGGTGCGCACGGGACAGCGGATGGCGCCGGATCCGGTCGACCATCCCGGCGTGGCCGAACAGCAGGCCGCACTGAGGGCCGCCGAGCAGCCTGTCGCCACTCGAGAGGACCACTGCCACGCCCCAGCCCAGCCAGGTCGTGACATCCGGCTCGTGGATCAGGGACGGCTCCGGATGCAGCAGCCCGGACCCACAGTCGCCGATCAGCGGAACCCCGAGATCGACGCACAGCGCGGCGAGATCACCCACGGTGGGGCGGTCTGTGAACCCGACCATCTGATAACCCGTGGTGTTGACCCGCAGCACGACGCCGGTCTGGGGACCGATCGCCTGGGCATAGTCACCGAGGGTGGTCCGGTTGGTGGTGCCGACCTCACGCAGCCGGGCGCCGGTGGCGGTCAGCAGCTCCGGTAGTCGCAGGCCGTCCGTGGTTTCGCCGAGCTCGCCCCGGCTGACGACCACGTCCCGCCCCGCGGCCAGCGCCGTCACCGCGAGAGCCAGCCCGGCCGCCTCGTTGTTGACGACGTGCACGGCGCCCGCGGCCGGGACCGCCACGGCCAGGGCGTCGAGCGCGCTGCGACCGCGCCGATCGCGCCGACCCGTGGCCAGGTCAAGTTCCAGATCAATGGTGCCGGCGGCCAGGTCGAGCGCGGCGCGGGCCGCCGCGGACAGCGATGCTCGGCCCAGCGCGCCGTGCAGGAGCACCCCCGTCGCGTTGATCACCGGACGGAGGCCGGTGGCCGTGCGGGCACGCGCCGTCGGCGCCGGCACCGGGTTGTCGACACCGCCGCCGTACGCGGGAGAGCCCTGGTCGTCCATCACTTCACGTAAATCTACTGACGCCGAGGGTGATGTCCATGCGCGCGGCCGGTACGAAGGTGTGTCCTTTCGTGTGCTGTCCGATTGGCCAGGTGACGGGAGCGTGAGGTGATGCACCGTATCCGCCGGGCGGGTAGTCTTCGTCCCCGAAGGGGAGTAGCCCCACCGAGCGACCGGCTTCGGCAGTCAGGTGACCGTGATGGTCCACCCGGCCGGAGCGGAGGTTCGTATCGGTTCGTACGTCGACATACTGGCGTCCGTACCGGCCCGTCGAGGACCGGTACGTGGATGCCCGGTGTACGGGCCCGGCTGTGCTGCGGCCGGGTGGGCGAGACCTTCGACACGGCAGGCATGCCGGGTCGAAGGAGTGTCCCCGCTCACGATCCGGCCTGACGAGAGGTCCCGGCGTGAGCATCACCGCGGCATTGGTTACTTTCGGCGTCATCGTCCTCGCGGAACTTCCCGACAAGACGATGGTCGCCAGCCTTGTTCTGGGCAGCCGGTTCCGACCGATCCATGTGTGGGTCGGGGTGGCGGCCGCCTTCCTCATACACGTGACCGTGGCCGTCGCCGCTGGCAGCGCGTTCTCCCATCTGCCGGGCCGCGTCGTGGACGCGATCACCATGGTGCTGTTCATGCTGGGCGCGGTCCTGGTGCTGCGGGAGGGCACTGAGGATGGCGAGCGGGCCGACGGCGAGGAGGCCGACAGGAAGAGTGGCGGTGCGAACCGCACCGAACCCAACCCGGGCGATCGCCCAGGTGGTGTCGGCGAGTCGCCCGGGACCAGCACGGACCCGGACGCCCCCGCGGGCGCGCTGACGTGCGATGAGACGGAGGCGTCGGGAGCGGGGGTCCCGCGATCGGCCGCCGCGATGACGGGCGCCAGCGGGCCGGCCGCTCCCGGCACGGCGACGTTCTGGCCGGTAGCGGTGACCTCGTTCGGGGTCGTCTTCCTCGCGGAGCTCGGCGATCTCACCCAGATCACCACCGCCAACCTTGCCGCCCGGTTCGACTCACCGGTGAGCGTCTGGCTCGGCGCGGTGCTGGGCCTGTGGACGGTGGCAGCGTTGGCCATCGCTGGCGGGCGCGGACTGCTACGGCTCATGCCGATTTCCGTGATCACCCGGATCGCCGCAGTGGCATTCCTGGTTCTGGCCGTGATTTCGGGAATCGAGGTGGTGCGCGGGTAGCCGGCCGGGCGGCCGGCGATGCCGTGGCCAGGCTCATGCGCCCGGCTCCTCCTGCGCGCTGGCCGGGCCGGACCGAACCGGCCAGCGCGGATCGTCTAGGGCAAAGACCAGCACGACATCGGCATCCGAGGAGAAATCGACGAGCCGGGCGCCCACCGGCAACGCGGCCAGGGCCTGCCACACTTCGGCCACCGCCACTCCCTCCGGCGCTATGATCACAAACCGCGAACTCGCCGGGCCATGATCATGGGCGCCGACGGTGGCGTCGGCCGAAGCATCGCCCGGCGGGGGTGCCGACACGCCGTGCCGCGGGGAGGCTGCGAGCGGGCCGCCGAATGCCTCGGCACCGGACTCGAGCGCCTCGACAAGCAGGCCGGACAGGCGCATGGCCTCGTCGGGCGCGAGCTGCAGGGCGGCGGAGAACGTGCCGGGCAGCCGGACGCCGAGAGCGACGAGCCCGGCGGCGGAGCCGGGGTGACTGGCGGGCGGCCGGCCGACCGAGATGGCGGCTCCATCCGACCGGCACAGGAACGTGACGATATCGACGGGGGCAGCGCCGCGGGACCAGGGCGGGTTGATGTCCATGCGACGACGCTCTCACTGCACGACAGGTCGTCCCATCCCGTCCGGCGGGGAGAAATCGGGAAACTGTGGCGGTGCCGGCAGGGCGCCCAGGTGATGAACCGGCGGTGAACCGCTGTGAGGGAGGACGCTTTCCGGTGAGAATCCGGCGGGTGTGGGAGTGGTGTGGTCGGGGTAGGCCGCCACCATCGAGCTTGGCAGAGGCGCGATGCTCGGTGGGGAGCTGTCCGGCCCGTTCCCCACCGTGCCCATGCCATCCGGTCGGGGTGGAGTCATGGAACCACGTGTACGGGTCGAAGTGACTGGGCGTGACACGATCGTCGTGCACCCGGTGGGCGACATCGACTACTCCTCGCTGGACCCGTTGCGTGAGGCTCTGCTCGACGCCCGGGTGGCCGGAGTGCGGGACATCGTCGTGGACCTGGCCGAGGTGAGCTTCCTCGACTCGCAGGGACTCGCGGTCATCCTGTTCGCTCACCAGCGTCAGCGCTCGGCTGGTGGCCGGCTGGCCCTGCGCCACCTGAACGAGGAGACCCATCGCCTGCTGCACATCACCAATCTGAGCACGGTCATCGCCGTCGACGAGGGCGGCCCGGCTGCGGCATCGGGCCTGGCGAGCCGCCGCGGCGCCTGATCGCCGGGCACGTGTCCGCGGATCCGCGCGACCGCGACGCCCAGGCGGATCAGACCAGTCAGGCTGGATCGGCGCCGGAGCCGTTCCAGTGGTAGGACACGTCCCTCGCGTGCTCGGTGAAGCCGAGCCCGGTGTACATCCGCACCGCGCGTTCGTTGTCCTCGTCGACGTACAACAGGACGTCGGCCAGACCCGCGGCTCGCAGGTGATGCAGCCCGATGAGGGTGAGCGCCCGCCCGAGCCCCGCGCCGCCGGAACCGGGCAGCACGCCGACGACGTAGACCTCGCCGATGGGGCCGAGCAGGGCGGGCGGCGTGCCCGGCACAGGCGTCGCGTCGATGTCGTGGACCTTGGTCCAGTGGAAGCCGACGACCTCACCGGCCCGCTCGGCGACGAAGAATCCGCGCGGATCGAACCAGGGCTCCTCCCGGCGTCGGGCCAGGTCGTCCACCGTCCAGCGGCCCTGCTCGGGATGGTCGGCGAAGGCGGTCGCATTGACCGCGAGCCAGGCCTGGTCGTCGCGGCCGGGGACGAACGCCCGCACGGTGACGCCGGCGGGCAGTGTCGGCTGCGGCAGGGGGTCGTGCAGCGGGCGGCGCAGCTGGAACAGCACCCGGGCGCGGGTGAAGCCGAGCCGCCTGGCGAGGGCCGTCGCACCGGGCAGATCTCCGTGCGCCCAGACGTCGAGCCCCGCGGACGGCGACCCGCACGCCGTGGTCAGGGCCGTCACAAGCTGCCGGCCCACGCCGCGGCGACGGCCGGCGGGATGCACCACCACCTCTGCCTGCCGACTCTCCGCCGGGCCGCCCAGGTGTGCATAGCCGACCAGCGGGCCGACCGAGTGGAGCGAGACTCCGGCATCATCGGCCGAGCCGACCGATCGCGGCCGACCGGTCGGCTCGGCGGCGTCCGGCGCCGCGGCCGGCAGGTGGGCCAGCAGATGGCGCCCGGAGCCGACCGGCAGACCCGGGCGCAACATCAACCGGACGTCCTCGGACACCGGCCCGCTTCCGTCGGCCTGCTCAGCGGCGGCGAGCAGGCTCTCGATGTCATCGACGTCCGCGCCGCTGAGCGTCGGAGACCACTCCAGGCGCGCGGCTGGACGCGAGATCGGGGAACTCACCACTCTGACGGTACGGGGGGCCCGCGGTCGATGTCGCGTGATCCCTGCTGCCCGGTGCGGCGAGCCGCGTCCGGCAGCAGGACAGGCGGCACCCGCGTGAGACGCGGGACGCCGCCCGTCGGTCGACCAGGGGGCGAGCGGGCCTGAAACAGGCCTGAACCTGCCTAGACCCGCTCGGGCGTGCGAGAGTCGTCGCGGTCGGCCCGGCCGCCGGGACCGGGGGCGCTGTCGGCCAGTGGTGTGATCGACGGGGCCACGAACTTGTAGCCGACGTGCCGGACCGTACCGATCATCGCCTCGTGCTCGGGGCCGAGCTTCGCCCGCAGCCGGCGGACGTGCACGTCCACCGTGCGGGTGCCGCCGTAGTAGTCGTAGCCCCAGACCTCCTGCAGCAACTGTGCCCGGGTGAACACCCGGCCGGGGTGCTGCGCGAGGTACTTCAGCAGTTCGAACTCCTTGAACGTGAGCTCGAGCGGCCGGCCCCGCAGCTTCGCGGAGTAGGTGGTCTCGTCGACGGAGAGGTCGCCGGACCGGATGACACCGGCCTCGGCGGTGCCGCCGGCGGCGGCGACCCGACCGATGGCCAGTCGCAACCGGGCCTCGACCTCGGCGGGACCGGCGGAATCAAGCACGACGTCGTCGACTCCCCAATCGGCCGACACCGCGGCGAGACCACCCTCGGTGACCAGCGCGAGCAGTGGAGTAGTGAGCCCGGTGGTGCGCAGCAGCCGGCACAGGCCGCGGGCGATGACGAGTTCTCGGCGCCCATCCACCACGATCACGTCGACCGGAGGCGCGTCCAGCAGGGCGCTCGCCTCCAGCGGGGCGACCCGAACCGTGTGCGTGAGCAGCCCGAGCGACGGAAAGGACTCGGCGGAGGGACCGGGGGCGTTGGTGAGCAAAAGGACGACGCTCAAGAGGACTCCTCCAGTGCGATGTGGTGGGGCAGCGTCGACCCGGTGAGTAACTAGATGTCCGGTGCTGGGCGTCGCACGACCGTCATGGGCATGAAACGAAGGCCGGTATGGGGGGAGGATAGCGGAGTGCCCTACTCGGCTCCTACCGTCTACCGGCTCCTGCCGACAGCGGATTCTGAGATTCTGGCCACCCGGCATGATCAAAAGTTTGGCGATCTGCGCGGAGAGTCACAGAGCGTGGTGGCGGTGGTGGTCCATGGCTTTTCCGGCTCACTCTCCCGTCCCATGTTACGTGACGTGACATCCGGATTGCGGCGATATGTAAACGTGCTGGCCATGGACCTGCGCGGCCATGGCCGATCAAGCGGGCGCTGCACGTTCGGCGACCGTGAGGCGCTCGATGTCGATGCCGCGGTCGGCGCGGCTCGCGCACTGGGCTACCTGCGGGTTGTCACCATTGGGTGGTCGATGGGCGGGGCGGCGGCCATCCGGCATGCCGGATTGGCCAAAACTGGTACGCTCTGTCACGGGCATCGCCTCCGGCACCTGCCGGACGCGGTGGTCAGCGTCAGCGCGGCAAGTCGTTGGTTCGTGCGGGACACCTCGCCCATGCGGCGAATCCACTGGTTCACTGAGTCTCCCACGGGCCGTATGGTGGCGCGCGCGGCGTTACGGGTGCGTATCGATCCGGGCGCTTTTGTGCCCGTTCCGCCGTCCCCGTTGGAGGTGGTCGGCGCCCTTGTGCCAATCCCTTTACTGATCGTGCACGGATGCCGGGACCGATATTTCACCCTGGAACACCCGCGCGCCCTGGCCGCGGCCACCGGCGGGCATGCGCAGGTGTGGATTGAGCCCGAGTTCGGACATGCCGAGGCGGGGCTGAGCCCTGGCCTTCTGGATCGCCTGGGAGCCCACCTGGTGAAACTCATCGCGTCAGAGAGCGACGTGGCGGAACCTGAAGCGGTTGAGGGCGGGCATCGTGACCGATGACCAGCTGCCGGCCTCGAAGCTAGTGACGGTCCGTTACTGGGCTGCGGCGCGTGCGGCGGCCGGAACCACCGAGGAGACGCTCGATGCGGCGACCCTCGCCGAGCTGCGGGAGACGATCGCGGCCCGGCACGGCGCAACGCTGGCCCGGCTGTTGGAGCGCTGCTCCTACCTGGTGGACGAGCAACCAGCCGGGCGGCGTGACCCGGCCGCGCTTGCGCTTGCCCCCGGCGCCGTCATCGAGGTCCTCCCGCCCTTCGCCGGCGGTTGAGCCCCGCATCTGAGCGGGGCGCGCCCGTGCGTGGTTGGGCCAGCGGCACGGCGTCTGCCTGGACATGACAGCATGACGGATGTGAGTGCTGGCGATCCCGGACCCGGTGCGGCCACTCGTCCGCGGCCAGCCGCCCCGCCCCGGACGACGGCGCTTGCGGTGTCCGGCGCCGCAGCGCTCGCCGCCGGCCTCGCGATCGCCGCGGCGGCCCTGTCCACCTGGGCGCTCGCCGTGGTCGTCGCCGTGGAGCAGATGGCGCTGGCCTGGGCCTGGGGTCGGACGCTACGTGCCTCACCCGGCACGATTCCGTTGATCGCCGGCTGGTCCCTGATCGGCGATCTCAGTCTGATGCTGACCCATGGTCATCCGTACCACTCGGTCGTCGGGGTCGTTGGTACGGGCGTCGCCGCGGTGATCGTGTATCAGCTCGCGCTCCGCAGGGCCGTGACGCTGCGCGCTCCGGCAGCCACCACGGGCGTGCGGGGCGCCACCGAACCCCCGCGGCCCGCCACCCCGGACGCGGTGACAGCTGCCTCGGACGCGGTGACAGCCGCCCCGGACGGTGCGTCAGCCCGGGAGACCTCGACGGCGCTGGTCGCCCCTTCCGACCGGGTCAGCGCCGAGTTGGTCACCGCCCTCAGCGGGATTGTGCTCGGCCTGCTTTTCACCGGGTACCTCGCGCTGCGCGCCGGACCTGACCGTGCCGGACATGACCTGGACCAGCCGGCCGACATGCTCGCGATCGCCGGGCTGCTCGGCGCGGGCGTGGCAGTCGTGGTGGGCCGGCTGGCGGGCTGGTCGGGGCTGCCGCCGCCGGCGGCCGGGTCGCTGGGAGCGCTCGTCGCCGCCGGGGCCGGGGCCGGTCTCGGCGGGCTTGGCCCGGGCCAGCTGTCCGTCGGCGCTGCTCTCGCGGCCGCGGCGGCCGGCGCCGTCACAGCGGGCCTGGTGAATCTCGTGCTGGTCCGTGCCCGTGGGGACGTGTCGGTCAGCGGTTCAGGCGCTGGCCGGGCCGTGGACGCCTCCAGCACCGAGATCTCCAGCACCGAGATCTCCAGCACCGAGACCTCCGCCGCCGAGCCTCCCGCCGCCGAGCCACCCGGTGCTGGAGCCCCCGGTGCCATGCCCGGTCATGGAGGCCCTGCGTCCGAGGGGCAACGGCGTGGTGCCACGGTAGCCGCGGCCCTGCTCGGCGCGGTTGTGCCGCTGGCCTGTGCGGCTCCACTCGTGTACCTCGTCGGACGGCACCTGCCCGGATGACGCCTCCTGCCGCTGCCACCAGGGCAACGGTCCTCGCCCGGGACGGCATGCGTCCCGGCTCGGGACGCGGTATGTCGGGCCGTGCGGTACCTGTGACCGCCCGGTGGGGGAGATGAGCGGCCGCCCCGGTGGCGGGCTGCGGATCACCATCGTGGTCGCGGTCGTCCTGCTGGGACTGTTGCTCGCGGTCGATCGGATCACCCCGCGGGTGGTGGCCGGCCAGATCGCCACCCAGGCACAGCGCAGCGAGCGGCTCTCCTCGAAGCCGGAGGTGTCGCTCGGGGGCTTTCCGTTCCTCACCCAGGTCGCCACCGGTAACTACCGTGACGTGCGGGTGGACGTGCGGGGCCAGGCCGAGCAGGGGCTGCGGGTCGACCGGCTGCACGCCGATCTCGTCGGCGTCCACGTGCCCCTGGGGGATGTGATCAACGGCGACGTCCGCCGGATCCCGGTGGACCGTCTGAGCGCTCGGGTGGAACTGAGCTTCACCGACATCAATGCCTATCTGCGCAGTCAGGGTTCGGCCGTCACGGTCGGGCCGGCCGGGACGGCGATCCGAGTCTCCGGTTCGCTGAACGTGCTGGGCACCACCGTGGCGGCGGCGGGAATCGCCGGGATCGGCGTGGCGCCGACAGAGGTCACGTTTTCCCCCCATGAGCTCACGGCTCCGGTGGGTACGCCGCTGGGCCCGGCGATCAGTCAGCTGCTGACCGTGCGAGTTCCGGTGGTCGGCCTGCCGTTCAATCTCCGGCTTACGTCCGCGTCCGTCCAGCCTGACCGGATCGTGTTCCACGCTGCCGGCCGGAACGTGGTCCTGGACCCGAACACGGTCGGCCAGACCACCAGCGGCACCGGTCCGGCCGCCTGAGCCTCGCCGGATCGGGAACAGCAGCGGCCGCGCGGCGTTCGTACGTGTCGTGGTCGGTGTGTGGGTACTGCTGGGAGCCGTCGTGCTGGCGGTCGTGGTGGGTGTTGTGACCCGCACCCGGGACGGCCAGTTGCGTCCGGTCCGCCGTCATGCCCGGGGCCCGGTGGATGGTGCGGTCCGGCGTGACCCAGAGAAGGAGACCGGCGTGGCTCCATCCGCACAGGCAGGTCCCGAGCGGGGCGCCGAGATCGCCGCGCTCGGCGAGACGCTGGGGGAGCGGGCGACTCTGCTGCAGTTCTCCTCGGCCTTCTGCGCGCCGTGCCGCGCGACCCGCACCATCCTCGCCGGGGTCGCCAAGGCCGTGCCCGGTGTCCGGCACGTGGAGGTCGATGCGGAGGCGCATCTCGACCTGATCCGTGCCCTGGCGGTGCGGCGCACGCCGACGGTGCTCATCCTCGACGCGGACGGCCGGGAAGTCCGGCGGGCGAGCGGTGCCCCGCCCACGCGCGCCGCGGTGTATGCCACCCTCGCGGAGATCATGCCGGCAAGCGGCGTTAATCGGACAGACGGTGATTCTTCGGAATCATCACCCATCGCTTAACACGGATCACACCATCGCTGCTAACGTGACACGAACCATGCTCCTGATGCAGCTTGTCCGCCGACGTGCGGTGGATCTCTGTCGCGTGCGCAGCTGCCTCTGTCGCCATTCCTGATCGGGCCCCTGCGTCGTGCCGGTGCGGCCGGTCCGGCACGGGCGTGTCCCTCCGGTGATCGGCCTGGTGATCTGCGCAGTCAGGAGAACGTCAGTGGTTGATCCTCGCGGCATGCGGTTCACTGCCGCAGTGACCACGGTGGTGCTTGCCGTGGTGCTCGTCACGGGCAGTGGATGGCTGCTGCTCGCGCAGACGGCGGTGTTTGTGATCGGGGCGTCGGCAGGCGTGCGGAACGCTCCCTATGCCCTCGTGTTCCGCCGGCTGCTGCGCCCGCGGCTCGGGCCGCCGAGCGATCTGGAGGACGCCGCACCTCCCCGGTTCGCCCAGCTTGTGGGCGCGGTCTTCGGGGCGGTGGGAACGGCCGGGTTCCTGTCCGGGCTCTGGGCGCTGGGCCTCGCGGCCACCGCCCTCGCCTTTGTGGCGGCATTCCTCAATGCGGCGTTCGAGTTCTGTCTCGGCTGCCAGATGTATGTGTTCTTTCGTTCTGCTACCGTGAAGGGAGCGCGGGGATGAGCCGCGAACAGGTTCTGGTTGATGCCGCGTGGGTCGAGGCGCACAGCGGGGACCCCAAGGTTGTTCTGATCGAGGTCGACGAGGACGTCTCCGCCTATGACCGTGGACATATTCCGGGTGCGGTCCGGCTGGACTGGAAGTCCGAACTGCAGGATCCGGTCATCCGGGATTTCGTGAACAAGGAGCAGTTCGAGAAGCTGCTGTCCAGCAAGGGCATCGCGAATGACGACACCGTAGTCCTCTACGGTGGGAACAACAACTGGTTCGCGGCCTACGCCTACTGGTACTTCACCCTGTATGGCCACGCGGATGTCCGGCTGCTCGACGGCGGGCGCAAGAAGTGGGAGCTGGACGGCCGCGAGCTGACCGCGCAGGTCGCTCCCCGTCCTGAGACGACCTACGCCGCCAGGGACGCACGCACCGATATCCGTGCCTTCCGGGAGGAGGTTGTCGCCGCGATCGGCGACAAGGCGCTCGTGGACGTCCGCTCGCCGGACGAGTTCTCCGGCCGGCTGCTCGCGCCGGCCCATCTGCCGCAGGAGCAGTCCCAGCGTGCCGGCCACATTCCGACAGCGAAGAACATCCCGTGGGCGAAGACTGCGAACGAGGACGGCACCTTCCGCAGCAACGAGCAGCTGACGGCGCTGTATGCGGAGGCCGGCGTCGACCTGTCCCAGGAGATCATCGCCTACTGCCGCATCGGCGAGCGTTCCGCGCACACCTGGTTCGCGCTGCACGAACTGCTCGAGCTGCCCGGTGTGAAGAACTACGACGGTTCATGGACCGAGTACGGCTCGCTCGTGGGCGTGCCGATCGAGAAGGGTGCGTGAACCATGTGCGGTGCGACCAGCGGTGGACCGTCGGTGGAGGGAATTGACGTGGCCAAGGAGACCGTGATCCAGGGCATCGTGGTGCGCGACGGCGAGCCGGTGTCGACCGGATACGCCCGCCTGCTCGACGAGGGCGGAGACTTCACCGCCGAGGTGCCGCTGTCCGCCACCGGGCAGTTCCGGTTCTTCGCCCGTCCCGGCCAGTGGACGGTTCGGGCGTTGGTGCCGGGTGCGACCGGTGAGCGGAAGGTCGTCGCCCGGCAGGGCGAGCCGGTGGACGCGCGGGTCGAGGTCGCGGCCTGACCGTCGCCGATCACGCGGAGCAGGACAGGCACAGCAACGACGATCCACAGCGACGACGAAGAGGACAGCGGGTCAACAATCCGCTGTCCTCTTTTTCTGCGTTCACCCGGCTGTCCGGTGTCGCCGGTGTGCCGAGCGCGCCGTTCCACCGCAGGATGATGGAGCGGGACTCGAAGGTGCTCGGGACTCGAAGGTGCTGGCGTGTCGATCCGGGTCCGGGCGGAATCAGTGGGGCACCCGACCGGCCCGTTCCATCCGGGCCACGGTCGGCGCGGGCTGGGTCGCCTGGGGCTGGCCTACGTCAACGGGAATGGTGGTGGGCACCGCGAAGTGCATCGGGCCGATCGTGTAACAGCGCAGGCCGTTCTCCCGGGCGAAGGCCAGGGCTGATCTGCGATCTGGGAACGGCGCGATGATGCGACGAACCGTACGTTGCCCGGCGGCGGCGAACAGGACTACGGCGAAGAGTGCGTCGGACTCAGCCATCATGCGATCAGAAAAGCGCATGTGGTGAGGGGTCGACCTCGTTTTTACGTGTGCCGGTCGTGGTCTGTTGTTGCGACTGCCGTGGCTTCTGGTGCTGGCTCCTGCCGTGAGCTCCTGCAACGGCATGGCGACCGATGGTCAGTAGACCAGGGCCTGGACAGCGTCGGCGAGCACCTCGTCGACGAACGTGGCCGCGCCGGCGATGCGGATACCGGGCAGGACATCCTGCGGGCCGAAGGAGCGTCGCGCCGCGCACTGGGTGCACACGGTGATCCGTCCGCCGGCGAGGATGGCGTCGAGAAGATCTGGCAACGGGGCCGCCTCGGCCAGACTGAACTCGCTCGCCCGCCCGGGCAGGGCGAACCAGGCTGATTCTCCGGTGAGCCACAGCGACACGTCGGCGCCGGCGGTCACCGCGACCGCCGCGACGGTGAAAGCCTGCGAGCAGCGCTCCGGAGCGTCCATCCCCGCGGTGGCCTTGACGACGAGAGATCGGGTCACCGTCCCAGTCTGCCCGAACCACCCGAACTGGTGCCCCCGGCGCCCGCCAGCGACCCGGTCCGGCCGGCAACCGACGGCCCTTGGCGGACACCCACTAGGCTGCGCAGCGTGTTGCACTACTTCTTCACCGGACTTCTGGTGGCGATGTGCGTTCTGATCGCCTGGTTCTCCGGCTATGTGGTCTACAAGCTGTATGAGGCGCAACGCTGAGCGCCTGCGACACGGCCATCGGCGAGTCGTGAAGGCGCGGCCACATCCGCGCGCCACGTCCGGCTGAGCACCGAGAAGACAGAAGGAGTGGAAGACATGGGACGAGTGGGAGGTGTGGTGGACCTGCATCCGAGCCTGCTGCCCCTGGCGTTCCTGGTCGGCACCTGGCGCGGCGAGGGCGTCGGCGGCTACGAGGGTCTCGACGGGTTCCAGTACGGCCAGGAGATCACCTTTGCCGCGGATGGACGTCCCGCCCTTGGGTACGTCTCGCATACCTGGTGGGCGGATGAACCGCGCGACGGGCGGGAACCAGGTAGCCCGTTGGCGACCGAGACCGGCTTCTGGCGGGTCCAGCCGGGTGAGGACGGGACGAACCTCGTCGAGGTGACCCTCGCGCATCCGTTCGGCATCGCCGAGATCTATGTGGGCAATGTCAGCGGCACTCGCATCGACCTCGACCACAACGTCCTCATCCGCACGGCGACCGCCCGGGATGTCACCCGGTCGGTGCGGCTGTACGGAATCGTGGAGGGCGGCGACCTGGCCTATGCGATCGACATGGAGGCCGGCGGGAAGCCGATGCAGTCGCATCTGTCCGCCCGCCTCAAGCGCGCCGGCTCCGGCTGAAGCCAGCGTCGTCCGTCCGGCCCGGGGAGGGGCGCCGCGCGGAATCCGGACGTCAGACGGGCCGGGCGGTGGCTCCGGCGTCGGCGGCGAGTTTCGCTCGCCAGGCCTTCTCCCGCTCGATCGCCGAGGCGAACCCGAGGGCGATCGCCGGGTCGAAGTTCTCGTCCGCGTAGGTGCCGACGCACCCGAGAATCCGGTCGATCTCCTCGGCGGACACGGCGGCCAGCGGAACCTGGCCGGTGAGGAAGATGTCCCCGACCCGGTCGATGGAGAAGTGCACGCCGTAGGTCCGCGCGTTGCGGGCGAGCAGGAACCCGTAGGTGCCGGCGGCGTTCTCCGCCGGTGCCCGCATGAAGAACGCCTCGACGAGCAGTGTGTGGTCCTTTACGACGAGCCAGGTCATCGTCCGCAGTTTGTGCTCGCCTTCCAGGGTGACCAGGAACGAGCCCGCGCCGACGCGTTCGAAGGCAAGCTCGAGGTCGGCGAGGGCGCTAGTGATCAGGGTGTCGAGCCGTTCGCGTTCCTTCGCGTCGATGGGTGCCGTCATGGCTCGGTACCTCCCCGGTTGTCGTGGCTGTGAAGCCGGATCCGGTTCAGATCCTCGCACGCGTCCCGGCGCGATGCGTACGGCGAACGGACGGCCGACGGCGACGCTCGGCATAGGGCGGATCGGCGGATCGCGGGACGAGCTCAGACGGCGACGGCGGCGGGGCTCAGCGCGTGCCGGTAGCTGCGCAGCACCCCACGGGCCGTGGCCGACCAGCCGAAACCGGTGGCCCGGTCCACGGCCCCGCCAGCCAGGCGCGCCCGCAGCCGCGGTTGGCGCAGCAGGCGGTCGAGCGCGTCGGCGTATCGCAGCGGATCGTGGCCCGGGACGAGCAGGCCGGAGACGCCGTCGGCGACCGCGGTGCGCAGCCCGCCGACCGCGGCGGCGATCACCGGTGTGCCGCAGGCCTGCGCCTCGAGCGCGACCAGGCCGAAGCTCTCGCTGTGGCTGGGTACCACCACCGCGTCGGCCGACCGGTACCAGTGGACGAGCTCTCTCTGCGGCGCCGGGGGCTGGAACCGGACGAGATCGGAGATGCCCAGATCCGCCGCGAGTTTCACCAGGGCGTCGGGCTGTTCCAGGCCCGTGCCGCTCGGCCCGCCGACGACGGCGACCGACAGCCGCGAGCGTCGGGTCGGATCGCGGCGCAACAACTCGGCGGTCGCGTGCAACAGCACGTCCGGCGCCTTCAGCGGTTGAATACGACCGACGAACAGAAGCAGCTCACCGTCGGGGTCGAGGCCGAGCCGGGCTCGGGACCGAGCCGGTGACCGGGGGCCCTCCCCGGGACGGAACACCGTCAGGTCGACGCCGGGGGCGACCACGTCCACCCGCTCGGGAAGCGCGCCGTACAGCCCGATCAGATGGCCGCGTTCCTCCGCGGTGGAGGCGATCATCCGGGTCGCGTCGGCGACGACCTCCTGCTCGCCACGCAGGCGCCCCGCGGGTTCCGGCCGGTCGCCGGCGGCAAGAGCGTCGTTCTTGACCTTCGCCAGGGTGTGCGAGGTGTGCACGAACGGCACTCCCCAGCGCCGGGCGGCGGCCCGGGCGACCTGACCGGACAGCCAGTAGTGCGAATGGATGAGGTCGAACCAGCCGGGATCGTGCCCGGCCTCGGCGCGCAGCACGTCCGCGGTGAACGCGCACAGCCAGGCTGGCAGGTCCTCGCGGCGGACCTCCTCGAACGGCCCGGCGTCGACATGGCGCACCGTCACACCCGGGGCGAGCTGGGCCGCGGCGGGTACCCGGCTGCTGACCGCCCGGGTGAAGATCTCGACCTCGACGCCGAGCGCGGCCAGCTGCCGGGACAGCTCGACCACGTAGACGTTCAGGCCGCCGGCGTCGCCGGTACCGGGCTGCTCCAACGGCGAGGTGTGCATGGACAGCATCGCGACCCGGCGCGGGCGGGCGGACCGCCCGGACTCGACGCGGATCAGCCGCATGGGGAACCTCCGCCCCACGGCGCCTCCCGGGCCCAGGACATCTCCGTCCGGGGGCGCCAGGGGCGTCTGCCCGATACGACCATCGCTGTTCTGGACCGACACGAGAACCACCGTTCTCCCCGCCCCGTTGTCCGGTCAACCGATCGGGGGTGTCCCGATCCGCCGCCGCGCGCCGGGAACATCCCGGTCACTGCTGGTCAACGCGGCGCGGCCACGAACGATGCCGGACCGATGCGCACCGGCCCTGTAACGAACCCGACGCTCGGGTAGCCCACCGACAGGCCCGAAGGAGGGACGCGACCTGGGCCGCCGCGAACCGTCTTCGAGGATGCGCCGGAACCGGACGGAGACGACCAGCCCCCCGCCGGCCCGACATGTCGATCTGCGAGGCTGGGTGGATGGCCGGCCCCCGCGGTGTGCGTGGCGTGCGGCTTGCGGCCGGCCGGGCCCGCACCCTGGGACTCCCTACCCGGGGGACAACCGCGCCGAACCGGCTTCGCCGCGTCGATCGCTGGCTCACCGACACCGCCGGTACCCTGCTGCGGGGCAGCGCCGACCCGGTGGTCGTGGATCTGGGCTTCGGCTCGTCCCCGGTGACGACGGTCGAGCTGTACGAGCGGCTGCGTGGGGTGTGCCCGCGGGTGCGGGTCGTCGGCCTGGAACTCGATCTGGCGCGGGTGCAGGCGGCCCGGCCGGCAGCCCGCCCGCCGTGGCTGACTTTCGACCACGGTGGATTCGGGCAGGTCGCGCAGCATGGCCGCCCGGTTCTGGTCCGGGCCCTGAACGTGCTGCGACAGTACCCGGAGCCGGCAGTCGCGGGAGCGTGGGCAACCATGCGCAGGCTGCTCGCCCCGGGCGGACTGCTGATCGAGGGCACCTGCGATGAGAGCGGCCGGCGGGCCTGCTGGTTCGGTCTGCCAGCGGTGGACGCCCCGCCCGGGTGGCTCGCGGCCGCCGGCCGGATCCCGCCCGGGCCGACCCTCACCCTGGCCGCACATCTGCCGAGTCTCGGCCAGCCCTCCGAGCTGGCCGAGCGGCTGCCCAAGGCCCTGATCGCGCGCAATGTTCCCGGCCAGGAGGTCCACCAGCTGCTCGACGCGCTGGATCAGGCCTGGGCGCGGGCGGCCGGCCAGGCGGTGTTCTCGCCGCGGCAACGCTGGATCGCCGCGGCCCGCGACCTGCGGGCGCAGGGCTTCGCGGTACGGGGGGACGCGCGGCGTTGGCGCCTGGGGGAGCTCACCGTGGACTGGACGGGGGGTGGGTCGCCGCCAGGGCAGCGCTGAATGCCTGGTAGGCGCCGGCGTTGAACAGGACGAACCGGACGTCTCGTACCTGCGTCATCGCACCGAGCACACTCGTCACCGCCAGGCGCGCCGCATCGTCCAACGGCCATCCGTAGACCCCGGCGCTCACCGCGGGAAAGGCCACCCCGGACGCGCCCAGCTCGTCCGCGACCCGCAGCGCCGAGGTGTACGCCGAGCGCAGCAACGCGGAGCGGTCCTCGCTCCGGTCGTACACCGGACCGACGACGTGGATGACGTGCCGTGCCGGCAACCGACCGGCCGTCGTCGCGACCGCCTGGCCGGTCGGCAGGCCGTGGGGCAGGGTCGTCTGGCGCAGCCGTTGGCACTCGGCGAGGATCTCCGGCCCACCGGCGGCATGGATCGCCCCGTCCACCCCGCCGCCGCCGCGCAGACCGCTGTTCGCGGCGTTGACGATCGCGTCGATCTCGACCTGGGTGATGTCGCCCTGTTGCAGGCTCACGCGCACCATGGTGACCAGTCTTCCCGACCAGCCGTCCTGGTCTCTCGACTTCCCGCCAGGACCACCGCGGGCAGGGCCCGTGCGGTGGGCCCGGACCCGGCCGCTCGGCTGGCGCCCCGCTCGTCTGGTGTGGCTCGTTCGGTGGGCCCCTCGGTAGGGTTCCGCCGGCAGGCCCGTTCGGCGCAGTGACCGGAAGGAGCGGCGGTGATCGCGAAAGATCCGCGGCTGATGGTGCTCGGATTCGACAGCGTCGAGCAGGCGCGGGCGGCATGGTCGCTGACCAGACGACTGCGCCGCCAGCGCGTGTTCGATCTGGCTGGCGGAGCGCTGGTCTGGCGGGACGACACCGGCGCGGTCAAGGTGCGGCGCCTGGAGAGCCCGCCGCGAACCGCTGCGCTGGGCGGAGCGGTCTGCGGCGGGGTCGTGGGGGCGGTGTTCTTCGCCCCCGTCATCGGGCTGGGACTCGGGGCTGGTATCGGCGCCCTGATCAGCCGGTTCCTGGGGCCTGGCATGGACGAGGCCCAGGTCCGGCGGGTGGCGCGGCACCTGCAGCCGGGCCGGGCGGCGGTGTTCACGCTCGCGCTGCGCTCCGCGGACGAGCTCGTCGCCGCGCTGCGCCCGCATCAGCCGACCGTGATCATGGCGCTCGCGCCGGCCGGGCGCGAGCGCCGTCTCGTTCACGCCCACGGCCGCCGGGCCGCGCCGGCCTGAACCAGCGGCGCTTTCGGTCCCCCGGCCGCCGCGTCGCGGGATCAGGTCGCGGGATCAGACGGACAGCGGCCGCCGGGACGGCGCGATCTTGTTGAGTACCTCGAGGTCGTCGGACCGGGGCTGCCATTCGCCCGCGGTGGCATTCGCGCGCACCTGGCTCGCGTTCGTCGCGCCGGCGATGACCGAGGTGACACCTGGCTGCGCGGCAAGGCCGCCGATCGCCACGTCCAGCAGTGAGCGGTCCCGCTCCCGGGCGAAGGTCTCGAGCACCTCGATCCGGTCGAAGACCTCGTCGGTCAGCTCGTCCTGCCGGTTGGCGAGCCGCGTGCCGGCCGGGGGCACCTCGTCGCGCTGGTACTTTCCGGTCAGCAGCCCGTTCTCCAACGGGAAGTACGGGACAACTCCGATGCCGTACTTCAGGGCAGCGGGGACGAGTTCCGCCTCGACACCGCGCTCGAGCAGGCTGTAATGGTTCTGCGCCGAGATGAAGCGGTTCGTGCCCGACGCGCGCGCCGTCCATTCGGCGTCCGCGACCTGCCAGGCGTCCAGGTTGCAGGCGCCGATGTAGCGGATCTTGCCGGCCTTGATGAGTTCGTCGAGCGCCTCGAGCGTCTCGTCGATCGGGGTGAACGGGTCCAGCAGGTGCAGCTGGAGCAGATCGATGTAGTCCGTCTGCAGCCGGCTGAGTGAGCCCTCGACGGCCTTGCGGATGTACCGGCGGGACGCCCGGGCCCGGAAGTCCTGACCGTACACGCCAGCCATGTCGCCACCGAACTTGGTGGCCAGGACCACCTCGTCGCGACGACCGCGCAGGACGTGACCGAGCTGGGTCTCCGACCCGCCCTTGTTCCCGTAGACGTCGGCTGTGTCAAAGAACGTGATCCCGACGTCGAGCGCGGCGTCGACGACCGCGCGGGTGCCGTTGAGGTCCACGCGTGAGCCGAAGTTGTTGCACCCCAGCCCCACCACTGATACGAGCAGTCCGGACGATCCCAGCGAGCGATAGCGCATGCCTCAAATACTGCACACCCGATCGTGGCCCGCGTTCACCAGGTCCACGGACCACGATCGACTGCTGTGCGACAGGTGTCGCACCTGCGACTTAAGGCGGTAGTTTGGCAATTTTTGAGGTATTTGCGGCTAGTTTTGTGGAGCGGCGTCCACGATGGCACGGCCGACCGCTGTCGCGGCTCGGCGGGTCGTGGTGCGGGCCGCCCGGCCCTGGCTCACCGCGGTGCGGGTGCGCGCCACCGCCTGCTCCGTCGCCGGGCTGCGCCGGATGCTCGCCACCCGGCGCTCCCCGCGGGATGCCCACTCGTTGTACAGGTCGCTGGCCCGACCCTGCAGGTCGGAGATCTGTGCGGTGACCGTGCCCGGCAGCGCGCGGACGGCGGTGCCGACCTGCTGGGGAACCCGGGACGCCTGCTCGGGCAGCGAGCCGACCCGGCCGGAGAGCCGTCGCACCTCGTTACCAGCGGTGGTCGGCAGGGTACGCAGCTTCGCGACCGCGAGGTCGGCGGCGCCCACCGAGACATACAGCGGCTTGCGCACCTCGGCCAGGGGCACCCGGACATCGACCTGGGCCTGGGCGGTGTCCCCGTGGACGCCGGCGCTGGCCCGGGCGGTCGAGCGACTGCCCGGGCGGCTCGATCCGCGTGGCGACGCGGTCCGGGCGGACGACGTGGCGGTGCGCGCGGACGCCGGGCGCGTGGCCGAGCCGCGGGTGGTCGTCCCGGTGGACGCGGCACGGGTGGAAGAGGTGCGGGTCGACGCGGTGCGCGTGGACGGGGCGCGGGTCGAGGAGGTACGGGACGCGGAGGAGGTCGCGCTGGCACCGTTCGTGCCCGTACTGCCCGGGTTGCCCGTACTACCCGGGTTACCCGGGTTGCCCGGGTCCGAGAGCGCCGTACCCCCTGAGGCGGTCGCGCTGCTTGACGAGGCGGGGCTGGCCGAGCCGGCAGGCGCCGGGCTCGACGTGCCGGTCGAGCCGGAACGGGCGGACGTGTTACGGGTGGTGGTTGTGCGGATGGTAGCCATCAGGTCTCCCTTGGGATCTAGTTCGCGTCGTCGTATCGCGCTTCCTGGGTTCCGGCCGGCGCCGTGGGTAATCGTGCCGGCGGTGGGTCAGGGGATGGCTGGATGGACGCGCGTGGCGCCGGTGACGCGTGGTGGTCCGCAGTGCGTGGTGCCTGGTGCCTGGTGCCTGGTGCCTGGGAGTGCGTGGTGTTACGACTCGTCGTCTGGGCCGGATGCCGCCGTGGGCGGGGCAGTGCTGCCCCCGCCCACGGCGGCAGCACTGCCCGCCTCGGCCGGGTCGACGCCGGAGGTACGGCGCGCGGGCCGGCGCTTCGGCGTCGAGGTGTTGCCAGGAGCCCCGCTCTCGGTAGCCCCGCTCTCGGTAGCTCCGGTCCCGGAAGCCTTGGCCTCGGTGGCTGTGGCGCCGGTCGTCCCAGCGGGGTCCGGCGGCGCCTCTGTCGTCGCGGTGCTCGCTGGGGCATGCTCGGTTGAGGTAGGCCGGGTTCGCCGTGTCCGGGTCGTGCCGCCGCCGATTCGACCGGTTGCGGTCGAATCGGCCTTGCCTACCCCGGAATGGGCCGCCACGGCGTTCTCCTTGCAGAACGCCTCGTAGATGTCGAGCACCACCTGCTTCTGCCGCTCGGAGAGGGAGATGTCGGCGAGGACGGCGGCCATCACGGTGTCGCCGCCCTGCCGCTCCTCGAGAATGCCCGCCTGGACGTAGAGGGCTTCCGCCGAGATGCGCAGGGCCTTGGCGATCTGCTGGAGAATCTCCGCGGACGGCCGGCGTAGGCCACGTTCGATCTGGCTGAGGTACGGATTGCTGACCCCGGCCTGTTTTGCCAGTTCACGGAGCGAGATCTGGGCCGCGCGCCGCTGATCCCGGATGAAGTCGCCGAGTTCGCGGACATTCAGGGCAGCCACCAGGTCACACGCCTCCTCGGGAGGGCGGCCGGGCCACGGCCGCCGTCGGTGCCCGCCGGGATCGGTACGGGACGACCATCAGGCCGGCATACCGCGTCGGGGCACCGGAACAACGCGGCATCAACACCGGCGACGATACGTCGCGCTGCTAACTCTGGCAAGCGCACCAGTTAGCAGCATCCGCCCGTCATCGTCGCAGGCTGAACAGATATGTGCTGGTCGTGGAGGTGCTCCAACCCCAGGCGGAGAGCCGCCCGCATGGGCGCAGTGGCGCATGTCTCGGCAGTGCCCGCGGCCGGGACCTGCCGTCAGCTCTCGGCCTGCGCCAGCCAGGCACGCTGGGTGGCGAGCGCTGCCTTGGTCTCGGCGATCTCCTTGGTGCGCCCGGCGGCCTGGTCGCGCGCGAGCTTGTCCTCCAGCTTGGCGACGGACTCCCGCAGCTTGGTCACGAACGGCGACGAGGACAGGGACCGCTGCTCCCAGCGCGCATCCGCGGCGTCCCGCAGCTTGTCACCGATCGCGGCCATCTGCCGCTCGAGTGAAGCGGCCGACTCGCGCGGGACCCGCCCGATCTCATCCCAGCGGTCCTGCAGTTCGCGCAGGCGCCGCTGGGACCGGTCGGTGTCGGCCGGGTCGAGTGCGGCCGCCTCGGCCAGCAGTTTTTCCTTCTTGGCCTGGTTCCCCCGCAGTTCGGCGTCGCGTTCGGCGTTGGCCTCGTTGCGCCGGCGGAAGAAGACGTCCTGGACCTCGCGGAACTCGGTCCACAGCGCGTCGTCGACCTCCTTGGCAGCCCGGCCGGCGGACTTCCACTCGGTGAGCAGCGCACGGTACCGGGCGGTCGTACCGACCCAGTCGGTGGAGTCGACGAGCGCCCGTGCCTCGGCGATGATCGCGTCCTTGCGCTCCTTCGAACGGGCCCGCTGGGTGTCCAACGCGGCAAAGTGCGCGGTGCGCCGGCGGGTGAACTCCTCCCTGGCGGCGGTGATGCGCCGCCACAGGCCCGAGTCCGTGCGCTTGTCGAGCGAGCCGACCGCGTGGAACTCCTCCGCGATGGTCCGCAAGCGCTCGCCGGTGCTCTTCCACTCGGAGCTGCGCCCAAGCCGCTCGGCCTCGGCGACCAGCGCCTCCTTGGCGGCCTGGACGCGCGCGGTCCGCTCGGCACGTTCCGCCGCCAGGGCCGAACGACGCGCCTGCGTCCCCTCGACGACGGCCTCGAGGCGCGCCCGCACCGCGCCGAGATCGCCCACGACAGCCGCGGTGCCCAGCGAGTCCAGCAGCCGGCGGGCGCTGCCGGCGATCCCGGCCGGGTCGGCCGCGTTCGACGTCAGCCGCCGCTCCAACAGCTCGACCTCGGCGCACAGGTCGTCGTAGCGGCGCTGGAAGTGCGCCAGTCCTTCATCCGGGCTGCCGGCGCGCCACGATCCGACGGCGCGCTCTCCGTCCGCGAGGCGAACGTAGACCGTGCCGTCATCAGCGACGCGCCCCCAGACGGAGGCGATGCCGGATTCGCTGCGGTCATTCATGGCGTTCCCGAAGATCGGCTGATGTTTTCCCGTCATTCTTGCAGGCGTCGGCCCTGAAGGGGATAGCCGCCACGGATCCGGTCGCCGCGAACCGGCGCTGGCCCGCATGCGCCCTCGGTGACCGAACCGTTGCCGGCCCGCAGCGCCGGCATGCGCCTGATTGTTCGGCCGCGGTCCCGCGCGAACAAGCGCACCTCTTCGCCGTCGGCTCGTGAGTCTCCGGCCGCGAGCCCCGACCTGCCCGACCTGCCCCGCGCGGCCTGACCCGCGCGTCCGGGATTGCGGACCCTGGACACGAAGCGCGACCACGAAGCCGCGCGACCACACCCCGCCCGCGCGAAGGTGCGCGAACATGGTCAGGATACGTGACTGTGACGAGTCGGGCGGATGCCGGCCGCAAGGGTCGAGTCCGCCCGGTCCGGACAGCCGGAGGAGGGCCAGCCTGATGCGTGTCCACCGGACAGTGCCGATGCTCGTCGCTCTCGGCGTGATCGTCTTGACCGGATGTGGCGGAGGTGGGTCCTCCGGCTCGACCGAAGACGGCCGCGCCGCGGCGCGATCGGTGACGGCGGCTGTGGACGACCCGACGGGCGCCAAGGCCTCGCCGCAATGCGCCGCCCAGGTGAGGACGCTGCGCCTGGACGCCGTCAGCAGCCTCGCTGACGTGGTGAAGGCAGGTGCGGCGGCCATGCGCCGAGCCCACCCGGACCTGACCATCGACGTCGTCGCGGACGCCCCCGACTATCCCTCGCTCGCCGGGCGGATCGGGGCCGACCGGGCCGCGGGTCGCGGCGTCGACGTGGCGGTCGTCGGTCTTGACACACTGCCGACGGCCGCCCGCGCGCTGGGCGCCCAACCGCTCTCGCCGCGGGTGCTGCGGGCCAGTTACGACCAGCACCTGCTGGGCCTCGGCACCGTGGACGGCCGGCTCCTCGGCATCCCGGCGCAGGTCACCTCGCTCGCGCTGGTCTACAACCTGGACATCCTGGGCAAGGCCGGAGTCGATCCGGCGACGCTGTCGACCTCCGACGGGGTTCTCGCCGCGGCCGAGAAGATCAGGGCATCCGGGCAGAACGTCCAGCCCATCGAGCTGCCCACCGGTCAGCAGCTGGGCCAGTGGATCCTCGCCACGCTCGCCGGCTCCCGGGGAACACCGATCCAGGACGCGGCCGGCCGCCCCGCGCTGAACACGGCCACGACCCGCGATGCGGCGGCATTCCTGGCGAAGGCCGGCAGCTACGGGACGCAGTCGGAGAATCCCACCGAGGCGCTGCTGCGCTTCGGACTGCGTCGCCAGACGGCGATGATCGCGATGGACGCCGCCACGCTCGCCGGTGCGCTGAAGTTCATCGCTGGCCGGGGCGAGCAGGGATTCCGCGTCGGCGCGAGTGTCTTTCCTTCCCTGCCCGGCGGCTCCCGGCATCCGGTCGCCCTGGGCAGCGCGCTGAGTGTCCTGGCCACCGACCGCTGCCAGCGGGAGATGGCGACCGAGCTGGTCGTGACGGTGCTCTCGCCGGAGATCGTCGCCGCCGGAACGCAGGCGTCAAGTTCCATCCCGGTCGACACGGCGGCCGTGGACCAGCTCGGCACGTTCTACGCCACCTATCCGCAGCTGCGGCCCTTCCTGGCCCTGACCGGCTCGCTGATCCGGCCGCCCGCCTGGGCCGGGACGCGCGGCGCGCAGGAACCGGCCGCGCTGTCCGCCCAGGTCGCCCGCATCCTGCGCGGTGAGAACCCGGCCCAGACCCTGGCTGCGGCCCAGACCGAGGCCGAGGACCTGACCCAGTAGCGGCCACGATGGACAGCCCGCCGGCAGGATGTGGACACCCGATATGGACGAAGGGATACGCGTGGTCGCGCAGGGCAGGAGCCGCTATGACGATGGCGTTCTCGGCGGTGACACCGACTCCGAGCGTCGTCGGCTCGCCGCGATGGCCGCGGTCTGCGACCCGACGACGACCCGTGTTCTGAGCGATCTCGGCGTCGCCACCGGCTGGCGCTGCCTCGAGGTCGGCGCCGGCAACGGGTCGATCGCTCGTTGGCTCGCCCAGCGCGTCAGCTCGATGCCGTCGCCTTCGGCCGGTTCTGGCCCTTCTGCCAGTTCTGGCCACGCGGTCTCCGAGCGTGCCGCATCGGGCCATGTCATTGCGACTGATGTCGACGTCAGTCAGCTGACCCGGCTGGTCTCCCCGGACCTGACGGTGCTGCGCCACGACATCACGCGCGACCCGCGGCCGGACGGCGGGCCCTTCGACCTCGTCCACGCCCGGTTCGTGCTGGAGCACCTGCCGGAACGGGAGCAGGTGCTCGACCGGTTGCTGGCCTGGCTGAAACCCGGCGGAGTCATCGTCGTCGAGTCGATCGCCGAGTTTCCGCTCGACTCCTCGCCGCACCCGGCCTTTCGGGATGCGATGCGCAGCGTCGCGGACGTTCTTGCCCACACCATCGGCACCGACTGTGCCTGGGCACGCGGATTTCCCGGCCTGTTGCTGCGCCGAGGCCTGGTCGAGGTGGGCGCCATGGTGCACCTCCCCGCCACCGGCGGTGCAGGCGCGTCCGCCCAGTGCTGGGCGCTGACGCTGGCCCGTCTCCGCCAGCACATTCTCGACCGCGATCCCACCCTGGCCGAAACCGTGGACCAGACCTTCGATCTGCTGGCCGATCCCGCCTTCTTCGATTTCGCGTTCGCCACCGCCATCGCCTGGGGCACAGCGCCCCGAGCGGGCGCTCGCTGAACAGGACGCCGCATCCATGGCCCCGCTGGCCTGTTCGGCGTGGCGGGTGAGCCGGTCGTCGCGGAGCCTGCGCATCGTCGCGGAGTCCGCTGATCGTTGGCGACTCGGATCCGTGAATGCCTGGACGGTCTCGTCCGTTGAAATTGTGGTTCATCCGTATTCGGGAGACGCCGGTGTCGGATGCGGAAATACGTGACGCGGGCGCCGAGATGTGATTTGCTGCTCGTCAAACGCCGGTAAGGCGATGTGGTGGGGTCTGCCGGGCGGGATTCGCTGCCGAGATCCCGTTTTGGAGCCCCGCGTTGGGGCGCCGCCTCCGGGGTGTCCTGTTTGGGGTGTAGCGGGCGTTACGTTCGGGTGCCGGGGTCTGGTGTAGCGGTCCGGTATTCGGGCGACGTGTTCTGTCCGGTCCGGACACGCGGGTGGGTTGCGTGTCCGGTGAGGTGTCCGAATGTGGTCTCGTGCGGCAGTCGGTCGACCTGATTGGCAGGTCCTCTGGTGTGAGCGGCGCGCGGGGCATTTCGGACGAGCGTTGAGGATCCGGGGTATTCAACCGGCCCTTGCCATCAATACCCGTGCAATTGCGGCTCACAGTGGTCCACCCGTGAGCTCTGTGCACGCATCGCACCGGGGTCATCACTATGGACACCAGGATGTCGCGACATAGCGTTAGTAGGCGCTCACGGAATTGGCCCAGGAGATCCGACTCGAGGAGATTGTCGATGCTGACGGATAACGCGCACGCCTGCACACATCCGCTTGCATTCGTCCGTGCCCAACGCGGTTGGTCCTATCAGCGACTGGCCCGCGTCGTCGCTCGCCGTGCCCGTGACCTCGGGGTGGCGAACATGGCTGCGGAACGGCAGAAGGTCTGGCGCTGGGAGCACCGGGGAGTGGTGCCCGACCGGGTTTCGCAGCTGGCGCTCGCCGCCGAGCTCGGCGTGCCGAACGACCGGCTGGAGTCGCACCCCTGGCCCGCCTGGCTGCCCACCGGTGACGCCGTACGCACCGAGTACCCGTGGACCCCGGTGGGCAGCGTCACGTCCCTGATGGACGTGGTCGAGGATGCTCTCTCCGACCGGCGAGGCTTCCTGACCATCAGCGGAATCGGCGTGGCGGATCTGGCGTCGCAGTGGCTGGGGCTGGAACCGGCGCAGCTGACCGCGGCGCTCGCCGGTGGCCGCGTCGACGATCAGATCGTCAACCGGATCGAGCACAACATCCCGGGGCTGCGCGTCATGGACGAGCGGCTCGGCGGTGAGAGCGTGCGCCGCCTGGTCGACGCCGAACTCGGCGTCGTCGCGGACCTGCTCGTCCGCGGTTCCTACACCGAGCAGGTCGGGCGTCACCTGCACACGGTGGCCGCGGAGCTCGCCCGGTTCGCCGGCTGGGTCTCCTTCGACGCCGGCTTCCACACCGCCGCCCAGCGGTACTGGATCACGGCGTTGCACTCCGCGCATTCGGGTGGGGACCGGCTGCTCGGCGCGAACGTGCTGAAGAACATGTCGCTGCAGTGCGTCGACTTCGCCCGGCCGCGTGAGGCGATCGACCTGGCCGAGGCGGCGGTGGCCAGCGTCGGCTCGGCCAGCAGCCGGGTCAGCGCCATGCTGCACATGCGGCTGGCCCGGGCCTACGCCGCCATCGGCGAGACGGGGGCCTGCACGCAGGCCATCGCCCGTTCGGAGGAGGGCATGGCCGCCGCGGCGCCCGAGGAGCCGGCCTGGGCGGACTATTTCGACGACGGCGAGTTCCAGGCCCAGGTCGGCAGCTGCTACATCGACCTGGGACATCTCGCCCAGGCCGACCGGTGGCTGGAAGGCTCACTGCTCGATCTGCCCGGCTCCCGAGCCCGGGACCGGGCGACCTACCTGCTGCGCCGGGCGTCGGTCCAGATGGATCTCGGCAATGTCGACCAGGGCTGCGCCCTGACCCGGGAGGCGATGCCGATGCTCGAGGCGACCCGCTCCAAGCGCAATGCCCGCCGCGCGGACGAGCTCCGTCGGCGGCTACGCAGACACAGTGGCGACCAGCAGGCCCGCGAACTCGACCAGGCCCTCGCCCGCAACGTCTGAGGTCAGGGCGACGGTACCCGGGCCGGGGGGAACCAGCCCGCAGGGCGGCCCGGGACGTCAGCCAGGGAACGCGACATCCGACCGGGGAAGCGGATCAGGGGGAATGGAGCAGACGTCCGGCGGGGCGCCTGGGCGTGGACGATGACTCCTCGCCGTCGGGGTCGATCGCGGCGGCGACGGGGGCGCCGTCCGGGTCGGTGACGACGAGCGGGGTATCGGCGGCGACTGAGCGCTTGACGATCGCCAGCGCGATTGGCCCGAGCTCCGCATGCATCTCCGACGTGCCCACGAAGCCGACCTCGCGGCCGTCGGCCGTGACCGGCGAGCCGGGCGCGGCCACCGTGCCATCGAGGTGGAGCAGCACCAGCCGGCGTGGTGGACGACCCAGGTTGTGCACCCGAGCGACGGTCTCCTGGCCCCGGTAGCACCCCTTGTCCAGGTGCACGGCGCTGGCGAGCCAGCCCACCTCGTGCGGGATCGTGCGGTGATCGGTCTCCTGCCCGAGACGCGGCTGGCGGGCCGCGATCCGGGTCGCCTCGAAGGCCGACAGCCCGGCCGGCACCGCACCGGCCTCCCGCAGCCGCGCCACCGTCGCGGCCAGCGTCGACCGCTCGACGAGCAGGTCCAGGCCGTGGTGCGTCCGCCGCACAAGCGTGTCGTCCGCGGCGCGAACGACCGGGTACGGCCCGACCGTCGGGGCGCCGGTCGACTCGGCAGGAAGCGGCTCGGGCAGATCAAGCGGCACGCCGTCGACGTCGGTTCCACCGGCCGTGCCGCTGGCGGCCTCGCCGCTGGCCGGGTCGCCTGCGCCGTCGGCGGCCAGGGCCACGCCGACCACCCGCACCGCGTCCGGGCCGAGCACGCTCAGGACGGCCCAACCGGCGCTGACGTCCTCGGGCTCGACCCGCAGCAGGAAACGCATCGACTCCAGGTAGCGCAGCAGCCCGGCGGCCGTGCCGGGCTCGACGTCGATCCAGGTGGCCGAACCGTCATCGGAGACGGTGAGATGATGCTCGACGTGGCCCTGCGGCGACAGGACCAACGCCTCGCTGCCGCGCATCGCACCCAGCCCGGACAGGTGCTGCGAGGTGATGCTGTGCAGCCAGCCCAGCCGATCCGGGCCGCCGATGCGGATGACCTCGCGGTGCGAACGGTCGACGACGACGGCACCGCGCGCCGCGGCGCGCTGCTCGCGCAACGGATCGCCGTAGTGCGCGGCGACCGCGCCGTCCCGACCACGGCCGGCGACAGCGCCGGGCAGTCCGAGAAGCGGGCTCGACGAGGCTGCCGGCGTCGCACTCGGTGCCGGCGTCGCACTCGGAGTCGGAGTCGGCGTCGCACTCGGTGCCGGCGTCGCACTTGCACTCGGCGTCGGCGTCGGTGCTGCCGTCGAGGGCGACTCGGATGGAGCCGTGCCGGGTGCCGTCCTGGATTCGGCGCTCATGCCTCCAGTCTAGGTCGCCGCCTCCCGCCACAGCATTTCGTGATCACCATCGGGCATCCCTCGGAAGATCGTTCGCCGCCTGCGGCGCCGGCTGGCCAGCCTCGCGTGTGGACCGGTGGGTGCGCCTCTCGGCGGCGCGGGTTTGTTCCCGCGCGGGGTGTCGCGAGCGTCCCAGTCGACGCGCCGAAAAATGCGTTGCGAGGTGCCCCCCGCGCCGCGTAGCGTTCGCGGTACGCGAGAAGGGAGGTGGTCCACGCTTTGTATGCTCATAGGACTCGTGAGGTGACTGTCCGCTAGCCGGTCTCGTGGTCCTCACCTCTAGCCGGGTGGCCTGCGGGCACCGGCACCGGCGAGTACCAGGCAGATCACCCGACCCCCGGGCGCCGTCGACAAGTCCCGACGGTCCTCGCTCCCGCGCACCGCGCAGGCGAGGAGACGCCCGGGGGTCGTTCGCTTTCCGGCTCTGACCGGCTCGCGGCGACTCCCGACCGGCTTCCGGCTCCTCCTGGGCGACTGCCCCCGACTCCCGAGCGGCTCGCGGCGGCTCGCGGCGGCTCGCGGGATTGTCGGTTGAGTGGCGGCCGCGAGGGGACTCCACCGCTGGCCGCTGTACCAAGGGCGTTTTACCGAGCCGCCGCGCCCGGACCACGACCTCGTCTCGGATGGGCTCGGTGGCGCCAGGATTTCCCCACAGGAGCCCCACCGCAGTCGAAACACCCCCTCCCACCTCCGGAGCACACCGGCGCGAGACGGCGCCGACCGCCCGGGCATCAGGTCCGGACCGCGATAGTCACGTCTCGCAGTGGGCTCCCGAGCAAGATTCGTCTATGTAGGTCGTCGTGGGGGGCAAATCGGACACGAACACCCCCACGACGACCTGTTTGGATCTTCGGCTCCCGCGGCCGCCGGATTGCTGTTACGGAGAGTGACATTGCGCGGGGCGGCGCGGGGCGGTGCGGGGCGGCGGTGCGGGCGGGGCGGGGGCGGTGCGGGGGCGGTGCGGGGGCGGTGCGGGGGGTGGTGTGGTGGGTCGTCGGCGGGAGTTGTGTGTGTGGGCGGTCGTGCTGGCCGTGCCCGGTCGGGCGGGGGCGTGGCAGCCGTGCCGGGGTGTGACCGGCCGCGATACGGACGCGATCCGGCGCAGTCCAGGTGTAGTGGCGGCAATGCTGGCCGAGGGCCGGCCCCGGCAGGCAGGATTCGGGTATGCCGACCCTCGTCCTGCTCCGCCACGGTGAGAGCAACTGGAACCGTGAGAACCTGTTCACCGGCTGGGTGGACGTCGACCTGTCCGACAAGGGTGTGAAGGAGGCCACCCGCGGCGGTGAGCTCCTGCTCGAGGCCGGTGTCCTGCCGGACGTGGTGCACACGTCCGTGCTGACCCGGGCGATCCGCACCGCCTGGCTGGCCCTTGACGCGGCCGGGCGGACCTGGATCCCGGTGCGCCGCACCTGGCGGCTCAACGAGCGTCACTACGGTGGCCTGCAGGGCCTGAACAAGGCCGAGACGCTGGAGAAGTTTGGCCAGGAGCAGTTCCAGCTTTGGCGCCGCTCCTATGACACGCCGCCGCCGGAGATCGGCCCAGAGCAGGTCAGCGGGGTGGACGAGCGCTACGCCGAGCTCGCCCCGGACCTCGTGCCACGTACCGAGTGCCTCGCGGACGTCGTTGCCCGGATGCTGCCCTACTGGTACGACGCGATCGTGCCGGATCTTCGGGCCGGCCGCACGGTGCTGGTCGCCGCGCATGGCAACTCGCTGCGAGCCCTCGTCAAGCATCTTGACCGGATCGGCGACGCCGACATCGCCGGCCTGAACATCCCGACCGGCATCCCGCTGCGCTACGAGCTTGACGATGATCTCAAGGTCGTCAGCTCCGGCTACCTCGACCCAGATGCCGCGGCGAGCGCCGCCGCGGCCGTCGCCGCGCAGGGCACGAAGAAGTAGTCCGCGCGGGGGTCCGGGCGGCGAGCGCCGGTCAGGTCGACCACCCTTGCCTCCGGTGCCTCCCGTCAGGTCGATCGCCGTTGCCTGGAACACCGGCTGTCCGGCCCGGGCAGCCGGCCCGGACGGTCAGCCCGCGGGGATGGTCCACCAGGCCTGCGGCGCGGTCGAGGGCCTGGGCCGGGCGCTGGTCACGCCGAGGTGTTCTCCCCGGTGACGAGGTAGATCACCCGTCGGGCCACCGACACCGCGTGGTCGGCGTACCGCTCGTAGTATCGACCGCACAGGGTGATGTCGATCGCGGCCTCCATGCCGTGTGGCCAGGGCTTCTCGATCAGCACGTGGAACAGGGTGCGGTGCAGCCCGTCCATCGTGTCGTCGTCGGCCTCGAGCTGCTTGGCCAGGTCGGTGTCGCGGCTGGCGATGACCGAGCCCGCCTTGGCGACGATGCGCTGCGCGACCTGGCCCATCTCCAGCATGGTGGAACGCAGCTCCGGCGGGATCGCCCGCCCGGGGTAACGGCGGCGCGCGACCTTCGCCACGTGCAGCGCGAGGTCGCCCATCCGCTCCAGATCGGCGACCATCCGTAGCGTGGTGACCATGATCCGCAGGTCGGTCGCGACCGGTGCCTGCCGCGCCATCACATCGAACGCGCGCTCCTCGATCTCGTTACGCAGCAGGTCGACGGTCTCGTCGCCGCTGATCACGTTCTCGGCGAGCTGCAGGTCGGCGTCGAGTAGGGCGGTCGTCGCCCGCGCCATGGCCGAGGCGACCAGGTTGGTCATCTCGATCAGTGACTGGTCGATGCTCTCAAGTTCGTCAGTGAAGGCGTCCCGCACGGACGGCTCCTTGTCTTCGCTAGATGGCTCTGTCGTTGCTGGACGGCTCGGGACGGCAGGTGGGGGCATATCGGCGAGATCCATGAGATCACGGGAACGGCGTGGGTGGGACACGCCGAACCTTGACGATGAGGTGCAGCTCTCGCGGTTCGGTGAACGTCGACGATAGGTCCGATGAACAACGAGCGACGATCGGCGCTGAAGGCTTGCGGAGCGATGCCCAGGTGGCATGGCGGGACCTAGCATGCGGCGAGTGGGTGACAGGTCGGTGGATGGCGTGACAAGCCGTGCGCTTCCCGTGAAGCCACCTGTCTGTGCTGGTCCTCCCGCTGCGGCGGTCGGTTTCTCCTGGGATGGACGATGACGCTGGTACCGGGTCGAACGCCTGCGCACACCGGTCCCGGCGGCGGTGCGCTCGACGGCGTGCTGCTGCCGGCGAAACTGATCCGCCGGGTGATCTCCGGGCTACCGACTGGCCTGGTGGTGCTGGACGCCGCCGACCGGGCGGTGCTGGTCAACACGGTCGCCCGCCGGATGGGCGTGGTGCGGGACTACGAGATCGCCGTTGCCGAGCTCGCCGACCTGGTCCAGGCCACCCGCCGGGCCGGGCGCGATCATGAGCGCGAGATCGACCTGCCTCCTGTTCCGGAGCCGCCGCTGACCCGACCCCGCCCGGATCAGGAGGCTCTCGCCGTGCGGACCCGGGCGCGCCTGTTGGACTCGACCGGTCATGTTGCCGTCATCCTCGATGACATCACGGAGTCACGTCGGGTTGAGGCGGTGCGCCGGGACTTTGTCGCCAACGTCAGCCACGAGCTCAAGACGCCCGTCGGCGCGCTGCATGTGCTCGCCGAGGCGGTCGCCGCGGCCAGCGAGGACCCGGTGGCCGTGCGCCGGTTCGCCTCCCGGATGACCCATGAGTCGGCTCGGCTGGCTCGGCTGGTGCAGGAGATCATCGACCTGTCCCGGCTGCAGGGCGCCGAGCCGCTGCCCGACCTGCGCCCGCTGCCCACCGGTGACCTGCTGACCGAGGCCGTCGACCGCAACCGGCTTGCCGCGCAGGCCCAGGAGATCTCCGTCGTGGTGATCGGTGACGGCGAGCTGCGGGTGCTCGGCGACGAGGGCCAGCTGGTCACCGCGGTCGCGAACCTGCTGGAGAACGCGATCAGCTACTCGCCCCGCGGTACCCGCATCGTGCTCGGCGTGCGCCGGAGCGGAACGACGGTCGAGATCTCGGTGGCCGATGAGGGCATGGGCATCGCCGAGAAGGACCTGGAGCGCGTGTTCGAGCGGTTCTACCGGGCCGATCCCGCGCGTTCACGGGCCACAGGTGGCACTGGCCTGGGGCTTGCGATCGTCAAGCACATCGCCACCAATCACGGGGGCACGGCCACCGTCTGGAGCGCCGAGGGCGCCGGGTCGACCTTCACCATCCGCCTACCGGTGTTCACGGCCGGCCCGGGCGTCGGGGCCGAGCTCGCCGCGGCGGCTGGTTCCGATGAGGCCGGGCCGGCGGCGGACATCGCCATGGACGGGGCGGATGCCAGTGCCCTGGCCGCAGGCGCGAGCGAGGGCACTGACGGTGCCGTCGCCGACAGAAACGGGAAGCGGTCCGGGTCGGCCGGTCCGTCGGACGGGACAAGGGGTGCGATCAGGTGACCCGGCTGCTGGTGGTCGAGGACGAGGAGTCGTTCTCCGACGCGTTGTCGTTCATGTTGGAACGGGAGGGATTCGAGGTCGGGGTCGTGGCGGACGGCCCGAGCGCCCTGGCCGAGTTCGACCGCCGCGGCGCTGATCTTGTCCTGCTCGACCTCATGCTGCCGGGCCTGTCCGGCACCGAGGTGTGCCGCACGCTGCGGACCCGCTCGAGTGTGCCGATCATCATGCTCACCGCCCGGGACAGCGAGATCGACAAGGTGCTCGGGCTGGAGCTCGGCGCCGACGACTACGTCACCAAGCCGTTCTCCTCCCGGGAGCTCGTCGCCCGGATCCGCGCGGTGCTGCGCCGCCGCTCGGAGACCGAGGAGGTCTCGGACACGACGCTGGAGGCCGGCCCGGTGCGGATGGACGTCGAACGGCACGTCGTCACGGTCGAGGGAACCACGGTGACGCTGCCACTCAAGGAATTCGAGCTGCTCGAGATGTTCCTGCGCAACGCGGGAAGGGTACTCACGCGGGGGCAACTGATCGACAGGGTCTGGGGGTCCGATTATGTCGGTGACACGAAGACCCTGGACGTACACGTCAAAAGACTTCGGACGAAGATTGAGCGCGAGCCCGGCAGCCCCCGCCATCTCGTGACCGTGCGGGGACTGGGCTACAAGTTCGAGCCGTGACCGCTGGCCGGTCACGATGAAAGGGCGGTGTTCGGGTGCTCGGTGGCGTTCGTCCGACGGGATGGTTCCCACTCGGGTCGCACCGTGCGGCTTCGCGATCGGGGGCGGGCGGTGCGCCGACCGTGGTCGCGCGGCCGGAGGAGCTGACGGAGGCCTCGGACGCTCCGGCACAGTCGGCGTCCACGCCGCTGGCCGCGTCCCTGGATCTCGCGGCGCCGGATCCCGACGGCCCGGTGGAGGTCGACGGCGTCGACGGGCTGGGCCAAGGGGTGGTGGCCGTACTGCCGGCGGTCCTCTCCGAGCCCGCCCTGCCGAACACGGGCACCATGCCCGCCGGGGTCGTGGTGGTCGAGGCCCCGTCCGCCCAGGTCGTGTCGTCCCAGGCCGTGACCGGTGGGCCGGTGGTTGCCGGGGGTGTGGTGGCCGAGCTGCGTCCGGTGCTGCCGGGCGTCGACGTCGGTCCGCTGCCCGCCGGGCCGCATCCCGGGCCGATGCGTCTGGGCGTGATCGATATCGGGTCGAACACGGCGCACCTGTTGGTCGTCGACGCCCACCGCGGTGGGCAGCCGCAGCCGGCGGCAAGCGTTCGGGTCCCCCTGCGGCTCATCGAGCTGCTCGAGGCCGACGGCTCGCTCGGAGCTGAGGGTGAGTATGCCCTCACTGCCTGCGTGCGGGAAATGCGTGAGCAGGCGGAGACGCTCGGGGTCCAGGACCTGGCCGCGTTCGCGACGTCCGCCCTGCGGGACGCGAGCAACGGCGATCAGGTGCTGGACCGGGTCCGGGCGGCGACCGGGGTGGGCATCGGCGTGCTGTCGGGTGAGGAGGAGGCCCGGCTCACCTTCCTGGCCGTGCGGCGCTGGTTCGGGTGGAGCGCGGGCCGACTGCTGGCTCTCGACATCGGCGGCGGCTCGCTGGAGATCGGCGCCGGCATGCACGAGGACCCGGAGGTCGTCGTGTCACTGCCGCTGGGCGCAAGCCGGCTCACCCGCGGCTGGCTCGCCGACGCCGACCCGCCGCGGCGTTCCGACCTGGCGGAGCTCCGCCGCTACGTGCGGGCCCAGATCGCGCCGGTCGTCGGCACGATCTACCACCTCGGCGAGCACACCCGCGCGGTGGCGACCTCGAAGACCTTCCGCTCGCTGGCCCGCATCGCCGGCGCCGAGCCGTACAGCCGCGGTCCGTACACCCGGCGGGTCCTGCGCCGCGACGACCTCGCCGATGTGGTCACGCGGCTGACCCGGATGTCGGCCGAGGAGCGGGCGGCTCTGCCGGGGGTTTCGGCGAGCCGGGCGGGACAGCTCGTGGCGGGAGCGGTGGTGGCCGCCGAGGCGCTGGATCTGTTCAGCATCGAGGAAGCCGAGATCTGCCCGTGGGCGCTGCGGGAAGGTGTGATCCTGCGCCGGCTGGACTGGCTCACCTCGGCCTGATGCTGACCCCTGGTGGCCGTAGGTCCACGTTCGGTGGCCGATCCCGATCCCGATCCCGATGCCGGCGCGCCGGTGAGCGTGGGCGGGCGTGCGGTTGCGGCACTGTCCGGCCGACCCGCTGGCCCATAAAGGGGAAAAAGGACTTTTCGGGTTGTGAAGTGCCCATCCCAGTGCGATGATGATCGAATGTGGCCGTTGTCACGTGAGATGTCGGGCTATGTGCCCCCCTTGGCTGAGGCTCACCGCGGGCGGAGCCGTGGAGATGGCCTAGCCTGGACGAGGAGGGCGACCGCAAGGTCCGGTCGCCGACTCTTGGGGCAGGGAGAAGGATTGCGGGCGCGGCGAGCGGGTGCGTGGCCGGCCGACTCGGCTCGGTCGGTGGTGGCTGGCCCGCCCGCGGCCGCAGTTGCGCCGTCCACCCCGTCCCCGTCCCCCTCGCCCGGATCGTCTCCCCGGGCCGGATCGTCTGCCTCGGACTGGGCCGTCGCCGCAGTCTCCTTGGGCTCGGTCCCGCCCGGCTCGGTCCCGCCCGGCTCCGTCCCGGCGTCGTCCGCGCGCAGGACGGGATCCGCACTCGCGGTGCCCCGGTCCCTTACCGGCCCGGCGCCGCAGGCCCCCGCGGCCCGGGTCGCGCTGTCCACCGCTTCGACCTACCCCGAGTCGACGGCGTCGGCCTTCGAGATGGCCGCCCGACTCGGCTACGACGGCGTCGAGATCATGGTGTGGACGGACCCGGTCAGCCAGGACCCGCAGGCACTGCGCCGCCTGGTCGACTATCACGGGCTGCCGATCCTCGCGGTGCACGCGCCCTGTCTGCTGCTCACCCAGCGGGTCTGGGGAAGCGACCCGTGGTCCAAGCTGGTGCGTGCCCGCAGCGTCGCCGAGACCCTCGGCGCCCCGACGGTCGTCGTCCACCCACCGTTTCGCTGGCAGCGTGACTACGCGCGGGATTTCATCACCGGCATCGAGCGGATGGGGTCAGAGACCGACGTCCGGTTCGCCGTGGAGAACATGTTCCCGCTGCGGGCCCGCGGCCGAGAGGTCTCCGCCTACGCGCCGGACTGGTCGCCCGTCGGCGACGACTATGCGCACGTGACTCTCGACCTGTCGCACACCAGCGTGTCCCGCTCCGATGCGATGGCCATGGCCGGCCAGCTCGGTGACCGCCTCGTCCACGTGCACCTGGCCGACGGTCTCGGTTCGGCCAAGGACGAGCACCTCGTGCCCGGCCGGGGCACCCAGCCCTGTGCCGAGCTTCTCGAACTGCTTGCCGCGGGCGGCTTCGACGGCACGATCGTCGTGGAGATCAACACCCGTCGGGCGGAGTCACGCGCACAGCGGGAGGCCGACCTCGCCGAGGCGCTGGCCTTCACCCGCCTGCACTTCGCGGCACCGTCGCTCGCGACCGTTCCCGGCCCGGCCCCCCGCCCATGACCGTCCGTGCCCGGCAGCAGGGGCTGACACGGTCGGGGAGGCTCGGCGCAATCGGGCCGTGACCCGTCCGAACGGCACACCGAGAGAGCCCGGCGATCCTGCCCCGGGCGCGGGATCGTCCCCGGCCCTGCCGTTTCGGGCCCGCACCGCCACCGGCTCGGTGTTCGACGCGCTGGCCGACGCCTACGCGGCCACGCGGCCGGGGTATCCGGAGCAGATCCTGGTCGACATCGAGCGGATTCTCGGTCGATCGCTGTTCGGTGCGGACGTCGTGGACGTCGGAGCGGGCACGGGCATCGCCACACGTCTGCTGCTGCGGCGTGGCGCGCGGGTCGTGCCGGTCGAGCCCGGCCCCGACATGCTTGCTCGGCTGCTCGACGACACGCCCGGGCTACCGGCCGTCCGAGGTGATGGCGAAGCGCTCCCGCTGCGGACCGGCGTGGCCGATCTGATCTGTTATGCGCAGGCCTGGCACTGGGTGGACGTCCCGGTGGCGGCAGCCGAGGCGGCCCGGGTCCTGCGCGGGGGCGGTGCGCTCGCCGTCTGGTGGAACGACGTCGACGCGCAGCAGGCGCGCTGGTGGCAGCGCCAACAGGACCGCCTCGAGCGGATGAGCCCCGGCTATCAGCGCGGCTACCGCACCCGCCCGTATGCCGACGAGCTGCGCTGGACGGGTCACTTCGAGGAGGTCGTGACGCTCAGCGGGCGGTGGGAACGGCGTATCGGGCTTGCGGACTACCTCACCTGGCAGCGGTCGAAGTCATACGTGGCAGCCATCGGCGACCGTCTTGAGGATTATCTGGCCGCCGAGCGGGACAGCATCCTGCGTGCCTTTCCGGATGGGGTCGTCGTCGAACCCTTCCGCACACTGTTGGTCATCGCACGCGTCCCCGGCCCTCTGGCCGCCTGACCGCATCGCACCGCACCGACGCCCGGCCCGGTCCATCCGGGTGCCCGGATCCGGGCACCCCCGGGAATCGCTGTAGTGGTTCTGTTTGATATAAAGTGTGTGCTTGTTTGTGTTGTATCGCACACCCTCCGTTGATTTATAGATGATGATGTTTTATCGGTTTCAGTGCCGTTTAGCCATCCGTTAGTCTGGCCGCGATCGCGGGGTGGTGACGGACTTTGCCGGCGTAGCGAGTGGTGGTGGGCCCATGGGCCGGATCCGCCGCTACGGCGCTGGTGAGGTGCGGCTGCGCACAGCCCGGCCCGCCGTCGCGTATCCACCCCGACGCAAACGCCGCTCGTCGGCGTGCTGATGGAGGAGGCGACGGTCACCATGGCGCGTGCCGCGAGCCAGGATGTGGTGAGAGAGCCTCGGGCCAGGTCGGCCGGCCCGCGTATGGACGGTCCGGCCGCCGCCGCCGCCGCGGCGCGGGCGGCCGCGGCGGATGCGGCCGCCCGTTTCGCCTACAACCCGGCACTCGACGGCATGCGGGTGATCTGCATCTACATCATCCTTGCCGGTCACATGGGCGCCATCCACGCCAGCAACGTCGCGGTCGATGTCTTCTTCGTCCTCAGCGGGTTTCTGATCACGGCACTGCTGCTGGCCGAACGTCATCGGACCGGAACGGTCTCGATCGGTCGGTTCCTGGTGCGACGCGCCTACCGGCTCATGCCTGCGATGTGGGTCTACCTGCTGGTCGGGCTGGCTGTGACGGTGGCGTTCAAATGGAACGACATCGCCTTCCGCGACGACTACATCGGCAGCGCCGTCTCGGCGTTCTTCAATGTGAACAACTGGTACAAGGTCCTGCATCCGGGGGCGGGTGGCCGCTGGCTTGCCCACGTCTGGTCGCTGTCGTTGGAGGAGCAGTTCTACCTGCTGTGGCCGGTGCTGTTTCTGACGGTGACCGGGTCCGCCCGACTGCGGCCTCACCTGACGAGCATCCTGGTGGGGCTGATCGCGGCGCTGTCCGCCTGGACGTTCGTCGTGGCGGGCAGCGGCGCGCCGCACTCACGCGTCTATCTGGCCCTGGACACGCACGTCGCGCCGTTGTTGATCGGCTGTCTGCTGGCGGTCTGGCGCGATGCTCGGCTGCGGGCCCTCGCCTGGGCGCAGGACCTGCCAGCCCCCCCGCGGCCCGGGTCGGACTCCGGGGAGCGTCGGCACCGACGCGCCGCCCGTGCGGATGCTGGTGGCACCCGCGGCGGCGGGCGTGCGGGTGGACGGGGCGCGGCGGACCGATCCACCCGGTCGACGAATGCCGCGACTCTGGCCGCGTTGGGGCGCTGGCCGGCGGGACGGTGCATCGCAAGCCTGGGGCTGGCCGCCGCGATCGGGCTGGTCGTGTTCGCCTTCGTCGGCCCGAACAAGGACAGCCGCACCGCGAACTGGCTGGACCATGCCGCCTACCTGCCGAGCGCCCTGCTTGCCGCCATCGTCGTCCTGAGCGCCGACCTGCGCCGGGACGCGGCCTGGGTTCGACTGCTCGGCCGGCCGCGGATGGCGTTCCTCGGAAAGATCACTTTCAGTATCTATCTGTGGCACTACCCGGTGATCTCGGCGGCAAACGGACAGCTCGTGCCACGGATCGGACTGTGGCCGTCAGTGGTCTGTGCGGCGGCGATCAGTACCGTCGTCGCCTACTTCTCCAACCGCTTCATCGAGAAGCCGGCCCAGCGGGCGCGCCCGGCCTGGGCGGACACCCCACGCGGACCCGCCAGGGCGCCCATCGCGGACGCGGCCGGCGCCCTGCCGGTCCCCCCGGCGCCGCGAGACCCGATGCCGGGCGAGCGCGTGGAGGACACCACCTGGCTCAATCTCCCCGGTTCGCCCGGTTCGCCCGGTTCGCCCGGTTCGCCTGGTCGGCACGCCTCGCCTGGTCGGCACGCCTCGCCTGGTCGGCACGGCTCACCTGATCCGCGCGGCACGTCTGATCCGTCCGGCTCGACCGGTACCCGTGCGCCGCGCGGGTCATCCGGCCGAGGGAGCGCGGAAGATTCCGGCATTTCGGACCGCCCGGGCGCTGCGATCGATGGCCGTCCCGACGATCGATGGCACCAGGCTGGACGACAGCGGGCCCGTGCCACGGCTGACCGTGAGTGGGCTGACGATGAACGGGCTGCTGACCGTGAGTGGGAGGACGACGCGCGGGAGCGGATGCGTCATCGGTCCGGTCCGGATGGCCGGGCTCCGTCATGGTCCGACGCGGCAGCCAGCTCCGCTGGCCAGGAGCACCGGGCCCAGGTGGGCGCCGAGAACCGAGCGGCCGACCTGTCCCGCAACGGCGGTCAGTCGGGAAACGGCCAGGTCCGGCCAGGTCCGGACGGCCACTGGGTCGGTGAGGAGACCGCCTGGCTGGCCGCCGGTCGGGCACCGAGGACATCGGCGCACTCAGGGCCGCGAGTTGGATCCGCGCCGCCGGTCGGCCCCAATGTCGCGCGCGACGGCGACGCGCGAAGCCAGCTGCCGTGGGATCCAGGCGACCGCCGCGGGCCTCGCGGTGCTGACCGGTACGTCGTCTCCCCGCCTGCCGGCCCGTGGGAATCCGACGATATCTGGGTGGACGAGGGCTACGCGCGCGCGCCCGCCGGGTACGCGCGCGGCCAGGCCTGGCCGTCCCCCGAGACCTCCGCCAGCCCCGGCCCGGTCCCTGGGCCTGCCCCCGGCCCGGTGCCCGGGGGGCCTGCCCCCGGACGTGGCGCGCCCGCCTGGGGTTCGGTGACCGGCCCGAGTCGGCCGCCGGCGGACCCGGCGTACATCGACGAGGTCTATCCGGGCGAGCTGCTCCGGGAGTCGCCCGCGGGGCAGGGAGCTGCCTGGGACCCGGGCGGGGCTGGGTACCTGGGTGGAGCTGGGTACTCCGGTGGGGCTGGGTACTCGGGTGAGCCTGCGGCGGAAAACCCGCCGCCCGCCGGGTATGCCTCGCGCCAGGCCCACAGGGGGGACGCCCCCGACGGGGGCTACCGCGCGGGGTGGTAGCCCGCCCGGGTCGACCTTGCGCGCACCCGCGGATGCCCGGCGTCGAGGGATCAGACCCGCACCGAGGGCCTGGGCGTGCGGACGTGACCGGCGGTCCTGACCGAAGGTCATGGTCCGGGGCCGCGACCGGGGCCGCGACCGGGGCCGCGACCGGGTCCATCGACCGGGGGGCATGGCTTGCGGGACGGCCGGCCGCGGGTGACGTCCGCGTGCGCCGTACTCTCCAGGCCGGCGGGTGGACGAGAGCTGAGGGAAGGGACGTTCATGGTCATTGGGGTCATCGGGGCAGGGAGACTCGGGAGCGCGGTGCTCGCCGGACTCCTGCGGTCCGGGCACGGTGCCACGGATGTCGTCGTGGCGGAGAAGGACGCGGGCCGGTCGCAGGAGATCGCGGACCAGCACGGGGTGCCGGTCCATCCGCCGACGGTCGTCGCGGCCAAGGCGGACGTGCTGCTGATCGTCGTCAAGCCGCAGGACGTCTCGACCCTGCTCACCGAGATCGCCCCGCAGGTGACGGTCGGCACGCTGGTCGTGTCGCTGGCCGCGGGAGTGACGACCGCGGCGATCGAGTCGCTGCTGCCGTCACGTCCGCCGGTCATTCGGGTCATGACCAACACCCCACTGCTCATCGGCGAGGCGATGTCGGCGATCTGCGCCGGCCAGCACGCGCAGGAGGAGCATCTGGCGACGGCTCAGGCGCTGCTGGCGCCGGTCGGCCAGGTCACCCGGGTGACCGAGGCGCAGCTCGACGCGGTCACCGCCCTGTCCGGCAGCGGTCCGGCCTACTTCTTCTACCTGGTCGAGGCCATGGTCGAGGCGGGGGTTGTGCTGGGCCTGCCCCGCCCGCTCGCCACCCAGCTGGCCACCCAGACGGCCGTAGGCTCCGCCCTGATGCTGCGGGACACCGGCGAGCATCCCGCGCTGCTGCGCGAGGCGGTGACCTCGCCCGCCGGTACCACCATCGCCGCGTTGCGCCACCTGGACCGGGCGGCGGTACGCGCGGCGCTGATCGACGCGTGCCAGGCGGCCAGCGAGCGATCCCGCGAGCTTGGCCGCGTGGGGTGATCGGCTGATGATCGGCTACGGTACACCCGGTGCGTGGCCGTGGCAGTCCGGAGTACTGGGCTCCCGTGTTCGCCCGCCGTGGCGGGTAGGCTCGCCCGGTAACTTCCTCAACATAGATCGGTCGGGTACGTGGGCTCAGTCATCAAGAAGCGTCGTAAGCGGATGGCCAAGAAGAAGCACCGCAAGCTGCTCAAGCGCACGCGCGTTCAGCGGCGTAACAAGAAGTAGGCGGGAGTCCGCCCTCTCGCTCCGCTGAGTTTTTCCCCGGACGATCCGGCCGCCCTACCCGGCACGCGAGTGTGGGTGACCGCCCGTCGGCCACCATGCTGCTGGGTGACGTGACGGCATACGCGCACTGTGCGGCATGAAACCAGGCATATCGCTCTACGTGCTTTGGCGATTACAGTGTGGCAGGCTGGTGTCACATGGTGGTGTTGCCGGCGCAGTCAGGGGAGCGGGATGGCGGGCTCGTGGATCAACTTCCTGTCTGATTATGGTGTGGACGACAGCTGTGTCGGTGTCTGCCACGGCGTGATCGCTCGGCATGCCCCGGCGGCCCGTGTGCTCGACCTCTGCCACGCCATCGCGGCGCAGGATGTCGGACATGCGGCGATCACCCTTGCTGACGCGATCGGCTACCTGCCGATCGGCATTCATCTCGTCGTCGTAGAGCGCCTTGACGCCGACGGGTACACCAGGGGCATCGCGGTGCGCGGGGTTGATGGTTCCATCTTCGTCTGTCCGGACAACGGCGTCGCCTCGCTGGCCTGGGAGGCGCGCGGCGGAATCGACGAGGTGCGCGAGATCGCCAATCGCGAGTTGTGGCTGCCGCTGCCGACGGCAGTCTTCCGCGGCCGAGACGTGTACGCGCCGGTCGCGGCGCGACTCGCGGCCGGGCTCGACCTGGCCGAGGTAGGGCCGCGCCTTGACCCCGGCAGCCTCACCGAGTTCCGTCCCCGCACCTGCACGGTCGATGATGACCATGTGCACGGCGAGGTCGTGTCCATCGACCACTTCGGCAATCTCTCGCTCAACATGACCCGGATCGACCTCGAGGCCGCGGGCATTCTGTTGGGCGATCCGGTGGAGGTCCGCGCCGGGAGCCGGGCCATGCGGCTGACCTTCACGCACACCTACGGCGAGGTGCCTCGCGGTGGCGTCACCGTGTGCGAGGATGCGCTGCGGCGTGTGATGATCGCGGTCAACTGTGGGCGTGCCTGCGACGTGCTGCGTCTGCGTCGTCAGGAGGCCGTCGTCGTCGGTCAGCTTCCTCGCGATGCGTCTCCCTTCCAGATCGTTCGGGATCTGCCGCTCCCGGTGTGATGCGGCCGGCTCCGCCCGCGAAACGCAGGATTATTACCTGGAGTAGTCGACGTGCCGGGTGCTCTCACGCTGCGCAGCGAATCCGGCGTGGATGGGCGTACGATGACGACAGCATCGCGTGCCGTGGGTGGGTGGCGATCCGCGGAGAATTCCGGCGGTGCTGGGATCTACCGGTACCGGGATCCACCGGCTGGTGGGACACCATCGCGGAGCACCGCCGGGTTGCGGCTGAATCGCTGCGGAGGCGGCGATCGGTGCGCGGGGATGGTGCGCGGTGGGCGAGGCGGGGAGACAGCGATGAGACCACGCCGGGTGCTGGTGACCGGGGTTGCCCGTCCGCTGGGTGCGCAGGTCGCGTCCGTACTCGCCGCTGACCCCGAGATCGAGGCGGTCGTCGGTGTCGACACGATCGACCCGGATGCCGATCTGGGCCGGACCCAGTTCGTCCGGGCTGACATCCGGCATCCGTTGATCGCAAAAGTGATCTCCACAACCGGCATCGACACGGTCCTTCATCTCAACGTCATCGCGACGCCCGTCGGCGCCGGCGGCCGGGCCGCGATGAAGGAGACGAACGTGATCGGCACGATGCAGCTGTTGGCGGCGTGCCAGAAATCGACGACCGTCACCAAGGTCATCGTGAAGTCGACCACGGCGATCTATGGTTCCTCCGCGCGGGACCCGGCGCTGTTCACGGAGGACACCGAGCCGCGTTCGCTGCCCACGGCCGGCTATGCGAAGGACGCCGTCGAAGTGGAGGGCTATGTGCGCGGCTTCAGCCGACGCCGGCCCGACATCGCGGTCACCGTACTGCGCTTCACCAGTATCCTCGGCCCGCACTCCGACAATCCGCTCGCGTTCTACCTTGATCTCCCGGTCGTCCCGACAGTGCTGGGTTTCGACCCGCGCATCCAGCTGCTGCACTCCACCGATGCGCTCGCGGTGCTTCTGCGGGCCGCCCGCGGTCACCACGCGGGCACCTTCAACGTTGCGGGAGACGGAGTCCTGCTGTTGTCCCAGGCGACTCGCCGGGCCGGTCGACCGAGCATTCCGGCACCGTTTCCGGCCATCGAGATGCTGGGCGGGCTGGCCCGCCGGCTGCGGATCATCGACTATTCGGCGGAGCAGCTCGATCTGCTCGCCCACGGGCGAGCGGTGGACACGAGCCGGCTGATCGCAGTATTCGGCTACCGTCCGCGGTACACGACGGTGGAGACGTTCGACGCGTTCGTCCAGGCCCGCAACCTTCGATTCACGTTCGATCACGAGTTGGTGTCCCGGGCGGAACACGGTCTGCTCGGTTCGTTGAGCCGGTGTCGGCTGGTGGGCTCGGCGAAATGACGGTCCGGATCGGCGTTCCCCGCCCCACGCGGTGGACAGCCGGGGAAGGCGGCGGCACCCATGGCTGACGGTGACGTTCCCGAGCAGACCCAGGGCGAGGCACGGATCATCCCGCTCAACGGGGAGCGGCGCCCGGCCACCGCGGACCGTCCGGATGGTGCCCCCGCCGACAGCCCGACCGCTGCCTCCGGCCCGGGATCGTCCGCCCGGGCTGCCGCGCCGCGCCGCCC
>NZ_JALKFZ020000099.1 GCF_023243075.1 Frankia sp. AiPa1 | reverse complement strand
CGCGACCGCAGGACCGGACATAATGATCATGGTGAGCAAGTGCGGATGCTGACGGTAGCGGTCCCATGTGAAAATTGTCACGAACTGCTGTCAAGGAGCATCCGGCGCCGTCCTCAGGCGCCGCTGGGAGCGAACGCTCGGAGGTCGTCCTCGTCGCGGTCGGCCTAGCGTTCGTCGTCGCTGTCGAGCGCCCAGGAACGGGAGCGCTCGACAGCCACCTGCCAGCGGCGGTAATTCCGTTCGTGCGCCATCGTCGTCGCTGGGTGGTAGCGGTCGGCGCTGCGGCGCAGGATCGCCAGGGCGTCCAGGTCGGGGAAGAAGCCGGTGGCCAGGCCCGCGAGGTAGGCCGAGCCCAGTGCGGTGGTCTCGATGTTGTCGGGGACGTCGACGTCGACGCCGAGGACGTCGGCCTGGAACTGCATCAGCCAGGAGTTGCGGGCGGCGCCGCCATCGGCGCGAAGCTCGGTCACCGCGAAGCCGGCGGCGGCCATCGCCTCGACAACGTCGCGGGTCCGGTAGGCGATGCCCTCCAGCACCGCGCGGGCCAGGTGGGCCCGGGTGGTGCCACGGGTGATGCCAAGCAGGGTGCCGCGAGCCCGGGGATCCCAGTGCGGAGCGCCGAGCCCGGCAAGTGCCGGGACGAAGAACACCCCGTCGTTGCCCGTCAGGGAGGCGGCGAGCTCGGCCGTCTCGGCCACGTCGCGCACGATGCCGAGGGAGTCGCGCAGCCAGGCCACGGCCGACCCGGTGGACAGGATCGCGCCCTCCAGGGCATACCGCACCGGCTCGCCGTCAAGCTGGTAGGCGGCCGTGCGCAGCAGCCCCGCCGACGCGGCCGCGGCCGGTTCCGGCACGGTCGCACCCGTGTTGACCAGGACGAACGACCCGGTGCCGTAGGTGTTCTTCGCCTGTCCGGGCGTGTGGGCACCCTGGGCGAACAGCGCTGCCTGCTGGTCGCCGACGGCCGCCGCGACCGGCACCCGCACGCCGAGGAAGGCCGCCGGATCCGTCGCCGCGTACACCCTCGAACTCGGCACCACAGCCGGCAGCAGCTCACCCGGCACGTCGAACAGGGCCAGCAGATCGTCGTCCCAGGTCCCGGTGGCCAGGTTCAACAGCTGGGTGCGGGACGCGTTGGTGACATCGGTGACGTGCGTGCTGCCGCCGGTGAGCCGCCAGATCAGCCAGGAGTCGACCGTGCCGACGGCGAGCTCGCCGCGCCGGGCCCGGCGGCGCAGCTCCGGATCCCGGTCGAGGATCCAGGCGATCTTCGTGGCGGAGAAGTACGGGTCGAGGACCAGGCCACTGCGCTCGGCCACCCACGGACCCTGCCCGTCGGCCGCCAGCCGTTCACAGTGTGTGGCGGTACGCCTGTCCTGCCAGACGATCGCCGGGTATACCGGGTCCGAGGTGCGCCGATCCCAGACCAGCGAGGTCTCCCGCTGGTTGGTGATCCCGAGCGCGGCCAGATCGGCGGACTCGCGACCCGCGTCCGCCAGCGCGGCGGCGACCGTGGCGACGACGCTGCGCCAGAGCTCCTCAGGATCCTGCTCGACCCAGCCTGGTCTCGGGAAACTCGGATGCACCGGTGTGTACGCGCGGCCGACGACCACCGCCCGCCCGTCCAGCAGGCACACCGTCGTCCCGGTCGTCCCCTGGTCGATGGCCGCCACCACCGCACCGCGACCCTGGTCCTGCGCCCGACCAGCCATCGCCCGCCTTCCGCCCACGCCACCGTCCGTCCACACCACCGTCGGCTGTCCACACCGTCGGCTGTCCACCGCCTGTTTGCGGTCCACCGCGGTCGGTGTTCACTGCCCTCGGGCCGTAGGCCGTAGGCCGTACCCGGTCCGGCGTCGGCCGTTCACAGTCCGCTGTGGTCTGATTCTGGCCCAACCGACGGCCACACGAGCGGCCCGCATCACGGCCGCTCGCGCGGCGAAGCCAGCCGAGGCCTGTTGGTGAAGCGGCGGTGGAACGTGGCATTCCTGTGACTCTGCCGGCGGGTGTCGGGCTGTGCCGTCATCCGTTGGCCGCTCTTCCGCCTCGTCGGGCTCGACGCGGGTCCTCTGCGGTCAGCCGTCACCCTCTGTGGCGGCGTCGCGAAGGTCAAGATCCAAATAGGTCGCCATGGGGGTGTTCGTGTCCGATTTGCCCCCCACGACGACCTACTTGTGCGGATCTTGCTCGATGGCCAGCTGCGTGGTGTGGCGATCATGGGCCAGGTCGAGCTGGGTCGGGTTGGCGGGCTGCGGGAGGCGACGGCCCTCAGCGGATGGAGGCCCTCGGAGAATGTCGGTCCCTCGGCGGGTGTCGGTCCCTCGGCGGGTGACGGTCCCTCGCGGGGAGATGGTTCCTCGGTGGAGACGGTTTCTCGGCGGGTGAGGAGGGAGGCAGCCCTTTAGCCGATGCTGGACAGGTCGATGGGGGAGTTCGGGGAGCTGACGGCGGAGGGGGCGCGGAAGTCACTCAGACGCAGCCGGGTGGTCGAGTTGCCGGTGAGGGTGATCCGCAGCGGGTAGGCGGGGCCGGTGTTCGCGACCTCGAAGGTCGTGCCGTCGGAGGAACGGACGCGTACGGCGCGCTGGCCGTCCACCTTCTCCTGCTCGGCCTTGCCGGCCAGGGCTGGCGGGAAGTCGCGCAGCGAGTCGCTGAAGCGGCCGAGGGTGAAGTAGCTGTACTTGGACGCGTCGGTGGCGGCGAGCCGCACCCAGCGGTCGGCGAGCAGGTCCGCCGCGGCGGAGTCCCCGGTGGCGGTGTAGTAGGACCGGGCCCGCCGTACGTAGGTGTCGGACTTGATCGTGATGAGCTGGGTCTGCTGGCCGTACTCCTCGATGGTGCCGCTGGTCGTCGTGGCGGACATCACCAGGTCGTATTCGGACGGTGCGGTGGAGCTCGGGTCGGACACGGCACCGGTGAGGTGCACTCCGGGTGCGGTGCGCAGCGCGGCGATCGCGCGGGTGCCGACCTCGCTGGCTGGCAGCCCCTCCAGGCCGTTGTTCTTCCCGCCACCGCCGCCACCTCCGCCACTTCCGCCGCTGCATCCGGCCGCGGTGGCCGCGCAGACCGTGACCAGGCCGAGTCCGACCAGTGCTCGCCCGAGCGCGCCTGCTCGGGTGAGCCGGGTGAGCCGGGTGAACCGGGTGAGTACGTCCTGCCGTGGTCCCGCCCGCATCTGCTTCGCCGCCTCCGCGCTCGCCGGTCGTGCCCCCGGGACGCTGCCCGCCTGCCGGTATCGCCCGCCTGCGCCGGTACCGATGTCCGCCGGTGGTGCGGGCCTGCCGGTCATGGATGTCCGCCGGTGCCGTGTGGGGGCGCCGGGCACGATGGTGTGACCAGTCTGTCAGCGCCCAGGCGGGAGAGGTCATCGAGGTGCGGGCAGTGGGGGGATGTTGTGTTTGTACCTGCATCGTCGAGTACGTGCGGGGCGCTACAGACGCCTGGTCGCGGGGGGATGAGGGCGCCCGGGCGCGGTAGTGCCGGCGAGGTCGTCGTGGATGTGACGCAGATCGGCTCCCAGAAGTGACGGATCGGGGAAGCTGCGTTCGACCGCGTCCCGGAAATAGGGCACACTGGCGTTGTGAAAAACGACCACGATGCCTCGGGCGGGACGGCGGACGGCCGCACCCGTGACCGGGTCGTGCGTCGTCTGCTGGAGGGCGGGTCGGCCACGGCGGCCGAGCTGTCCCGTCGGCTGGGCGTCTCGCCGGCGGGCATCCGCCGGCACCTCGACGCGATGGTCGGCGACGGCGTCATCACACCGATCGAGACCCGTCCCCATGGCCCGAGGGGCCGAGGTCGTCCGGCCCGGCGCTACGCGCTGACCGAGGCCGGCCACCAGGCCGGCCCGACCGCCTATTCGGATCTGGCCGCCGGTGCCCTGCGGTTCCTCGCGGAGGTGGCCGGGCCATCGGCGATCAGCGAGTTCGCCGACAGTCGCGCGGTCGACCTGGAGCGCCGGGTGCGCTCGGCGGTCGTCGCCGCGTCACCCGAGGAGCGGCCGGCGGCGCTGGCCGAGGCGATGACGGCGGCCGGTTACACCGCCAGCGTCTCGGAGCTGCCGACCGGCCTGCAGATCTGCCAGCACCACTGCCCGGTCCAGTTCGTCGCCGAGCGCTTTCCGGCGCTCTGCGACGCGGAGACCGCGGCGCTCGCCCGGGTGCTCGACACCCATGTGCAGCGTCTGGCGACGATCGCCCATGGCGACGGCGTCTGCACGACCCATGTCCCGGCGGGCCCGCCACCCCCGACGACCTGTCCACCATCACCGTCTTCGGAAGGTTCCGCCCCATGACCACCTCTGCCGAGACCGCCCTTGAGGGCCTTGGTTCCTACCGGTTCGGCTGGTCTGATACCGACGCCTACGCCGCTGACGTGGAGCGCGGCCTGTCCGAGGCGGTCGTCCGCGGCATCTCGGCGAAGAAGTCCGAGCCGTCGTGGATGACCGATCTGCGCCTGAAGGGCCTGCGCCTGTTCGAGCGCAAGCCGATGCCCACCTGGGGCGCCGATCTCTCGGGTATCCATTTCGACAACATCAAGTACTTCGTCCGTTCCACCGAGAAGCAGGCCGCCGAGTGGGAGGACCTGCCCGACGACATCCGGGCCACCTACGACCGGCTCGGTATCCCGGAGGCGGAGAAGCAGCGCCTGATTTCCGGGGTTGCCGCCCAGTACGAGTCCGAGGTCGTCTACCACAAGATCCGTGAGGATCTTGAGGAGCAGGGCGTCATCTTCCTGGACACCGACTCCGGCCTGCGGGAGTACCCGGAGCTGTTCCAGGAGTACTTCGGCTCGGTCATCCCGGTCGGCGACAACAAGTTCGCGGCGCTGAACACGTCGGTGTGGTCGGGCGGGTCGTTCATCTACGTGCCGCCGGGCGTGCAGGTCGAGATCCCGCTGCAGGCCTACTTCCGGATCAACACCGAGAACATGGGCCAGTTCGAGCGGACGCTGATCATCGTCGACGAGGGCGCTTACGTGCACTACGTCGAGGGCTGCACCGCGCCCGTCTACTCCTCGGACTCGCTGCACTCGGCCGTCGTCGAGATCGTCGTGAAGAAGAACGCGCGCTGCCGGTACACGACCATCCAGAACTGGTCGAACAACGTCTACAACCTGGTCACCAAGCGGGCGGCCTGCCATGCCGGCGCCACGATGGAGTGGGTCGACGGCAACATCGGCTCCAAGGTGACGATGAAATACCCGGCCGTGTGGATGCTCGGCGAGCACGCCAAGGGCGAGGTCCTCTCGATCGCGTTCGCCGGCCCCGGGCAGCACCAGGACGCCGGCGCCAAGATGGTGCACGCGGCGCCGCACACCTCCTCGACGATCATCTCCAAGTCGGTGGCTCGCGGCGGCGGTCGCACCTCCTACCGCGGCCTCGTGCAGATCAACGAGGGCTCGGCGGCGTCGAGGTCCACCGTCAAGTGCGACGCGCTGCTCGTCGACACGATCAGCCGCTCCGACACCTACCCGTACGTCGACGTGCGCGAGGACGACGCGTCCATCGGCCATGAGGCGAGCGTGTCCAAGGTCGGCGCGGACCAGCTGTTCTACCTGATGAGCCGCGGTCTGTCGGAGGAGGAGGCGATGGCGATGGTCGTGCGCGGCTTCGTCGAGCCCATCGCCCGCGAACTGCCGATGGAATACGCGCTCGAACTCAACCGTCTCATCGAGCTGCAGATGGAAGGCGCGGTCGGCTGATGGCCGTCATTGATGCCACCGGGCGTCCCCCGGCGGCCGCCGGAGCCGTGCCCCGCCCGGTGCGTTCCCGTGACCCGCAGGACCATGTGGTCCCCACCGGGCGCGAGGAGGCGTGGCGGTTCACCCCGTTGCGCCGCCTGCGTGGCCTGCCGAGCGGCCCCGAGGCCGACGGCCGGGTCACGGTCACGGTCCAGGCACCGGACGGGGTCGCCGTCGAGCGGCTCGACGCCGTCGACGCCCGCATCGGCCGGGTGCTCACCCCCGCCGACCGGGTGGCCGCGTTCGCGACCGCCCGTGCCGGTGGGGCCACCGCCGTCACGATCCCGGCGGAGGCCGCGCTCACCGAGCCGGTCGTGGTGCGCCTGCACGGCGAGGGCCCGGCGAACGCCGCCGGTGCCGCCAGCGCCGCCGGGGTCGCCTACGGCCACCTGGTGATCGAGGCCGGGCCGTTCGCGTCCGGCACCGTCGTGCTCGACCACACCGGCAGCGCCACCTACGCCGGCAACGTCGAGGTGTATGTCGGCCACGGCGCCTCGCTCACCGTCATATCCGTGCAGGACTGGGACCCGGGCACCGTGCACCTCGGCGCGCACGCGTTCTCCGTCGGCCGGGATGCGACGCTGCGCTCGTTTATCGTGACCCTGGGTGGCGATCTCGTCCGGCTCAACCCGACCGTCGACTACCGCGGCCCCGGCGGCGACGCCGAGCTCTACGGCGTGTTCTTCACCGATGCCGGCCAGCACCAGGAGCACCGCCTGCTGGTCACGCACGAGGCGCGGTCGTGCCGCAGCCGGGTGACCTACAAGGGCGCGCTGCGCGGCGAGTCGGCGCACGCGGTCTGGATCGGCGACGTCGTCATCGGTGCGGACGCGGTCGACACCGACACCTACGAGCTCAACCGCAACCTGGTGCTCACCGACGGCGCCCGCGCCGACTCGGTGCCGAACCTGGAGATCCTCACCGGCGAGGTCGTCGGTGCCGGGCATGCCAGCGCCACCGGCCGCTTCGACGATGAGGCCCTGTTCTACCTGCAGTCCCGCGGCATCCCGCCGGCCGAGGCCCGCCGGCTCGTCGTGCACGGTTTCTTCGCCGAGGTCATCGACCGGATCGACGTGCCCGAGCTGCACGATCGGATCATGGTCTCGGTCTCCGCCCGCCTCGGCGAGTCCGAGCTGCCGGATGGCGCCGACCCGACCGAGACATCCGACCTGGCCGGCCCGGCCGAGCCGGCCGCCGCCGGGGCGCCGACGTGAGCGCCGCGACGGCCGGGACCTCGGCCGTCCCCCAGCAGCACCGGGTCTGTTCCCTCGCGGAACTGGCCGAGGACACGGCCCTCGGCGTCGAGATCTCCGGCGTGCCGGTGTGTGTCGTGCGCACGGGTGGCACCGTCTACGCGCTGCGCGACGAGTGCTCGCACGCCGACGTCGCGCTCTCGGCCGGCGAGGTCGAGGACGGCAAGATCGAGTGCTGGTTGCACGGGTCCCAGTTCGACCTGGCCACGGGTGTGCCGCTGACCCTGCCGGCGATCGACCCGGTGCCCACCTACCCAGTGACCATCGACGGCGACGACGTGCTCGTCACCGTCGCAGACACGAGCCCGGAACGAGGGTGACGACCGCGGTGTCGACCTTGGAGATTCGCAACCTGCACGTCTCGGTGGAGACTGAGGAGGGGCCGCGCGAGATCCTGCGCGGGGTCGACCTCACCGTCCGCAAGGGCGAGACCCACGCGATCATGGGGCCGAACGGGTCGGGCAAGTCGACCCTGTCCTACGCGATCGCGGGCCACCCCAAGTACATCGTGACCGACGGCAGCATCACACTCGACGGCGAGGACCTCCTCGCGATGAGCGTCGACGCCCGTGCCCGCGCCGGTGTCTTCCTGGCCATGCAGTACCCGGTGGAGATCCCCGGGGTGTCGGTGTCGAACTTCCTGCGCTCCTCGGCCACGGCCGTGCGCGGCGAGGCACCGAAGCTGCGCACCTGGGTCAAGGAAGTGAAGACCGCCATGGCGGATCTGGAGATCGACCCGGCGTTCGCCGAGCGCGGCGTCAACGAGGGCTTCTCCGGCGGCGAGAAGAAGCGCCACGAGGTGCTGCAGATGGCACTGCTCAAGCCGAAGATCGCCGTCCTGGACGAGACCGACTCCGGCCTCGACGTCGACGCGCTGCGCATCGTCTCCGGCGGCGTCGAGGCGGTGCGTGCCCGGGGCGAGACCGGCATCCTGCTGATCACGCACTACACCCGCATCCTGCGCTACATCAAGCCCGAGTTCGTCCACGTGATGACCGCCGGCCGCATCGTCGACGAGGGCGGGCCGGAGCTCGCGGCCGTGCTCGAGGACGGCGGCTACGACCGTTACGTCAAGGGCGGTGCCGCCGCGGCCGTGACGCCAGCCGGGGCGGGAGCCGTGTCATGACCGTCACCGATCCCCGCCTCGTCGGCGCCGTTGACGCCGCGCGCACCTCGGCCGCCGGGGCGGCCACCAGCACCTCGGCGGCTGGGAGCATCGGCTACGACGTCGACGCGGTCCGCAAGGACTTCCCGATCCTCGCCCGCACCGTGCATGACGGCCTGCCGCTGGTCTACCTCGACAGCGCCGCCACCTCGCAGAAGCCGCTCGCCGTCCTCGACGCCGAGCGCACCTACTACGAGCAGCACAACGCCAATGTGCACCGCGGCATCCACGTGCTCGCCGAGGAGGCCACCGCGGCCTACGAGGCGACCCGGGACACGGTCGCCGCGTTCATCGGCGCGACCGACCGGCGCGAGGTCACGTTCACCAAGAACTCGACCGAGGCCCTCAACCTGGTCGCCTACGCGATGAGCAACGCCGAGACGACCGGCGCCGAGGCCGAGCGGTTCCGGATCGGCCCTGGCGACGAGATCGTCGTCACCGAGATGGAGCACCACTCCAACCTGGTGCCCTGGCAGATGCTCGCCCGACGCACCGGCGCCACCCTGCGCTGGATCGGCCTGACCGACGACGGCCGCCTCGCGCTCGACGATCTCGACAGCATCATCACCGAGCGGACCAAGGTCGTCTCGATGGTGCACCAGTCGAACATCCTCGGCACCGTGAACCCGGTCGAGCGGATCGTCGCCCGGGCCCGCGAGGTCGGCGCGCTCACGGTCCTCGACGGATCCCAGTCGGTGCCGCACCTGCCGATCGACGTGACCGCGCTCGGGGTGGACTTCCTCGCCTTCACCGGCCACAAGATGTGCGCGCCGACCGGCGTCGGGGTGCTCTGGGGCCGCTACGAGCTGCTCGAGGTCATGCCCCCGTTCCTCGGCGGCGGCGAGATGATCGAGGTCGTGACGATGGAGGCGTCGACGTACGCGCCCCCGCCGCACCGCTTCGAGGCCGGTACCCCGATGATCAGCCAGGTCGTCGGCCTCGGCGCGGCCGTCGACTACCTGAGCGCGCTCGGCATGCCGGCGATCGCCGCCCACGAGCACGCCATCACCACCTACGCGCTGGACGCCCTGGGTTCCGTGCCGGGCCTGCGGATCATCGGTCCGCCGACGGCGCAGGACCGGGGCGGCGCGATCTCGTTCGTGCTCACCGACGACTCCGGGCGCAACATCCACCCGCATGACGTCGGCCAGCTGCTGGACGAGCGCGGCATCGCGGTGCGGGTCGGCCACCACTGTGCGCGGCCGGTCTGCCTGCGTTTCGGCATTCCCGCGACGACCCGGGCCTCCTTCCACCTGTACACGACGACCGCCGAGGTCGACGCGCTGGTGGAAGGTCTGCACGGGGTCCGGAGGTTCTTCTCGAGGTGAATCTGGATTCCATGTACCAGGAGATCATCCTGGACCACTACCGCAACCCGCTGCACCGCGGGCTGCGCGACCCGTTCGACGCCGAGGTGCACCATGTCAACCCCACCTGCGGGGACGAGGTCACCCTGCGGGTGAAGGTGGTCGACGGTGTGGTCGAGGACGTCTCGTACGAGAGCGAGGGCTGCTCGATCAGCCAGGCCTCGGCGAGCGTGATGAGCGACCTGGTGATCGGCAAGAAGATCGACGACGCGATGGAACTCGAGCGCGAGTTCCTGGCGCTCATGCAGTCCCGCGGCACCGCCGAAGGCGACGAGGAGGTGCTCCAGGACGCGATCGCGTTCGCCGGCGTCTCCAAGTACCCTGCCCGGGTCAAGTGCGCCCTGCTGTCCTGGATGGCCTGGAAGGACGCCACCGCGAAGGCCATGGAGCCGGCGGTGGCGTCCCCCGCGGCATCGGCGCACGCGTCCCCCGTCGACATCGACGTACCGGAGCAGGAGAAGCCATGAGCGACGCGGTGACCGACACCCGTGCGCAGCCCACGGATGCCCCCGGCCCGGCCGGATCCCCGCGGCCGGCCCTCGACCCCGATCCCACCGGCCCCACCGCCGGCGGCGCGCCGAGCCCCGACGTGGACCTGCCCACCGGTGGCGTGTCCACCGGGGAACAGCCCGGAACCGTCGCGGAGCGGGCGGCGAACCTGGAGCTCGCCGAGTTCGATGACATCGAGGAGGCGATGCGCGACGTCGTCGACCCCGAGCTCGGCATCAACGTCGTCGACCTCGGCCTCGTCTACGGCATTCACGTCGCCGACGACAACACCGTCACCCTCGACATGACGCTGACCTCGGCGGCCTGCCCGCTGACCGACGTCATCGAGGACCAGACCCGCTCCGCGCTCGTCGACGGCCCCGACGGCGGCCTGGCCGCCGACGTGAAGATCAACTGGGTCTGGATGCCCCCGTGGGGCCCCGACAAGATCACCGACGACGGCCGCGAACAACTCCGCGCCCTCGGCTTCAACGTCTGAGCGGCACCTCGGTCCGGCTTGTCGCCCGTGCCTCCATGCGCTGACGATCGCCCACCCAGGGCCGGGCGCACCAGGCTGAACCGCCGCCGGTCTGGCCGAGGCCACCCTTCGGCCAGGCCGGCGCCGCCGGCCCGGTTCACTGAATGCCACCGGGGGGCCGGTTCAGCGTGAGCGCTGCCGGCTCTTCACCGGTGGTGTGTACACATCCACAGGTACACTTGTGTCGTGGACGGCGATCAGGATGAGCTGAGCGTGCGGGATGCCCGCGCCCACTTCTCCGAGATCATCGCGCGGGCTCAGTCCGGTACGCCCACGGTCATCACCCGTAACGGCCAGGCTGTGGCCGCAGTCGTCTCGATCGAGGACTTCACGGCGCTTGAGGACGCGATGGACCGGCACCTCGCCGCCGAGGCCGATCGCGACCTGGCGACGAACCCCCACGCGCGCACCTACACCATGGCCGAGGCCATCGCCGTGGTCTTCGCGGAGGAGCCGGATCAGGGCGTCGCGTGAAATACGCGTTCCACTGGCGTGAGCCTGCCGTCAGGCAGTTGCGTGCCCTCCCACAGCCGACCGCGCTGACCATTCTGCGGGCCCTCGCCATGCTTGGCGACGATCCCCGACGCCCCGACGCGCAGATCAAGAAGATCTCAGGGTACGACGACCGCTACCGCCTGCGGGTTGGCGACTACCGGATCATCTACGACATCAGCGACGGGCGCCTCGTCGTCCTCATCGTGGGAGTGGGTCATCGTCGAGAGATCTACCGACGCCTGTGACGCACCCGGCTGGTGGCGATATAAATGCGCGCAAAGCGGTGGGACGGGCGGTGGATCGGGTCCGTCGAGCGCGATCTCCGATCGAGCTCCTGGTTCTCAGAGCCGGCCTCAGGCCGGCGAGCTTCGAGGGCGGACCCTCACGGTGTCACGCCAACGTTCCAGAACGGCGCCCACCGGCCATCGCGGCACGGGCTGATCCGCTTCGCGGGGCCGGGGCGCGGTGGGTGGACGGTGTACCGGGGTGCGGCGGGGACGGGAGCTCGCCGCACCCCGAGTACCTCAGCCGGTGGCCGGGAGGCCGAGGGGCGGGGCCTGTAGGTGCCAGGTCGACTCCCGCTGGTAGGCGTCGCCGGCGCGCAGCAGCAGGGCCTCCTCGAACGGGCGGCCGGCGATCTGCAGGCCGAGGGGCAGGCCTTCGGCGGTGAAGCCCATCGGGACGCTGAGCACCGGGTTGCCGGTGATGTCCCAGTAGGCCGTGTGGATCGCGCCGATGGCGTCGAGAACGCCGCGCTCGGCCATCGCCGCGAACGAGAGGGCGCCGCAGGACGCCGTCGGGGTCACGATCAGGTCGACGTCCTCATACGCGCCGGCCAGGGCCTTCGCGCCGAGGCGGCGCACCCGCTGGGCCTGCACCTGGTCCGCCGCCGAGTAGAACACCGCGGTGGCGAGGATCTCCCGGGTCGGGGCGCCATAGTCCGCCCACCGTTCCTGAAGATCGGGACGGTGGTAGGCGAACGCCTCGCTGAGCATGACCACCCACTCGGCGGCCGAGAGCTCGGCGTAGAGCGGCAGGTCGATCTCGATGATGTCCGCGCCCCGGCGGGCGAGGGCGGCCAGCGCCTCGTCGAAGGCACCGGGGACGGCCGGGTCCTCGCGCTCGCCCGCCATCCAGGCCAGCCGATCGGCGCCGATCCGCACGCCGGTCAGGTCGCCGGTCAGACCCGCGGCGCACGGCGTCGTGGGCACGTCCAGGGTGGTCGGGTCGCTGGGGTGGGGCCCGGCGAGGACGTCGAACACCAGCGCGCAGTCGCGGGCTGAACGGGCCAGCGGGCCGATGTGGTCGAGGCTGTAACCCAGCGGGACACAGCCGGACTTCGGCACCCGGCCGAAGGTTCCCATCAGGCCGCTGACCCCGCAGAACGCGGCGGGGATGCGGATCGACCCGGCGGTGTCGGTGCCGAGCGCGGCGAGCACCGCGCCGGCCGCCACCGAGCTGCCCGAGCCGGAGCTCGAACCGCCCGCCCAGTGGTCGAGGTTCCACGGGTTACGCGGGATGGGAAACGGCTTGTCCGGGTCGGGGGCGCCGATGGCGAACTCCATCGTCGTCAGCTTGCCCATCATGATCCCGCCGGCCTCGCGCAGGCGGCTGACGACGACGGCGTCACCGGACATCGATGACGAGTCGAACACCAGGCTCTGGGCGGTGCTCGGCCCCTCGGCGGTGGTGATGATGTCCTTGATCCCCAGCGGCAGGCCGTGCAGCGGTCCGACGTCGGCACCCGCGGCGAGCGCGGCGTCGGCGGCCTCGGCCGCGGCCAGGGCGGTCTCGGTGTAGCGGGCGAGGAACATGCCCACCGCCTCGTCGTGTGCGTCGGCGACGGCGATCGCGGCCTGGACGAGCTCGACGCTGGTCGTCGTGCCGTCCCGCAGCGCGGCCGCGGCGTCGGCGAGGGTCAGCGCCGCCGGGGCGGCCCCGGGCTGGGTGCTCCCGGCCGGGCTGGCGTCTGGGGCGGGGGAGGTGGGGGAGGTGGGGGAGGTGGCGAGTTCGGTCATGGTCAGCTCACACCCTCGGGTCGTAGGTCATGGCCGGCACCTCGTAGCGAACGCCGGGCGTCGCGTAGAGCAGGTCCACGGTGGCACGGGCGGTGGGATAGGCCGCCACCAGCGCCTCGACCTCCGCTGGATTCAGGGTGAGGCCGTTTATGGCAATCAGTGCTTCGATCTTCTGGCGGTCGGACGGGTCATTGTCAGGCATGAAACCCCTCGTTTCGGATGGGAATCGGCGGAGCCGCAGGAATCCGTGACCGGACCGGAAACGGACAGCGACAGGAAAGGGCAGATGGTGCGGATCAGGTCGGGTTCACCGCAACGGTGGTGAGGTCGACGAACCAGGACTTCGGCTGGACGAAGCCGTGGACGTCCGCGGCGAGCGCGCGTGGATTGAGGTCGTTGACCACGACGAGCCACGGTGACTGCTCGTCGATCTTCTTCACGATCTCGGCGTAGAGCGCGTTGCGCCGGGTGGGGTCGTACTCGCTCTGCGCCTGGGTGAGCAGGGCACCGACCGCCGGATCGTTGTAATGGCCGACGTTCAGCGGGGCGCCGGGGGCGAACAAGGTGCTCCAGATGCTTTCCTGGATGAAGGTCAGCGAGATGTTGATGGCGTCGGCGCCGTCCGGAATCTTTCCGCTGCTGAACGAGGTGAGCATCGCGGCCCACTCGATCGGCTTGAGCTGTACCCGCACCCCGATGCGGGCCAGGTCGCTCTGGAGTTGCTGGTTCATCGGGCCCGGCTGCATGTTGCCCGATCCGGAGGTCGGATAGGACACCGTCATCGAGAACCCGTTGGGGACACCGGCCTCGGCGAGCAGCTTCCTGGCCTCGGTGAGGTTGTAGCTGTAGGTGTCGTTGGCCGCGCGATAGGCGCCGTTGGCCCGGGGAGCGAGCTGGGCGGCGGGCTCGGCCGTGCCGTCGAGCAGGGTGCTGGCCATGGTCTGGCGGTCGATGGCGAGGTTGAGGGCCCGGCGGACGCGCGGGTCGTCCAGCGGTTTGTGGGTCAGGTCGAAGATCCACGGCCAGACGTGGTCATAGGAGTTGGTGAGGACCTGGTACCCGTCCTTCTTCAGGCCCGCCACGTCGTCCGGATTGGGCGCCTCGATCCAGTTCACCTCGCCGGAGCGCAGCGCCGCGAGTCGGGTGGCCACGTCCGGCATCGCCTTGAGGACCAGCTTGTCGACCTTTGGCGCGCCGCCCCAGTAGTTCGGGTTGGCGGTGAAGGTGACCTGCTGGCCGCGGGCGAGGGAGGAGAACACGAACGGTCCGGTGCCGACGGGGTGCAGCGAGAAGTCCTTCGGGTGTGCCTTCACCGCGGTGGGGCTCGCGATGTAGAGGAAGACCAGGTCGCTGTCCAGATGTGACCACGGCCCGCGGGTGGTGATGGCGACGGTGGAGTCGTCCACCTTGCGGTAGGACGCGATTCCCGCGGCGCTGCTGGCGGCGGTGGCGGCGAAGGCCGAGTTGTACTGGTGTGCCGACGTGTTGAGATACCGGTCGAAGTTGAAGATGACCGCGTCGGCGTCGAAGGGCGTGCCGTCGTGGAAGGTGACCCCGGAGCGCAGGTGGAACGTCCACGTGTTGGTGGCCTTGTCGATGTCCCAGGAGGTGGCGAGCCCGCCGACGACCTTCGGGATCTCGGTGCCCTGCTTCAGGTCGAACCTGGTCAGGCCGTCGTAGAGCGAGTTCCCGACAAAACGGTAACCCTCGTAACCCTGGCTGCTGGCCAGGATGGTGTCGAGATTCGGCACGTCCCCGGCGGTCATGCCGATGGTCAGAACCCCGGACTGACTCGACGACGCGGTCGTGCCGCCGCCGTCCGGGCCGCACGCGGCCAGGGACACGACAACGAGCACGGACGCGCAGATGGCGGCGGCTGTTTTCCGCCGGCGGGGGAGTGCGAACGGGCGTGGCACGGCGGACCGTACCCGGCGCGTCCGCCAGGACAGCAGACTCACAGTGGCCCCTTTTTGGGCATGGCAGATTATCTGTACACGGACGGTATGGTTTGAAGAAATCCAGGAAATCCGGAGCTATGTCGAGGAAGGGAGCTGGGAATGGCGGGGTCAGGATTTTCCGGCACCGGCACCGGCACCGGCATTGGCACCAGTGCCAGTGCCAGCGCCAGCATTGGCATTGGCGGGCCGGCGCGGGTCGGGGTGCACGCAGGCGGCGACGTGGTCGGGTGCGCGCACGGTGAGGTTCGGCCAGGTGGTCGCGCACGCGTCGACGGCGCAGGGGCACCGGGTGCGGAACCCGCAGCCGGACGGCGGGTCGGCCGGGTTCGGCAGCTCGCCGGCCAGCACGATCCGCTCGCGGCCGAGTCCGGGCACCGACGACAGCAACGTGGCGGTGTACGGGTGGCGCGGGTCGTCCCACAGCGCGCGGGCGGGTCCCTGCTCGACCACCCGGCCCAGGTACATCACGGCCACCCGGTCGGAGATGTGCTCGACCACCGCCAGGTCGTGGCTGATGAACAGGTAGGCGATCCCCAGCTCGAGCTGTAGGTCTGCCAGCAGATTGAGGACCTGCGCCTGCACGCTCTTGTCCAGTGCGCTGACCGCCTCATCGCAGACGACCACTTCCGGCTCGGTGGCCAGGGCCCGGGCGATCGCCACCCGCTGCAACTGCCCGCCGGAAAGCTGGTGGGGATAGCGCCGCGCGTAGGACGGGTCCAGACCCACCCGATCGAGCAGCTCGGGGATCCGCCGGGCCCGGGTGGCCGCGCCGTAGCCGTGCGCACGCATGTTGAACGCGATCGAGTCGGCGAGGCGCAGCCGCGGGTTGAGGCTGGTCTGCGGGTTCTGCGGCACCACCTGCAGGCGGCGGCGCAGCTCGCGCAGCGCCCGGCCCCGCAGCCGGTGCACGTCCGCGCCGTCGAACTGGACGCTTCCCGAGTCCGGGGTGAGCAGGCGCAGCAGCATCTTCGCGGTGGTGGACTTGCCGCAGCCGGATTCGCCGACGATGCCCAGGGTCTCGCCGGCCGCCAGGGTGAGGCTCACGCCGGACACCGCCCGCACCCCGCCGCGGAAGGTCTTGGTCAGGTCCTGGGCATCCAGCAGGGGCCGCGTGCTCATGAGACGAGCTCCTTCGCGACGGGTTCGTCGTTGAGCACCGGGCAGGCGGCGGCTCGGCCGCCGGCGCCGAGCGCGACCAGCGGCGGTGGGCGGTGCCGGCACGAGGCGACGGCGAGCGGACAGCGCGGGGCGAACGCGCAGCCCGTCCCGGACTCGCCGGTCAGCGGTGGCCGGCCGGGGATGACCCGCAGCTCACCGCGTGCCACTCCCGGCACGGGCAGGGACGCCAGCAGCCCGCGGGTGTAGGGATGGCGCGGGTCACGCAGCACCTCGCGCGCCGGGCCGGTCTCCACCAGCCGTCCGGCGTACATCACCCCGACGGTGCCGCCGAGCTCCTCGGCGACGCCGACGTCATGGGTGACCATGAGCAGGGCCATGCCGTGTCGGGTCTGCAGGTCGCGGATCAGCCCGAGCACCGCGGCCTGGACGGTCACGTCCAGCGCGGTCGTCGGTTCGTCGGCGATGAGGACCTCCGGTTCGCCGGCGATCGCGATGGCGATGACGGCCCGCTGCCGCATCCCGCCGGAGAGCTGGTGCGGACGGGACGCGGCCACCCGGGCCGGGTCGGCGATGCCGACGCTGGCCAGCAGGCGCAGCACCGCCGCCCGCCGCTGAGCCCGGCCGGGGGCGAGGCCGTGCACGGCGAGGACCTCGCCGAGCTGGGCGCCGATGCCGCGCAGCGGGTCGAGCGCGCCGGTCGGGTCCTGCGGGACCAGCCCGAGCCGGGTGCCGCGCACCTGGCGCAGCTGTCGCGGCGCCATCGTGATGAGCTCGTCGGCGCCAAGGCACACACTGCCGGTGACTTTCGCCGCCGGCCCGTACAGGCCCAGGATCGAGCGGGCGGTCACCGACTTGCCGCTGCCGGATTCGCCGAGCAGGACGTACGTTCCGCCGGGCGCGATCTCCAGGTCGATGCCGCGGACCGCCCGCACGGCGCCGTCCCCGGAGCCGAACGTCGTGTGCAGGTCGCTGATCCGCAGGGCGGCGCTCATCGGCCCTCGCGGCGGACGTCGAGCAGGTCGCGCAGCGCGTCCCCGAGCTGGTTGAACACCAGCGACGCCAGGAAGATGACAATGGCCGGGACGAGGGCGGTCATGGGCGCGGTGTACATGTTCTGCCGTTGCTCGGCGATCATCTGACCCCATTCGGGTTGCGGTGGTGCGACCCCCAGGCCGAGGAAGGACATGCCGCCGGCGAAGACGAGCGCGAGTCCGACCAGGCTCGTCGCGTACACCAGCAGGGCGGGCGCGACGTTCGGCAGCACCTGCCGGCCGGCGATGGCGACCGGCCCGGCGCCGCTGGCCCGGGCGGCGGCCATGAAGTCC
>NZ_JALKFZ020000098.1 GCF_023243075.1 Frankia sp. AiPa1 | reverse complement strand
CCCCCCCCCCCCCCCCCCCCCCCCCCCCCCCCCCCCCCCCCCCCCCCCCCCCCCCCCCCCCCCCCCCCCCCCCCACGCCCGAGCTTTTCGGACAATCGTGCTGATTAGCCGGGAGCGGGCGGCTGCGAGTCAGCTGACATGTGAGCGCACCGGGCGTTCAGCGGGAGGGGCCATGACGGAACCTGGCCGAGTCGAGGACGGCAACATCCTGATCCGGCTCAGTCCCATCCGCAGGATGGGCAGCGGGCTACTCGTCCCGCTCCACCACCTGTTGGCCGCCCCGACCGGCCTGATGTGGATCGGCAGCGATCCGAACTGCACCCTGACCGTCCCCGACCTCGAGCCGTACCAGTACGTCATCAGGCGGCTGTCCGACCGGTCGGTGGCCATCCAGGACAGTGCTGGCGGCGGAATCCGCTATCAGCCACCCGGCCACGTCCATCCGCAGATCAGTAACTCCGTGACTGTGCCGGTCGGTTCCCGGGTCACCGTGGCCAGGTACGAGATCGACGTCCTCGCGCCGTTCTGATCCTCATGGCGCGCGCCGGCGCGCCCACCGACCGGTAACACCAGCGCCGATATCCAGACCTGACGGGGGCGGTCATGTCGACATCTGTTGAGCTCAGATTCGAATGCGTCGGGCAACAACGCGCGCCCATCGCCGCCGCCCTGGCTCCCGGGGACGCGCTGCTCGCCGGCCGCCGCCCCGACTACGAGCAGGTCACAGACCGTCCGCAGAGCAGGCCGCGTGGCACCCACCGCACGGTGGCGCTGACCGCCTCGGCGGCCAGCGGGCTGTCCCGCAGTCATCTGCTGCTCTGGCACACCGACGTCGGGGTTCGGGTACGCAACGTCGGCACGCCTCCCATCCGCTGGCAGGGCTGGGGGCAGGCCGGCCGGGCCGAGTCCGTCACCCGGCATCCCGACGGGGAACTGATCGAGCGGCCACTCGTGACGTTCTGGCTGGCCCACAGTCCTGTCTGGCGGGTCGCGCTGGTAAACCCGGCCGGCGTTTGGCCGGCCGCCGTCACCGCCGGTGAGTGGCGGACCATGCCGGACGAGAGCCGCATCCACGTCGAGGCGTCACAGCTCGAGGCAGTGCTGGCCGTATTCGCCGAGTTCTTCGACTTTCCGGCACGGGCCGAGCCGCGCATCCGCAAGTCGACCGATCTGCCCGGGCGCTACAACACACTGCGGCACCGGCTCGAGCGGCTGTGGCAGACGGCGGTGCGGGACGGCCGCTGGCAGCCACCGGCGGACGAACGCCAGACGTCGGTGACAGAGTCCCTGCTGCGCTTCCTGCTGCGCACCGGCTCGGTCAGCTACGCCGATGTCGCCCGGGCCGTCGCCCTCGGCACCGCAGGCCAGATCGCCCTCATGCGTCCGGTTCCCCTGTGGGCATCAGATGTCTCTTCCGCCGCCGACCGGACCTCGTGACGGCTCCGCCATGACATCGCGCCCATGCACCAGCCGCCGAGGCCGGTGGCTCCGGCCGTGCCCGGACCGGAGCCGGGCCGCATGACGGGGACCGGCTGCGTCGTGTTCATCAGCCACAGCTGCAGGGACGGCGAGCTCGGCGCCGACCTGCACGCGCTCAACGTCCGCAACGCCCTTCGCCGCATGATCAATCGTGAGCTGAAGGCCACGGCGTGGATCGACAAGGATGTCCTCGAGCCGGGTGACCGCTGGCATCAGGAACTCGACTCTGCGATGGCATCCTGCGACGCGGCGGTGGTCCTGCTCAACCAGAACGCTTTGGGTTCGGGATTCCTGCACTATGAGACGGCGGTGCTGTTCAACCGTGCCAGCACCGACAGAAACTTCCGGCTCATCTCGGTGCTGCTGAAGCCACTCGAGGTGAAGGACATTCGAGGCGCCCGCGCCTTCGGGGTCGCGTCGCTCGGCGAGGAACCCATCGACCGCAGCGTCGCGCCCGATCTCAACGGCTGGACGTTCGCAAAGTCACACAGCCTGGCCAGCCTGCCCGTGATTCAGCTGGTCAAGGAGCCGCACGACGCCGATGCCGATGCCGCCAAGCGGATCGACGTCGTGGTCAACGGGGTCCGGCAAGGACTCAGAAGCCTTCAGCCGACCTCCTACCCGCCGACCGACGAGGGTCGTTGGCAGGCATCCGTCGACGGGCTGCTGCGGCGGAGCAGGCTGGCGTCGCACGTCATCAACCATCTCGACGACCTGTCGCAGGATGCCCACCGGCTACCCCTGCCGGCGAAGGCGGAGCTGCTGACCCGGCGAATGTTCGACCAGGGGCTGGACGCCGAGATTGTTCTAGCGCTCAGCGATGCCCTGCGTAACCTGCCCCATCGTGATGCCCCGTATCCTGACACTGCCGCCCTTGTGTACGAACTGCGGCCGCTGTGGGTCACCCATCCGGTCGCCGAGAAGATCCGGGCCGCGTCGGCGGGGCCGGACGCCGCCCGGGTCGTCACCATCGAGGTCGCGGACCCACAGCATGCGAAGCACTGCATTCGGCGAGCGATGCACGACAGTGACAAAATCCAGATTGCGGACCTTCCCGCCTGGCCGGAGCTCGAACCCGAATATGCGGCGGCCGAGACCGACAAATATCTGCGCAGCACCGGATTCGTCAGCCACCCATGGGCGGCGGGTGCCTTCGAGCGGATCGACCAGATGGACCAGATCGGCCAGAAGGTCCGGGGAGTTGGTCAGCGCCGCATCGCCCCCCGCACTCCACCGCTGAACGACACGGCGGGCAGGGGTGACCCAGGGCCGCACTTCGTACTGCTTCCCCCGAACATGCCCCTCGACATCCAACGAGAGGCATTACAGGCAATAGTCGAACGATGGCGAAACGTCACGGCAGTTGTCCTCCATGACCCGCAGCAACCAGGACACGACCCGGACAGGAACGCGCCGTACGCGAAACCAGTGGACACACCCGAAGCACCAGCAATCTTAGCCGACGAACTTCCGGAATCGATGTACAGAATCAACCGTGGCCTGGATAAGATCCTTGACAGGAAATATTCAGAGGCCCGCGCCAATTGAAGGGTGGTAGGCGTGGACGACATTCTCAGGCGTATCGACCGCATGCAGGACGCACCTCGTCCTGACGATGCGATGGAACTGCCGATGGGGGATCGTCGCGACGGCCTCGTCTACCGGCACGACGAGGATCTGCGCACGGTGGTCAAGATAGCGATTGCGACCGGCCGACCGCTGCTGCTGCTCGGCGAGTCCGGCGCCGGGAAATCGGCCTTCGCGCCCTACGTGGCGCGCAATCTGGGCTGGCGCTACTACGAGCACGTCATGACCCGGCGAACCGAGGCTCGGGACCTGCTGTGGACCTTCGACGCGGTCCGTAAGCTGGCCGATGCCCAGAACAGGTCCAGTGAGGAGCTGCGGGACGCCGACTACATCGAACCTGGCGTGCTCTGGTGGGCACTCGACCGCGCCTCCGCCGTGCGGCGCGGCTTGGCCGACGGAGAGCCGCATGTCTCCCCCGCCGAACCGCACGGGGCGTACAACGACGGCCGGGCCGGCCAGGGTGCGGTACTGCTGGCCGACGAGATCGGCAAGGCGTCCGCCGACGTGCTCGACGCCCTGCTCGTGCCGTTCGGCTCCCTGACCTTCCAGGTCAGCGAAACCAACGCCCGGATCGGCCCGCCGAAGAACCGCGGTCAGCTGCTCATCGTGCTCGCCTCCAACGACGACCTTCCGCCCAGCGACGCATTCCGGCGCCGGTGCGTTGTCCATACGCTGCGGGTTCCCGAGCACGTCAGCGACTATGTCGACATTGCCCGCCGGCACCTGGTCGGGCCCGAAGGGGAACTCGACGGTGACCTGCACCAGTTGTGCGTGCAGCTGGCCCAGGAGGTGCACCGGCGGCGGGAGGAGATGGGGGATTCGGGCCGCTCCGGACGTAAGCCGAGTACCGCCGAATATCTCGACGCGGTCGTCGCCTGCAAGCAGCTCGGCATCAAGGTCGACAGCCCGGAATGGCAGGTCATGCGGCGGGCTGTGCTGAGCATTCCGCAGGACGACCCCGGTGGTGAGGCGCGGTGAGAATTCCCGACAATGGCGTGGGCGACCTGGCCCGGGCACTACGCGCCCTGCAGCCCGTCGACGACGCCCAGGCCGCCTTGGCCGCCCGCGTTCTCGGCCTGACGGCCGACCCTGCGGGCGGCCTGCCACCGCAGGCGGTGTTCTCCTCGACGCTACCGGCGCCGTGGACCGAACCGGACGATGACGACGCTGCCCCGTCACGAGCCGCGGGCGGTGCGCCGGTTGCGGGCGGGCCGGTGTCCGTGCCGACGCGGCAGAGCCACCGACGGGGCCCGCCCGCCGACCGTCTGACCGCAGACGGTCTGCCCGCCGACCGTGCCCTGCTGCGACCGTCTTGGTGGGAGATCACCGACGGGCCGACATGGCTGTCCACCTCCGAGCCGCTTCCCGGTGCGACCCAGCTGCCCGGACTTCGCTGGCCGCGGCCGCTGCTTCATCCGGAACTCGGCGACGCCATGGTTGACGAGATGGCCCGGCTCGCCCGGCTCGGCCAGGATCTCGACCTACCGGTCATCGTCAACGAGCTCGCCCGCCGGCGGCTGCCTACACCACTGCCCCGAGTATCGCACCTGGCTCCGGCCACCCGGGTGTGGATGCTGACCGACACCAGCCTCGGCATGCACCCGTTCGTCACCGACCAGCAGGACCTCATCGAGGCGGCGGAACGGGCCGTCGGCGCCGACCGGGTCGACGTCCTGGTGTTCGCCGGCGACCCGAACCGTCTCACCGGCGACCGGACCCACCCGCAGGGCCGCGCGCTGGAGCCACCTGGAACCGACACAGCCGTCATCGTCACGTCCGACCTGGGCCTCGGCGGCCCGATCAATCCCGCCCGGACACCGCCCAGCCGGACAGCAGCACCCCGAACAACGTCCGCACGGCAGTGGGAGCTTCACCCGAAGCAGAGTCCGGCTGCAGCCCGCGCGTGGCGCCAGTTCGCCGACCAGATGACCGCCCTGGGGGTGCCGGTCGTTCTGCTCGTTCCGTTGCCGGCCGAGCGTTGGCGACACCTGCCCGCCATCCAGGGGCTCACGGTCTGTGCCTGGGATCGCTCCGTGACGATGGCGGAGCTGCACGCCCTACTGCAGACCAACCGAACATCGCGCGGGGCTACGGGGGAAAACAATGGCTGATCCAGAAGGGTCGACACATTCTTACGGTTCGCCGAAAACAGTCGGGTCGTCGGACACAGTCGCCATCGGGTTGGCCGGAGGGTCCTCCGCGGGAAAGTCGGCTTTGCTGGCGGGCCTCGGAACGCCGACCTCACCGGTGGTGGAGCGCATCCTGGGCGTCACGCCACCTGCCGTGGTGGAACTGGCGACGCTGCTGTCACCGGCGGTCGAAATCGAGATGGCGCTCATCCGTCAGCTTAGGCTGGACGTGCTGCCCGAGCTGAGCGTCGGCGACGAACACGACCTGTGGTTCAGCTCGCTTGTCTCCCGTCGCGGCAGTCACACAATCACCCTGCGCTTCGATGTTCTCCTCACACTCCGCTCCCGGCTGTGCCAACGTCTGCGCGCCCAGGGCGGCGGCCCTCAGGGCGGCCGCACGGACAGCCGGCCGGTACGGGCCTGGTCGCTCATCCAACAGCTGCACGAGGAGTCGAGCCCGACCGTCCGGATCGAGGAGAAGATCGCCTGGGCGCTCGTCGCCTACGAGCATCCGGCAGCGCGGATCGACGAGATCCTCGCGGACGCGGTGCGCACCCTGACGGAGGACGGCGGTGCGCCGCCCGACCGTGCGGCCGGCAGCCGGCAGCCGGCTGCCGGACTGGACCCGGACAACCGGATGTCGCGGACGGCCGTCGCCCGCTGGGCGACCCAGACCCTGCCGCGGATGCCGCGGGAGGTCCGCCGGACCGTCAGTGCCTGGCTGCTGGACCAGCTCGCTCACCGCCACCTGCAGCTGCCGCAGCCGACCGGCAGCGCGCCGCCACCGGGCCGGCTCGACGTTGCCCCGGTGCTTACGGAGCTGTCCGACATCGTGGTGCCGGTGCAGTACAGCAACGGCAGCCTGATCTTCTACGGGATGCGACACAGCGCGGAGTACATCGAGGTTCCTGACACCGACCCGGTCATTCTGACCGCGTTCTGGGACTCCCCCACCGGCTGGCGGGAACTGACCATCCACCTCACCGGCGACGACGAGGCCAGAATCCCACTGACCGACGCGGAACCGGCCGGCTGGGCCGCACCCGGCGCCGATCCACCTGGCCCGCGGCCGGCGGTCGTCGGACTGCGTACCCTGCGCGGCGCCGTGTACGAGCTACCCGGCCCGATGACGGAACCAGGCCGAGCGGAACCGGGACGCGGCGGGCCTTACCTGGGGGAGGTCGAGGCCCCGACCAGCTCTGAGGTGGCCCGACTGCGCGCCGCCTGCGCCGAAATGCGCTGGGTGGACGAGCAGACGCCGGTGGCACCGGCCTGTTTTGTGCGGGGAAAGCAGGTGGTGGTGCTGGCCCCGCCGGGAGACCGGGCGCGGCGGCAGGTGCGGCTGCGCCGCAGCTACCCGTGGCAGTGGGAGATCCCCGGCCGACTCACCCCTGATCCGGGCAGCGGCGGGGAGCTGATGGTCCTGCATGATGTCCGGCCGCCGGGCGACGCGCGACCGTTCGCCTACGGTGGTCGCCCGCCGGGACCCGGCTCCCGGGTACTGGTGCTGGCCGCGCCGGAACCCGGGCGGCATGTCGTACTTCCCGCCCGGGTGGTCGGCTCAGCCGGACCGGCCGGACTCGACCTGGAAATCCAACGGCCGCGCCAGCCCGGCTGGTCCGCAGGAGACCTGCGCGGCGCGGTGGTCGCCGACGGCGAGCGGGTCGTCGGCTTCTGCCGCGACATCCAGGACGGCGATCCCTACCAGGTTCGCACGGTCGGCCCCACCCTGGTGATCGTGCCAGCCGCGGACGGCGGCCCGGAGCTCGACGCGGCCGCGGGAGCGGGCGAGCGGCCCGTGGCCGACGACCGGGTGCGGCTGCCGGCGGTGCCCGTTCCTCAGCTGCCAGCCGCCGCAGGGCGGCAGATCGTCATCGTCGTGGGCGTGGAGCGCACCGACCTGCCGGGCATCGTCCGCGTCGACGGCGCGGCCGCCCGAGTCGCCCGGTTCGTCCGCTGGTTGCGCTCCCGCGGCGCGCCGGACCGCGACATCACCGTGCTGTGCAGCCCACTGTCGCGCAACGCGGCGCAGCTCGAGGACCTGGGGATCGTCCCCCAGCCAGCCAGCCGGGAGGCATTCCGGCGCACGGTGCGGTCATTGCGGTCCGCCGGCGACATCGGTGTCGTCTGGCTGTTCTGGGTCGGGCCCGGCGTCACCGATTCCGCCGGTTACGCGCAGCGGCTGTTCTACGCCGACGCCACCCGCGACGACGAGGTCAGCCTCGACCTCGAGGATTTCATCCGGACCGTCCGCACGACCTCGCTGCCCTCGGCCCGGCAGGTCCTGCTCACCGTCGATCTGCGCGGCACCGATTTCACGGACGTCCTCGACCTGGCCGAGGGCGACGACCCTGCCGACCGCCTTCCGCACGAGTCGCTCGGCCACGGCACGAAGGTGCGTAACCGGCTGGTCTCCAGCCTGGTCGCGATCGACCCGGCCAGCGGCGGGCCCCGGTTCGGCGCTACGGCCCCGCGGGCCGGCCAGGACGACTTCTCCACCGCGCTGCTCGACGTCCTCGAGGCGGATCCCACAACCTACTGGCCGCCGGATCCGGCTACGCTGCGCGATGCCGTGCACGCCCGTCTGTCCCGGCAGGCAGACCTGCGCCGACTGCGGTTTCTCTGCCGGGATCCCGGTGACCCGCGCGAGCGGATCATGCTTTTGCTCGGGCCGGGCCCCGCGCCCAGATCGGACCTGATCCCCGCGCTCCTCCTGCACCCCGAAGCAGCCGGTTCCGGCGCCGCCCGCGGGGAACCGGTGGCGGTGCCCGCGGACGGCGGGCAGCTCAGCCGGGAGCCGATCGACGGTTCTCACCTGCTCACCCTGGTCATACCGCAGCCGGAGATCTCCCGCCCGCACTGCCAGATCGTCCCGACGGCCGATCGCGGCTGGCTGGTCCGCGACCTCGCCTCCCTCAACGGCACGTTCGTCAACGGCGCGCGGGTGCTGCGCTCGCCGTTGCATCCTGGTGACATCCTCGGCCTAGGCCGTACCGTGCACTTCCGCGTTGCGGCGCCACCGTCGGTGGGCGAAGACCCTGGCTGGGGCAGGTATGTCGGCGCTGAGACGGACGCCGACGCCGGCACAGCCGGCACAGCATCTGGCCTTTCGGCCGAGGACGACGCCAGCACGACGGAGCACGCCGCTGTGGCGGCCGATGCTGGCATCGCGACCGACGCGGACCTGATCTCCCGGCGGCGCGCGGCCTCCGGCGGCCGTGCCGGCAACCGGCCCGGCCGCCGGCACGGCGACATCATCGGTGGCCGCTGGCAGATCATCGACCGGCTGTCCGCTGCGCCCCACCGCGCCCATGTGCAGGTCTGGCGCAGCGCCGACACCCGAGGCATGCAGCCGCCGACCGTCATGAAGATCATCGATGCCGCCGTGGCCAGCGAACAACGCGCCGATCTGATCCGTTCCGCCTGGGCGGCAATGGACGTCCACCTGATCAGCCAGTACGTCAGCGAGATCCTCGACCGCGGGTGGGACCCCTCGGACTCCCTGTGGTCGGTCATCCCCCTCTACACCGGAGGCAGCCTCGCCAGCTACTACCGTGACCGGCCCCGGCGCTCGCTGCGGCAGATCTGTGCGCTCGGCGGTTGTGTCCTCTCGGCGCTGACGGTCGCGGCCAGGACGGGCGTCGTCCCGCACGGCGACCTCCATCCCTCGAACATCCTGCTCGACCCGACCAATCCTTTGGGCACCTCGCTCGCCGGCCGCTACGCCGGCCAGGCAGCGCCCGGCGAGCTACCCGTCCGGCTCGTCGACTGGGGCGAGGTCTGGCTGTGCAACGCCCTTGACGACCCGCGCCGAGACGATCTGCGCCGGCTGTGGTGGAGCCCCGAGCAGCGCCGCGGAAGGCCGATCGACGCCCGCACCGACCTGTACGGTCTGGGCGTCCTGCTGTACTGGGCATGCAGCGGGCAACTGCCGTTCGCCGTCGAACTGGGCGAGGCCGATTTCACCGTCGAACGCATCGAAGGCCTGCAACGCAACGGCCGCGAACCCGAACCGCTGCACAGTCTGCTGCCGGCAGTCCCGGAAGCGTTCGGTCGCCTGGTCAACCAGCTCCTGGCCTACACGCCGGATGACCGTGCACCGGACAGCGGCGGGCTACCGCACGACGGCGAGCTGGCTGCCGACGTCCAGGGGACCCTGGCTGACGTGGCCGAGACCGTCGCGCGGGTCGACATCCTGATCGACACCTTCGACGGAGGAGAGCGTTGAGGCCACTCATCGCCGTCATCGGCAGCCTCGTGGACGGCCAGGCGTTCCGGCCGGCGGTCACCGACGTCGAGCGTGGCCAGCGGGCCTGCGCCGATCTCGGCCGCGAGCTGGCCATGGCCGGCTGCGACCTGCTGGTGTACGACAGCCGGCCGAAGTTCGTCGAGGCCCATGTTGTGCGCGGTTATGTCGCGGCCGGACCGGCCCCGGACCGGTCCATCCACGTGCGGCTTCCCCTGCACAAACCGGTCGAGTTTCCAGAGATGGAGCAGAAACCGGAACTGTTCCAGATACAGCCCCAGGATGCCTCATCCTGGGATGTGCCGTTCCTGCGTTCGTTGACGAACGCGGACGGCCTGCTGCTCATCGGCGGCGGCCGGTCGACCGTCGTCGCCGGAATGATCGCGCTCACCCTCGGCAAACCGATGATCGTCGCGGCCCAGTTCGGCGGCGGCGCGTCCATGGTGTGGCGGGAGATGCACGGGGACAGTGGCGAGGCCACCGAGGACGAACTGCGGGAGATGGCGGCGCAGTGGTCGGACACGTCAGCACGCCGACTGGTCGCCGGTCTGTCCGCCCAGGCGGAACGCCGCGCGGCCCGGGCCGCCGCCGAACAGGCCGCGCAGCGCCGCACCGCCCGCCGATCGTCCATCAGCCTGCTGGTCGCCGCGTTGCTGCTGCTCGCCGCGATCGCGGTCATCCCGGTCGCCTGGGCGGCGCGGCCCGGCAGTGGCGGCAGCCTCGCTCTGCTGCTCGCCGCACCCATTCTCGCCGCCATGTCCGGGGCGCTGATCCGCAACTCCTACGAGCAGAACAGCGAGTGGATCAAGGCCGGGGTACGGGGGCTCGCCGCCGGCGCGATCTCGTTCCTGCTGTTCGTCGCCTCCCAGATCGCCGGCACCCCCGACCTGCTCGACGGCAGCGGCGCCCGAAGGCTGCTGTTCTACGTCCTGCCGATCGGCTTCGTCGGCGGCCTGACCTTCGACGCCGTCTACGCCCGGCTGCGCAGCGCCGACGTCGCGGACGTCTCCCCCATCGTGCGTCCCTGAGCACTCTGGCGTGCTGCTCCGGGACCGAGACCGGGGGCCAGGCCCCGCATCCAGCCCGCTGACAGGTGCGCGCGCTCCGTCGGCGGGCTGGGACGGCGGGCTGGGACGGCGGGCAGCGGGTCACCCGCGCTCGGGCCGATCGTCCTCGGACATCGTCCGGCCGGTGGGCGCATGCCTGTGGGCCCCCCACACGCCGCCGTCGGTGTAGTCGTCGTCCCCTTCGTCCGAGGTCGGGGCAGCGCCCACCATGATCTCCCCGGCGGTGTACCGGATCAGCTGGGCGACCTCCTCGGCGATGGCTCCGACCCGGTCGCGGGCCGCCGCCAGCACCTCGCCGTTCGGTACGCCCGGCATCCGGTCCTCAGCCCGGTAGGACAACAGCTGGGTGGCGAAGCGCCCGACCGAGACCGGCGTCCCCGGCACCAGGTTGTCCAGGGCTTCCGGTGGCTGGCCGCGGCTCTGGACGGCCTCGACCTCCGTCTCGGTGAACGGCGACACCTCGTTCTCGAACGGGAGCATCCCGGACACCAGCCAGTAGAGCAGGCACCCCACGGAGTAGAGGTCGGAACGCGGATCCGGCCGTCGGCTCACCCGCTGCTCCGGAGAGCGCCACAGCATCGAACCGGTCACGGTCGGGGCGAGCTGTGCGGCCATCACCGTCCACAGCTTGGAGACGGCCCAGTCGATCACGCGGATCCGCAGGTCGATGAAGACCGGAAGATCATCGACCTGCCGCTCCACCGTGTCCTCCACGACGATGTTGGTCGCCTTGATGTCTCCGTGCGCCCTGCGGGGCTGGCTCTCCAACGCCTCCAGCACATGGTCGACCACGGCCAGGACCTGCCGCAGCGGCCGCACCGGCACCTCGTTGGGCATGTACCGCGCCAGGCTGCCCAGGGCGTAGTAGGGCATCACCATCCAGAGGAGATTCTGCTGGTCGCCGCTGTCGAGGATCTTCACGACGTACTTGTGCTCCCCGACCTGCATATCGGCCAGGGCCCGCTCCCGCGCCCGGCGCGCGTTGGCGTCATCCGGCACCACCGTGGTCTTCACGACGACGTCACCCTTGTGCCTACCGGTGATGTCTCGCCCGAGCCAGATTTCGCTTGGCGCCTGGGCCCGCTCACCCCTGGGGAGATTGCGCTCCTTGAGTAGCCATCGGCTACCGAGGATCTCGCCTGGAACCAGGTCGGCCCGCGGCGGTGGCGTCCGAGGCGGCATCTGCCCGGTAGGGCCGGTCGGCCCGCGCGGCGGTATCGGGATACCAAGTGCGGCCATGGCCTGCTCGTGCGCGCGCTGTGCCTCCGCCACCTTGCGCGTGTTCTCCAGGTCGATCAGCAGCATGGCAACGGCCGCGTCCGAGGTCAGCTGCCGGTGGCGCGTCTGGAAGGCAAGCTGATCCTCCGCCGCCCGGAGCGCCGCCTTGTCCACCAAACCCCGTCTCTCCGCCTCGCTCTCATGGAATCGGGTCAGGTGGCGGGCCTCGTCCTCGGCATCGACCCGCTCCGCCCGCCGAACATCCTTCTTGTCTCGGTTCTCCAGGTTCCGCAGCAGGCGGTCGCGCTCCACATCCTCATCCCGGACGCTCACCGACCCGTCCGTCCGCAGCACACGGCGGACCCGGCGGGCCATGAGCAGCTCGTAGGGGCTGTTTCGGCTGGAGAGCTTGACCAGCAGGACCGCGATGTCGAGCAGGATGAACAGGACAACCACCAGCAGATAACGCACCATGGCGGCCTTGCTGTGCAGCAGTACCTGCCACAGGGCGGACTCCTGGTTCAGGACGCCGCCGACCTGCGGTGGATGTGCCTTCAGATCGCGGATCTTGCCGTCCTGCTCGCCGTCGATCGTCCGTTCGCTCGCGGCCTTCTGCGCAAGATCGTTGGTCAGCTGTGTGTTCGCCGCGCTCTGGCGGGCCACGGCGGCGTTGTAGGCGACCAGCAGTCGTCCGCATTCGTCGCCGCAGCCCACCTGCCCGGTCGGGCCCTGGCCGGAGCGCTCCCGCTCCACCGCCGCCCCGGTGGTGTTGACATCGGTGTTCGCGGTGTCGAGCTGATCGCGGTCGGTCTGGATGTGGGTGCCGAGGTCGTTCTTACGCTGCTGGCGCTCCGCGTTCACCGCGTCGATGCTGTTCTGCAACTGGACGCTCCGCACCCTGGTCAGTGCGCCGTCGATCTCGTGCTGGAACATTTTCAGCGTCAGGGGATGCGTGACCACCGCCGCGGTGACCAGGGCGATGATGATGCGCACGATGTACCCGGTCGCCCGGGTCGGCCCGAGCGGCGCGGCTGTCGAATCTTCCAGGCCGGCCAGGTTGATGTTGACGTACGAGAGCAGCATTCGGTCATAGAGCATGATCGCCGCGGCGACCAGCATGCCACCGAGCACCCAGGGCCAGATCCCACCTCCGGTCGCGATCATCAGGAAGATCGTGAAACCGGCGGTCGCGAACGTCCCGTACAGCAGCATCGCCAGTGCCGCCGTCACGTACCGCGTGCGGTCCACGCTGTTGTTGATCAGCGCGGGGTCGATGCCGCCCAGCCGCAGCAGCATCGCCGACGGCGACCAGAGTGATGGTTGCGGCGTCGAACGCCGCGCTCGTGACCGGCGAGAACGCCGGCGGCGATGCCGACGGTCGGACGCCGCGTCGCCTGCCTGGCCGTCGCTCGGCCGGGCACCCGCCGCAGGTGGGTGCGCCCCGCCCGTTCCCTCGCCTGCCTGGGTTGCACCGCCGGCCGGGTCACCCGCGGCGCCGTGGCCCGAGCGGTCGTCGAATCCCAGGCCAGAGGGGATCTCCGTAGCCGCATCATGATCGACGCCGCTGCCCGCCTGTCCACTGGCACCGGCCGCCGGGGTGGCGCGCCACGTGCCGGTCAACTCGGACGTGAGGTCCGGCACCTCGTCGGGCAACGAGCCTCCGGGCCAGCGTGAGGCGCCATCGTCACGCCCGTCACGGCGCCGGTCGCCCCACCGGTCATCGTCGTGGCGGTGGTCGCCGTTTCCGCGAAAATCGTCGTCGCCACGATAGTGGTCATCGTGGCGGTCACTATGGCTGGAACGGTCACCGTTGGCGCGGCGGTCATTGTGAAGGTCATGGTGCCGGTCCGGCGGAGCCTGCTGCAACTGAGTCACCAACGGCACGTCTTCGCCGTGCTCGGTGTCGGGACCGTCCGAACGCCGCGCGTCAGAGGACGGCAGGTGTTTGTGGCGGGAGGCCGGATCCAACTCCGGCCCGTGCGCCTCGTCGTCCGGAGACCACACTACGCCCGTCCCCTTACCTCACGAGGATTGTCCACGTGGTCGTCCGGATGCAGGTCGCCCACAATGAACTGCAGATAGAGCGACATGCCGAGCCGGATCACGTCGCCACTCGCCAGCGCACCCGTCTCCACCACCCGCTCGCCGTTGACATACGTGCCGTTGCGGGAATCGAGATCCTGAATGCTCCAGCCCTTCGGCGTAGGAGTGATGCGCGCGTGCCTGCTCGAGACCGCGTCCTCGCGAATGGTGATGGACGCCTGTTCGGACCGGCCGATGACGCCGCCAGCGGCCGGCAGGCCGCCCAGCACCTCCCGACCGGCCCCGCGCTCGGTGTCGCGCACGCCGGGCAGCCGATACAGCCACACGGCCGAGGGTGGCGTCCGACGCCGCGTAGACCCCGACTGCCGCCCCACGGGCTCGCCGGCGGCGGGGAGGTGCGCCACCGCGCCGGAGAGTGCCGCCGGGTCGGCGTGCGCGGCATCCCGTCGCCGGCCCTGTTCCGGCGTGGGGCGGGAGGTGGCCTCGTCCCGCCCGCCGGGGGGCGGCAACGCCGTCTGCCGCTCGGCCATCCGGCCGGCGGCCTCGTCCCGCATACCGGTGGACAGCACCCTCGCCTGCAGGCCGGCCCTGCGCTCCAGCCGTTCCAACTCGCCCTGCAGCGCCGCGCGTGCCGCCTCCCGGGCGCGGTCCTGGGCCTGCCTGGCCTCGAGGGCCGGATCGACCCGCGCCACCGGTTCCGGGGCCAGACCGATCGGGCCCTCGGCAGCGACCGGGCCGGCTCCGGTGGGCTCCGCGGAGCCGGCCGGAAGCAGCGCGCGGGGCCGGCCCGGCGCGGACGTCCGCCTGACGTCGGCCGAGCCCCCCGGTCGCTCCGCTCCCGATGCGTCCACCCGGGGATTTTCCGACCGGGATTCCTCTGCTCCGGGTTCCTCCGCCCGGGATTCGCCCGCCCGTAGCGCGGCGGTGTGCCGGCGGTCGGGCGGCTGCCAGGAGGCGTCCACCTCCATCAGCCAGATCTCGTCGGGTGCAATCGCTCGGCCGGAGGACACGATGACGGCCCGTGGAACGACCACCCCGCCGCTCCTGCCGCCCCGCCTGCCTCCGAACGGCAACCAGCGGCCCTGGCCTCGACCATCCGCCAAGGGCTCGAACGCCCCCAGCACGCTGCCATGCCCACCAAGTGCGTCCGCCGTCTCCGCGGCGGTGAACACCGCGACCCGCAGCGGCGGACGGCGCCGCCGCGGCCATGGCCACGGGTGCAGGGAGGACGCGGCCATGGTGGCGACCCCGTCCTCGATCGCCGACCGCAGCGTCTCCGCCCCGATCGGATGAGCCACGGTCACTTTCAGGATGCGCATCGGCTCGGGCGCGCCGGCCTCATCCGGCACTGCCAGACCAGCGTGCCGCGCCTGACCGGCGCGCCACAAGACGATGATCGCCACCACACCACAGGCCAGCACAAAAAGGATGAAAATACCGGCTCGCACCGCAGCCTCACCGCACCTCTCATACCTGTGACTGTCGGACGCGCGAGCCGATGACGGGAGGGCAGCCGTGCCCTTGGCACCGAGCGCCTATCCCACGAGATCCGCCCGCCGAAGGAGCGCCGCCTGTCCGAGCGGTCCGGGATCCGCCGTCATCAACACCTGGACAGGCACCGGGGATGGGAGAAAGGATCCGGCACTGACACCTGGGACGGGCCATGCCGCCGAACCTGGAACCTGTACGCTCCCGCGTCAGGGTGCACCATCACGTCCCCCGATCTGCGGCGGTGATGGTATCCGCCCGGAACGATTCTACCCATACGTTCAGTCGCATTCGACTGGCATAACAGCATCGCAGGGCAGGTACGCAGCCTGCTTCACCACGAACAGGGCGGCCGCCGAATGCAGGGCGACTGGAACCACGGCCATGCCCATTACCGCTGCCGGTACCCGCCGGAGTACGCCCTGGCCAACCACATCCAACCGCCCCCTGAGCGTCCACGTCCGCGAGGACACCGTTCTCCCCGCACTCGACGACTGGCTCGCCGTCGCCTCGTCAGCCGCCGCGTATGCGGCGAAGAAGCGTGCGGCCGCGGCCGCCGGCAGCAGCACCCAGGCGGCCGCCAGGTCCGACGCCGGGTCGGCGGCGAACAGGTCGCCGAAGTCGACAACGCCCGCCAGCCTCCCGTCCGCGATGACGACGTTCGCGGGATGCAGGTCGCCGTGCACCCACACCGGTGGACCCTCCCACGCGGGGGCCGCGACGGCGTCGTCCCAGACGGCCCGGACGTCGGCGGCGTCGGAGCCGATCGCGTCAGCACGGATATCGGTACCACCTACGCGACGGTCGCGTATTCCAACGACCGGCGGCGTGAGCTGCCATGGGAGTCGATCACTGTGATTCCGCCATCCTTTGGCCGCGACCACGAGCCGATCGTCGCAGATGGCCAGGCCGCCGCGTTCCAGCCCTCCGTGGGCTCAGGTGCCCTCACCGACAGAGGCGAGAACCCGGCGCAGGTCGGCGGCAAACTGGGGTAGCTGTTCCCTGGCGCTGCCGATCCGCCTCCAGGCCGCCGGTGGTGATTCCGTCGGTGAGTCTCTGCGCCTGGTCGGCTGCCTCGATCATCTTACCGAGCAGGATGGCGTCACGCCGCATACACGGGCCGTGCTTCAGCCAGGACGGACGACCGTAGCAACGGGTGGAGCCCGCGGACGGAGACCAGATCGACGGGCCGGCCGAACAGATCGGCGAGGTCATCGGCGAGCTGCTCGATGTCCCAGCCCAGACGCCGGCCAGGCTGAAGGGTGTACAGGATGTCGATGTCGCTGTCGGCGGTCGCGGTGCCGCGCGCCTGAGAGCCGAACAGCTGGAGTTCGGCGATCCCGTACCGATCGCAGATCGCGGCCAGGCGGGCCTCGTCGATCTCCGCTCCCGCGATGAACCTCACCAGGCAAGGGTAGCCACAGGCGTCGCGCGACGGCGCCGGCCGGGTGGTCGTGGCGTGGTCGCTTCTCGACGCCCTGACATGGAACGCTTTCGGGCTGATGGCGCTTCGCATGCGCGGGCACACGGCGAAGGAAGTAGAGCTGATTGATCTTCCTCGGTCGTTGCTCGCAGGTCAGTTGGTACGGCGGCTTGGCCGGGCTGGGCCTGGTGGCGCTGCGTGGCGAAAGCTCGCGCGGGGTGCGCGGCGCTCATCTGCGGTCGAGGTCGGTCGTCACGTGCTGGACGGACCACCGGTGGCTGCGGCTCTCTCGTGGGCGATCATCACGTGATGATCGCTCGTGTCCGGTGCGGTGTGTGGCGGCGGCCAGGTCGGGCGCGGCGGGAGAACCACAGTCGACCGGTCAAGCGCTGGTCTCTCGGCGGTTGCCACTAGATAGGCCGCTGATCGGCCGCCGCGAGGGCCGTCGAGCGAGCAGGGTCGAACGTGAGTCCAGGAGGTAGGTCGACTGACATACTTCTTGGAGATCCCCGTTTCTGCCCGCGTGGGGCGCGACGGTCCGTGACGCCGGGCTGCTCGGCTCTACCAGGGCCGAGCGGCCGCCGCGCGGGGTGGTCCATCAGCGAGGAAAGGCTGGCCGCATGGGCGTAACGATTGAAACCATTTCGCCGGGGGACAGTAAGAACTTCCCCAAGAAGGGGGACGAGGTGGCGTTTCACTATGTCGCCACCTTCCTCACTGTCGGGAAGAACGACTGGATCGGCGGCGGCAACCCGCAGCCCGGCGATAAGTTCGACTCGTCCCATGATCGACCGGGCGACAGGCCGCACGCCCACGTGATCGGTACCGCCCCGCTCTATGGGCTCAGGGGGTGGGATGAGGGTTTCCCCCAGCTGTCGCTCGGCGAAAAGGCTCTGCTCGACATCACATCTGACTACGCGTTCGGCCACGACGGCCGTGCGCCCATCATTCCGCCCGACTCCGACGTCCGCTACGAAGTGGAACTACTCGATATAAAGTCGAGAGGACAATGGCTGCTGCACGGCCGATAGGATCTCGGCTCCGGCCGCTCATCAGCAGTTCTCGGCACGTGCCGTGATGACGAACGGGAAGGGCAGGCTCCGCGCGGCGGCGACCGCGTGGGAGACCCGCTCC
>NZ_JALKFZ020000097.1 GCF_023243075.1 Frankia sp. AiPa1 | reverse complement strand
GTGAGTGGGAGTTGGCGCCGGGGGGGTGTTTTGGGTGGGAGTTTGGGCCGCCGCGGGCCCCCCCCCCCCCGGGGGCCCCCCCCCCCCCCCCCCGCCCCCTGGCCGCCCGCATCGCAGCCACCCAGCCCCGGCCCGCCACCCAGACCCGGGGGGGCGCCCAGCCCCGCCATCCGGGGTCGGGCTCGCGGGTCAGCCCGCAGCGGGCTGCCCGCATGCGGGTGCGCCGCGGGCGCCTGGCGATGCTGGGCGCGCTCGCCCCGGTGACGGTCCTGCTCGCCATCGTGCTCGGCGGGCTGTGGATCGGCCTGCATCTCCTGGTCGACCTCGGCCTCGCGGGCTACGTCGTGCATCTGCGCCGGGCGGCGCGGGTCGAGCGTCGGCTCGAGGTGACCCGGGAGGCGATCGAGCGGCGGATCGAGGCCGAGCGGATCGCCCGCGCCCGCCGCCGTCCGGTCGGTGCGAGTTTTGCCTACCGCGAGCGCGGCGGGGAGCCAGGCGACGAGTTCGACGAGCTCACCGCGGAGGAACTCGCGCACGCCCAGGCCGAGACGATCGACCTCGGCGCGCTGATGGGCACCGTGCCCGCCGTCGATGACGTGGCGTGGCGCGGCACGGCCGGCGGTGCCAGGTACGCCGAGAGCGCCATCCCCACCGACCGCGATGCCGCGCCGGACGGGTACGCCGATCAGGACGGGTACGCCGATCAGGACGAGAACACAGCGCGTCCTCGTTCCTCGCGGCATCCCGCGGCCGCCCACTCGGGCGCCGAGACGGCCTGGGCCGAGGAGCTCGGCCGGCCGATCGGGGTGGGCCTCGAGGTCGAGGTCGGGGTCGAAATGGCGGTCGAGATGCAGGAGGCCGACGCGGTCGTCGTGCGGGCGGCCTCGCGCCCGACGGGCCGGCCGGTCGCGCGGCCGACGACCTCCCGCCCGGGCCGCGTCCAGATCAACCCGCCTGGCAGCCAGGGCAGCCTCCTTCCTCCGGCCGAGGCGCTGTCCGCCGCCGGGGGCACCGCCGCGGCGGTGCGCCCGGTCGCCGCCGACCAGACCGTGGCCGACCTGCCCGCCGACTACGATCCCCTGCTGCACCGCCACGCCGTGGGCAGCTAGGCCACGCTCGTCCCGTCGGGCTACGCGCCCAGGCGGGCGATGGCCCGCACGGGGGCGCCGTCCGCGGCGGCCAGCGGCAGCGGGAAGAGGAACATTTCGATCGACCGTCCGTGTCGCGCCGCCGTGAGCAGGCGGTCGAGGCCGGTGAGGTTCTCGACGATCACCGCTCCCGCGCCGCAGAGCACCCGGTGCGCCGCCAGCCCCGCGTCCGGGCTGGCGCTGCCCGGCGCGGACGGCGCCGTCGGGCCGCTGGTGGCGGGGGGCGTCGGATCGACGCTGGGGGCGTCGATGCCGACCGTGCGCACTCCGGCGTCGACAAGGGCCCGAGCGGTGTCGACCGCGAGGTACGGATGGTCGAGGTAGCCGGGCTGACCCCAGCGCGTCGACCAGTCGGTGACGATCAGGACGATGTCCCCGGTCCGTAGGCCCGCCGGCAGGAGGGCGGGTACCACGGGCGTGCGGGGGCCGAGGCCGCGCGCGTCGACGGGCACCGCGGGGCCGGTGAAGCGGTCCAGCGGGACCTGGTCGAGGCGGGGCAGGGCGTCGTCGATGTGCCAGGGTGCGTCGACATGCGTCCCGGTCTGCGAGCCGAGGTGCAGACGCTGCACATTGGCGCCGTCCTCGGTCGCCCGCAGCGCCGGGACAACCCTGACCTGCGGATCACCGGGGTAGACCGGCATGCCGTCGATGATGGGCACCGACAGGTCGATCAGCTCGCCGCCGGTCATCGCGGACCTCCGGTTCCCTGGGGCCGGGACAGGTCCGGGTCGACGGTGCCCCTGCCGTCGGCCAGAGCTCCGCGGCCCGCCGTAGCCTGCTGGCCATGAGTGACGTTCTGCATCCCCTCGGCGCGCTCACCCGCCTCGACCTGCTGGCCGCCTCGACTGCCTCGGCACTGTCCGGCTGGGCGGACGCCGCCACCACGTCGCTGGTCGGGCAGGCGCAGGTCGTCGAGATCGACCCGGATCTGGCAGACACGGCGGCCTTCTGTGAACGGTACGGCGTCGCGCTGGCCGACTCGGCGAACTGCGTCATCGTCGCGTCCCGGCGGGGCGGGGACACGACGCTTGCCGCCTGTGTCGTGCTCGCCACGACCCGGGCGGATGTCAACGGCCTGGTCCGCCGGCACCTGGCGGCCCGCAAGGTGTCGTTCGCGCCGATGGAGACGGCCGTGTCGGGCTCGGCGATGGAGTACGGCGGCATCACCCCGGTCGGTCTGCCGGCCGACTGGCCCGTGCTCGTCGACCGTGCGGTGGTGGAGCACCCCCGCGTGCTGATCGGGTCGGGACTGCGCCGATCGAAGTTGTGGGTACCCGGCGCGCTGCTCGCCGCACTGCCGGGCGCGCAGGTCCTCGACGGCCTCGGACAGCCGTCGCCGTCGCCGGAGGGCCGGGCGGCCCAGGCGGCCCAGGCGGCATTGCCACCGGAGAGACAGCCACCGGAGAAATAGCCATCGCGGACGTCGCACCGGGTCCACAGGTCGCGGACTTGGTGAGACGTCCGCGACAGTCCTTTCGTGGGCCCTGTGCATGTATGTAGCATGCATGTAAGCCGGCGAAAGGAAGATCGTGTCCCTCGGTGCGAAGAGCGGAACCGTGTCACCCGCGCTGTCGGTGGCCGCGCTGTGCCTCGGTGGGATGGCCGCTTCCCTCACGCAGACCGTGGTCATCCCGATCCAGTCCGAGCTGCCGGGACTTCTGGGCACGTCGGCGTCCAGCGCCGCCTGGGTGGTGACGGTGACGCTGCTGGCCGCCGCGGTGTCCATGGTCGTCGCAGGGCGGCTGGGCGACCTGCTCGGCAAGCAGCGGGTGCTCGTGGCCAGCGTGATGATCCTGCTGGCCGGCACAGTGCTGTGCGCCGTGTCCAGCACGCTCGTCCCGATGCTGGTGGGCCGCGCGATGCAGGGCATGGCGATGGGCGTCGTCCCGGTCGGCATCTCGCTGATCAGGCAGATCACTCCGCCGGCGATGGCGCCGACGGCTCTGGCCTCGATGAGCGCGACGCTAGGAGTCGGTGGCGCCATCGGCCTGCCACTTTCCGCCTGGATCGTGAACGTCAGCGACTGGCATGCCCTGTTCTGGGTGACGGCGGCGATCGACGTCGTCGTCCTGCTGCTGCTCGTTCTCCTGGTGCCCCACGTCCACGATGCGCACGGCGGCAGCCTGGACGTCGCTGGCGTGATCGGTCTGGCGGCTGGTCTGGTCGCGTTCCTGATCGGTATCTCGAAGGGCGGAGACTGGGGCTGGGCGTCGCCCAGCACCCTCGGCTCGATCCTCGGCGGCCTGGTCGTACTGGTCGTCTGGGGCGTCTACGAGCTTCGCCGGGCCGAGCCGCTCGTCGACCTGCGCTCGAGTGCGAAGCGGCAGGTGCTGATGACCAACGCGGCGGCCATCGCCGTCGGGTTCGGCATGATGGCGCAGGCCATCGTCGCCCCGCAGCTGCTCCAGCTGCCCAGGTCCACCGGCTACGGTCTCGGTCAGTCGGTGCTCGCGGCCGGTCTGTGGATGGCGCCCGGCGGGCTCATGATGATGCTGTTCGCCCCGGTCTCCAGCAAGCTGATCGCGACCGTCGGCGCCCGGGTGACCATGATGACCGGCGCGCTCGTGCTCTCGGCCGGCTATGCCCTCGGCGCGCTGTGGATGGACGCGTCCTGGGAGCTCCTGCTCGTGGCCTGTGTGACCTCGGCTGGGGTCGGCATCGGCTACGCCGCGATGCCGACCCTCATCATGGACGCGACACCGCCGTCCAAAGCCGGCGCCGCCGTGGGCCTGAACTCGCTGAGCCGTTCGGTCGGCACCAGCCTCGCCGCTGCCGTGATGGGCACTCTGCTGGCGAGTAACACCACGACGCTGGCCGGCGTGGGGTACCCGACCCATGAGGCGTTCCGGCTGTGCTTCGTCATCGGGGCGGTCGCGGCGCTGTTGGCCGTCATGCTCGCCGGCGCCGTCTCCGTTGGCCGGTCCAGCCGGACCGCGGACATCGGGCCCGTCCCGGGGAGCGGGGGTGCTGCGACCGCCGTGACGACAGGGGCCCCGGCGAACGCCGACCCCCTCACGAGCACCGAGGTTCCGGTGGGCCCCGGGTCGGCACCGTCGGCGGCGTCCGCTCCCGCCGCGCGGACGACCACCGAGACGTCGGATGTCACCACCGTGGCGTGAGCTGCTGCTCGGCGGGCTCCACGATGGTGCGTGCCGAACAGGCACGGATGACGGCGATCCGCCCGATGGTCGCTCGGCGGTTGTCCGCGAGGGGCAACGGAGAGCTATCGTCATCGTCAACTCCGGGCGGCACGCGAACGACCTCGAACGGGCCGTCTTGCGGCAGGGCAGGTCGTGGCCTGGCCCGCCGGCCCGCGTGACGTCGGCGGGGGTAGTGGCCCGGGCGTGGTCCTCGCGCTCATGGTGACGGTGGCCCCTGCTCCACATCCGGGACTGGTGGTGGCCCCGGTACCGGTACGGATTCGGTACCTGGCACGGACGAGGTGGAATCGGTGAGCGAGCGGGCCGAAGAGCGTGACCCGGGTGGTGACGGGTGTCGGGTTGACGCGCGAGTGGTCGATGATCATGATGACGGGTCGGAGCTCCTGCGGGCGATCGGACGTGAGGTCATCCGGATCAGCCGGCGGCGGATCATGACACCCGAGGGGTCGGTCCTCGACCGGTCGATGTTCCGGATCCTGTGGGCGCTGGCCGAATCGGGCCCCTCGACCATGGCCGATCTGGAGGGTCTGTTACAGCTGGAACAGTCCACGGTGAGCCGCCAGGTGAAGGCCGCGATCGGCCGTGGCCTGATCGAGCCGCATGCCCTGCCCGGTACCCGTCGGCGCATGTTCCAGCCGACCGCGGAGGGGATGCGCATCTACCAGGAGGAGGTGGATCTGCAGTCGGACATCTTCAAGAAGGCGCTCGCCGAGTTCGGCCCGGCCCGTTTCCATGCCTTCACCGTCGAACTCACGGCCCTGAACGACGCCCTCGACCGCGCCGCCACCGCAGCCGACCCGGCGACCTCTCTCGATTTCCGCTGACCTGGATCGGCCGGCGCGAGACGGGCGCCCACTCGCCTCGACGGAAAGCCCACGACGGTGGGGCGCCGGACATCTCGGTGTGGTCGCCCGGTCGACCGGGGAGAAAGTGACCAGCGTCTGCCGGTGAAGCAGGAAACCCCGGGTAATGCCCGAACGGGGGTTCGACCGCGTTCGCCGGGTGCCGTCGCCCCGGGCGGCGCGGCGCCTCCCCTGGCTGAGGGTTCCCATCAGCGCTACCTCGACCGCCGCGCACCCACGCAGCGGCCTGCGCCGGGCCCGGAGACGATCATTATGCCGTCCTCGTACATAGCCATCTGAGTAAGGGGATTGCTGGCTTTGAACGCGTGACGCCACTACTTGCCGAACACGTGGAACCACCTGCCGACGGCACCTTCGTCGACCCGAACTGGGAAGTTACGGGTTACATGTTTAATACCCTCGGGGATTTCGGCAGCGCGCGCTGTTGAGCGGACTCTCGGCGGGCGGTGTATTCGTCGGAAAGACCGGATGGGAGGATGCCACCAAAAATTGAGAGGAGATCTTGTGAATCAGGTCGGACCCGAGGGCGGAAAGAGTGCGGACGCCCACGCCGTCACCATGGTGACGACGGAACCGGCGTGCGTCAGGCCTCCGTCACTGGCCTCCGCGGGCACAGCGACGCCCGCGAAGCCGGCGATTCCCGCGCAGGCCTCCGTCGTCGATACCGTGGCCGGCACTGTCCACGGACGTCCGTCCACGTCGGCGCCGCTGACCGACCTGGACGCCTGGAAGCGGGTGCCCACGGGCAGGCTGACGGCCATCGCCGGACCTGCGCTGGCGATCGTCGTCGTCGTGATCGGGGCGGTGTACCTGGTCTGGCGGGCCGGTGGCCTGCACGGTACCGGCGTGCCCGGCCATCTGTTCTACGGGGCGGAAGTCGCCAGCTACCTCGCGATCGTGTGGACGGCGGTGATGACGTCGCGGATCCGGCCGGGTCACATCCGCCGCGCACCGGCACCCGCGGGCACCCTGGACGTTTTCGTCACCGTCTGCGGTGAACCGGTGGACATCGTGGCGGCAACGCTGCGGGCGGCCATCGCGATCAACTACCCGCACCGCACCTACGTGCTCAACGACGGCCGGATCGCCCGTCGGGACAACTGGCGCGAGATCGACAAGCTGGCCGCCCGGCTGGGCCTGCCCTGTTTCACCCGGACGGACGGCCCGAGGGGCAAGGCCGCGAACCTGAATCACGCCCTCGCCCGCACCGACGCCGAGGCGATCATGACGTTGGATGCCGACCACATCGCCGTCCCAGACCTGGCCGAGCGGGTCCTGGGCTACCTGCGAGTCCCCACAGTCGGCTTCGTCTGCACCGAGCAGCGGTTCGACGTGGGCCGCTACGACGTCCTCAACAATGCCGAGCCCATGCTGTACCGGGCGGTGCAGCCGGCGAAGGATCGCGACGGCGCGGCGAGCTCCTGCGGAAACGGGACCCTGTACCGACGGACGGCACTCGAGTCCGCCGGCGGATTCAGTGAATGGAACATCGTCGAGGACCTGCACACCTCCTACGAGCTGCACTCCCGCGGCTGGCGCAGCGTCTACCACCCGGAGCCGGTGTCCGTTGGCATCGCTCCGGCGACCGCCGCCGAGTACGCGCGCCAGCGCAGCCGGTGGGCGATGGACGGGCTACGTCTGCTGCTGTTCGACAACCCGCTGCGCAAGCCGGGGCTCACCCGCTGGCAGCGCGCGCACTACCTGCACACCGGCATCGGCTATCTGGTGGCGTGCGCACAGATGATGTTCCTGCTCGGTCCGCCGATGAGCGCCCTGGCCGGGATCCAGATCGCGGCCGGTAGCTCCCTGACCGCCTACATGCTGCACGCGCTGCCGTACCTGGTGGGCTCGATGCTGCTCGTCGCCCACCACGCCGGCCTTCGTGGTGCGCACCGCACGATCGCCAGCACTCTGTTCAACGCGCCGTTGTACGCGCTGGCGTTCGTCCGCGTCGTGCTCTCCGGTCGTCCCGAGGCCGGGACCACCGCGAAGACCGCCCTACCGCGGGTGTCCGTCCTGTTGCTGCCCCAGGCCCTGTTCGCCGCCGCGCTGATCGCCACCGTCGTCGTGGCCGGACTCGATCCGGACCGGACCGACCTCTCCGCGCTGGTGTGGGCAGGAGTACTGCTGGCGATGATCGCCGGCCCGTTGTCCGCGATCTCGCAGCGGCCATCGGTGGTCGAACGCGCCCAGCTGCCGATCCGCGTCACCATCGCGACAACGGTCCTCGCCTTCGCCGCGACCGCCCTGCTCACCGGCTGACCACTGGGGCGGAGCCGGTCAATCCCGGTGTGACAGCAGGCTGCCTGGGTCGTGGGTGGCGCCTCCTCGGTCTCGATGATCGCTGGGGGCTGGTTGATCCACGCCTTGGTCGGTGGCTCGGGCGGGGTTGTCGACTGCCGCACGGACCAGTGATTCGAGCTGGGCGGCGACGCGGTCGAGCGGCTGTGTCGAGCGTTGGGCGCGGCACATGGCGACCGCGCCTTCGATCGCCGCGATGACGAGTGTGGCGAGCGGCTCGGCCGTCCCCGAATCGGCGCCGTGCAGCCGCATCGACGCGGCGAACTGCGCCTCCCAGCCACCGAACACCGCCGCAGCCACGGCGAGGACCTCGGGGCTCGCATCGTCCGCGGGTTCCTCGATCGACACCGCGAGGACGGGGCAACCCGCCTGGAAATTCGTGCCGGTGAGCACCCCGCGCCACAGGGCGAGCAAGGCCAGCAGTCCGTCGACCGGGCCGGCACGCAGCATCCCGCGGAGCCTTGTCGCCACAGCGTCACCAGTGAAGCGGACCGCCTCGGCGGCCAGCTGCTGCTTCCCTCCCGGGAAGTAGTGGTAGGTGGAGCCCAGCGGCGTCTGGGCGTGCTTGGCAACCTCGCGGATGCTGGTGGCATTGAGGCCGCGGCGGCTGATCATATCGGCCGCTCCCGCGACGATCCGCTGACGAGACGGCGGGACCGGCTCGTCCATTGGCACCTCTTTCTCTGGCTAGGACGCCCGTCATAGCGTAACCTCGATCCCGATTATAACGTCCGTTATAAGTACTGGTGGAGAGACGCACCGCGGCCCGGTAGGACGCCGCCGGGTCCACCCGAATCGACACGCCGCAGGTGCGTGTCGCCTTCAGTCGAATCGAGGCACAGCCATGCGCCAACTCGTCATCGACGCCCCCGGCAGCTACACCTGGCACGACGCGGCCGATCCCGCACTCACCACACCGGAGCAGGCGATCGTGCGTCCCGTCGCCGTCGCCTGCTGCGACCTCGACGTCGCGGTCGCCCGGTCCCGCGCACCGCTGCCTCCCGGCTACGCTCTGGGCCACGAGGGCATCGCCGAGATCGTCGCGGTCGGCGAAGCCGTCACCGGCGTGCGGCCCGGCGAACGTGTCATCGTCCCCTTCCAGATCAGCTGCGGCCACTGCCGCGAATGCCGTCGCGGCGTCACCGGAAGCTGCGGCACGGTTCCGCCCCACGCGATGTACGGACTCGGTTCGGTCGCCGGCCTCGACGCGGGCGGGTTCGTCGCCGACCTCGTCTCGGTCCCCTACGCCGATGCCATGCTGATCCCGCTGCCAGCAGCCCTGGACCCGGTCGCGGTGGCGTCCCTGTCGGACAACATCCCCGACGGATGGCGCACAGTCGGCCCGTACGCCGACGAACTCATCGCCCTCGACGAGACCGACCGCCGCGTCCTGGTCACCGGCGGCTTGTCCGTCGGGATCTACGCCGCCGCGTTCGCCGCCGCACTGGGCGCACGCGTCGACTACATCGACACCGACCCGCAACGCCTCGCCGCCGCCGAGAACCTCGGCGCCAACCCCGTGGACGCCGACCTGCCCGACCCGAAGGCGGACCCGTACCCCGTCACCGTCAGCACGTCGGCCCACCCGGCCAGCCTGGCCGCGACGCTGAAAGCGACCTGGCCTTCCGGCGTCTGCACCGACACCGGTATCTACTACGGCCGCACCTTCACCCTGCCCATCTTCGAGCTATACATGACCGGCATCCGCTTCGTCACCGGACGTGTCAACGCCCGCGCCGACATCCCCCACGTCCTCGATCTACTCGCCACCGGGCTCGACCTGAGCCCAGCCGTGGAAACGGTCGCCGACTGGGAATCCGCACCGCGGACGTGGGCTGGTTTGCGCGGCAAGACCGTCATCACCCGCGGTTAGCGCTGAACGGTCCGGCACCGGTATGTCCTGCCGTAGCGGTACGGACGTCGAGACCGGGCCGGTCGGCCGGTCGAGGACCGGCAGGGCGGATAGCGATCGTCGTGGTGGTGGTCGCGGCCTGGTGTGCGGTGGGGTGGGTACGGCAGGTAGTGTCGCGGAGCGTGACTCTCGATCGGTGGCGGGATCGGTACGCGCAGCGTGCCCAGGGGATGATCGCGAGCGAGGTTCGGGCGTTGTTCGCGGTGGCATCCCGTCCCGAGATCGTGTCGCTCGCCGGGGGGATGCCCCCGGTTGACGTCCTTCCGTTGGACGCGGTCGCGGCGACGGTGTCGGAGCTGGTGCTGAGCCGGGGTGCGGTGGCGCTTCAGTACGGCTCGGCGCAGGGCGATCCGGGGCTGCGGGCGCGGATCTGTGACGTGATGGCGATGGAGGGCATCACTGACGCCCACCCGGACAACGTGGTGGTGACCGCCGGATCGCAGCAGGCGCTGGACTGTCGATTGCCCGGGCCTCGGCGGTCCGGGTGGCGGATGAGCGCCTGGACTTCGCGCGGTACTGGGCGGCGTTCAGCCCGGTGAGCGTGGACGCGATGGCGGTGGAGAACGCCATGACGGCGGGCGACGCAGCCCAGGCCCTACGGCTGGCCCAGGGGGTAGCGCGCGGGACGGAGAACCTGCCGCTGGCAACCTGGACCCGGCATGTGCTGGCAGTGGCGGAGGCCCGTACGGCGACCCGGGACTACCCGGGGGCGATCCGGGCGGTACAGGACATCCGTCAGCTGACGCCGGAGTGGCTGAAGCACCAGAAGCTGGCCCACCACATCCTCACGGACCTGCTGGACGCGACGAGCGTGCGGCGGGCGAAGCAATCGGGGCTGGCGGAGCTGGCGAGGTTTGTCGGGGTGGAGCCGTAGGGCTACGGTCTCGCACCGGTGGCACTTCTAGGATCGGCACCTGTGTCCATCGATGATGCTTCAGCGTCCGCCGCGGTGGTGACCGGCGCGGGTCATGGGATCGGCCTGGCGACGGCGCAGGCGCTCGCCGCCGACGGCTATAAGATCATTGCGGTCGACCGGGACCGTGGCGCGTTGGAAACGGCGGATCTTCCTTCGGGCTCGCTGCTGGTGGAGCACGACCTCGCCGATGTGGATTCCGACGTCCTCGCGAAGCTCCCCGAAGCTCTTCGCGTCGGGGTGCTGGTGAACAATGTCGGGGTCATGGACGGCCGGTCGTTTCTGGAACTGCCGGTGGCCGATGCCGCCCGAGTGCTGCAGACGAACATCGTCGGATCGTGGGCGGTGACCCGCGCGGTGGTGGATCACATGCTGGCCCGGAGCGTGCGCGGGTCGATCGTGTTCAATCTGTCGCTGCATGCGTCGCGGGTGCGGATGTGTCCGGACTATTCGATGAGTAAAGCGGCGCTGGCGATGTTCATGCAGGAGTTGGCGGTGGAGCTCGGTCCGGCCGGGATCCGGGTGAACGCGGTGTCGCCGGGGGCGATCGACACGGGCCAGGTTCCGACCGAGGAGGCGCGGGCCCACCGGGAGCGCAGCGCGGCGGTGGTGGCGCTGGGTCGGCTGGGTGAGCCGGAGGACGTCGCGAAGGTCATCGCCTGGTTGTGTTCCGAGCAGGCCGGCTATGTGACCGGGGCGGATATTCGGGTCGATGGCGGCTTGTTTCACTACAACTGGCTGCATCACCTGTATGGCAGCGCGGCGGCGGAACGCGACCGCACCCGGTAGCGGTGCGTCTCACTGTCGCCGGGCGAGTAGTGGCGCCGTCCAGGCGGTGACGCTGGCCTCTGTCCCCTCGGGCCAGGTGACCCGGCCGTGGGGGTCCGCGCCGAGGGTCCAGATATCGGCGGCGGCGAGCCAGTGACGGACGCGGCGGCCTTCGGCCCGCTGGAAGAGCACTGCTTTGCGCGCACGGGCACGTTCGAGATCGCCGTCGACGGCGGCGGCGAACACCCCAATGGCAATCGGCCCGATGGCATCGTCCAGATAGCCGCCGACGGTGAAGGTGTCGCTGGCGGAGCGAAGGAGCTCGTCGATGGTCGCCAGCGGAGCCTGGCCGATGAGGGCTGTGGCGCGGGACATCTGGCACTGGGCGATGCCGGGAGGCAGGCCGAGGTCGCGGTTGAGCTGCTCGATGTCGTCGATCTCGGCGAGGACGAGCGTCGGATTGCTCCAACATTGGGCGAGGGCCAGGTGGCGCCGGGCGAGCGCGAGGAGCAGCGGTGAGTCCTGTTCCTCGGCGGTCTGCCGGGTAAGGGCGAAATGGTGGGCCGCACGGTCGAACGTGCCGGCGCACCACCAGATGTGGCCGAGAAGTTCGTGGAGGCGGTAGTGCAGTTCCCCATCGCGGACGTTCGGGTCGAAGCGCCGTGCGAGGGCGAGAGCGGCCACGTTGTCGCCGTCGCGTGATCGGGAGTGGGCCAGGGCGATGAGGGCTTCGTGGGCGAGGCGGTCGTCGTGCCCGGTGGCGAGGGTGTGGAAGGTGGCGGCGGCGTCCCCGCCGCCTCGCAGGTCGTAGGTTTCGCCGAGGTAGTACAGGGCCAGGCGGCGCAGGTTGTTCTCGATCGGCCGTGTCGTTTCGTTGCTGAACGGTGCGAGAAGGTCGATGGTGCGCTGGAGGTCGCCGATCTGGCGTTCCATCATCCCGTCGAGCAGGGTGAGCAGGCTGCGGCCGGGTTCGGTGAGCAGGGCCTCGGGTTGGTCGCGGCCGGCGTCGATGGTGGCCCAGACACCGCGGAGCTGGACCTGCATGATGATGTACGCCAGCTCGGGGATGCTGGTCCCGAGCGTGCTGTACAGCCCGACGAGCTGCCAGAAGGCCAGGGCCTGCGTGCGGCGGTCCTGCCAGAGCGCGGAGTCGGGATCGTTGAACAGCGCGGACCAGTAGGCGACCAGGCGGCTGGCGACAGCGGCCCATTCCTCGGCGGACCACGGGTTGGCGGTGAAGGAGTCCTGCAGCCGGACGGAGGCCTGGAGCAGCTCGTGGATGGAGAAGATGTCGTCCTCGCGGTGCAGGACGAAGCTGCGGTCGAGGAAGTGCTCGACCGCCGAGGAGCGAAGCTCGGGTAGCGCGACGCGCAGCGTGCGCCGGTCGAAGACGCGCAGCAGCGCGGCGGCGCGCAGCAGATCGGACTGCGGATCGTCGAGGTCCTCCATCAGGCGCATCACGATCTGGGGCAGCCCGCCGGCGAAGTCGCTGACGTCTGGGGTGCGCCCGCGGCCGAGCAGCGCCAGGTAGTGGTTGCAGGCGACATCGAGATAGAGCGGCATGCCTTCGGACAGCCGGGCGACCTCGCGCCGTAGCGCGGCGGGGATGACCGGCTCCCCGGCGTCGTCGGCGAGGCAGTGCTCGAGGTAGTCCGCGCTGTCCTCGGCGCTGAGCATCCCGACGCGATGCTGGTCGGACGCGGGACCGTCGGTCAGCCCAGGCCAGGCCGCCGGCCCGCAGAACTCCAACGACGGTGACCGGATGTCGGCGGCCCAGTCCAGCCGGCGACGGGAGGTGATGACGAACATCGACGTCGGCAGGAAGAAGGCGCTGCGGACCACACTGTCTTCGAGATCACCGAGCCGAGCCGAACGCCGCTGGCCCGACACATGTTCGAACGTATCGAGGAAGATCGCGATGTCGGTGCTGCGCTTGGCCTGGATACGCATGAGGTCCCAGGCCAGCAGCAGCGGGAGATGCAGGCGCAGCTGTTCGGTGTCCTGCTCGGTCGCGCAGGCCTCGAAGAACGGGCAGTTCTTCCGCAGATCCCGCACCACCCGCGAGTTCTGGATCTGCCGCCAGGCGAACCGCGCCGCCCGGCTGGCACCGCCGACGACCAGGCCCGCGTTGTCAAGGACACCCTGCGTGAAATCCGATAGTTCGCGGGCAAAAAGCTGCCGCTGGGCGGCCGTCCCCAGTGACGACTGGTGCGCGACGAAGTCAGCGAGGGCGATCCCGGGATTCTGACGCGCCCAGTACAGGGCCAGGCCGGTGTCGAATGCCGGGAATTCCTTGAGGGGAGCGAGGCCGGCCCGCAGGTGCAGGACGTAGAGTTCGGGATCGCGGGCTGCCGGCTCGGAAAAGTCGATACGGACGGCCTGGCGGTTCTTCTGGTCGACGGCAAGGAACCGACGTTCGAGCTCACGGCTCAGGCTCGTCTTCCCTATCCCTCCATCGCCGTAGAAGGCGAGGACGTTGCGACGGGCAGCACTGAAGTCCAAGGTCACGTCCGGATGCTCCGCCTGCAGTTGCCGCAGTTCGTCGACCTTGCCGGCGAACGCCTCCGTTTCGGAGATCCGGTTGGTGAATATCCGTTGCGCGGAGATGCGGGCGCCGCCGAGGCGACGTGCCCGAATCTCCTCACCGATACCCATCTGGCCGCCCCCCTCGCCCGGTTGCCAACCACTGCGGTTCGCGTCGGGATCAGTCTTACCGGCCCGCACCGGTGGCCGCCTCTGTTTGCGGGAAGTGCCAGGTGGGACTGGATGCCGAGGCGCATCGCCGCGTCGCCAACCCGGTAGCCCGTGGCCGGGTGACTGGCGGCATGCCCGAGCCAGCGCCGGGCCGGCCGCAGCGATTGGCATCTCCTGTGTGGTAGATCACATCTGTTCCGTGTCGTTGGGTGACGTCCAGTCCCACGGACGAATGACGGACAAATGATCAAAGGCCCCGATCGAATCTTTCCGATCAAGGCCCTGACCCGCGAGTACTTGTGGAGGTGAGGGGACTCGAACCCCTGGCCTCCTCCGTGCGAGAGATAACCAGGCCGCCGACGAGCCAGTCATGATCTTATGTCTGGCCCAAAAGGCGCTGGTAGCAAGTGGTTTCCACTGTCGGCCGATGCCACCCGTTCTGGCTGGTTCGGCCGGCTGGATGGGCACGCTGTGGGCACGGCAGGCGCCAATGATGATCTCTCGAAAGCACAGCCTGACAGCCGATCACCGACCGGGCGCGGAGACGCTGCCGCAGCAGGCGCCTGATGGGCCCAGTAGGGAGGCAGGGACATGCTGCCGTGGACAGTGTGGGCGGCATGCCTAATTCGGCGACCTGAACGCGAGAGGCCCGGGGCCGTCTATGAAGGGGCGCCCTGCGGGGTGCCCCTTTCCGCGTGTCAAATGAACTCATCTCGGGGATCTTAAATTATTCAGATAGTTGTCGAATCACCTGACAGTCAAAATCCGCTGTACCACCTGATGATACCTATCACGAAGTCGGCGCATCAGAGCCCGGGTCTGAATCTGGGTCATTTGAGCCTGGCTCCACGCGCACATTTCCATCTGACCCTTCGATCGTCAGAGTACAGAGAATAGCACCATCCGCCCCGTGTACAGTAACAGATACTGGCCTCGGTTGCGATTCTGGATGGTCACGCTCAGCTTGCATTCGACGTGCCTGTATCCACTGCTTGATGGCGCCCACAAGGCCGATCGTGCCAACCGTGGCTGTCGCCCCGTCTGCCACTTGAAGCCAAATATTCAGCACCTCAATTAGGGTGACGCCGTATCCTCGTTCCGGCTTTCTGTCGATCTCCACCGAAAGGTCGGGAATAGTTTTCTGTATTAGTTTTACAAGGTCTTGCAAATCGCCGTTGGTGAAATCGTAAGGATTTCCGGGTTGTATAATCATGACGCCATTCCAATCAGATCTCTTTCATCGCAATGCCTACGAAGTTCGGGCGCCGATTTTCAATCCGTTCCCATCGATAGCCAAGAGAGCGGCCGAACGCCTCGGCTCTTCCGCGGAAGATATCGGCTGCATCGGCCTCATGTAGCCGAATGTGAATCATCCGGCAACCCGTATCTTTGGCTAGACGGCAAGCGAGACTGTCTAGCAGAGATCCGACTCCGCGTCTTCGTTCCTTAGGCGGCACCCAAAGCTCATCTACTACGCCGACCTTCGCTCTTCTGTCATGCTCCAGATGAAATCGACCGATAAAACGGCCACGAATACGGGCCTCGACGATGTCGAGGGGGAACTCGGTCGAGAACGAGTAGAGCATCCTCCGTCTTATTTCGACATCACTTTCGCCCAAATGACCTCTCAATATTTTAATTGGATTCGGCGTCAGCCATGCTTGCGCCAGCATTTCTGGAGTCGGTGATGACGGGCGTCCTTCCATCCACTTCAGCTTCCGTATCCTTTCCTCCATAACAACGGAAGGTCCAATCCACGTCCTTCGACCGATTGTGGCGTCGTCTACGTGTTTCTCGAAATACTGCTGGCCGAAATAACCATATCCTCGATCACCCCACTTCTCGCCCCAGCTATTCGCGAATAGAATGGAGGTCTCGTCGTCGACGGAATCGATCGCACGTACGGCGTGTCGGCCGCGAAACTGCTCGTCGGGTCCCGGGGGATTCAAGATGCCACTTCTTGCGCCGAATACCCCGTCGAAGACTTGCATGCCGAGCCGTACATCGTAATGGGTAAAATCTGGAAGCCCGAATGCCCGCAGAAGTCGATTCACTCGAAATACCTGCATAACTTCAAGCCAGGTCGAAACATTCTCGTATGCGAAATCTATCCCAGCAGGAGCTGAGGCAAATACCCTAAATAGAAATCGAAGATAAGTCCAGTCAAGCTCAGGATGGTCACTAATGGCGCGAGCAGCGATCCATAGTTCTTCGGAGCTTCCATCGAACAGCGATGGAATTTTCGGTGAGGTCTCTACCATCCAGCTGCGCCCCTCGTCACCATAACGTCGACGACTACCGGGCGCAGATTCGCGCACCGTTGATCGGATCAGGATACATCTCCGGCTAGGCGCTTGCGATTCCTGGCCTTCCAAAGCTACCTGCAGCCGCCGCGGCGCCCTTGGGGCCGTTCCCGTCCCCGCGCTGTGTACTCAGGCATGTGCCTTGAGAGCCACGGCCGCTGAGATCGCCGAAGGCTCGGCAGCCCGGGTGGTGGTCGGTCTTCGACTGTGCCGCTCACAGGCTGACGGGATCGCACAGCTGGTGTTGCCCACCGGCCCTGCTGACATCCGACGTGCAATGCCCACACCTTCCACGGCTGGCAGGTCAGGAAGTACACTTGTTTGCGGATCCGCCGCTGGCAAATTTCGAACTCCCTGCGACCTGCAGCAACTGGCTCTGGCTCTGGCTGTGGTTCGCAGGTTACAGCCGCCTCGCTCTTCCCTCGGCGTATTAATACTGAGGTTCGACTTGCGTCAACAAACGATTGAAGTGGCAGTTTAATTCAACCTGATGGGGTGCAATACAATTGCGCCAGGATATGGAGAACTGGAGGTGGGTAGAGCTTGAAGACAAGTTCAGCTCCCGGACTGTCTCCAAGAGAGCTTAGGCTTGGCCGGGCCGAATGGGCACGCTTGTACATTGCCGGCCATAGGAGGAGGAGGAGGATTCTTGGATCCGTTACGGGCGTAGGCGTATGCTGCATACTTGCGTATGGTCTATCTCAAATATCGGCCGCATATGCTCCACCCGGATTTATTCCGGATGCATTGTACCTTCCAGGTGTCGCCGTGCTACTTCCACTGGGCCTGATAGTAGTTTGCGCGTGCCTCAACTCCTTCGGGCTTCGGTGCCCAGTTGCATGGATAGCAGCGTGGGTGATCATAGTATTTGGTGGCATTTCGTGCGCTACGACAGTAGGGCCGGGCTGGGGTCCTCCGCAGCGCGCCGGCTATCTGATCTCGTCTCTTGTGGGCGCCACCAGTCTAGCAATTAGTCTATATATTCCACCGAACACCAAGTATGAGATCAATCTTTTGCATGTCGTTAAAAACGTGCCCTCTCCTGAAGGTAGAACTAGACAAGGTGCTGGCCCGACAGCTATCGAAGACTGGTCTGGTGCTGAAATTGTGGCTGCTAGTTGGCTTAGGCGACTAGGCTATCCAGATGCGCAGGTCACGCCACCTGGAACGGACGGTGGTGTGGATGTATTCGCGGTAGGGGCCGTGGCTCAGGTCAAGTGGGAGGAGAAGAAGGCGGGAATCCGTTACGTTCAAAGACTGGTCGGTTCATCGAGCCTCGGACAGGATCTGTTCTTCTTCTCTAAAACGGGCTATACGGCGCAGGCTCTGAAATGGTCACAGACCTCAGAGCATCGCGTTGCGCTTTTTATAATGCGCCCTGATGGCGATTTAGACGCGGCAAACAGGCATGCGCGTGACTCGCTAGCGCTAGCTCCATCCGAAATCCCCGCAGCCACCCCGATTCGTCCAATATCCGTTCGTGTCAAACTTTCCATGGCCGTGCCTCTGCTTGTCATTGCCCTTTTTGATGTTAGTATGATCCCGGTCGCCTTAATTACATCGCCCGGGGCGAGCATCATTTTTCTTCTTGTGCTAACTGTCCCTCTTTTCCTGTTGAGTCTGTGGAGTGTGATAGCTATCCTCGAAGAGGATCTCAGGCGTTTTGTGAACGCGATTCGCCAGTACCGTCGGACGCGAGTTTGGGCAGGTTGGAAGAATGTGCTGCGCGCGAACGATATTCCTGAAGCGAGAAAATGGATGCCTCCGGACTACTTTCCCGGATTCGACCGACATTGGTCGTTCAAGTTATACCGCTCAACTCGCCATGCGCTAAGCGGCTCGCGAATTGCGAGGCGGAGAATTTCTGCAGCCCGGATGCGCTCGAAAAAGAGGTAGGCTTGTCGCTCGGGTCGCATGAAGACGAAAAGGAGATAGTCGGCTATTATGTGCCGGCGAGCATGGCCTGCGCAGTCCACCCTCAGCCGTCGCGTGCTCCTAGAATAGGTAATTCGGCGGAGTGAAAATCCAGTCGTACGTCAGAAGGCGTCAGCGGCAGGCGTGGTTGGCTCGGTAGCTACCTGCACGTAACTGGTCAGGTGCCGGCTTGATCTTTGGTTAGCTGGTTGCGGGCATCCAGGGGCGGCCCTCGGCGAGTTGGA
>NZ_JALKFZ020000096.1 GCF_023243075.1 Frankia sp. AiPa1 | reverse complement strand
ACGGCACCGGCCCCACGGAGGTGGCAGCGCCGGCGGCCCGGCGGGTGCGACGAGGATGGACGACTCGCGGCGGGTGCCGTGACCTGCGGCGAGGGACACGCGGTAACTCGACCATCCGGATCAGTGGTGTGACCAGGACCACGTGGGGTCTTTGCGCACGCCGTCCCGTGGATACCGTTTTAGGGAAACGTGTCGGCATCACGGAAAGGAGTGTGCGCGTGGAGCAGGAGCAGTCCGCCCCACTGACCTCGAGTCTGTCCGGGGCGACCCCGCGGGAGGCCGTCGTGGACAGCGCCCGGGTCGTGGAGACCGACGTCGACCGAATCGCCTTCGGTCCCGTTGCCAACCCGAAGCGACTGCGGCTCGGAGCGACTCCGTCGCTGTGACCCGCGAAAACGTAGCGCGCAACCCCCGTCCCTCAGGGCGGGGTTAGCGCGTCGGCGCCGGTCACCGCTGCTCCTTGAACTGTTCGTAGATCAAATATGCTTGTGATTGTGGTCATGGTTCGTTAGTTACCGCGCCTCTCCCGGGCCGGGGCAGGCGCGGCGTCGGATCGTCGCCGCCGCCCGGCGTGCCCGCGGGGCCCACATCAGCGGGCCGCGCGTCCTACCGTCAGAGGATGACCAGCCCCACGGCATCCTCGCTGGCCGAGACCGGCCTGCTCACCCCCGGCGCCCCCCTGCTCGACGCGACCGCGCCGGCCGAGGACGGCCACCGGGCCTACTGGGCACAGCTCGGCGGGCCGGTGCACGTCGTCGACTTCGGCGGCCCGGCGGACGGCCCCCTGCTGGTCTGCGTGCACGGACTCGGCGGCTCCTACCACAACTGGCTACGTCTGGCACCGCTGCTGACCCCCACCGCCCGCGTGCTGGCCCTGGACCTCACCGGCCACGGGCGAACCCCGGGAGCGGGCCGGCCCTGCGACGTCCGGGGGAACCAGCGGCTGCTGGGCCGTTTCCTCGCCGAGGTGCTCGCCGTGCCGCCCGTCCTGGTCGGCAACTCGATGGGCGGGATGATCAGTCTGCGGCAGGCCGGGCTGCACCCGGACTCGGTCGCGGGGCTCGTCCTGGTCAACCCCGCGCTGCCGCTGCCGCGCGGCGCCTACCCCGACCCGGTCACGCTGGCGATGTTCGCCGTGTTGTTCGTGCCCGGGCTCGGCGCCACCCTGCTGGCCCGCCGCCGCACCCGCCGCTCCCCGCTCGACCTGGTCCAGGAGAGCCTGGCGCGGCTGTGCGGCGACCCGAGCCGGGTCCCGCCGGACACCGTCGCGATGATGGAACGCGCCCAACGGGAACAGGGCGAGACCCGTGGAGCCGACGCGGCGTTCGTCACCGCGGCCCGCTCGGTGGTCACGGCGATGGCCCGGCGCACCCCGCTGACCGGCTTCCAGCGGACCGTGGCCGCTCCGACGCTGCTGCTGCACGGCGCCGGGGACCGGCTGGTCCCGGTGGCCGTGGCCCGGCAGGCGGCCCGTCGGCGGCCTGACTGGCGGGTGGAGATCCTCGACGGCCTGGGCCACATCCCGATGATCGAGGATCCGCGGACCACCGCCACACTCATCACCGACTGGCTTGCCCGGCAGGGTCGCCCGGCGGCGAGCCGCGCCCGCCTTCCGCGGACGCATCCCGCCACCCGGGCGGTGAGCAGCTGAACACCGCCGCCCAGCCCACAGCGGACCTGCGGGCGGCGCTGCGGGCCGCCGCGGGGCACGCCGACACCTGGCTCGCCGAGCTCGCCACCCGGCCGGTGCGTCCCGCGCACAGCGCCGCCGACGTGCTGGCCCGCCTCGGCGAGGAGCTCCCGCAGGGCCCGAGCGACCCGGTCGCGGTCGTCGACGCGCTCGTCGAAGCGGTCGGCGCCGGCCTGACCGCCACCGGCTCGCCGCGGTTCTTCGGCTACGTCATCGGGGGAACCCTGCCCGCGGCGCTCGCCGCCGATCTGCTGGCCGTCGTCTGGGACCAGAACGCGGCGCTCGCCTCACTGTCCCCCGCGGCGAGCGCCGTCGAACAGGTCGCCGGACGCTGGGTGAGGCAACTGCTCGGGCTGCCGGCGGACGCCTCGGTCGGCTTCACCACCGGAACCCAGATGGCCCACGTGACCGCGCTCGCCGCCGCCCGGCACCGGGTGCTCGCCGACGTCGGCTGGGATGTGGCCGCCCTCGGCCTGATCGGTGCCCCGCCGATACGCGTGCTCGCCGGCGCCGACCGGCACACCACGGTCGACGCCGCGCTGCGCCTGCTCGGCTTCGGCAGCCGCAGCATCGTCCCCGTCGCCGCCGACGCGCTGGGTCGGATGCGCCCCGAGGCCCTGCGCGCCGCTCTCGCCGCCCTCGGCGGGGTGCCGACGATCATCATCGCCCAGGCCGGGGAGATCAACACCGGCTCCGCCGACCCACTCCGGCGGATCTGTGACCTAGCCCGCGAGTACGGCGCCTGGGTGCACGTCGACGGCGCGTTCGGACTGTGGGCGGCCGTGTCCGGCTCGGCGCGACGACGCCACCTGGTCGCCGGCGCGGCGGATGCCGACTCGTGGGCCACCGACGGCCACAAGTGGCTCAACGTGCCCTACGACTGCGGGATCGCGATCGTCGCCGACCGGGCGGCCCACCGAGCGGCCATGACCGCCCCGGCGGACTATTTCCCCCCCGACCGCGCCGGCGCGCTGGACCCAGTCGACTGGACCCCGGAGTTCAGCCGCCGCGCCCGCGCCCTGGCCGTCTACGCCGCCCTACGCTCGTTGGGCCGCACCGGGCTGCGCGATCTGGTCGACCGCTGCTGCGACCTCGCCGGACACGCCGCCGCCCGGCTCGCCCAGGTGCCCGGCGTCCAGGTACTCAACGCGGTGGACGACTCGGGCGCTCCGGTCGACCCCGGCGGCCTGGCCAACCGCGGCGGCGCCGGACTGGACGACCCCCACCACGTGGACGACCCCGGCGGCACCGGCGCACCGGGCGGCGCCGGCATCCTGATCGGCATCAGCGGCACCACCCATGCGGTACCTCTCAACCAAGTGCTGCTTCGCGTCGAGCCGCTCGCCAGCCCATCGGACGACGGCGTCGCGAAGGACGGCCTCCCCGAAGGCGGCGATCCGGTCGATCCGCGGGAGGTCGGCGACCGGCTCACCCGTGCGGTGACCACGACGGTCACGGCGGGCGGAGAGGCCTACCTGACCGGCACGGTCTGGCGGGGACGGGCGGCGATGCGCCTGTCGGTCAGCAACTGGTCAACGACACGGGCCGACGTGGACCGGGCTGTCGACGTGATCGCCGCCGCGGTCGACCAGGCCCGCCGCACGCTCCACCCGCCCGGGCGGGTGGTCCCGTCCCGCGACCGAGCGCAATAACCGCGTGGCCGAGGTGGCGTCCGTGGTCCTTATGTACGGGGTCCGGTCGGTCTCGGCACGTAGTCGCCGGCCGGACGGTCGGTGACCTGCGGCGCGTGCGCGGTGGGACCGGCGTGGGACACGGACCCCGGCACGGTCCGGGGGTGCCCGCGGGCGACTAGGCTGCCGGGACAAGTCCCGTACATGCGGCCGATCCTCGCCGCGGCGCACGCATCCGGCGCACCGCTCGGTGCGCGGGCCGTGGTGCCCGGCCGGGCCGGCCGTTCGTCTCGATCGGCGTGCCCGGCGCGCGGAAGGGTTCGACGACGTGCCCAACTCCTTCGTCCACCTGCACGTCCACACCGAGTACTCGATGCTGGACGGGGCGGCCCGGCTGAAGGACATGTTCGCCGAGGTGTCCCGCCAGCGGATGCCGGCGGTCGCGATCACCGACCACGGCTACATGTACGGCGCGTACGACTTCCACAAGCAGGCCACCGCGGCCGGCGTGAAGCCGATCATCGGCTGTGAGGCCTACGTCGCCCCGCAGTCGCGCCTGCTCAAGCAGCGGGTGCGCTGGGGCGAGCCGCACCAGAAGGGCGACGACGTCTCCGGCGGTGGCGCCATCACCCACATGACCATGTGGGCGCGCAACGCGGTCGGGCTGAAGAACATGTTCAGGCTCAACTCGCGGGGGTCCATGGAGGGCTACTACATCAAGTGGCCGCGGATGGACCAGGAGATCATCGCCGAGCACTCCGAGGGTCTCATGGCGACGACGGGCTGCCCGTCGGGCATCGTCCAGACCCGGCTGCGGCTGGGGCAGTTCGACGAGGCGCTGGCGGCCGCGGCCACCTTCCAGGAGATCTTCGGCCGGGAGAACTACTTCTGCGAGATCATGGACCACGGGCTCGACATCGAGCGCCGGGTCCGCGACGGGCTCATCGACATCGCCCGCCGCCTGGACATGCGCTTCGTCGTCACCAACGACTCGCACTACACCTACGAGTCCGAGCGTGACGCCCATTCGGCGCTGCTGTGTGTGCAGACCGCCTCGACGGTGGCCAACCCGACCTTCCAGTTCGAGGGCTCGGGCTACTACCTCAAGAGCGCCGAGGAGATGTACGCCATCGACGGCTCGGACGTGTGGCGGGAGGGCTGCGAGACGACGCTGATGATCGCCGAGCGGGTCGACCCGACCGGCATGTTCGAGAAGCGCAACCTGATGCCGCGCTTCCCGGTGCCGGACGGCGAGACCGAGGAGAGCTGGTTTCGCAAGGAGACCTGGCTCGGCATGGAGCGCCGCTTCCCGGGCGGGTTCGACCAGGAGCACCGCGAGCGGGTCGAGTACGAGATCCGGATCATCCTGCAGATGGGGTTCCCGTCCTACTTCCTCGTGGTCGCGGACTTCATCATGTGGGCCAAGGACCAGGGCATCCCGGTGGGTCCCGGGCGCGGCAGTGCCGCGGGGTCGATGGTCGCCTTCGCGCTCGGCATCACCGACCTCGACCCGATTCCCCACTCCCTGCTGTTCGAGCGGTTCCTCAACCCCGAGCGCGTGTCCATGCCCGACATCGACATCGACTTCGACGAACGTCGCCGCGGTGACGTGATCCGCTACGTCACCGAGCGCTGGGGCGAGGACCGCATCGCCCAGATCGTCACCTACGGCACCATCAAGGCCAAGGCCGCGATCAAGGACTCGTCCCGGGTGCTCGGCTACCCGTACGCGCTCGGCGACCGGATCACCAAGGCGATGCCGCCGGCCGTGATGGGCAAGGACATTCCGCTCGGCGGCATCTTCGACGAGAAGCACCCCCGGTTCAGCGAGGCCGGGGAGATCCGCGGGCTGTACGAGTCCGACGGTGACGTGCGCAAGGTCATCGACACGGCGAAGGGCATCGAGGGGCTGATCCGCCAGGCCGGGGTGCACGCGGCCGGCGTCATCATGTCCGCCGAGCCGATCATCGACCACATTCCGGTGTGGCGGCGCGACGCCGACGGCGCGATCATCACGCAGTTCGACTACCCGACGTGTGAGACGCTCGGCCTGCTGAAGATGGACTTCCTGGGCCTGCGCAACCTGACCGTCATGGACGACGCGGTGCGCAACGTCGAGGCCAACCGCGGCATCAAGATCGATCTGCTGGGCCTGAGTCTGGACGACCCGGCCAGCTACGAGCTGCTCGCCCGCGGCGACACCCTGGGCGTGTTCCAGCTCGACGGCGGTCCGATGCGCTCCCTGCTGCGGATGATGCGCCCGGACAACTTCGAGGACATCTCCGCCGTGCTCGCGCTCTACCGGCCGGGCCCGATGGGCGCGAACTCGCACATCAACTACGCGCTGCGCAAGAACGGTCAGCAGGACATCACCCCGATCCACCCGGAGCTCTCCGAACCGCTCGCCGACATTCTCGACACCACCCACGGCCTGATCGTCTACCAGGAGCAGGTCATGGCGATCGCGCAGCGCGTCGCCGGCTATTCGCTCGGCGGCGCGGACCTGCTGCGCCGGGCGATGGGCAAGAAGAAGAAGGAGATCCTCGACAAGGAGTTCGTCCCCTTCTCCGACGGGATGAAGAACAGCGGCTACTCGGATGCGGCCGTCAAGACGCTCTGGGACATCCTCGTCCCGTTCTCGGACTACGCGTTCAACAAGGCGCACACCGCCGGCTACGGCCTGGTGTCGTACTGGACGGCCTATCTCAAGGCCAACTATCCGGCCGAGTACATGGCGGCGCTGCTCACCTCGGTGCGCGACGACAAGGACAAGTCCGCCATCTACCTCAACGAGTGCCGGCGGATGGGAATCCGGGTGCTGCCGCCGGACGTCAACAGCTCCAATGCCGACTACACCGCACACGGATCGACCGAGATCCGGGTGGGTCTGGCAGCCGTCCGTAATGTCGGGATCAACGTCGTCGAATCGATCGTCCGAACCCGCATGGCCAAGACCCCGTTCACCTCGTTCCCCGACTTCCTCGACAAGGTCGACGCGGTCGTCTGCAACAAGCGCACCATCGAGTCGCTGATCAAGGCTGGGGCGTTCGACGCCCTCGGCCACACCCGCCGAGGCCTGGTCGAGCGGCACGAGCAGGCCGTCGACGCGGTCATGGGCGTGAAGAAGAAGAATGCCGAGGGCCAGTTCGACCTGTTCGCCCTCGACGACGAGGGCGACCCGGAGGCGGGCCCCCTTTTCGGCGTCCAGGAGTTCTCCGACCAGGAGTGGGACAAGGCGGTCAAGCTCTCCCACGAGCGCGAGATGCTCGGCCTGTACGTGTCGGACCATCCGCTGCGCGACGTCGAGCATGTGCTCGCGGCGAAGGCCGACTGCGGCATTGCCTCCCTCACCGGCGGCGAGTACGCCGACGGGTCCACCGTCACCATCGGCGGGATCATCTCCAGCCTGCAGCGCAAGGTCACCAAGCAGGGCAAGCTGTGGGCACTGACCACCATTGAGGACCTCGAGGGCGGGCTCGAGGTGATGTTCTTCCCGCAGACCTACGAGACGTGTGCGACCCAGCTGGCCGAGGACACGGTCGTCATCGTCAAGGGCCGCCTGGACAAGCGGGAGGACGCCCCGCGACTGATCGCCTCCGAGCTGAGCGTGCCCGACCTCAGCGAGCACGCGCTCAGCCCGCCGGTGGTGATCACGATGCCGGCATCGCGGGTGAACCCCCCGACGGTCGAGCGACTCCGCGAGGTGCTCGGCACCCACCCCGGCACGACCGAGGTGCACCTGCGGTTGCAGACCCCGGCCCGGGTCACGCTGCTGCGCCTCGACGACGCGTACAAGGTCCAGCGCACCCCCGCGCTCATGGGCGACCTCAAGGCCCTGCTCGGCGCCTCCGCCGTCGCCTGACCCACACCCGCAGGTCCTGGCCCGACCTGTGATGCTGGCGCGACCGTCCCCCCGCGCCCTGGCTGGCGGCCAGGCGGTAAGGCGGCCGGGCGGTAGGGCGGTAGGGCGGCCGGGCAGCCGGCCCTCGGTTTCCTCTGACCTGCGGCAACACAGATCGCTCCAAGGAAGATTTATTCCCGTCCGCGGGACTACCACAATGCGACACCCGCCACCGTTCGAGTACGACCGATCTGGGGGACGATGGCCTCCAGACAACCAGGTGCGACCGCGTCCCAGGAACCTGACGGACCACGGCGCGCCGCCGGGACGTGGGGCGACGTGTGCGGCGTCGCCCGGACGCCACGCCATCCCCGGAGGCCCCGCCACCGGAACGCTCACGGCCCGGCGGCGCACCCGACCCTCGAACAGCGCGCGAAAGCCGCCCGGGCGAATCCGGTGGGCCGCGCGCCCCGTGGGGTGACGGCGCACGCGAACCGGAGGGTGTGCTGTGACGATCAGCCGTGAGCAGAGTCCGTCGGACACGGATTCGTCGGGGACGGGTGGGCTGGCGCCGGCGACGCCCGGACCGCCGGCACCGATCACACCTGGAGCCACCGCGTCGGGCGCGCACGCTCCCTGGCCGCCACGGATCGCGGCGGCCACGCGGGTGCTGCTCGCGACGCTGCTCGGCGCCGAGCCGGCCGTCCGGGTGCGGCTGTGGGACGGTTCGACCCTCGGCCCGGACACCGCCACCCGGATCGTGGTGCGCTCACCGGAGGCGCTGCGCCGGGTGCTGTTCCGTCCCGGCGAGCTCGGTCTAGCCCGGGCGTTCGTCGCCGGTGACCTGGACGTCGAGGGTGACATCTTCGCGGCACTCGCGGTGCGCGAGGCCATCGACACAGCGCGTTCGCGTCTGTCTGGCGCCGGCGGCGGGCCTCGGGCAGCTGCGCTCGTCCTGCTGCGGGAACTCGGCGTCCGCCCACCGGAGCCGCCGCCCGAGGAGGCGCGGCTGCACGGTCGTCGGCACAGCACGCGCCGCGACGCAGCCGCGATCTCCCACCACTACGACGTGTCCAACGACTTCTACCGGCTCATCCTCGGTCCGACGATGACCTACTCCTGTGCGGTCTGGGAGTCGCCCGACGCCGCCCTGGACGCCGCTCAGACCGCCAAGCACGAGCTGGTCTGCCGCAAACTCGGGCTGCGCCCCGGCGAGCGGCTACTCGACGTGGGCTGCGGCTGGGGCAGCATGCTCCTGCACGCCGCCCGGCACCACGGGGTGCGCGGGGTGGGGGTGACGATCTCCGTGGAGCAGGCCGCGCTCGCCCGGCGTCGGATCGCCGAGGCGGGTCTGTCCGACGCCATCGAGATCCGGTTGCAGGACTATCGGGAGATCCTCGACGGCCCGTTCGACGCCATCAGCTCGGTCGGCATGGTCGAACACGTCGGCCGGGCGATGCTGCCGACCTACTTCGCGAACCTGTACGGGTTGCTGGTCCCGGGGGGCCGGCTGCTCAACCATGGGATCTCGTTCCCCGGCGACCCGGCGGGCGCGCAGCGCGGCGGTCCCCATCTCGGGCCGGTGCCGTTGCCGGCCGGTCCGGACTTCCTGCGGCGGTATGTCTTCCCCGACGGCGAGCTGCACGAGATCGGCGTCATGACCACGCTGACCCAGGCCGCCGGCTTCGAGGTACGGCACGTCGAGAACCTACGGGAGCACTACGGGCTGACCCTGCGCGCGTGGGTGCGCCGGCTGGAGGAGAACTGGGACGCCGCTGTCGCGATGGTCGGCCCGGGACGGGCCCGGGTCTGGCGGCTGTACATGGCGGGCTCGGCCCTGAGCTTCGAGTCCGGCCGCAGCCAGATCCACCAGACCCTGGCCGTGCGGCCCGACCATGGTCGCTCCGGCCAGCCCCTGCGCCCGCGCTATGAGTCTCCCGCCACGCCCGAGCCCCCCTTCCCCACCGGCGACGGCTAGGCCGCACACCGGCCGGAGCATCCGGCGACCGGTGCTCAGTGCAGGGTGGGGAAGGTGCGGTCGGCCTTCTCACCGGTCTCGAGCAGGTTCGCGGCGGGGCCGACGATGAGCGGGTCGGGGACGCCGACGATGTCCAGATCCTTGCCGGTGTAGTCCAGTCGGTGCAGGACGTGGCGCATGGCCTCGAGCCGGGCCCGCTTCTTGTCGTTGCTCTTCACCACCGTCCACGGGGCCTCGACCGTGTCGGTGTAGAAGAACATCGACTCCTTGGCGTCGGTGTAGTCGTCCCAGCGGTCCAGCGCGGCGAGGTCCATGGGGCTGAGCTTCCACTGCCGTACCGGGTCGATCCGGCGCACGATGAACCGGGTCTGCTGCTCGTGCCGCGACACGGAGAACCACAGCTTGATGATGACGAACCCGCTGCGGGTCCACATCCGTTCCAGCTCGGGCGCCTGGCGCAGGAACTCGCTGTACTCCTCCGGGGAGCAGAAGCCCATCACCCGTTCGACGCCGGCCCGGTTGTACCAGGAACGGTCGAACAGGACGATCTCGCCGGCCGCCGGCAGGTGCTGGACGTACCGCTGGAAGTACCAGGAGTCGCGCTCCCGCGGAGAGGGCTTCTCCAGCGCGACGACCCGCGCGCCCCGGGGGTTGAGGTGCTCGAGGAACCGTTTGATGGTCCCGCCCTTGCCCGCGGCGTCGCGGCCCTCGAAGACCAGCACGAGGCGCTGCCCGGTCTCCTTGACCCAGTACTGCAGCTTCAGCAGCTCGATCTGCAGGAGCCGCTTGGCCCGCTCGTAGTCGGCCCGGTGCACCCGGTCGTCGTAGGGGTAGTTCTCCCGCCAGGTGTCGACCGGCGTTCCGTCCGGGCGCAGCAGGGTCGCCTCGTCGTCGTCCTCGTCGCGGACCCGTAGACCGGAGAGCTGCTCCGCCTGCGCCTCGACCCGTTCGGCGAGGCCCGCGGCACCCAGCCAGCCGCCCAGGCCGCCGCCATGGGACAGGGGCGCGACCCGACCGTCGGCTCCCTTGGGGATCACCCGTTCGACCTCGGTCACGCTGGCCTCCCTGTCGTACGGACACACGGCCGTACGGAAACGCGCGGACACGCGCGGACGTGCACAGCCCGGGCGGCCAACCGTACGGAACCGGACAGGATGCCAGTTGACGCGCAGACGAACGCCGGATGACGTGCCGGCCCACCGCCCCGCACCCCACGTCCGCCGGCGGCTGACCTCGGGGATCTCCCCCCGCAGGGGGGTGTACCCGGTACGCGTCGCCGGGCTGTTCGTGCGGATGCGGCGCGTTACTGCGACCATCCGTCGGGGAAGTGCCTGAGAAGTGTCACAACACCCCACGCGAGACAATCACATAAAGCCAATGTTAACTCAACAGACGGTGAGAGCGGCACGGGCGGATGGGAGTGGCGACGGCACTGCGCCACAATTCTCCCCGGGCGATCACCTCGGGCCTGCCGGGCGATCTGCCCGGCTGGTTCTGCCGTCCGGTTTTCCCGTTCAAGCGTGACCCTCCGGGCTGGCCGCGCTCCAGGGGCGGGCGCGACGTCCCGGGTACCGATCGCTTCCCGGGCGAGCGTGGCTCCCGCGGGAACGTGGCCCTCGGGCGAACCCGCCGCCCTGGCCGAGTGTCCCGCCGACCGTCGCACCCTCCGCCCGCCGGCGGGGTGCCCAAGCAGAGGAACAGGTGTGCTGACCCCCCTGACGTCGGACGATCCGCAGCGGATCGGCCCCTTCCGGCTGGCGAACCGGATCGGCGCCGGGGGGATGGGGGTCGTCTACCTCGGTTTCGGCGCGGACGGCAAGCCGGCCGCGGTGAAGGTCCCGTCGACGGGCCTCGCCGACAATCCCGAGTTCCGCGCCCGCTTTCGCCAGGAGGTCGCGGCCGCGCGGCGGGTCCGCGGCACCACCGTGGCGGCCGTGTTCGACGCCGACCTGACCGGGCAACGCCCGTGGATGGCCACCGAGTACGTCGAGGGACGCAGCCTCGCCGACGCGGTGGCGACCCGCGGCCGCCTGGACGAGCATCTCGTCCGCGGCCTCGCGATCGGCCTGGCCGACGCGCTGGTCGCCATCCACGAGGCCGGGGTCGTGCACCGCGACCTCAAGCCCGCGAACATCCTGCTGGCCTGGGACGGCCCCAAGGTCATCGACTTCGGCATCGCGCTGGCCGCGGACAGCACCAGCCACACCCGCACCGGCATGCTCATCGGCACCCTGGTCTGGATGGCCCCGGAACAGCTGCGCGGCGAGCGCGCCGGAGCCGCCGCCGACATCTTCGCCTGGGGTGCGTGCGTGGCGTTCGCCGCCGCCGGCCGGCCGCCGTTTCGCGGCGAGCGCGCCGAAGCCGTCGGCATGCAGATCCTCACCGCCGAACCCGACCTGGACGGCCTGCCCGCCGCGCTGGTCGGGCCCGTGCGTGACGCATTGGCGAAGGAGCCCGAGGCCCGCCCAAGCGCGGCCGGGCTGCTGGCCAGGCTGCTGGGGCGGGACGTGGGTGCCGTCGGCGACGCGGACGACGCGAGCGAGACCGCCCTCGCCCAGATCTGGTCGCTGCCGCCGACCCCGCCCCAGGGCCCGCCGCCGGCCGGTTTCGCCACCGGGCCCGGCGGGCCGGGCGGCCAGGGACACGGCGGCGCCGAATACGGCGCCCAGCCGGGTGCGGACCGGGGCTACCCGGCCGGCTATGACGACCGCGCCCAGGACAGCCGTGGCTATGACGACCGCGCCCAGGACAGCCGTGGCTATGACGAGGGGCGGTATGACAACCGCGGCTACCGGACCAGCGGTCCTGGCGCCGGCGCCACTCGTACCCCCTCCGGTCCCGGCGCCGGCTACACCGGAGGCGGTTATGGCCCACCCGGACCAGGCAGCCGCCCCTACGCGGAGCAGTACGCGGGCGGCCCCGGCGGGTATGGACCGCCGCCCGGGCACGGCGCCGGCCGTCCCGGGGGCTCGTCCGGACGTCGAGGTGCGGTCATCGCGGCCGTTCTCGTGGCGGTGCTGCTGCTCGGCGGCGGCATCGCCGCGGCGCTCGCCCTGCGCGACCACGATGGCGGCGGCAGTGGCGGGGACGGCGGGAGCACGGCCACGGTGGGGACGGGCCCGGCGGGGACGGGCACAGTCAACCCGAGCCCGGGCGGTGGCACGGCGCCGAGCCCGCCGTCCGCCGGCGCCACCGCGCCGAGCACGCCGTCGCCGGCCACTCCCACCGCCAGCCAGACCCCGACCCAGACTCCTTCGCCGACTCCGACGACGCTGTCCACCGACGCCGCGGCCTCGGTCATCACCGGCAGGGGCTACCAGCCGGATCTGAGCACCTACCAGGAGGACCGCCGACTCAACGTCGTGGTCGGCACCGGCCAGCCGTCCGGGGGCAACCCCCAGCAGCTGGCGTTCGTCTTCGCTGACGGGCAGTTCCGCGGCACCGACACGAAGGCGCCGAGCGCCCACATCACGCTCGTCCGCCAACCGAACGATCATGAGGTCACCCTGCGTTACGACACCTACAACCCGCAGGATCCTCCCGGTGCGCCGTCCGGGCATGCCGACGTACGCTTCGTCTGGTCGGGGACGACCTTCACCGCTCAGGACCCCATCCCGCCGAACGACCCGAACGCCGCGGGCAGCCGCCGGTAGCTGCCGGTAGCTGCCGGACCCACCGCCCAGGCGGCAACGCGACGATCAGCCGAACAGGCGGGCGACGCGCCCACCGGGACCGGCTGGGCTGAACCGGTCGGACGCACGCGCTACCGTCTCTGGCAGCATGGTCGTCGGCACTGCCGCAGGGACGGGCCGGGCAATGTTGTCACGGCGGTTGCCGTGGCCCGGGGTCGCATCGACCGAGTTGCGGCGGCCCTGGGCGGGGGATTCGCGGCGCGGCGGCCGGCGTTTTCAGGCCGCCACGGCCGGTCCGCTCGCGGCTGGGCTGCCCGTGGGAGAGCGTGATCGGAGGAGCGACCATTTCGGCGCAGGGCGGGCGGTCGGCGCGGCTCGGGCGGTCCGCGTCGGACGGCCGGCGGCGGGATGCCGGCCGAATCCGGGCGGGTCGGAGGCCGGTCCCGTGCTGACGCCTCTGGTCAACGGCGACCCGCGCCGGATCGGCCCCTTCACCATCCAGAACCGGATCGGCGCCGGCGGCATGGGCACCGTCTATCTGGGGTTCAACGCCGAGGGGCGGGCGGCCGCGGTCAAGGTCCCCGATGCCCGGTTCGCCGACGACCCCGAGTTCCGGGCGCGGTTTCGCCGCGAGGTCACCGCTGCTCGCCGCGTGCACGGACGCGCGGTCGCCGCGGTGGTCGACGCCGACCCGGACGCGGCCTCCCCATGGCTTGCCACCGAGTACGTCGAGGGCACCAGCCTCGCCGACGCCGTCCTGCGCCACGGCTGCATGGAGGAACGCCTGCTGCACGGGTTCAGCGTGGGGCTCGCCGACGCCCTGATCGCGATCCACGCCGTCGGTGTCGTGCACCGTGATCTCAAACCGTCGAACATCCTGTTGGCCTGGGACGGCCCGAAGGTCATCGACTTCGGCATCGCCCGCGCCACCGGCACGCCCAGCCACACCCGCACCGGGATTCTCATCGGCACCCTGGCCTGGATGGCACCCGAGCAGCTGCGCGGGGAGCGCGCGGGCCCGTCGGCGGACGTCTTCGCCTGGGGAGCCTGCGTGACCTATGCGGCCACCGGGCGCCCGCCGTTCGCCTCGGAGGAGTCGGACGTCCTGAACCGCAGCCGCGAGGAGCCGCCACCCGATCTTGCCGGGGTGCCGGACGCCCTGGTCGGGCTGGTCCGGGCAGCGCTGGCCCGCCATCCGCAGGAGCGGCCGAGCGCGGCCGACCTCGTGCGTCTCCTCGTCGCCGACCCCAAGGTGCGCACGCCGGCGGATGCCGATCGGGCCGCGGCTCTGGCCCTGACCCCCTGGCAGGCCCGCCCGCCCCTGAGCGCGTCGGGCGACCCCGCGTCGGCGCTCGACCCCGACCGGCCCGACCAGCCGACCCATCCGCTGGTGCTGCGTCCGACGCCGCCACCGGTCGACGACCCCTCGATCACAACGGTCCCGGTGCCGCGCCGGCCCGGCCAGACGGATCCGCGCCACGATGGCGCCACCGCCCTGGTGGCCGCCGACCCGCGTCCGGCGGCTGGCGACCCGCGTCCGATGGCTGGCGACCCGCGTCCGATGGCCGGCGAGCCGCGGCTGAAGGCCGGCAACGCGCGTGCGACCGGTGGGCGCGGGTCGGTGCAGGGGTCCACGCCCGCGCCGCACCATGGGGTCAGGTCGCGGCAGGGGGTTGGTCCGGCCGCCGGGCGTCTCGATGCGCTGTTCGGCTGGCTGCCGATGCCCTGGCGGCGGGCGGCGCCACTCGCCAGCGCCGCGCTGCTGATCCTCGTGCTGGTCAGCGTCGTCCTCGTGCTCGCCGCCGGGGGCGGTTCCGGTCCGCGGGTCGGCCCGACCCAGCCGCCCGCCCAGGGCGACCAGATGCCCGACCCGGGCGGCCTCTCCGGCCCCGGCCACACCGACCCGCGCGGCCCGGGCAGGACGCGCGGTGGCCCGCCTTCGCCCACGCGCAGCCGTCCATCCCCGTCGGACGGCACCAGCCCCCAGCCGTCCGCCACCAACGACCCGGCCGAGACCACGGCACCGAGCCCACGCGTGAGCACCAGTCCGTCGCCGTCGCGGCTACCCCCGCCGTCGGCCGGGGCATCCCCCACCGTCGAGGCGAGCCCGTCCGCGGAGACCACGGCCGGGGCGTCCCCCACCACCTGTCCCACGGCCAACCCGAACGGCCCCGGCGGGGGCACACCGCCCGCCTGCTGACACCGTCGCTGGCCTTCTCCATCCGGCAGGACGCGCCCACATCCCATGTTCGTCGCAACGAGCGGTCAGTCGCCGGGCAAGATCCGCCTACACAGGTCGTTGTGGGTGGCAGATCGGTCTGGCAGCCCCGCGTTCGTATAGGTCGTTGACCTGGTCTTTCGTGTGATCGGCCCATGCCTGGGGGGTCGAGGGGTGGAGGGTCGGGTGGCGGTGCGGGTGGGGGTTCCTGGTTGGTTTGTGGCATGTTCCGGTTACTGTGGGCACTATCCGGGTGGTGCTGCTGATCGGGGGATCGTCGTGGTGGACAAACCGTGGGTGGGGTTGGCGGACGCGATCGGTGCGGTGCGGGCGGAGTTGACCGTGGCGATGGCCGCGGGGGTGGGTGCCCCGGTCCGGTTCACGGTGGAGCCGGTGGAGCTGGACCTGAATGTGGAGGTTCATACCGGTGGTAAGGCGGAGGGTGGGGTGCGGATCGGGGTGGTGTCGATCGGCGCGTCGGGTGAACGTTCCTCGACTTCTACCCATCGGTTGACCGTCCGTTTGCAGCCGGTCGATCCGGCGACGGGCCGTTCGCCGTTGATCGGCGACGACGAGTAGTCCGATCACCGTGGTGGGGTCGGGGGTGGGTGTGGCGGGTCCGGTGCCCCCGGGGCAGGTCGTGGAGATCCGCGCGGTGCGGGCCGATGGGCGCACGCGGGTGGGGTCGGGTCTGCTGATCACCCGGCGGCTGGTCCTGACCGCCGCGCATGTCGTGTTCCCCGAGGGGCCGGTGGCGTCGGCGCGGGTGGGGTTGACGGTCGGGGTGGGTGAGACCGGCCGGGCGGGCACGTCGGGTCGGGTGGTGTGGCCTGAGCGCTGGGACGGTTCCGGCGGCACCGCGCCCGACGCGGCACTGATCCGCATCGATGATCCGGGGTGGATACCGCCGCGGGTGGACCGGTTGCGCTGGGGTGCGCTGACCGGCCGTGCCGGTGGGATCGCCGGTGAGGCGGTCGGTTTCCCCCGGGTGCTCCGTGGCGACGACGGCGCGCGGGAGACCAACCATCTGACCGGGCAGGTGAACCCGCTGGGCGGGCTGGTCACCGGCCGCTACGACATCAACGTCAAGGACCATCCGCCGCTTGCGCCCACCGCGGACGACGAACCGTTGCCCTGGTCCGGTATGTCCGGGGCGGTGCTCCACGCGTGCGCTGACCCCACCGGCCCCGCGCCTGTGTGGTTCGCGACCGCCGTGATCGTGGTGGACACCCCCGGGTTCGGTGAGGGCCGGCTGAGTGCGGTGCCGGTCCGCCGGCTGTTGGACGATCCGAGGTTCCGGGACCTGATCCGCGCCGAGGGTGGGCCCGTCGACTGGGAATCGGTCGAACTCGCCGGACTGATCAGCCCGCCGACGGTCACCGTGCCCCGCACGCCGGCGCAGTTCCTCCGGGCCGACGCTGAAATCGTCGACCTCCACGGCCGGGATGCGCTCCTCACCGAGTTCACCGACTGGTGCACCGGGGCGGCGGACAGCGCGGTGCGGCTGCTGGTCGGTCCGGGCGGGCAGGGCAAGACCCGTTTCGCCCGCGCCCTGAGCGCACGCATGCGCGAGGCGGGCTGGCTGGCCGGACTCGTCCGCCCCGATGGTGTTGGGCTGGTGGGGCGACTGGCCGGGCAGACGCGGCCGGTGCTGCTGGTGGTGGACTACGCCGAAACCCACACCGATCTCACCAGCACCCTCCTGAGCATCCTGGAAGAACGATCCAGCCGCATCCGGGTGCGGCTGCTGCTGGTCGCCCGCGGGGGTGGGGACTGGTGGGACGATCTCACCAGCCGCCATCCCCTCGCCGACGACGGACAGACCCTCACCCTGCCGGCGGTGGAGACCAGCGGACCCGACCGGACACGCCTGTTCACCGACGCGGCCGGCACGTTCGCCCACCGGCTCACAGATCTTGATCCCACGGTGGACTGGACCGCACGGGCAGAGCGCGTCCAAGGCGGGATACCGGACCTGTCCGATCCCGGGTTCGGGCTGGTCCTGGCAGTGCACATGGCCGCGTTGACCGCGCTCCTCGACCAGCCCGACACCCGCCCGGGTGGATCACCGGCCGAGGTCGCGGACCGGCTTCTGCGCCACGAGAGGACCTACTGGACCGACACCGCCCGGACCCGGGGCATCACCCGGTCCGCGGACAGTCTGGAACAGGCCATCGCTATCGCGACCCTGTGCGGCGCCCAGGACGTGCGCGAGGCCACCGCGACCCTTGCTCGTCTCGCGGGTTTCGCGGGTGACGACGGCGAAGCTCATGATCTACGGGGGCGGGTGGTGCGGTGGCTGGCAGGGCTCTACCCGCCGCCACCCGGCCACGGCGGGCAGGTGTGGGGTGGGATCAGCCCGGACCGGCTCGCGGAACACTTCCTCGCCCACCACCTCACCGACCCGACCGACACCGCCGGTGTTGCCTTCCGGGTTCTCACCGGTGCTTCCCGGGCGCAGATCTACCAGGCGTTGACCGTGCTCAACCGGGCCGCACCCGCACATCCCAGCCTCAGTGGCCTGCTGCCCGCGCTCCTCGCCGCTGATCCGCCCGCCCGCGCCCCGGTCGCACTCCAGGTCACCCTCGAAGCGGCCGACCACACCCCCACCGCCCACGCCCTGACCGCCCTGGCGCCGCGACTGGATCTACCCACTCTCACCACCATGACCGGCGGTCTCCCCCAGTACAGTCACCGGCTGCTGGAACTGGCCGCTGTCGTGCAGCAGGCCCACACCACCCGTCTCCGCGACCACACCCCGGGCCTACCCCCAGCCCGCCGATGGGCCTTACCCCGACGACGCACCATCCCCGACGCCTACCTCCCCGACCTCGCCGGATCGTTGAACAGCCTGTCGATCCGGTTGGGGGATCTGGGGCGTCCGGAGCAGGCCCTGGCCGCGATCGAGGAAGCTGTCACGCTCTGCCGCCGGCTGGCCGCCGACCGGCCCGACACCTACCTCCCCGACCTCGCCACGTCGCTGAACAACCAGTCGATCCGGTTGGGGGATGTGGGGCGTCCGGAGCAGGCCCTGGCCGCGATCGAGGAAGCCGCCGCGCTCTACCGCCGGCTGGCCGCCGACCGGCCCGACACCTACCTCCCCGACCTCGCCACGTCGCTGAACAACCAGTCGAACCAGTTGGGGGCTGTGGGGCGCCCGGAGCAGGCCCTGGCCGCGATCGAGGAAGCCATCACGATCCGCCGCCGGCTGGCCGCCGACCGGCCCGACACCTA
>NZ_JALKFZ020000095.1 GCF_023243075.1 Frankia sp. AiPa1 | reverse complement strand
ACGGCCGAGGCGACACGGCCGAGGCGACACGGCCGAGGCGACACGGCCGAGGCGACACGGCCGAGGCGACACGGCCGAGGCGACACGGCCGCGGGACACGGCCGAGGCGACACGGATGACGAGACCCTCGTCTAGGGGACCCCGGTCGGGGCAGGATACGCGGGACCGCCAGGGTGGGAACCGGCCCCGCTCGACACCCTGCCCGGGACGTCGCAGTACCTGAGCGGAGAGTCCAGCATCCCCGGCGGATGATCGCCCAGACCCATGCCGTCCACCAAAAAGACCACATACACACCGTATTTTTAAAACTACCAACAGTAAAGCGATGCAGGTCGCAGGAAATACGGTGTCTTCGTGTTGCATCGTTATAGATGCTAGCTCTAATGAAGGGAGTGACATGCATTCCGTGGACCGCGTCACCAGCACCGAGTCATCGGACGCTGACTTAGCCATCGAACTGCCCCGCCAGGGGTCGCGGCATCGCGTCGAACTCACGGGACGTACGGACCGGACGGGAGCCCGCGTGCGGGCCGCCCTGCGCTGCGCGAACAGGCCGCTTCGCGCCCGCGCTCTCGCACACACGCTCGACCTTCCGTCCGCCGAGGTGACCGCCGCCCTGCGGCACCTACAGGACCTCGGCGCGGCCATTTCCCATGACCGCAGGTGGACTGCCGTCATCGCCGACGGCTGAGGCGGCTGGAGGACATCGAGGCGGCGAGCCGGCCGACGAAGCTCCGGCTCGCCTCGACGCCGATCAACGGATGCCGCTGCGCACCGCGGACGCCCGTCCGCTCCCACCTGAACGTCACCCACCCGTCGGCGGCGGTTAACCCATGATGGGTGCCCCTGTCCGCAGCATTACCCGCGTCACATTATTGCGAATTCATAAACGGCCGACCGGCGAGATCGTCCGTTCACGAGGGACCCGCGGTTCGCGGTGCTCTCGACGTTTCCGCCCGGGTCTGAGCTGACGCCACCGTCGATGTGCATCCATCCGGTGCCGCCGGGGCGAGCGTCGGCCACGCCGCCGGCAATCGAACCGCTGCCGGGCCCACCCAGCGCCGACAGGACCCGGCGGGGCGGGCCACCGAGGCTGGTGACCGTGTCGTCGCCGTCACCGAGGCAGACCTCGACACCGGACACGTTCGCCGCGTCCCGGACGAGGTTGTCCCCCTTCCAGCCCGGGCGTCGAGCTTCCAGCCCGGGCGTCGAGCTCCCGACTGGGCGGAGAAGGTACCGGGCGGAGTTCGGGCCTTGGCCCTGCACTGCTTGCGCCGCAGCAGTGCAACGGGGGCGTGCAGGGCCGCACCCGGTTGTTGCGCTCTGTCGGGGATCGGCCCAACACGGTGTGATGAGTCCACCGGCGGACGCGCAGCCCGCGTCCCAGCAACCGAGGCGAGGAGGATTCCTGGTGAATACAACGGGGTTCTCCTCCTGGGACAGCGGATTCCGCCGAGGGTTGCTGCCCCGCCCGCATCCGATCGTCCACCGCAGTGGGCGGATCGCCACGCGGGCCTGTACGGGCGGTGAGGCACACCGGGAGAGGACCTCGGGCACCGCACACACGGGTCCTCTCCCGGACCCTGTTCAGACATCCACACACCACACCTCCCGCAAGCCGCGAGCGGGTTCCGCCGCTCGAGCGACACCGCCCGCATCCGTCACACCGGTCGTGCCCTACTGGCGGCGCCCGGCGTGCGCGCCCGGGCTTCGGCTCACCTCCCGCGACGACACTGTGATCATCCGTTACCGCTACGCCGGGAGGACATGTGAGCTGCGGATGCCCACGATTCTGTGGTTGGCGTTCGTCGACGAGGTGCGCGCCGGACGGTTTGACGCCCTCACGGCCGCGGACGGAGACGCCGGCTGGACCGCATGGGGCGCGGGTGCCGGTCAGGTCGCCAGGGAACCCACCGATGAGGTGATCGTCCGCTACCACGCCGATGCCGAGCACCGGGAGAACCGCCTGCCCTCGAGCATCTGGGAACAGATCCTCGTCGCCGTGCGAGCCCATGCCGTCGACGACCTCGACGCGGCCGCGCCGGCCCGGCCGGGTGAGGTCCGGCCATCCGGATTCCTGCTCCTGCACGGCAACTCCCTACGCCCGGCCCGGCCGCGTCCCGACGACCCGGATCGGCGCCCGAGCGGCTAGCCGATCCGGTATCCAGGCCCGGCGCGGTCCGCGGAGGGCTGACCGCGCTGGGCCTCGACACCAAACCTCGACACCACGCCTGGGCAGCAGCGCCAGCTGTCACGCACAGACCAGGCGCCCCCCCGCGACGGGGGCCGCCGCACCCCGACGGGCCGCCCGTCGCCCCCACCCCATCGGCGGGCGGCCCGTCGGATTCCAGCTGATATCCGACGTCCGCCCTCCGATGCTCCGTGTCCGACGCCAGGTGCCCGACGCCAGAGCTGTCCGATGCCAGAGCTGTCCGATACCAACCCGGCGGGGGCCACCCGCCCGCGCCTCGCCGGCCGTGGGCGGGTGGCCCCATCATTCGCCCGGCGAAAAGTAGCTGCCCGGCGAAAAGTGGATCGCCAGGCGGCAGGTGAGTGGCTGGCGGCAAGTGGAGCGCCGGGCGGCAGGTGGTTTCTCCGGCGGCCGTGATCTGTCCGGCGGCCCCATGATGTCCTGGCGGGATTACGGCCCGTTCGGGGTGGCCGACGAGTCACACCTTTTAGCGGACCGGGCTCGGCGGGTGCGCCCATCCGGGTATGCCCGTGACCGGCGGTTTCGGTTCTTTCCGCGCTGCGAGCCAGCGTACGAGACGGGCACACCGGGGTGTTCCCACGGGGGTGCCCGCAACCGTGCGGCGCATCCCCATGCCGGCCCCGCGGCGCGAACGAGGGAACGCGATGGGCGATGACGCCGGCTCCACCGCCGACCGGCATTCTTTGCCGTCACACCGGGAACCGTCATCCGTCGTTACCCGGATCGTAAATCTGACGAGCCGTTAGTACGTATACCGCCAGCTTCCCCGTGCCACGTGGCACGGGACTTTGTCCGGCCGGCCGGAGCAGATTTCCGACCGACCGGAACAGGTGGGGTCAGACTGCGGCGAACGAGACCTCAGTTGATTTGATCAACGCCGTGACCTCGGTTCCCGGCTCGAGCTTCAGCTCCTCGGCCGCCGCCCGGGTGATCGCGGCGGTGACCTCCAGGCCGTCGCCGAGCGCGATGCGCGCGACCGACATCGCGCCCCCGGAGTCGAGGCCGACGAGCCTCCCCCGCAGCTTGTTGCGAATACTCAGACCTGCGGTTTCACGTGTGGCGACCGAGATGTCCGTTGACTTGATCAACGCGGATACGGGGCTTCCCACACCGATACCCAGCTCCTTGATCGCATCCACGGTGACGGTGGCCGTCAGCGTTTGCCCACCAGAGATCTCGATGGCAACGGTGCCCATGACGGAGCCGTGGACAACCTCGCTCACAATCCCGGTGAATTGGTTACGAATACTAAGGACCATGGAAAAACCCTACTCGGTGGATGTATCGAGGGAGTTGCCAACCAGGAGCGTCACCCGGGTGACGCGGTCGATGCCGGACAGTGACGGTCACAACGTGGGCGAGGCCAATTACCCTCGGCCGACATCACCACACTCAGGGGGACTCCCCTACCCTTTTTGGGCACAGACCCGCGAGCACGGGGCCGACGATCGACTTCGACCCGCACCTACGTCGAAATTGGCTACCATCAACCCGTAGTTGCGGAGAAAGACTGCCGCAACCTGCCCGTGACCCGCGGGCGCACTCCCGCAACGAACAAGGATTCAGGTGATGTCGTCGCAGCTCAGCGTCATCGTGGTCAATCCGAGGCGGCGCGGCGTCTCGGATCCCGCGCCGCGAGGCGGCCACCAGGTGCTGGCACCTTCGGGCCGTCGGACTTCTGTTCGTAGCCGGGCGTCAACAGAGTTGGTAATTTTTGACCCGACCCGAAAAATGCCGGAAACCGACCGGCCAGTAGCCGGCCGGCACCTTTGTTCCTACCCTTTCCCGCAGAGCCGACACGATCCGGCGAGCAGAGTAGGTGGCTGACGTGTTCTGGAGCGGTTCCGCGCACTCGCACGAGGAGACGAAGGAGTGGCTCGCCCGAGTCGAGAAGGTCATCCCTGTCCTGGTCCAGGAGCGTGAACGGGCCGAGCGAGAACGGGTGACGCCCGCGGCCGTCATCGACGCGCTGCGGGCGCAGAACATCCACCGCATGTGGGTGTCCCCGTCCTTCGGTGGCGGCGGCGTCAGCGTCCGCACCGGGTCGGCGGTCCTGCAGGCATTGGCCCGGGTCGACGCATCGGTCGCCTGGCAGATGGGCGTGCAGGGGGTGATCTCCCGGATGTCGGACTACCTGCCCGAGCGGGTCGCCGCGCGGATGTTCCAGGAGTGCGACCGGCTCGTCGTCGGCGGCATCAACCCGACCGGCCACGCCGAGGCGGTCCCCGGCGGATATCGGCTGCGCGGACGCTGGTCATTCGCGAGCGGCTCGACCCACGCCGACTGGCTGGTATGCGCGTCCCGCCTCACCGAGGACACCGCCCACCGCGAGGACACCGCCCACCGCGAGGGCCCGGGCCGCACCGGGGACACGGGTTCGGTACCGGCGCCCACCCGGATGCTGTTCGTGCCCGCCGACGCGGCGCGGCTCGACAATGACTGGCACACCGTGGGCCTGCGCGGTACCGGCAGTGTGAGCTTCACCGTCGACGACGTGTTCGTCCCCGAGGACTTCAGCGTCGACGGCAGCCTGCTGCGCCAGCCCCCACTGACCCGCCCCTCCCGGGGGTACCCGATCGCCTACTACGACTTCGGTCCGTTCACGACCGCGTCCACGGCGCTCGGGATCGCCCAGGAGGCGCTCAGTGCCTTCCCCGGCATCGCCGTCGGCGCGGTGCCAGCCCGCGGGACGCAGACCCTTGCCAGCAGCCACACCGTGCAGGCCGGGCTCGCCCGCGCCACCGGCCTCGTCCGTTCCGCCGAGCTCATGCTCTCCGACGCCGCCGACCATGCCAGCCCGCGCGGCCCGATCGGCGGCGAGGAGCTGTCCGCGGTGATCCGGCTGGCCGCGGCCATCGTGGGTGAGAACACGGTCCGGGCGGTCGACAGTCTGCACAGCCTGGCGGGCACCCGGTCGCTGGCCGAGGGTGGCCGCCTCGACCGCTGCTTCCGCGACGTTCACAGCGCGGTGGCGCACATCACCCTGGCGCCGGCGAACTTCGAGATGGTGGGGGCCTACCTGCTCGGCAACCCGCTCACGATGCGGCGATGAACGCCGTCCACGCGCACAGCCCGGCCGGCGGGCATCGCGCGGTCCACGCCTACCGTTCACGTCGGCGCACGCTGCCGAGCCGGCGGCGGCCCTGCCCGCGCCACCACCGGACCCCTGACCGGCCGCCATCCCGGCCTGGACTGTCCCCGCGACGACCGGCCCGCGGTCCCGCGTCCGTCGCGGCACCCCGGCCCCCGCGGTGGCACCGGTACCCGCCACCGCGCCGCCGTCCGGTGCGCCGCCGTCCGGTGCGCGCCCGTCCCGGGCGTGACTGTCCTGGGCACCCTTCCGGCCCGGCTCGCCGGCACGACGGACCTCCGACGGGACGGATCACCGACCTGACGAGGCTCTGACCCCCTGGCCACTCTGCCCTGCTGACCGGCCTGCTGGCCGTCGAGAGGACCTGACCCCTGGTACCCAGCGAACCCCGACAACCGACCCTCGCGCCACGACTCGGGTCAACAATGTACGGATGGCCTTCACATCTCCCGGTAGGATGAGCTCAATGCCCGCATTTGACGTGAAGACCACCACCGTCAGCCACACCGACAATCCGGTTGACGATACGTGTCACCGCTCCCGCGCCCACGTTCCACAAAGATACCCATTTGTCATCTTCTCGACAGGCCAGGACAGAACTCGACGCATCCGGGCGGAGAGGTCGACATGACGCGCGCGTATACCGCCACGGCCGCACCTCAGGAGGCCCCCGCCCCCTATCCGGGCGACGGGGAGGTCTCGGGCCCCGAGGTGCTGTTCGTCTGTGCCCGAGGCGCCGGCCGCTCCCCGATGGGAGCGGCTCTGCTCGAGCAGCACAGCCACGGTCGTATCCAGGCCCGCTCGGCGGGGACCTCACCCGCGCCAGCGGTGGCGCCCACGGTCGTGGCCGCCATGGCCGAGCTCGGCGTCGACCTGTCTGGCCACCGGCCCACCCAGCTCACCGACGGCGCGGTACGAGCCGCATCCGTGGTCATCACGATGGGCTGCGGCGACATCGTCCCGGTCTATCCGCACACCCGGTACCTCGCCTGGGAGGTCGACGACCCGGCCGGGCGTTCGCTTGAGGACGTCCGCGCTATCCGCGACGAGATCGACACCCGGGTGCGCGTCCTGCTCTACAGCCTCGGCGTCGCCGCCCGGGTCGGACTGCTCCGCGGCGGCAGCGCGGCTGCCCATCCGGGCGGCGACCACCGGAACGGCCCCGAGACGATCTCCGCACCGGTGATCTCCACCCCGGCGGCCGCGGGACAGACGCCCCCCGGGCAGGTGGCGGGCGGGCCCCCACGCCTGCCGGTCCCGCCGCCGCGCACCCGCGCCTACCTCACCCGCGGCGGGCCGCGTTTCGGACCAGCACTGCGCGGCTGAGCAGCGGCACCAGGCCGGCCGGACAAGTCCACTCGGACGGAATCCGATACTCCGATCGCGTCGGCGTAAACGAGCGGGATCTACTCGGCGGCGATGCGGCCGACGTGGGCGACCGTGCATTTCAGGGCGGTGCCACTGGGGACGTCCACGCCGACGGGCTTGGCCGTGAAGGTCTCGGTCCGGCCGGGCTGTACGCGGAGCACCGACGCCAAGCCGCTTTCGATCTTGCTGTCGTTTGCCTGGACGTCGACCTGGATGACGTAGTTCGACCGCTTGGACGAACTGTTGTGCACCGTCCCCCGCACCACCGCTCGGTGATTGTCCGGGTCTCGCGCGCAGCCAGTGATCCGCACATCCTTCGCCACGCCTGAGCCGCCGGACGAGCATCCGGCGAGCAGGCCGGCGCACCCAGCGGCCAGGCCCAGCACCAGCCCGCCCGCCATCAGGCGGGCGGCTCCGGCACGGGCCCCGGATCCACTGCCCGTGGAGCCGGGGGAACCGACGGGGCCGTTCGGGTGGACAAGAGCGACGGCTTGGGTACTGCTGTGGGCCGGTCCACCCCGACCGGCGGGGCCGACTGCCGCATGTCCTGACGGGCGACAATCACGCGAGGGTCGCATTCCAAGAGCCTATGAGGCTGCGCCGATTCCGGCTCGCAGCCCATGGTTTCTCCGCTGTCAGCTCCCCGACTGCACGCTCCGTGCACTGTTCCGTACACGTGCCGAGCCAGACCTGCCGTGGCCGGACGATCCCGGCGGCTTCAACCGACCGCCCGCCGAACATGCGGGCCCGCCACCTGCGACCTCGGTATCCCCCGCGCGGCCGCGGACGGCGCGGAGACGCTCCCCGCACCGGCCACAGTCCCGCCCGACGGCACGGCACCGGACGGCGTCCACCCTGGCGGTTCGGTCTCCGTGCCGGACGTCGAGACGGCCAGCCAGGCGTGAAGCTCCTCGGGCGGTAGCGGCCGGGCGAACAGATGGCCCTGCGCGCCGTCGCACTGGACCCGACGCAGCCGCTCGGCCTGGGCGTCGGTCTCGACACCCTCGGCGATGACGGTGAGGCCGAACGCGTGCCCGAGACCGACCAGCGCACGCACGGTGCTCTCCCCGCCCGGATCGGTCGCACCGTCCTCGTCCCGGCTGACCAGCGAGCTGGAAAGCTTGAGGCTGTGCAGCGGCAACCGATGCAGCCGGGTGAGGTTGGCGTAGCCGCTGCCGAAGTCGTCGACGGCCAGGCGAACACCCAGCGCGGCAAGGTCACGCAGCACCCGGGTCGGCCCGCCGGCCGGCCCGAGGACCACCGCCTCGGTGAGTTCGAGCTGCAACCGGTTCGCGGGCAGCCCGGCGGCGTCGAGGATCCGGTCCACCTGGTCGACCAGGCCCGGCTCCCGCAGCTGCCCGGCGCTGAGGTTCACACTCACGTAGTGCGGTGCGTCCTGGGTGGCCGGCCAGGACGCCGCCTGCCCGCAGGCCAGCTCCAGCACCCGACGGCCCAGCGCACCGATCTGACCGGTCCGTTCGGCCGGGCCGAGGAACATCTCCGGCGCGAGCAGCCCGAAGCGGGGGTGGCGCCAGTGCACGAGCGCCTCCACGCCGACCACCACCGACGCGGATCCTGACCCGGGTGTGGGGATGGCAGGTGTCGAGGCGGCCGGTGTCAGGGCGACGATCGGCTGGTAGTGGACGACGAACTCGTCCCGGCGGACGGCACTGGCCAGCATGGGGGCGAGAGTGTGCCGACTGACCTGATGGTCGTCGTGATCGGAGTCGACCACGGCCCACCGCCCGCGGCCGGCCTCCTTGGCTCGGTACAACGAGCGATCGGCGTCCCGCATCAGGTCACCGAAGTCGGCCGTGCCCACCGGGCTCTCGGCCAGGCCGAGACTCGCGCCGGCGGTGAGCAGATGGGCGCCGACCTGGATCGGTTCGGCCAGCGCCGCGAGCACCCGACGGGCCACCTCCGTGACATCCTCGATGCCGGCGGTGTCGGCGAGCAGGATGACGAACTCGTCGCCCCCGATCCGGATGAGCAGCTGCCCGTCGACGAGGGTTACCCGCAGGCGATCGGCGACGGCCACGAGCAGCTGGTCGCCGACGTCGTGCCCGAGCCCGTCGTTGACCGCTTTGAAGCCGTCGAGGTCGACGAAGCACAGCCCGAGGCGACGCCGCGTCCCGCCGGCGGTCAGTTGCTCGACCCGTTCCCGGAGCATGACCCGGTTCGGCAGGCCTGTCAGCGGATCGTGCCGGGCCTGATACCGGAGCCGTTCCTGCAGCTGGTGGCGATCCGTCACGTCCGTGATCAGAGAGAGCTGGGCCTCGCACCGGCTGCCGCTGTGGTGGCAGGAGGTGGACAGATCGGCGTGCACCACGGCACCGGACGGGCTGGTCAGCCGAAGGTCGCCGCGGATGCGCCGCGTTCCGTCTCGACGCTGGGCCGCCAGCTCCTCGCGCAGGCGAGCGGCGTCGTCCGGGTGAGCGAAGTCGCACAGTGACCGGCCGAGCATCCGACCGGGGGCGACGCCGACCATCCGCGCGAAGGCGTCGTTGGTGTCCCGGATCCGGCCAAGGTCATCGGCGACGACGATGCCCACGGTCGGTGCGGAGAAGATCAGGCGCAGCCGGTCGGTGGTCGACCGTCGGGCGGCCCGGTGGATGAGGTCCTGGTCGGCGAGGATGCGCTCACGCAGCGCGCCGGCGTAGCCGCGGGCGAACGCGCCCTGTAAGGCGGCGACCCGCCCGGTGAGCTCGGGGCTGGACTCCAGCGCGAGCGCGGTGAGCAGCTGGCTGCCGCAGACCTCCATCGTCGCGGCGAGCGCGTCGGAGGCGCCGTAGGTGTGTTCGAGCAGGGCAGCGGCCACCGCTCCCGCCTCGTCGGCGACGAACGGTTCGCGCAGCAGGACGTCGATGAGCCGCTGGGACAGGGCGTGTAACCGCCGCTCGATCCCGACCAGCCCGCTGTCCGGGAAGCTCGTACCCAGGATCGCGCGCGCCCACACCTGGGCGAATCCCGCGATCCCTCGCGTACGGGCGGCCGGCGTCACCCGGCCCTCCGTGGGCATCCCGTCCATCTGGGACATTCCGCCTTTCGCGGGTGTTCCTGTTTTCGAGAGCTCTCCGGCTTTCGGGGACGCAGCGGACTCCATCCGGCGCTAGCGGCGGCCCACCGCGGCGAGCGCCACGGACCGCGCCGGGTCGTCCGTCAGGGGATCGAGCCCGGCGGGCCCAGGGTCCGGGCGCCACAGCGGCGAGTACACGAGACCGGGCTCGACCAGGTCGTAGCCGTCGAGAAGGCCGGCGATCTCGGCCCTCGATCGCGGGTTGATCCCGGTCGACGTCCGGTTGTAGACCTGCTCGACATTGCCGGACTCATCGTCCCAGTCGCCGGCGATCAGGTGCGAGACCGCCACGGCGCTGCCCGGCACGGTCGCGTCGCGAAACGCCCGCACGATGCCGGCGGGACTGTCGGCGTCCGGGATGAAATGCAGCACGGTGACCATGAGCACGGCGACCGGTCGGGATAGGTCGAGCAGCGAGGTGACCTGCTCCGAGCGCAGGATCGCCGCCGGGTCACGGACGTCCGCGCGCAGCATCGTGGCCCGCGGGTTGTCGGCGAGCAGGATCTCGGCGTGCGCCACGGCCACCGGATCGATCTCTACGTAGACGACGCGCGCCCGCGGATCGATGTTCTGAGCGATCTGGTGCACGTTGCCCACGGTCGGGACACCCGAACCGAGGTCGAGGAACTGGGTGACGCCCAGGTCGGTGACGATGTGGCGCACCGCCCGATGCAGGAAGAGCCGGTTCGAGCGGGCCACCAGCGGCGCATCGGGAAACGTCGTCACGACGTCCGCGTAGGCCTCCCGGTCGGCGGCGAAGTTGTGCGAGCCGCCAAGCGCGTAGTCGTATATACGCGCGGCGCTCGGCCGGTCGACGTCCACGCCCGTCGCCCATTCGGGTACGTCAGCCATCATCACACTCCCCGTTCGGCCAGACCGCCATGACCACGGACGGTGAGAGGATTGTCCACCATCGCAACATTCGTCACGACGCGGGTCCGGCAAAATGCGGCGAACGATCAGCGGTCAGGTAGCCATCCCACACGCAGCGTCATGGCCAGCCGGCCAGCTAGACCGGCCGCCCGGACGACGGGGTCGGCCACCGACCACGTCCCGGGCCGGGAACACCGCAGGCGACGGCCGTCCGGGACCGGTTCCGCCCGCGCACCCAGCCCGAGAGTGATGGGAAGGCGGCCAGCGCGCACCGTCACCGGACGACGCATCGTCGAGCCGGCGGATCCGCGAGTACACCACTCGATCCAGCCGCCGGTGAACGTGCACGTGCGGAAGGGATGGGTACCGGAGCACTCCGGCGAAGTGCCGGGACGAAGAACGCGCAGACGGGATCGACATCCGCCCGAGAAATAGCTGCTGGAATAATACGATTCCGGAATCGGCGCACTCGGCAGACATCCTGATCTACAGGTGTACGCCGGCCGGCCAGGCGCATCCACATACGCACCATCGACAGCCACCTTCGACGGCCACTTTCGACAGCTGGCATCAACAGCTGGCATCACAGCCGACACCGACGGACGGCACGGACGCGATGATGGGACACGCCGAGCCCAGGGTCTATTTCGCACCTTGGTACGCAGGCGGATCGCGGCCCGACGAAGGGCTCGCGCGGCACCCCGTCCGAACTGCCCCAACCACCCGCCAGGGTGGATGTGCTCCAGGCCACACAATGCGAGAGCAGCCTTCATGGAGCGGGGTGACAATGAACACGATCCCGTAGCCGCCAAACGGCGGAAAATACTTGGCAGAGACCCGTGCGCTCGTGGGGATGCGGTCTCCGCGGGGCCAACGGGCACCGCTGGGAGTCATGAGGTTGAGCGGAGAAGGATCGTGAACACGGACAGCGCCCACACAGGGCACGCCGGCGAACCGGAACGGCTCGAGGGGCGTCGGAGCTCCCCGCACCGAGTGGTGATCATCGGCTCCGGCTTCGGAGGTTTGTTCACCGCGCAGGCTCTTCGCAAGGCGCCCGTCGAGATCACTCTGGTCGCCAAGACCACCCACCACCTGTTCCAGCCGCTGCTCTACCAGGTGGCCACGGGCATCCTGTCGGAAGGCGAGATCGCCCCGACCACCCGCGAGGTGCTCAGCCGGCAGGACAACGCCCAGGTCGTGCTCGGCGAGGTGACCGAGATCGACGTGTTGGCCCGCACCGTCACCTCGCAGCTGCTCGGCCGCACGACCGTCCACCCCTACGACAGCCTGGTCGTCGCCGCGGGTGCCGGGCAGTCGTACTTCGGCAATGACCAGTTCGCCACGCATGCCCCCGGCATGAAGAGCATCGACGACGCGCTCGAGCTGCGCGGACGCATCTTCGGCATGTTCGAGCTCGCCGAGGGCTCCACCGAGCCGGCCGACGTCGAGCGCCTGCTCACCTTCGTCGTCGTCGGTGCCGGTCCGACCGGTGTGGAGATGGCCGGTCAGATCGCCGAACTCTCCCGGCGCACACTCAGGCGCGACTTCCGCAGCATCGACACGACCAAGACACGGGTCATCCTGCTCGACGCCGCCCCCGCCGTGCTGCCGCCCTTCGGCGAGCGGCTCGGCGCGACGGCGCAGGACAAGCTCGAGAAGATCGGCGTCGAGGTTCAGCTCGGCGCGAAGGTCGTCAACGTCGACGCGACCGGCATCGAGGTCGAGGACGCCGACGGCACCCACCGGCGGATCGAGTCGGTGTGCAAGGTCTGGGCCGCCGGGGTCGCCGCGAGCCCGCTGGGCAAGCAGCTCGCCGAGCAGACCGGCGCCGGCATCGACCGCGCCGGACGGGTCGAGGTGCTGCCCGACCTCACCCTGCCCGGCCACCCCGAGGTGTTCGTCATCGGCGACATGATGAGCCTCGACCGTCTCCCCGGTGTCGCGCAGGTCGCGATCCAGGGCGGCCGGCACGCCGCCAAGGAGATCCAGTCCTGGGTCGCCGGCAAGCGCACCGGCAATGTGTTCAAGTACCACGACAAGGGCAGCATGGCCACGATCTCGCGGTTCAGCGCGGTGGCCAAGATCGGCGGCGTCCAGTTCAGCGGGTTCTTCGCCTGGCTGGTCTGGCTCGCGGTGCACCTCGTCTACATCATCGGGTTCAAGCACCGCCTGACCACCCTGTTGCACTGGACGGTCAGCTTCATCGGTCGCGGCCGCTCGGAACGCACCGTCACCGAGCAGCAGATCTTCGCCCGCGCGGCCCTGCAGCGCCTCGGCGACAACTTCGCGCCGTCCCTGCCGCCCAAGTCCGACGAGGCACCCAGCTGGACGGGTGCCGCCCGCGCCGCCGTCCCCGCCCAGCCGACGACCTCGGACGCAAGCGACCGCACACGTTCCCGAGTCTGAGCTCAGCCGCGATCCCCGACCGGCGACCGGCGACCGGCGACCGGCGACCGGCGACTAACCGTCCAGGCGCTGGCGTCAACCGGCGGCGCCGGTCCACCTCCGCGCGCCACCTCGGGCCTCGTCAGACTGCCACGACTGCTCGGGCCGAGAGATCACTTCTCGGCCCGAGCAGTCGTGCGTCCGGCAGGGTGACCGTCTCACCGGATCCGGATGCGGTTCGCATCTCGTTCACACGTTCACCGACCACCGTGAATTCCGGCAGCGCGCCATTCGGGTGCGCCACGCCGCCGCGCGCGGCGTGCGGACGGGTGGAAGGACAGCAATGATGCGCAGGATCCTCAGCGGACGGCGGGGCGCCGCCGTGGCGGCGGTGGGCATGCTCGGCCTTGGGCTCGGCGTGGGCCTGGGGCTCACCGGCACGGCCGCCTCGGCCGACTCCACCGTGGCCCCGGCACCGGCGACTTCTACGGCGGCACCATCGACCGCGGCAACCTCGAGCGAGCGGCCCACCAGGGGCGAACACCCCAGGCTTGCCGAGCTCCGCGAGCTGCGGCGCAACGCCCTGCACGGCGAGGCGACGGTCAGGACCGACAAGGGATTCCAGGTCGTCGACGGCCAGCGCGGCAAGGTCACCGCGATCAGCCCGACCTCGCTCAGCGTTACCAGCGACGATGGCTTTGCCGCCACGTACGTTCTGAACGGCGACACGAAGTACCGCGTCGACCAGAAGGCGGCGAAGGTCACCGACATCCACTCCGGCGACACCGTGGTCGTGCGCGCCCGTTCGGCGAATGACACCCGCACCGCCGTCGCCGTCACCGAACCGAAGCGGTAACCACGGGCCCGCGGCCAGACCGCCCCAGTCCGACCACGAGACGGTCACCAAGGGGTCACCGAATGGTCACTAATCGGTCGGCTCCGAGCCAATCACCCGACCACGAACCGTTGCGCTGACCCGAACCGTCGATCTGATCACGAACCAACGTACGCGCCGGCGTGGCGTTCGCACTCCGAACGCCGCGCCGGCGCGCGTCGCGCCGGACCGTCCACACTGCCTGGACCCCGAACTCCGACCTTCAGTGAACCCGGAACCGCCATTACGCACCGTAATGTGGCCGCCCGGATGGTCGGACTCCGTGCCGCCGCGGAACACGGATGCGCTGATCGGGTCGTCCGTAGGCGTCTCATACGATGACGCACCGGACGAAATGATCGATCAGACAGCCGCCACGCGCCCCGGCGACGTCCCGTACGACGTCGCTGCGCGGGGCAACCCGGCACCCCGGCTCCGCCCCGCGCGCTGTCGACGGCGGCGCCCACCGCGGCGCCGCGACCGCCGGGAGGAGGACGAGGACACAATGACCGACGGCGGCGCGCACCCCGGTGCGCACGTACGGACAAACCGGGCACGCTGGAATGAGATCTCCGATGAGTACCAGCGGCTCAACGGGCCGCAGATCCGCCGGCAGGCGTTCACCGGCGACATCTCCTGGGGCCTGTGGGAGATACCCGAATCGCGTCTCGGCGTGCTGGGCGAGGTGGCCGGGCGGGACGTGCTGGAGATGGGCTGCGGCGGCGGCCAGTGGTCGACGGCGCTCGTCCGCCGCGGCGCCCGCGCCGTCGGCCTGGACCTGTCGGAACGCCAGCTCAGCCACAGCCGCCGACTTGCCTCCGACACCGGGCTCGACTTCCCGCTCGTGCAGGCGAGCGCCGAGGCGGTGCCGTTCGCCGAGGCATCGTTCGACATCGTCTTCGCCGACCACGGGGCGTTCAGCTTCGCCGACCCGCTGCGGGCGATCCCCGAGGCGGCGCGCGTGCTGCGCCCCGGCGGCCTGCTGGCATTCAGTCACGTCAGCCCGATCTACGAGATCACCGTGCGTCCCGGCCGCGATGCCCCCGGCACCCGGCTGATCCGCGACTACTTCGGCCTGCGACTCGTTGCCGAGGCAGACGGTCTGGTCAGCATGAATCTGCCCTATGGGGCCTGGATCCGCCTGTTCCGCGACAGCGGGCTCGTCGTCGAGGACCTGCTCGAGCCGCGTCCACCGAGCGCGCTGTCCGAGGGCCAGGCCGAGACCGGGCCCGAGGCGGAGGCCACCGCCGGTGGACGCGGTGATGAGGTGTGGGCCCGCCGCTGGCCGTCGGAGTGCGTCTGGCGGCTCCGTAAGCCGCCGCGGTGAGCGGCCCCGGCGAGCAGGAGGCCGACCTGATGGCGGCGATGGCGCGCCTGGCCGCGCAGTTCACCCCGCTCCCGCCGCTGGCCGCCGCCGGTCCACCGGGGCCGGCCGAACCACCGGGGAGGCAGCGGCGGTCCGGGCCGGTGGTGGTGTCACGTCGGGACGACCGGCTCGTGGTCCGCTGCGGCGCCATCGTCCTGAAGGCGCACGCCGCCGGCACCGACCCGGATCATCTGGGCGCCCGACTCCGGCTCGCCGCCCGCCCCGCCCTGCGGGAGGTGCTGCTGCCCGCGTTGGCTGCGCGGGACGCCCCGCAGACGTTCATGCTGCGGATCGGGTCGCGGCTGGTCAGTGCCTGGCCCGCTGGTCACGCCCTCGACGAGCGGGACGCCGACACGGCTCCCTGGGCACCCGCCGGCTCGCTGCTCGCGCGGCTGCACCGTGCCCCGAGCGCCTCTGGCGAGCTCGTCGGCCTGCCGTCAGCGACGGTTCTGCGCCGCCTCGCCGACCGCATCGCCCGGCTCCGCCCGTACGCCGGCCATCCACTGGTCGTTCCCGTCCTCGCCGCCCACGCCGTTCTGCCCGCGATACCGCACCCCGTCGCGCCCGGGCAGCCCCGCGCCACCTTGCCGAGACAGCCCACCGCCACCCTGCCGGGACGGCCCACCGCCCTGATCCACGGCGACTGGCATTTCGGCCAGCTCGTCGACCTGCCGGGTGCCGGGTGGCGCATCATCGACGTGGACGACCTGGGTTTCGGGGATCCGGCCTGGGACCTCGCCCGTCCGGCCGCCTGGTTTGCCTGTGGGCTGCTCCCGGTGGACCGCTGGGCTCGCTTCCTCGACGCCTACCGCGCGGGCGGCGGCCCCGCCGTCCCGGCCGAGGGCGATCCGTGGCCGGCTCTCGACCTTCCCGCGCGGGCCCTCACCATCGAGTACGCCGCAACCGCCGTCGCCGCCCATCTTGGCGTGGCAGCACCTTCACCCGCCCAGAGCCCGACCGGTACCGGGTTCTCCACCGGCTCCATGAGTCCCCTGGATGACGTCGGCCGGGAGTTCGTTGCCGCCTGTGCCCGCATCGCGTCGGCGTACCGGTCCGTACCGGGATGACCATCGCCTGCCGACCAGGCCGGGCACGAACCGCACAGGCGGCGGGACCGGGAGAGCCTGACGCGTCGGGAGTGCGACTGGCCGGCGCCGATGTGCGAGCGGGCCGGTAGGCTTCCGAGCGAGGTCCGGCGTCCGGCGCACCGTGAACGGCAGGTGGCAAACCGTGAGTTACACCCTGCAGTGTCCGAAGTGTCACGCGATGATGCGAACCTACAATCGCAACGGCATCCAGATCGAGCAGTGCGATGGCTGCCGGGGCATCTTCCTCGACTACGGCGAGCTCGAGGCGCTGACCCGGCTGGAGGCCCAGTGGGCCCAGCCGGCGGCGCCGCCCCCGCCGGCACCCGCGCCGTACGCGCAGCCGGGCGGATACCCGCAGCCGGCGCCCTATGCCCAGCCAGCGCCCTATGCCCAGCCAGGTAACTACGGCCAGCCGGCCTGGGGTCACGGTCACGGCGGTCACGGCGGTCAGCGGCACGGCGGGTTCGCCCGGATGTTGTTCAGTTCCTGATCAGCCCGGCGACGCGTACACAGCCGCCCTCCCTGGCCCTACTACGGCGGGTGGCTGCCCTGCGACTGGTGTTGACTGGGCTCCATGCCACTGACCGGTGAGTACGAGCCGAGCCCCCAGTCCTTCGTCAGCGATCAGGTCGCCGAGTACGAGAGTTCCGGCGGCGCGCGCGGCGCTGAGCTGAACGGGAAGCCCGTCATCATCCTGACGACCCGGGGCGCGAAGTCCGGCAAGATCCGCAAGACGCCGCTGATGCGAGTCGAGCACGAGGGCGCCTACGCCGTCGTCGCCTCGCTGGGTGGAGCGCCGAAGCATCCCGTCTGGTACCACAACATCGTCGCCGACCCGCACGTCGAGCTGCAGGACGGGCCGACCCGGCTGGACTACGTCGCCCGCGAGGTCACGGGCGAGGAGAAGGACCGCTGGTGGGAGCGCGCGGTCGCCGCCTGGCCGGGCTACGACGAGTACCAGCGCAAGACCGACCGCCAGATCCCGGTCTTCGTGCTGGAGCCCACCCGGACCTGAGCGCCAGCCAGCGATCGCCGATGGTCGGCCGCCGGCTCCTGGCGGCCGGCCCAGCCCTGCCGCCCACCGCAGCCTGCTCCGGCGAACCGCCCGAGCGACCCCGAGCGACCCCCCGAGCGAACGACCGAGCGGGACCCGCCCCAGAACTGCTCAAGAGCCCTCAGCCAGGGCGGACGGGTCGCGCGCGGCGGCCGGCAGCCGCGTCGGCGCGCCGAGCTGCCACGCCAGCGACACCGCGGCGACGCTCTGTGCCGACAGCATCCCGATGAGCACCACGACCTGGAAGCGGGCCGCGTCGGCGGGAGAGGCTCCGCCGAGCAGCGCGCCGACGAACGTTCCCGGCAGGGTCACCAGCCCGACCGTGCGGGTCTGGTCCAGCGCCGGAACAAGCGCCTCGGCGACACTGTCCCGCGCGATGTCCACGACGGCCTGCCGGGGCGAGGCGCCCAGGGCAAGCCAGGCCTCCACTTCGTCCCACCGGCGACGCAGCCCCTCGGCGATGCGTCGACCGGTCAGCGTGCAGGCCGTCATCGTCCCGCCGATGATGCTTCCGGCGAGCGCGACCAGAGTTCGCACCGAGGGTTCCACCGCGCCAGCCGCGAAGATCACGCCCAGGGTGACACCCGCGCCCAGCAGGCAGGAGACCGTCACCCGGCGGGTCGCGTCCGGGAACCCGATCAGTCGACGCGACGCCGTCGCCACCGCCGCGGCCAGCATGACCGCCAGGACCGCCACCGTGGTTGGCGGCGCGGCGAACACACCGTGTAGCGCAAGCCCGACGACGGTCAGCTGGATGATCGCTCGCAACGAGGCGGTCACCACGTCCCGCCGCCGCGGGATCCGCGCCCATGCGAGCACTCCGGCAGCCACCGCGAGCAGCAGCACCAGACCCGCGCCGAGCCGCACGTCGCCCGCCAGCGCTCCGCTCCCCTCCTCCGTGGGGGGGGGGGGGGGCCCCCCCCCCGCCCCCCCCCCCCCCCCCCATAAAAAAAAAACCCCCCCCCCCCCCCCCCCCCCCCCCACCCCCCCGCGCCCCCCCCCCCCCCC
>NZ_JALKFZ020000094.1 GCF_023243075.1 Frankia sp. AiPa1 | reverse complement strand
CCCCCCCCCCCCCCCCCCCCCCCCCCCCCCCCCCCCCCCCCCCCCCCCCCCCCCCCCCCCCCCCCCCCCCCCCCCCCACTTCCCGGCGGGTCGAGCCCGCGCGGCCGCACCCGTGCCGACTCCCCGCCCCCAGGCGGGCCGGTCGATTCCCTCCCGGGTCGACCGGCCCCCCACGCGTAGCACTCGCCCACTCGCCCACTCGCCCAGCCGCCCACTCGCCCACTCGCCCACTCGCCCACTCGCCCACTCGCCCACTCGCCCAGCCGCCCACTCGCCCAGCCACCCGCCTGACCCGCCGGCGCTCGCCCAGGCGCCCTGACCAGCACGAGCTGTCCAGCCTCACCCGAGGACCGCCCCCTCCCGAGGATGGCCTATGACCGCGCCCGAACGTGCCGCTCTGTTCACCGAGTCGGCCTGCGGCACCAACACCACCAAGACCGAGAAGCAACGCAAGGCCGGCTGCCCCAAGCCGAAGCCCGGCGGCACGTCCGGAGGCTGCACCTTCGACGGCGCGATGATCACCCTCGTCCCGATCGTGGACAGCGCTCACGTGGTGCACGGCCCGATCGCCTGCGCCGGCAACTCCTGGGACAGCCGGGGGAGCCTCTCGTCCGGGCCGACGCTCTACCGGCGCGGCTTCACCACCGACATGTCCGAGTCGGACGTGGTCCTCGGCGGCGAGCAGCGGCTGTTCGACACGATCTGCGAGGTCGTCGAGCGGTACGCGCCCCCCGCGGTCTTCGTCTACTCCACCTGCGTCACCGCGATGATCGGGGACGACCTAGGCGCGGTCTGCCGGGGCGCCGCCGAGCACACCGGCGTGCCGGTCATCCCGGTCGAGGCCCCGGGCTTCCTCGGGAACAAGAACCTCGGCAACAAGATCGCTGGCCAGGCGCTGCTCGACCACGTCATCGGTACGGTCGAGCCGCAGGACGTCGGGCCGTTCGACGTCAACCTGATCGGTGAGTACAACATCGCCGGCGAGCTCTGGGACGTGGAGCCGCTGCTGCGCCGACTCGGCCTGAGGCTGCGGGCCTGCATCAGCGGGGACGCCCGGTACCGCGACGTGGCCGCGGCGCACCGGGCGAAGGCGACCATGGTCGTCTGCTCCCGAGCCCTGCTGGGCCTGGCTCGCGGGCTCGAGGAGCGCTACGGCATCCCCTGGTTCGAGGGCAGCTTCTATGGCACCCGGGCGATGGCCGACACCCTGCGCGGTTTCGCCGCCCTGCTCGACGACGAGGACCTCACTCGGCGCACCGAGGAGCTCATCGCCGTCGAGGAGGCGGCCACCGAGGCCGCGCTCGCGCCGTACCGGGAACGCCTGACCGGGCGCAGGGCGGTGCTCTACACCGGTGGCGTCAAGAGCTGGTCGATCGTCTCGGCGCTGCAGGACCTCGGGATCGAGGTGGTCGGAAGCGGCATCACGAAGAGCTCCGACGGGGATGTCGAGAAGATCCGTGAGCTGCTGGGCGACGCCAAGATGATCAAAGAGGGCAGCCCGCGGGAGCTGCTGCGGGTGGCCGAGCAGACCGGCGCCGACATCCTCGTCGCCGGCGGCCGCAACATGTACACCGCGCTCAAGGGCCGGCTGCCGTTCCTCGACATCAACCAGGAACGGCACATCCCCTACGCGGGCTACACCGGGATGGTCGAGTTCGCCCGCCGCCTGGACATGGCGATCGCCAGCCCCGTCTGGGACCAGGTTCGCCGCCCCGCCCCCTGGGACGCACACGTCGCCGGGGCCGCGCACGGGGCGGAGGCGGCCTGATGGCGCGGATCACCGTGGCCGAGCGGGGCGCGACGATCGACCCGCTCAAGCACAGCCAGCCACTCGGCGCGGCGCTGGTCTTCCTGGGCCTCGCCGGCGCCATGCCGATCATGCATGGCTCGATGGGCTGCGCCTCGTTCTCCAAGGCCCTGCTGACCCGCCACTTCAACGAGCCGATCCCGCTGCAGACCACGGCCATCAGTGAGGTGACCGCGGTCTTCGGCAGTGGCGAGTCGCTGGTGGCCACCCTGGACGCCATCCGCAAGAAGCAGCGCCCCGAGATCATCGGCCTGCTGACCACGGGCGTCACCGAAGTCTCGGGAGAGGACGTCGGCGGTCGGCTGCGTGCCTACCTCGCAGCCTGGGCCGACGCGGACGCCGCGGCGGAGGGTGACGCGGACGCGGCGCCGCTGATCGTCGGGGTGTCCACCCCGGACTTCGTCGGCGGTCTGTCCGACGGCTGGTCGGCCGCCCTTGAGGCCCTGATCCGCGCGGTGATCCCGGCCGACGAGCTGGACCTTGGCGACCCCGACGAGATGGCCGAGGACCTCGACGACCGGGCCGAGGGGCGGACCGCTCTGCTCGCCGCGTCGGCCAGCCCCGCCGCGGCTCATCCGGCTCCCGTGGGCCACACAGCCGTACCGGACCAGCCCGTGACCCGGCGGTCCGGCGCGACCGGCGCGACCGGCGCGACCGGTAGTGCCGGCGGGGACGGCTCCCCTGACCTCGTCGCCGTCCTCGCCGGTCCCGGCCTCACCGCCGCTGACCTGGACGAGCTTGCCGAGCTGGTCCGTTCCTTCGGGCTCACCCCGCTCCTGGTGCCCGACCTTTCCAGCTCGGTCGACGGGCACCTCGCGCCCGCGTGGCAGCCGACCACCACCGGTGGCACCACCGTCGCCGACCTGCGCCGACTGCCCGACGTGCGGGCCGTCGTCGTCGCCGGTGGGTGCGCGTCGGCCGCGGGCGAGCTGCTCTCCGCGCGCACCGGTGCCCGGCTGCTCACCCACCGACACCTGTCCGGCCTGACCGAGATGGATGCCCTGGTCAGTGAGCTGATGTCGCTGAGTGGCCAGAGCGCGCCGCGCTCGGTGCGGCGGGCTCGCGAACGCCTCGCCGACGGCCTGCTCGATGCGCACTTCGTCCTCGGCGGGGTACGGGTGGCGATCGCCGCCGAGCCGGACGTCCTGGTGGCGGCCGGCTGCCTGCTGCGCGACGTCGGTGCCGAGATCGTCACGGCGATGGCGCCGACCTCGGCCGCGGTGCTCGGCGACGCTCCCTTCGACGAGGTCGTCGTCGGTGACCTGGCCGAGTTCGCCACCCGGGCCCGAGCCGCACGCGCGGAGCTGGTCGTGGGGTCCAGCCACCTGCGCGAAATCGCGTACCGCCTGGGCGCGGCGTTCCTCCCGCTCGGATTTCCGATCTTCGATCGGCTGGGAGCGACGCTCGCCGGCACCGCCGGCTACACCGGCAGCCTGCGCCTGCTGATCGACGCGGCCAACCGCGTTCTCGATCACGCCCACGGTGCCGGTGCGCACGGTGCCGGTCACGCGGCCTCCCACCACGCCGCCGCCGACCACGGTCATGCCAGCGACGGTCACGCCAGCGACGGTCACCCGAGCCACGGGCTGGCGGATTCGCCCGTCCGACCCGGCACCGCGTCGACCGGATCCGCGCTGGAGGGCGGGCGGTCAGCCGAAGACCTGCCCCGCCCGCCTCGCGCCACGGCCGAGCCCGATGAACTCGACGATCTGTTCCAGGAGTCACCGTGTTGAAGATCGCTTTCGCGACCGGCGACGGTACCGCCGTGGACAGCCACTTTGGCTGGTGCCGCCGGTTCGATGTGTACGAGGTCAACCCCGAAGGGGCGACCCTGCTGGACAGCCGCCTGCTCGACGAGGCCTCCGAGGACGAGGAAAACAAGATCGAGACCAGGCTCTCCGCGGTGATGGACTGCGCGATCCTGAACATCTGCGACATCGGCGGCACCGCCGCCGCCCGGGTGATCAAGGCAAAGATCCATCCCGTGAAGGTGATCAAGGGTACGCCCATCCCCGGCCTGCTCGACCGCTACGTGGCCACCCTCGCCGGTACCCCGCCGCCCTGGCTGCGCAAGGTGATGAAGTCCCGCGACCAGCAGGCACCTCCCGCGAAGAACTGGACCCGCAGCGTCGCCGCGGTGCTCAAGGGGGACGCCGCATGACCGCGATGACCGGATTCCTGCGTGACCTGCTCGACCAGGTCCGAGCCGGGGACACCTACGGCCAGCTCAGCCGGTTCAGCGACGAACAGATGCTGGCGCCGTTCGTGGTGACCAAGGAGCAGCGCCGGGCGATCCCGGCCACCTGCGACCTCGAGGCCGCGACCGAGGCCCGGCTGCGGTCCTTTTACCAGGCCGTCGCCGCCGCGGTGGAGAAGGCGACCGGCGCGTTCAGCACGACGATCCTCGACCTGAATCATGAGGGCTTCGGCCGGGCGATCGTCTTCGCCGGGCGTCTCGTCGTGATCGACAACGCCCTGCGCGACGTGCAGCGCTTCGGCTTCGACTCGCTGGACGCCCTCGCCGCCCGCGGCGAGTCCCTGGTCATCGGCGCGACCAAGATCATCGACCAGTACCACGGGGTGGCTCACGATGACGCCTGAGACCTCCAGCGGGGACTGCGGCGCCGGGGCGTTCGACCCGGCCGAGGCACAGAAGCGGGTGCGCAAGCTCAACTCCAAGGCCTCGCAGCTCAAGCTCGACCTGCACGACCTGTCCGAGGAACTGCCCCTGGGCTGGGAGAACATCCTCGACGTCGCCCGGCGCACCTACGACGCCTACGCCGAGATCGCCCGGCTGCAGAGCCAGATCGACCAGGCGGCCGCGGCGACGGAGGTGTCGGCATGACCGCCGCAGCCACTCCGGCCGAGCGCACTCCGGCCGAGCGCACCCCGGCCGAGCGACTCGCGCACCTGCACCGCTGCACCGACGCCGAGGACTACTTCAACCTGCTGGAGGTCGACTACGACCCGCGGGTCGTCGCGGTCAACCGGCTGCACATCCTGCGCGTGTTCGGTGGCGAGCGGACGAGGGCGTATGACGCCGCCGGCGGCGACCAGGCCGATCCGGAAGCGCTGCTGGGTGCGTACCGCGCCGCGCTCATCCGGTCGTACGAGTCGTTCCTGACCGCGACCGCGCTCGATCACCGCGTCTTCAAGGTGCTGAAGGACCGCGCACCGCAGGGGTCCTTCGTGCCGTCATCCGAGATCACCGTGCAGCGGCCGGGCCAGACTCCGCCGTCCGCACCGTCCGCACCGTCCGCACCGTCCGCACCGTTCGAGCAGCCGGAGGAGGCCCGATGACCAGCAACATCTACGACGTCGGAGACGTCGTCTGCACCGTCAAGGATCTGCGTAACGACGGCACCTACCCGGATCCGGCGGTGTCCATCGGCGACGTGATCGTCGAGGCCGGCACCATCGGCGAGGTCATCAACGTCGGCCTCTACCTGCAGGAGCACATCGTCTACGCGGTGGCGTTCCGCAACGGCAAGGTCGTCGGGGCGCTGGAGCGCGAGCTCGCCCTGCCCGCGGATGATGAGGACGGCCCCTCCGTCTACTCGATCGAGGCGGCCACAGCCCCCACCGGGACGGCCACGGTGTCGCCGGCGTCCGCAGGCGATCCGGGCGATCCGGCGAAGACGGTACCGGCGAAGGCGGATTCGGCGAGTGCGGGGTCCGCCAAGGGCGAGCCTGTGCAGGCCGCGACGGCCACACCGGAATCCGTGCAATCCGAGGCGGCGAAGGGCGAGAAGGTCCCGGCCGAGGTCGAGCTCGCGACGGTCCAGGCCGCCGGTCACGGTGACGGTCACGGTGGTGGGCATGGCGAGGGCGGCGGTCACGGTGGTGGCTGCAAGCACGGTTCGTCCACCTGCAAGAAGGAGAGCGGGACCGCGGTCGGCGCGGCGGCCGGTGGGAAGGGCGAGTCGTCATGACGGTGAACCCCCTCATGACGGCCAAGCCCCGGGCAGCGGCCAAGTCCGTGCCACCAGCCAGGCCCGCGTCCGCGGCCAAGCCCGCGACGGTGGCCAGGCCGTCGGTCCCGGGGAAGCCCTCGATCTCGGCGAAGCCCCGCCTGGCGGCCCCGTCGGTCACCGCGACGACAGCGGACGCGCCGGTCACCGCGCCCACGCCGGTCAGCTCGGCCGGGAGCATGACGGTGGCCGAGCCCCGGGAGCTCGCTGACCTCGCCACCGGCTGCAAGAGCACGACCAGCTGCGGCACCAGCCAGCCCGCCGCGGACCCGGAGATCGCCGAGAAGATCGCCAACCATCCGTGCTACAGCGCGGAGGCGCACCAGTACTACGCCCGCATGCATGTCGCGGTCGCGCCGGCCTGCAACATCCAGTGCAACTACTGCAACCGGAAGTACGACTGCGCCAATGAGAGCCGCCCGGGTGTCACCAGTGCGCTGCTGACTCCCGAGGACGCGTTGGCCAAGGTCAAGCTGGTCGCCAGCGAGATCAAGCAGATGAGCGTGCTGGGCATCGCCGGGCCGGGCGACCCGCTGGCCAGCCCCAGGCAGACGTTCCGCACGATGGAGCTCGTCGCCAGCGAGTGCCCGGACATCAAGCTCTGCCTGTCGACGAACGGGCTGCGCCTGCCCGAGTACGTCGACCGGATCGCCGAGCTCGGCGTCGACCACGTCACGATCACGATCAACATGATCGACCCCGAGGTCGGCGAGCGGATTTACCCGTGGGTGGCCTACAAGGGCAAGCGGTACACCGGCCGGGAGGCGTCGAAGATCCTCAGTGAGCAGCAGCTCGAGGGGTTGGCGGCACTCGTCGAGCGCAAGGTGCTCTGCAAGGTGAACTCGGTGCTGATCCCCGGGGTCAACGACGAGCATCTCATCGAGGTCTCGAAGACCGTCAAGGGCCTCGGCGCCTTCCTGCACAACGTGATGCCGCTGGTCTCGGCGCCCGAGCACGGCACCCACTTCGGGCTCACCGGCCAGCGCGGGCCGACCCCGCAGGAGCTCAAGGCCCTGCAGGACCGGTGCGAGCGGCACGAGGGCGCCGAGATGAACATGATGCGGCACTGTCGGCAGTGCCGCTCCGACGCGGTCGGCCTGCTGGGCGAGGACCGCGGCGACGAGTTCGCTCCGGAGACCTACCAGGGCCGCGAGATCACCTACGACCTCGCTGGCCGGCAGGCGGCTCACGAGGAGATCGAGCGCTGGCGCTCCGAGGTGGCCGCCACCCGCGCCACCCTGAACATCTCCACGGGCGCCCCGGTCCTGACCGGCCGCCCGGTCCCGTCCGGTGACGGCGTCCCGTCCGGTTCCGGCAACGCCGCCGGTGACGGGGCCTCGGACGCGGCACACGCGGCACACGCGGCACAGCCGGCCGGCGCGTCCGGCGCCGCGGATCCGGCGACGCAGCCGACCCGACCGGACGAGACGGTGCTCGTCGCCGTGGCCACCAAGGGCAACGGCGTGGTCAACATGCACTTCGGCCACGCCGGCGAATTCTGGATCTACGAGGCGGCCCCGGGCTGGGCGCGGCTCGTGCAGACCCGCGACGTGCAGCGTTACTGCACCGGGCCGTCCGAGTGCGACGAGACGGAGACGACGCTCGACCGCACCGTCGCGATGCTCGCCGACTGTGCCGCGGTGCTCTGCAGCAAGATCGGCCCGGGGCCGAAGGTGGCACTTGAGGCCGCCGGGATCGAACCGGTGGAGATCTACGACCTGATCGACAAGGCGGTGGCCGAGGTGGGCGGCCGCATCATCACCAACCGTGCCCCTGCGGAGGTAGCGACCCCATGACCACGACCACGACGATCATCGAGCTGACGGAACGCGCCCGCACGCAGGTCCAGCGTCTGCTGGGCTCCACCGCCGGCGCCGAGGGCTTCGCCCTGCGGATCGGTGTCGACCCGGGCGGCTGCTCCGGCTACACCTACAAGCTGGCGCTCGTCCCCGGACCGGAGACCGATGACCTGGTCTTCGCGCAGGACGGCTTTGACGTGGTCATCCACAACTCCATGATCGACCTGCTCCGCGGGATGCGGGTGGACTACGCGGAGACGCTGACCTCCTCCGGGTTCACCTTCACCAACCCGAACGCGAAGAGCTCCTGTGGCTGCGGCTCGTCGTTCGGGTCGTCGGAGTCGCCGGAGCGTACCGAGGCCGACGCGTTGCTGCGGGCCCAGGTCGAGGATGTCATGAAGGAGATTCGTCCCTTCCTGCGCGGTGACGGCGGAGATGCCGAGATTGTCGCCGTGCTTGCCGGTGGCGGCCTGCCTGGCTCCGCCGAGGTGCACCTGCGCCTGACCGGTGCCTGTGGTGGCTGCTCCAGCGCGGGGGCGACCCTGACCGGGGTGATCGAGGCCCGGCTGAAGGAGGCGTTGCCCGAGATCGGCAAGGTCGCGCTCGTCCCCTGACCCCTGCGGTGACGCACCGGCCGACACCCAGGCCCGGCACGTAGACCGATGTGTGGACCGACGGGTGGGCGCGGTCCGCGGACCCGCCCACGCGTCGGCACCCGTCAGACCCCTCGAGCATCCGTCCCGTCCTCCTGTCTCCACGCCCCCGCCACCCCGTCACCCGTCCTGCCGAGTCCGCGGAGCGCACGATGGTCAGAGCCCGGTCCCACCCTCACCCCCTGCTACGGACGATGTGCCCGGGTCCGCCGGCGCGGATCCTGCCCGTCCAGACCGCGCCGCCTGGGTCGGAGGCCACCCACCGGTACGACCGGCAGATGAGCATTCCCGGGTTCGGGGTCGTGGCCCAGCGGCGGTTGAGCCAGGCCACGGTGTTGGTGGCCGGGGTCGGTGGGGTCGGCGGGGCGGTCGCCACCTATCTGGCCGCGGCCGGAGTCGGCCGGCTCATCCTGGTGCATCCCGGTGACCTGGAGGAGCCCGACCTCAACCGGCAGACGCTCATGCGACCGGAGCGGCTGGGGGAGCCGCGGGTGTTCAACGCGGCGGACACGCTGCGGGCGCATCACCCGGCGGTCGAGATCGCCGCGGTGGACCGGGCGCTCGACGACCCCACCGTACCCGGGCTCATCGCCCAGGCCGACGTCGTGGTCGACGCCCGGCACAACTTCCCCGAGCGGTATCTGATCAACCGGCTGTGCGTGCGCTCCGCGGTGCCGCTGGTCGTCGCGGCGATGAACGCCACCGAGGCCTATCTCCTGGTCGTCCGGCCGGGTGAGCCGTGCCTGCGCTGCGTGTTCCCCGAAGGCGACCCGTCCTGGGAACCGCTGGCCTTCCCGGTGCTCGGCTCGGTCGCGGGCACGGTCGGCTGCATGGCGGCGACCGAGGCACTCAAGATCGCTGGCGGCTTCGCCGAGCCCGCGGGCGGCCGGCTCATCCACCTTGACCTGTGGGACGTCGACATGCGTGGCCCGCGCACCCGGCGCGACCCGCTCTGCCCCGACTGCGGCCACGGCAACGCAGGCAACGCAGGCAACGCAGGCAACGCAGGCTACGTCGGCTACGTCGGCGGCGCGGGCGGCGCACCGGGTGTGGACGAAGGGCCGGGGAGCCCGACGTGATCTACCTCGACCACAACGCGACGACCCCGGTCGACCCGGAGGTCCTCACCGCGATGCTGCCCCTGCTGCGGGAGCACTTCGCGAACCCGGCCAGCAAGCACCCGGCGGGCGAGGCCGTTGCCCGGCTCGTCGAGGCGGCCCGGCGCGACATCGCCACGCTCGCCGGAGCCCGGCCCCGTGACGTCGTGTTCACCAGCGGTGCGACGGAGGCGGCGAACCTCGCGATCCACGGGGTGCTCGCCACCGCGCCGCCGGACGCCCGCCGCATCCTGGTCGGCGCCACCGAACATCCGGCGGTGCTGGGGGCGGCGCATGCCGCCGCGGAGCGCTTCGGCGGCAGCGTGCAGACCATCCGTGTGCACTCCGACGGGTCCCTCGACCTTGCCCACCTGCGCACGCTGCTGGCTCCCATGCCGGTGGGGGGACCGGCGTCGGCGCGCGGTCCGATGCCGGCGGGCGGCCAGGTGGCGCTGGTCGCGGTGATGGCGGCCAACAACGAGACCGGCGCGCTCACCGACCCGCGCCCCGTGGCCGCGTTCGCCCAGGAGGCCGGCGCGCTTTTTGTCTGCGACGTCACCCAGGCGTTCGGCCGCCTTCCGGTCGCCGTCGCCGAGATGGGTATCGATCTTGCCCTCGCTTCCGCGCACAAGGTCTACGGGCCGAAGGGAGTCGGCGTGCTGATCGCCTCCCGCTCGGCCCGGGGCCGGCTCGCGCCGCTGCTGCACGGCGGTGGGCAGGAACGGGGCCTGCGCTCCGGCACCCTGAACACTCCCGGGATCGTCGGCTTCGGCGCCGCGGCCCGCATCGCCGCCGCGGTGCGCGACGACGAGGCCGCCCGGGCGCGGGCGTTGACCGAGCTGCTCTATGACCAGCTGGTCGGCTGGCTCGGTGTGTCCGCCCTTGAGGTCAACGGGCCGCGGGAGGAGGACACCGGACGTCCCGGCCTCATCCGGCTGCCGAACACGCTCAGCCTGCGCTTCGTCGACGCCGATGCCGACGCGGTGCTGGCCTGCCTGCCCGACGTCGCGGTCTCCGCGGGCTCGGCCTGCCACGGCGGGACGGACGAGCCGTCCCCGGTGCTGCTGGCGATGGGGCGCTCGGCCGCGGCCGCCCGGGAAAGCCTGCGCTTCAGCGTCGGCCGGTTCACCACGGTCGACCAGATCCACGCGGCGGCGGCGGCGGTGGCCCGCGCGGTGCTGCGGGTGCACTCGCTGCGCGCCGCCGGCCCCGCCGGGTTTCCCGGTTCCGACGGATCGGAAGACTCCAGCGGTCCGGAAGACTCCAGCGGCCCGGAAGGCTTCGGCGGTCCGGGCGCGCCCGGCGGCCTGCCGGACCAGGGCACGCAGCGTGAGGCCAGTCACCTTGCCGCCCCCGGCGCGGGCCGCATGCCGGAGCTACCCGTCCCCCGTTCTGCCCTGCCCTGATTCACCAGGCGGCGGATCCGATCGATCCGCGCCGCCAGGCTCGCCGTCCCACCCGCGGGCCGTCGCACCGGACCCTCGACCTTCGGGCCGGCGGGACTCAGCCGAGCCCCGCCGTGCCTGTGGGTAAGCGAGGGGCCAGGACGACCCGCAGGGCTTCACCGGCCTCACGGCCTCGATGCCCGCACGACCAGTGAGCCTGTCCGACCAGCGCGGGATCGCGACACCAGAGATCGCGATGCCAGAGATGAGGTCTCCCATGCCCACCGAGCAGTTGCCCGAGCGACCCGACGGGGTCAGACGACTCGAGAACGTGGTGATCCGCTTCGCCGGAGACTCCGGCGACGGGATGCAGCTCACCGGCGACCGGTTCGGCGCTCAGGCCGCCGCCGTCGGCAACGACGTGGCGACCCTGCCGAACTACCCGGCGGAGATCCGCGCCCCATCGGGGACCGTGGCGGGCGTGTCCAGCTACCAGCTGCACATCGCCGACCATGACATCACCACACCCGGTGACCAGCCCGATGTCCTCATCGCCATGAACCCGGCGGCGTTGCGGGCCAACGTCACCGAGCTGCGCCCCGGCGGTGTCATCATCCTGGACACCGACGCGTTCACCGTGATGGGCCTGGAAAAGGCCGGCTACGACGTCGACCCGCTGACCGACGGCTCGCTGGACGCCTACCAGACGTTCGCGGTAAACCTGACCGAGTTCGCCTCGGCCGCCGTCGCTGACCACAACCTCAAGCGCAAGGACGCGGCGCGCACGAAGAACATGTACGCGCTCGGCCTGGTGTCCTGGATGTTCTCCCAGTCGATCGACGACACGATCGAGTACCTGCGCAAGCGCTTCGCGGCCAAGCCGGACGTGATGAACGCGAACATCGCGGCCCTGCGCGCCGGCTGGTACTACGGCGAGACGACCGAGGCGTTCGCCAACGTGTACGAGGTGAAGCCGGCCCCGCTCCCGGCTGGCACCTACCGGCACATGAAGGGCAACAAGGGCATCGCGTACGGTCTGGTCGCCGCCGCGCACCAGGCCGGGATGCCGCTGTTCCTCGGCGCCTACCCGATCACCCCGGCCTCCGAGGTCCTGCACGAGCTGTCCGTGCTCGCGTCGAACGACGTCCGGTCCTTCCAGGCCGAGGACGAGATCGCCGCGATCGGTGCGGCGATCGGCGGGTCGTATGCCGGCATGCTCGGCGTCACGGTCACCTCCGGGCCCGGCATGGCGCTGAAGTCCGAGGCGATCGGCCTCGCAGTGATCATGGAACTGCCGCTGGTCATCGTGAACGTGCAGCGCGGTGGCCCGTCCACCGGCCTGCCGACCAAGACCGAGCAGTCCGACCTGCTGCAGGCGCTCTACGGCCGGCACGGCGAGGCGCCGCTGCCGGTGATCGCGACCCGCTCGCCCGCGGACGGGTTCGACTCGGCGATGGAGGCCGCCCGGATCGCGCTGGCCTACCGCACGCCGGTCATCCTGCTCTCGGACTCGTACATCGCCAATGGCAGCGAGCCGTGGCGGGTGCCCGAGCTCGACGAACTGCCGGACATCGGCATCGAGCTCGCCACCGAGCCGAACGCGGTCGACGAGGCCGGCAACCCGGTCTTCCTGCCCTACGCCCGTGACCCCGCGACCCTCGCCCGGCCGCTGGCGATCCCCGGCACCCCGGGCCTGACCCACCGCATCGGCGGACTGGAGAAGGCGGACCTCACCGGTGCGGTGTCCTACGACCCGGACAACCACGACCTGATGATCCGCACCCGCCAGTCCAAGATCGATGGCGTCGACGTCCCACTGCTGGAGGTCGATGACCCGTCCGGGCCACCCGGATCCGGTGCTGACGTGCTGGTCATCGGCTGGGGCTCCACCTGGGGTCCCATCGGCGCGGCCTGCCGCCAGGTGCGGGCGCAGGGGTTGAAGGTCGCCCAGGCCCACCTGCGGCACCTCGCGCCACTGCCGGCGAACCTCGCCTCGCTGCTGTCCGAGTACCACACCGTGCTGGTGCCCGAGATGAATCTGGGACAGCTCGCCGGCCACCTGCGCCGGGAGACCCTGATCGACACCGTCGGCTACAACCAGACCCGCGGCATGCCGTTCCGGGTCTCGGAACTCGCCTCCGTCATCACCCGGGTGATCCAGGGCATCGCGGACGACGACACCCCCGAGAAGGCCGTCGGAGCCAAGGTCGTCGGCGACGTGACCGCGCGCCTCGCCGCCGCGAAGTCCGGCGGCACCGCGTGATCGCGCATCTGGCCGCCGCGACGTCCGCCGCGACGTCCGCCGCGACGTCCGCCGGCGGGTACGAAGGCGCGAGGTTCGCCGGCGAGCGTGGCGCGGTGCCCACCGGCCGCGATCTCGGCGCACATACCACCGTTATCCACAGCGACGCGACCCGAGAGGCGAGACGATGAGCCCCACAGGCGAGACGGACGGCCCGGCGCGGGCCGAGGAGCCGGCGGGCGCCGCCGCCACCAGCCGGCGGGCCCCGACGGTCGCCGACTTCACCACCGGCAACGCTGTCGGCTGGTGCCCCGGTTGTGGGGACCACGCGATCCTCTCCACGCTGCGCGGGCTGCTGCCGGCGCTCGGCGTCCCCCCGGAGAACACCGTCGTCGTATCGGGGATCGGCTGCTCCTCGCGGATGCCGTACTACCTGGACACCTACGGCATCCACTCGATCCACGGGCGGGCACCGTCGTTCGCGACCGGTATCTCGATCAACCGGCCGGACCTGTCGGTCTGGGTGATCACCGGCGACGGCGACGCGCTGTCGATCGGCGGCAACCACCTGATCCACGCGCTGCGTCGCAACGTCAACCTCAAGATCCTGCTGTTCAACAACCACATCTACGGTCTGACGAAGGGGCAGTTCTCGCCCGCGTCCAAGGTCGGCACGGTCAGCCCGTCGAGCCCCCACGGCTCGTTGGACAACCCGTTCAACCCGATCGCGCTCGCCCTCGGCGCCGGTGCCACCTTCGTCGCCCGCACGCTCGACGGCGACCGGCGGCACCTCACCGCCACGCTGACCGCCGCGGCGGCGCACAAGGGCGCGGCGCTGGTGGAGATCCGCCAGGGCTGCCCGACTTTCAGCCCCATCCCCCGCCAGGCGCGTGATGCCGGCGCGAACCCCGCGGCGGCCGATCCGGCGTCGCCCGAGCTGGGCCCGATCCGGCTGTCGCCGGGACTGCCGATCGTCTTCGGCCCGAACGACCAGTGGGGGATCATCCGCGACCCGAGCACCGGGGAACTCGCCGTCGGCAACGGCGGGGACGCGCGGGTGGTCGTGCACGACCCGGGCACGCAGAACTCGACCTACGCGTACGCGCTGTCCCGGCTCGGGGAGACCGCGCTCGCCGAGGCGCCGATCGGCGTGTACCGCTCGGTCTCGCAGCCCAGTTTCGATCAACTCTTCCAGGAGCGGTTGGCCACGGCCCGGCCGGGCGGCCGCGGTGAGCTGCGTTCGCTGCTCACCGGTGCCGACTCCTGGGTGGTCGCCGGTTAGGGAGCTGCGCCCCTGACCGGAGCGGGATGGGCGGCCGGGCGGACCGTCCATCCCGCGCAGCGAGGGGATCAGGCCGATAAAGTGCTCGGCCTGATCCCCTCTGCTGTCCCTGATTCGGCTGCCGCATCCCCGCACGCGGCCTCCACGACGTGTTCGCCCCCGGCACCTTGCCATCCCGTCACCCAGGCCCTCGCCACCCCGGCGCCATCGACCTGCGGCCATGCTTGTGCCGGAAAGGCTGTCCGGATGTCCGCTGATCAGGCCGTGCACGTCGTCGACCACGACCCGGCGTGGCTCGCTCGGTTCGCTGACCAGCGAGACCGGATCTCCGCTGTCCTGGACCCGTGGCTTGCCGACGCGGTCGAACACATCGGGTCGACCTCCGTGGCCGGGATGCCCGCGAAGCCCGTCGTGGACATTCTCGCCCCGGTGCGGTCGCTCGACGAGGCGCGGGCCGCAGTGCCGGCGCTGGCAGCAGACGGATGGCTGTACTGGCCGGATGATCCGTGCCGGCACTACCGTCTGTGGTTTCTCCGTCCCCGGCCCGAGGCTCGCACCCACCACCTGCACGTGATCGAGCACGGACACCCCCAGGCAAGGGCCCTGCTGGCGTTTCGGGACGCGTTGCGCGCCGACCAGACCCTGCGCGAGGACTACGCGGATCTCAAACGGCGTCTCGCCGTCGAGTATCGGGACAACCGCAATGCCTATACCAACGCGAAAGGTAACTTCGTCGAACAGGTCCTGCGTGGCGCAGGGATACAACCGCTGCCACGCGATCTTCTACCCGAATAGAACCCGCCCGTCCCCGTCCGGGCAGGGCCACCATCGGGTAGGTGCGCCTCGGTGGTGCTGAGCCGTGAATGTGCTGGCTCGGCGGATTTCCGCGCGCCCTCGAGGACATTCAGGTGCATCTGCCGGCCACGCCTGGGCGCTCTTTTTCGGGGACTTTTCCGGTGCCCCCGACCGGTTTCTTTGGAAGTTCGAAACAGTGCCTGGGGGCGACGATTGGAAGGCCGGTGCCCGGACGGGGGTGGTCCTGGGCACCGGCCGTGGGCCGGCGGTCCCGCTGACGCCGTGGCCGCGTCAGCCTTCGCCGGCGGTCTGTGCCGTCAGCGCTCGTACCCGGCTACGAAGGGGGTGTCGGCTCTGATCGGGCCGAGCCTCCGCGCGCCGCCTGGAGCGCCGACGGGTGTCTCCCGCCCGGGTAGGACGGTGTCGAAGAAGCGTGCTTCGTCCGCGATGAACTCGGCTTTCCCCTCCGGCACCAGCTTCACGTTCATGATCGCATCCACCGGGCAGGCCGCCTCACAGGCACCGCAGTCGATGCACTCATCCGGATGGATGTACAACTTCCGGGCGCCCTCGTAGATGCAGTCCACGGGACACTCGTCCACACAGCCGGTGTCTTTCACGTCGATGCAGGCTGACGTGACGACAAACGTCATGAGTGCCTTCTCTGCGATGCGCCGGAACTTGCGGCTTCCAGGAAAGCGTAACAGGCCGGGAGCCGGCTTGGCGGAAGTGGCTGTAAAGGAACTGTAAAGGTGCCCGTGGCTGCCCGGGGAATGCGTTCGGACCGTATCCAGGGTGGGAAGAACCGGGGGATGGCCAGGTGGGCCGGGTATTTCTCTTGCCGCGACCGCGACCGCGACCGCGACCGCGACCGCGACCGCGACCGCGACCGCGACCGCGACCGGCACCGGCACCGGCGGCGCCGACGCGCCGAGGGGAGTCAGGTCAGTGGCGGTGGGATCCGCCGGGTTCCGCGGCCGGTCGGCTGCTCTCCCAGCCCACTACCTCGGCCGCGGCGATGAGCATGGCCAGCACGCCACCGGTGGCGAGCACCGCGGCCCCACTGGAGAGCAGGCCGAAAGTGGTGGTTGCCAGAACCGCGAGTGCGGCCATCCCCACCAGTGCTGCCGTACGTCTCGACTGGGCCGGTCCCGGGTCAGGGGTCCGCACCGGCCGCGGATCGGCGCGGGCGGGGCGCAGATGCAGCAGGGCGACGGCCAGGAGGAAGATCGCGACCGGCACCGTCACCGTGGCGCCTGTGGCGAGGGCGTCGAGTTTGGCGTGGTGGGTCGCCTGGTCGACGCCCGCCGCGAGTCCGGCGCCGACGGCCGCCGCGGCGGCGAACACGAAGTAGTGACCGTAGCCCCAGGTGAAGGCGACCCGGCTCGACACCAGGAACTCGTGCGCCGGGCGGGCGAAGTACAGCCACCACATCGCGAAGACGATCAACAGCCCACCGCACGCCACGGCGAACAGGGCAGCGCTGGCGTCATGGTCGTCCAGGGCGGTCTGCACGGCGACGGTCGCGGACAGGATCGACTCGCCCAGCACGATGATCGTGAACAGCCCGTACCGTTCGGCGATGTGGTGTGGATGCCAGGGTGTCAGATCCCGTCGCTCGGCCAGGATCGGGACCGCGAGTTCGGCGAGCACCATCACGGCGAACGCCGGCGCCCATACCGCGTCGGGCAGGAAGAGCAGGCCGGCCCAGCCGATCATGCACAGCGAGATCCCCGACGCGTACGTGCGCGCGGCCCGGCTCCCGGTCGGCACGTCGTGCACGTCGTTGTCGATCGGGCCAGCCGTTCCAGCGGCTAGCGCCGGTCGGGGCCGTCCGTCCGGTCGGGACTGTCCTTCCGGCTCGGGCTGTCCGTCCGGTCCGTCCTGGCTGACACCGTCCTGTCCGGCGCCGCGCGCGGCGCGCAGCCATTGGGCCACCAGCCCGCATCGCATCACCGCGTATCCCAGGGTGACGATGGCGAAATCGTGGTCGTCGAAGGCTCGCGGTACACCGGAGGCGAGGATCAGCACCCCGGCGACCTGGACGAGCGTCGCGATCCGGTACGGGACATCGTCGATGTCGAACGCAGACCCGAACCAGGTGAAGTTCATCCACGCCCACCAGACGGCGAAGAACACGCCGACGTAGGCTGCGACACCGGTGCCCACGTGCCCCTCGCTCAGCGCGTGGTGCAGCTTCGTCGACGCCTGTGCGATCGCCACCACGAAGCTCAGATCGACCAGAAGCTCCAGCGGCGTCGATACCCGGTGATGCTCCGTGACGGAGCGCGGTCGCATCGGCCTGTACCAGGATCGTCGTCCCGTGGGGGCCGGCTGCGTCGACATGGCCGCAAGCTACCGGGTGCCCCCGCCGGTGTGGACGGGGGATGTCACCGTCCACGATGACCAGCCAGCAGCCTAGGTGCCCCCGCCGGTGTGGACGGGATCTCAAGGGGGCGACAAGCGGCGACCGGGGGCGTAGCGTCCTGGTCAGTTCGGTCCGCGATTCCGGATCGTGGGCTCGCCTGCGGGCATCTTCCTTCTCCGGCTCCGCTCGCCCTGCGGGAATCATCGACATCCGGCCTTGAGACGTGCCCGTTGTGGGCTCCGCTACCTGGGCTCCGCTACCTGGGCCCCGCTCTTCCGCCGGCCGCCTGCCCGAGGTGGCTCCTAACCCGAGGTGCGCCGATGGCCGTGAGTCCGATGCTCCACCCGTTCGACGTCCTGTTGGTCGAGGACGATCCCGGCGATGTCCTGATGACCCAGGAGGCGTTCGCCGATGATCGGATCGGCGGGAACCTGCACGTCGTGAACGACGGGGTGGAGGCGCTGGCGTTCCTGCGGCACGAGGCTCCGTTCGCCGACGCGCCTGACGCCAACCTGATCCTGCTCGACCTCAACCTCCCGCGCCGCAACGGCATCGAGGTGCTCGCGGAGATCAAGACGGATGAGCGACTGCGCCGGATCCCGGTCGTCGTGCTCACCACCTCGGATGCGGCGGAGGACATCGAGCGCAGCTACCAGTTGCACGCCAACGCCTACGTGACCAAAGCGGTCGACTTCGACCGGTTCGTGGAGGACGTCCGGTCCATCGACGACTTCTTCATCACCGTCGTCCGCCTCCCGCGCCGCTGAGAGGGCGCTCCCGGGAATCGTCCGGAGCTCGGTGAGCCGTAGCAGGTAGGCCCGATTTGTGGCATAAATGCCGATGTCACCCTTGCGTCTGATCGGGGTGACGAGGAAACGCCGGTCGGGTGCCCGACCCCGCCTGGTGACCCCGCCAGGCCGCCGCGATAGTTACTTTCCGTCCTGGGCGGGAGAGCAAGATCCGGCTATGTAGGTCGTCGTGGGGGGCAAATTGGACACGAACACCCCCACAACGACCTGTCTGGATCTTGGTTCGCCCTGGCTCGCAAAATTCCGTCGCGGAACGTGACTCTGTCCGTGTGGCAGCGGCGAGCCAACCCTGAATCGGCCAGCGGAGTCGATGGGGACAATGGGGGCGGTGATCCTGATCGCGCTTTCAGGCTCGGCGTCCCGGTTCGTCCCGCTGGCACCACGAGCGCGCCAAGCAAGGCGAGGTCCATGACGTCGCCGACCGTCTGAGGTCGCACGTCGCCGACCGTCTGCTCGTGCGTCGCCGACCGTCTGCTCGTGCGTCGCCAACTGTCTGGTCGCACGTCGCCAACTGTCTGGTCGCACGTCGCCAACCGTCCGGTCGTACGTCGCCAACCGTCCGGTCGTACGTCGCCAACCGTCCGGTCGTACGTCGCCAACCGTCCGGTCGTACGTCGCCAAC
>NZ_JALKFZ020000093.1 GCF_023243075.1 Frankia sp. AiPa1 | reverse complement strand
GGCAGTTCACCACCGACGACGCCCGCACCAAACTCCGCCACCTATACCCCACACATTAGCAGCGACAGTCTACTAGGGGGGGACACTGTGGTCCAGGGCCATGTCTCTGCACGACCACATCACGACGAAAGGTGCCAGCTACGAGCTGCCGGCCTCCAAGGTCGAGAAGAGAGTGTCGGCCGGTGGGCGTGATGCGAGGACGTGCTTCGGCCGGGTTGATGCTGGATGCCGCGGGCCCTCGCCTGGGGGTGGCGTCAGCTCGGAGCGGAACACCACGCCCGTCTCCTGCGCGCGGGTCATCTCGTCGTAGACCGCGAGGATCTTCTTTCTGGTCGCCTCGAAGAGTTCAGGCTCCTTGTTCCGGAAGGCCCGGAAGCTGGCCAGGATGTACTCGACGTCGCTCCGCTCGACGCCGTACAGCCGGAAGTAGGCGGCGTCGAGTTCCGCCCGCAGCACGAACCTGCGCTCCGGGTCCCAGACGAAAGGCGGCCCGCCGTCCTTGAGGTCCTTGGCGAACGGCCGCATGTCCCAGGCCGTGTAGGTCAGCTCCAGCACCCTGGCCGTGACCCACGAGTCCAGCGAGGCATCAGGCTGCCAGTCGGCCTGGTCGTCGTACCGTCCGGGTTCGAGCACCGGTATCTGCTTGACCAGGAAGTAGCTCACCGAGGCGCCGGACATCTTCTGGCGCAGAACGTAGTCGAAGACGAACGAGCCGAGGTTCGCGAGCAACAGGTGGCCCCGCTGCCCGAACAGCAGCAGCGGAAGCTTGTGTCCGACCGCGAGCCGCGGGACCGCCGAGATGATCATCGTCCGGACGTCGGCTCCGCGAGCGACGTCTCGAAAGCCCACCAGCCATCCCCGGTCCCATCTGGCCAGCTTCTTCTCCACCGCGTCTTCGGGCACCCAGTAGCGGGGCATCGGCGCGACGCCGGCACCGTCCGGCCGTTCCTTCCCGAGCAGTGGTGGCAAGATGTTCTGTCTGGCCTGGGCCTCGGTCTGGCCGTCGTATGTGCCGTACCGATGGTCGAAGTGGTGCACCATCTTGGCCTCGTACAGCGGGATCATCCGGTCCGGACCATCGACCGGTCCACGGACGAAGGCCGAGGAGACCAGCCGCCAGCCATCGGCCTGCAGATCCTCGCGACGCTCGAACTTTTTCGAGTCGGTCGCCATGTGGAACAGGGTCAGAAAACTGATCATCCACGGATTCTCCGGAGGTGCGTCCCGCGACAGGATGGGCAGCCGGTTGTAGATCCCCTTCATGATCTGAGCGTGCCTCGGGCTCTCGCACACTGGGGAAGTCTTCGTGTTCGGGTTCAGCCGGGTGATGTCCTCGCGGGTCAGGGTGAACTCGATACGGGCGATGTCCGGGACCTTGCGCGCACGGAAGGCGAGCCTGATGTGTTCGGTCTGGGTATGGGAGCCGTTCGCCGTGACGAGCGCGAAGCGGAACTGGTGATGAACACCCGGGAAAAGCTTCTCCTCGTTCTCGAAGTCGAGCACGGACACGAGCGCCCGCTCAGTGACGAGATCACCGAAGAACTGCGCGGTGGTCGCGTCGGTCGCGATGCCCGTGGGCAGAACCTGGCCGAAGCGGCCTGCCGGGGCGAGCAGCGTGCGGGCGGTCTCCGCGAAGACGGCGTAGGTGTTGACGTCGCCGCGGCCCGCGAGGGGAAAGCGGCCCGAGCCGCGGAGGAACTCCGACTCGCACGTCGCCGCGCGCTTCGCGGCCTTGTACTCCGCGTGCAGTTCGAGGTCGACCGAGTCCTCGCTGGCCAGCAGATCCCTGATCAGGCGCTGGCGGGCCGCGGCGTTGGCAGCGGCGGCGATGTCGACTCGGCGAGCGGCGAAGAACTCCTTGTCCTGGATCTTCACCCGGTCCCAGGGCGGGTTTCCGAGGACGCAGGAGAAGCCGCCGTTCCACCCCGGGTCCTGACCGCCTGGTGGGGACGCGGCGTCCACCTGGAAGATTCGGGGGAACTCGAGATGCCAGTGGAAGAAGCGGTTGCGGACTGTGATCTTGTGGCGCAGGTCGTCGTGGGCAGGGTCGGGCGTCAGTGTGTCGTCGATGAGCCGCTGGACCGTCTCGCTGGTGATCGCCTGCGGGGCGTCCGCACGCTTGGGCCAGAAGAACGCGGCGCACCAGGCGTCGGCGACCAGCACCTGGCGGCGCCGATCCGGCGAGTCGTCCAGTTCGCGCTGCGCCCTGGCCTGCTGGCGGATGTCGGCGAGGGTGAGGTCGTACCGGGCGCCGATCCGGTCGATCCGCGCGACGCCCTGGACCAGGCTGGCGTTGTTCAGCCTGGCGGGATCGAGCTCGAAGGCTTCGATCTGCTGGGAGCGCTTTGACCGGTTTTCGCTACGGAGGTGGTTCGCCCAGGCCGGTTCGTCGCCGTCCAGTGCCTTGTAGGCCGTGTCCGGGACGCCCGTGTACAGGAGCCTCGGGGTCACGCCGAGCAGGGCGTTGCCGACCCGGATGTGGCCGTCGAGGAAGGCCAGTGGCCGGCCCGGCGCGAGGGACTCCAGCCAGAGAGAGACCTTGGTCAGCTCGACGGCCAGCGGGTTGATGTCGACGCCGTAGACGCATGCGCGGACGACCTTGTCGAGGGCGTGGCGGAACGCGGCCGGGGTCGGCTCCGCGTCGCCCGCGTACATCTGGGCGTAGCGCAGGGCGATGCGCCGGGCAGCGGCGACCAGGAAGTGGCCGGAGCCGCAGGCCGGGTCACAGACCGTGATCTTCAGGAGGTTGTCGGGGTCGCCGCCGTGGGCGTGGTCATCGATGACCGGGTCGAGGGCAGACTCGAGCAGGGAGTCGATGAGGACGGTCGGGGTGTAGTACGAGCCGGTGGTCTTGCGCTCGTTGCCGGCGATCTCGACGAGGGTGAAGGTCCGACTCGGCACGTCGGGGCGCGGGACGAGTTCGAGCAGGGATTCGTAGACGCTGCCGAGTTCGTCGGCGCCGAGGTGGCCGAAGTCGACGCGGCGCAGGCGACCGCGGTCGTCGGGGACGTGACTGAGCAGGCGGATCGCGGCGAGAAGCCGGCTGTTCGGTAGTTGGTGGTCGCGTAGTTCGTCCGGCCGGCTGGTGAGCGCGTCGTCGGCTGTGCTGCGGGGTGCGTCGGGATCGTCGGCGCGCAGGTAGAGGCCGCCGAGCTCGGGGAGGGCGAGTTCGGGCCGGCCGCCTTCGGTGCCGAGGGCATCGAGGACGACGACGAGGCCGCGCCAGAGGTCGCCGTGCCGGTCACCGAGGCGGGCGTCAGCGATGCGGCGCAGCCGCTCGGTGGAGAAGTACCGCTGGTAGCGATCCCGGGCCCGCTCCAGATCCTGCCGGCTTCGACCGCGCGCGGGATTCGGCCCGGGGGCGATGCCGACGCCGATGGGCCGGTCCGGGTCCGGTGGCGGCGGGATGAGCAGGGCGTCGCGGTCCTCGGACACAAAGAGAAAGAGGATCTGATAAGCGAGCCTGAGCAGCTCGTGTTCGAAGTCGGACTCGGAGATCCCGCCGTTGCGTCGGCCGGCTCTCAACTTGTCGCACAATGCCGGATTGGCTTCGAGGAAACCGGTGCCGAGCTCCTCGAGGGCCCTGCGGACCTGCTCGCGCAGTTTGTCCTTGGCTTCGATGCCGGTCTGGTGCGCGAAGGTCCGCCACCGTTCGAGCCAGCAGTCGGCCGGGGTACCCGGGGTGCCGTCGGCACGTGGTTGGACGGTGAGGCGGGAGGCGTGCAGGGTGGCGTAAAGAAGCGCGAACTCGTCGAACAGCTCGCCGTCGAAGATGGCCTGGAGGTCGAAGTCCAGGTAGGCGGCGCCGACAAGGGCGGACGAGTCGCGCAGCAGCCGCAGGTCCCGACCGTTGGACAGAATCCCCCAGAGGTGCTCGGGCCGGCCGTTGAGATGCTCCTGGAGGAGTGCCTGCGGAGCACGTTCGCCCTTGGAACCGGGCCCGGTCCTGCCGATTCGTTCGTCGAGGCCGCGGTTCCAGCTGACGAGGTGGATCGGCACGTGCTGCCAGAGGTGGCTCACCCGCGGGGTGCGATCGCGGGGTGCCGGCGAGATCAGGCCGTAGTCGAGTACCGAGAAGAGGGCCTGCAGCCAGTGCGTGCGGGTGAGCTCGGCGGAGACGTCGGTCGACGCGGCGCCCTGACGGTGTGCCGGCTCCGCCGTGAGCCAGTCCTGGAAACTCAGCCAGACTCCGCGCAGATGCGTCCAGTGTCGAGCGGCGGCCTGTTTGACGTTCTCGTTCAGACCGAGGCCGTAGGTGTCCGTGCCGGTGCCCGGGAGTTCCGCGTCGCCGTTGACGATGCGGCGCAGCAGGCGGGGCGGCAGGAAGCCGCCTTCGATGGTGACGGCGGTGAACTTCTCGTCGTCGTGGCGGCTCAACGGACGGCTCCGGCCGGCAGGTAGACGTAGACGCCGAGCACGTCGGCGTGTTCGTGCGGCTTGACGTCGAGGCTGCGGGTCCGCCCGCCGACGATCTCGCGGGCGGCGGCGTGCGCGGCGCGCAGCTCCGCGGCGAGCACGCCGCCCTTGGCGTCGAGGTGCGGCTGGGCGTCGGCGAGTTCGGCGACGGCGCGTTCGGCCTGCTGCTGGACGAGCTGTGGCAGCGCGTTGTCCGGCGCCGCGGCGAGTAGCGCTCTGACCTCCTGGTCGTCGAGCCATTCGAAGCTGCCGCCGGGGTCGCGGCGGTAGCCGGCGAGGCGGGCGTCCTCAGCGACGACGGTGTTCGGTCGGGCGGTGCCCGGCAGGGTCAGATGAAAGCGGTAGCGGGTCAGCAGCAGCACGGTGCGGATGGGCACGGTGCTGACGCGGAACACGCCGAGCCTGGCCGCCGGGGGCGGGGTGCCCAGGTCCGTGCCGGCCCACGGATCTTCCTCGGCGTCCCCGGTCGGCGCCGACGGCCGGCCGTCGAGGGCGGCTTCGACGACGAGCCGGGCGATCCCGCGTACCGCGGGATCGGTACGGACGAGCGCGCGCTGGCCGGGGCGGGCCGGCAGGTCGTCACAGAACCGGATCGACGTGACCTTGTCGTCGCGGACACCGAGGGCGTCGCGGACGGCGGGGCGCAGGCCGGCGAGCGAGACCTTGAAACCGTCGTCCTCGGCGCTGACCTGGGCGCCGATTGCGGCGAGGGCGTCGTGGACGAAACCGCGGACCTCGGCGGTGGTGCCCATCGCGGCCCGCACGCCGGCGAGGACCCGTTCGACGTCGGTGTCGGCGATACCCGAGTGGGCGAACTTCGTGGCGGCGCCCTTCTGCCGCTCCGCCGCACTCTTCCAGGCTCCGTCGATATCCGGCGCGAGGTCGTTGAGGTCGAGATCGAGGGCGAGCTGCTGGCTTTGCAGGGTGCCAGAGCCGTCGCGCAAGAGGCGGTTGACCAGAGCCTTGACGACACCGGTCGTCTCCTCGGGGACGGGCACGGCCACCCCGGTGTTCTTCGCGATCTGCCGGTGCTTGCGTAGCAGGACGTTCAGGACGACGCCGTCGATGCCGTTGTCCTGGCCGTAGAGGGTGACGGCGCGGACGATGTCCCTGCGCTGGCCGAACCGGTCGACGCGGCCTTCGCGCTGCTCGTGGCGGGTCGGGTTCCAGGACAGGTCGTAGTGCACGACCGCGTCGAAGTGCTCCTGGAGGTTGACGCCCTCGGAGAGGCAGTCGGTGGCGATCAGGACCCGCCGGCCGGGCACGTCACCGAGCTCGGCGACGGCCTTCTCCCGCGCGGCGGGCGGGTCCTCGCCGGTGACGTAGCGGACGGTGGCCTTCTTGCCGAGGGCCTTGCCGAGTTGGGCGTGCAGATAGTGCGCGGTGGGGATGTACCGGCAGAAGACGATCGGGTTGTAGGTCTCGGCGGTCAGTCCCTTGATCGTCTTGATCAGCAGGCGGAGTTTCGCGTCGGTGTCCCTGCCCGCGAGCTTCGCCGCCGCCTGGCCGAGTTCGCGCAGCCGCTGCTGGTCGGGCTCGGGAAGGGTCTCGTTGTCCGCACCCGGTGGGACGTCGGCGCCGTCGGCGGCGTCGTCCATCGGGTCGAGATGCTCCTGGCGGCCGAGCTGTTCGATCTCCTTGCTGGACATGTTCAGATCGAGGCCGGAGCGCGACTGGAAGGTCGCCACGGCGGCTGCCGGGGAACTGGCCAGCGAGCGCAGCAACGCGAGCGAGGACCACCAGCGGATCCGCGTCTTCAGGTCCCCGTCGGCGGTGCGGACCAGCTGCCGGGCGAACGTGAGGGTGTCCCGGTAGAGCGCCTGGTAGTCCTCGTCGAGACCGTACGGCAGATCCTTGTAGTCACGATCGCTGGGGAACGGCGTCTCCTCGTCGATGAACCTGCGGATGTCCTTGCGGCGGCGCTGCACGAAGTGACGGGCAAGCCGGTCACGGCTCATCCTGTCATCCAGGTCGATCGTCGCCAGATCCGGGCTCAGGAGGCCGAGAAGAGCACGGAACGCCTCGTCATCGCCCGAGTGCGGCGTTGCGGTGACCAGCAGCAGATGGCGGTTCTCGTCCGCGGCGATGCGCCTGACCAGGTCGTAGCGCTGGTGGCGGTCGACCGACGGGCCGCCGACGACGGTGTGGGCCTCGTCGACGATGACCAGGTCGGCGCAGCCACGGGCGACGATGTCGCGCCGACGGTCGGCCTTGACGAAATCGGTCGACACGACCGTGAACGGGAACTTTTCGAAGATCGACTTTTCGCCGGACAGCCGTTCCAGGCGGGTCGCGGTGGAGGTGAGGACCAGTTCGGCCTCGATGGCGAACTTCTCCGCGAGTTCCCGCTGCCACTGCTCGGCCAAGGCCGGGGCGCAGAGAACGGTCAGACCGGTGGCGTCGCCCTGCGCGAGCAGTTCCTTCGCGATCAGTCCGGCTTCCACGGTCTTACCGATGCCGACATCGTCACCGATGAGCATCCGCACCGTCCGCTGGCGTAGCGCGACCAGCAACGGGACCAGCTGGTAGTTGCGCGGCGTGACGGCCACCGAGGCGAGTGAACGCAGCGGCCCGGCACCCGCGTCGAACCCGAGCCGCAGCGCGGTCGTCAGCAGCCGGGCGGACTGGTGGTCGCCTACCGTGTTCGGTCCGACCTTCGGCGGCGCGAACTCGGCCGGGCTGATCTCGGCCGGGAACAGCGCGGCGATGAACTCCTCGTCGCCGTTGAGCGGCCGGGCGATCAGCAGATCCGGGGCACTGCCCGGGAGAACGACCCAGTCCCGGCCGCGTGCCGCGACGACACTGCCCGGCCGGTAGAGGGCTGCGCCCGGCGGGTTGGTGACTCCGCTGGTGGCTGCCGTCCGCGGGGGCATCAGATGGCCCGCCCGGTGCCGAAGACGTTCGCATTGGCGTGCACGACCTGTCCCCACTCCTCGTCGTAACGGAACCGGACGACGAGCCAGCCCAGGTCGGCCAGCCGGTCCTCGGCCGCCGCGTCGCGTTCCGCGACCGGAGCGGCGTTGTGGTGCGGCCCGTCCACGAACACCGCGACGGGACCCGAACTCAGGTGATACACGAAATCGGGCCGAGCGAACGCCTCGTCGACGCGTGCCTGCGCGGCGTCGGGAAGCCGGAAGCCTCCCTCGCGAAGAAACGTCAGCAGCCTGCGTTCCAGATCCGATTCGGCTCGCTCGGCCAGCTCGCTGGCGCGCCCAGCCGGTCCGTCTGGATGGCCCTGGGTGCGGACGGTCTCGGCGCTGGCGAACCGGCGGAGCAGGTCGACGACGAGGTGCCGGTCGATTCCCAGGTGGAAGGTCTGGTTCGTGTAGGACAGCAGGCAGTCGTAGCAGCCCCGCTCGCATCGCTCCCGTGCGCCCGGCGCGTGGCCCAGGTCCTCGCCCGTCGCCGGGTCGTAATGGATGAGCTCCAACGCCTTGGCCGCGACCTCGGCCAAGGCTGTCGGTTCATCATGCAGCCGGCGCAGCACGCCGGCACCACCCTCCGTGCTTTCGATCAGGAGAAACCGGCCCTGGCCCCTGCTGTCGGGCAGCGCCTCGCTGGTCAGTTCAGAGTCCTCCAGCTGGAACATGGTTTCGATCCCGCGTTCCAGCGCGTAGCGCAGCGTTGTCGCAGTCGCATCGTCGACCGGCGACGCGAGGCGGATCACGGCGATGTTGCGCCGATCCTCGACGAACGGGACGACCTTACGAGCCCGCAGATCGTCGGCGAAATCCGCCAGCTCGGACTCCTCCGCGACCGGCTCCGTCGCCTTCTTCTCCGTGATCCAACGGCCGTTGACCGGGTCGAGCCAGAACCCCAGCTGGTCCTTGCGACTGCGGCGCCGAAGCCCCTGGTTGATCACCCGGACGGTGGCGGTATCCCCGAACACGAGACTCGCGAGCGCTCCTGAGCCGTCTTCTGCTGGCTCGATCGTGGCCGCCAGACGTCCAGGGCGCCGGCCATGAGTGGCGAACCGGTAGGTCGTCAACAGGTCGAAGCCCGCACGACGGCGTTCTTCCTCGTCCGAGGAGATCCGCCGGCGCCGTTGCGTCATGACGGTCTGCAGGTGCATCAGCCCCGGCATGGGCGTGCTCAGCGGCGCGTCGCATTCCTCGCAGCGGTTCGTCCCGACGCCACGGTCATGCCAGTAACCGCATTCCCCGCACAGCCGGGCCTCGGTCGTCGCGATGTCGCCGGCGGCGTTGAGCCCACCGGGAATCTGGACGCGTGTTACCTGGTAGCGGTCACCCTCGTGGTAGATCAGTGCACCCGGGCCGAACTCGGCGACCGCGATGAAGCGAGGCCGCTGGATGTAGTCGCCGCCGGTCCGACCACCCCGTTCACCGGGGATATAGGCCGCCAGCGGCAGGCGGGGGAACGAGTAACCCGGCAGGAAGCCCTCGGAAGCGAAGTAGCGGTACGAGTAGAAGTCGGAGAACGGGGTCTCCTCCGCCTCGTTCGTCAGCAGCTTGATCCGCTCCTCGGCCTCATATCGGCGTCGGCGGGCCAGATCCCGGCTCGGTGAGGCCATCGACCGGTCGAGGACACGCAGGTTCTGTTCCCGCTGGTCCTCGACCGCGGCCCGGTACATGTCGCGCCACCGGTCACAGGCGGCGTCGAACGCTCGGGACGCGGCCTGGATGACGTCGCCGATCCAGCCCTCGTGCCACCAGCTCGCCGCATGGATCTCGTCGCCGGTGAGCACGGAGGCCGCGGCGGCCGAGGCCCGCAGCCGGGCGTCTGGATCGGTGAGCTGCGCGGCGAGGTGCAGGTGGACCGGGAGCGGTAGCGCACCGCGGGGTCCTTCCTCGACTGCCAGGACGTCGGTGAGGCTGCGGCCGAGACTCGCGCCGGTCTCGGCCAGCCAGATCGCGTGGACATGCGAGCGGACCAGGTCCTCGTTCTTCAGGTCGAGCCGCGGCGGGGTGACGCTGCCGGCAACCATCTGATGCGAGCGGCGGAAGTAGTACTGGTCATGCGCGCTGCCCGTCGAGCAGTACGTCGTGACCAGCGCCGGCTGCCCCGACCGACCCGCCCGGCCGGAACGCTGCGCGTAGTTCGCCGGCGTCGGCGGCACGTTACGCATCGCCACCGCGTTCAGTTCGGCGATGTCCACGCCGAGCTCCATCGTCGGCGAGCAGTACAGCAGCGGCAGGCCGCCCCTGTCCGGATCCCCGCCCAGGCGGAACGCCTCCTCCCGTTCCTGGCGGCGTTTTGCCGGAACCTGAGCGGTGTGCTCGGCGGCCAGCAGTCCGTTCAGGTCCGACGCCCCGCGGCGGTAGAGGTCGCGGAAGAACGTGTTCACGCGCATACCGGTGTCGTCATCGACCATCTTGCGCAGCGGGTCCGGCGCACCCCGGCTCCCGTCCCCGGCACGCCAGATCAACGTCGACGAACGGACCTGGTAGCCCCGTGTCCCACGCGGCCCCTCGACTTCCGCGATCAGGCCGTGCCGGAGGAGCACCTTGACCAGATCGCCAATCATCTTGTCGGCGTCACCGATCGTCACCTTGCCCGGTGCATGTGGGAACTCGCCCGCGCGGCGCAGGTAACGGCCGAACGCGCCCCGGGCGGTGATGTGCACCGCGTCGCGGGGACCGCCCTTCGCGCCGGCCGAGGCGAACATCGTCCGCTCGTTGACCCGCGGCTCGCCGGGCGGAATCGCCCACACGCCCTTCAGGAGCTGGTCGCTGGAGGTGAGCAGCCGCTCATGACCCGCCTGGGTCAGAACCTCCGCCTCGACGGCGAGCGCCCGGCGCATCTCGTCCAGCAGGATCCGGCCCAGCTGCGCCCGGTGCCGCGCGCTGTCATCGCGCAGCAGGGCATGCGTCTGTGCCCACAGGTCCTGCTCCGCCGCGATCTCGGCCAGGTCGACGTAGTCGAACAGCAGCAGGCCGGTCTGCTCCAGGTTCGGCATCGTCACCCGCCAGCCTCGCTCCAGGTCCGCGTAGATCCGGTAGGCGACCGCGGCGCGCAGCGCCCGCAGCACGTTGTCCTTCTGGCTGAACCGCGGATCCTCGATCCTGGAGAACGACCGGATCGGCAGGTCGAGCGCGTCGGTGACCTTCTGCGCCACCTCGTCATGGCGCAGTCCGTGCTCATCGGCCGCGGCCGCTGCCTTCCACAGGGCGCCGCGCAGCCGCGTGACCTGGACGAAGTCGTTGAGATGGCCGGCCTGAAGGCTCGCATCCTGTCGGTTGTCGACGAACGTCAGCAGCTTGCGGGCCGATTCCTTCAGGTCCTCCTGCGCCTGCAGGCCACGCAGCACACTCACGCTCAGCAGTGACACCGCCGAGCTGCGACCCTCGGCGGCGAACGTGGCCAGCTTCGCGAAGTCCTTGATCCTTGGCTGCTCGTAGGAGACCCGGCAGCGCAGGCAGAACCGGAACGGGACGGCGACGAACCATGCCTGCGTTCCCTCGCCCGGCGGTGTCTCACGGCCGTCGGTTCCGGCCCAGACCGTCTTCGGCAGATACTCGACGAGCCGTGGGAGGACCTTCGGACTGGTGGTGGTCGCCGGGTCGAGCCAGGTGTCCGGGATCCGGCCCGCGGCCAGCGGATCGTCCGGCCAGAGCGCGTCCGGGTCATCGTCCGAGGCGAGGTAGAGGTAGCCCGGCTCCGCATTCTCCTTGGTCACCGTCGTGCCCGTGCGGGCCAGGTAGCGGACGCCGTCCGCGTCCGTGACGCGGGTGACCTCCAGGTACTCGTGGCCGCACTCACGGCAGAACGCGAGCGGCAGCAGCGGCCAGTCCCGCTGGCCGGGCACAGACACCTGGTACTGGCTGGTGATCCGCCGTGTCTCGGGTGGCTGGAGGCTGACGTAGGCTGTGTCGCCCTTCGTCAGGAACTGGTGCAGCCGGAAGGCGAACAGCGGCCGGTCCGTCTCCGGCTCGCGTGCCGCGGCACCCTCGGCGAGCATCGCGCTGATCGCGGCGGCGCACACAGCCTCAGCCCGAGCCGTCCTCTGGGCAAGCTCGGCCGCGGCCCTCGGCAGGGTCGTGGGCGTGCGTCGCTTCAGACGACCGTCGTTCCCGTCGTTCCCGCTGTTCGCGAGCCCGAAAGTGTCCTCGACCCAGATCGCCAACGGATCACTCGCCAACTCACCGTATGACCGGCCTCCCACAGCCTCCAGCCCGCCGGCCTGACCGCGTTCCGCCGCCATCGCGACAGCCTTGTCCAGCTCGGTGTCGGACGGCGAGCGTGCCTCGGTCGCCCGCCGCAACGTCTCGCCGATGACCGCGGACGGTTCGACGTCGACACCGAACAGCCGACTGGCGACCCGCGACACCTGCGCCTGCGTCTCGGCGAACGTCTTCGCGGTCGCCATCGTCGCCGACGTACCGACACACTTCATCTCCGGCGCCGCACACGCCTCCCGCAGCCGGCGTACCAGCAACGCCACGTCCGCGCCCTGCCGGCCCCGGTAGGTGTGCAGCTCATCAAGCACCAGAAAACGTAGGCCATGAGCCGCACCGATCAGAACCTGCCGCTCGTGCGGCCGAGTCAGCAGGTACTCCAGCATCACGTAGTTCGTCAGCAGAATGTCCGGCCGCCGCTGGAACACCCGCTCCCGATCCGCCGCTGACTCCTGCCCGGTGTACCGAGCGAACGTCACCCTGCGATCCGCTGCGGGAATGCCCCACACCAGATACTTGGTCAGCTCGTGGAGCTGGCTGTTCGCCAGCGCGTTCATCGGGTAGACGACGATCGCCGAGATCCGGTCCTCCCGCGGCGCGCGGAGGATCGCGTCGACGATCGGAACGATGTACGCAAGGCTCTTGCCCGACCCGGTACCTGTCGTCAGCACATAGCTGCCACGGCCCCGCGCCGCCTCAACCGCCTCACGCTGATGCTGGTACAGCGCCAGCGACCGACGGCCAGGATCATCCTCGGCACGTTTCGCCCGGAAGTATCGCCCACAGTCGGGGTGCAGGACCTCGTCACGCACAAGTTCATCGACCGATCCACCCGCGGCGAAGGTGGGGTTCAGCGAGATCCACGGATCAGGCCAACGGACCTTCCTCTCTCGCTCGTCGGCCAGATGGGCGGCGATCCGTCCGTCCCGCACCTGTACCAGCGAGTCCGTGAAGTCCGAGTAGTCCTTGATCAGTCCCGCATGTACGTCGAAGACCCGCATGCCCCCGCCTACTGTCGCGCACCCGCCGGACCGGGCCCAACCATCCCCAAACCTGCACCCTACGGCGATCGTGGCCGCCGCCCGCAGCAACCCCAGCGACGCGTCGGCAGGTCCGTCTCTGGTAGGTCCGGCGTTGGTGGATCCGGCTGGGGAGTCGGTATCGGGCGATGCGGCGGTGGGTCCGTCGGGGTCCGTGCGCTTGCGGCCGGCGAAGGCATCGGCGACCTTGTCGAGGATCGATCCGAAGGTGCAGGCCGGCCGCCGCCTGCCTGCCTACCCGCCCGCGCCGTGGCCCCGCTGGTCATAAGCGATCACAGGATGACCGGAGGCGAGATCGGTCGCCACCGCCACCGCCACTGACGCTGTGCGATGTGGATCATTTTGGCGTCCCGCCCGATGAGGCTATTCTACGGGTCGTAGAAGTTTCGACGTCACGTAGAAGATCGGTGGTGGGATGGGATGGTGCTGGCTGCGGGGGCTGCGGGGGCTGCGGATCTGGCGCGGGTGCAGACGGCGTTCTCGCTGGCGTTCCACATCTGCTTCGCGGTGTTCGGCGTCGGCCTGCCGTGGCTGCTGCTCTACACCGAGGGACGCTGGGTCCGCACCGGTGATCCGGGCTGGCTCGCGCTCACGAAGAAGTGGTCGCGGGCGTTCGCCGTGTTGTTCGCGGTGGGGGCGGTGTCGGGGACCGTCCTGTCGTTCGAGTTCGGTCTGCTCTGGCCGGCGTTCATGGCCCGCTACGGCGGGGTGCTCGGCCTGTCGTTCACCCTGGAGGGGTTCGCCTTCTTCGCCGAGGCGATCTTCCTCGGGATGTACCTGTACGGATGGCAGCGGCTGTCGGCGCGGGCCCACTGGCTGACGCTGTGGCCGATCGCGATCGCCGGGACGCTCTCGACGGTGTTCATCATCACGGCGAACGCGTGGATGAACGTGCCCGGCCATATCCGCGAGGTCGACGGCACGGTGGTCTCCGCCGAGCCGCTCGCTCCCTTCCTGAGCCCCGCCGCGCCGGCGCAGGTGGTGCACATGCTCCTTGCCGCGCTGATGTGCACCGGGGGAGTGGTCGCCGGGGTGTACGCCATCGGCCTGCTGCGCGGACGCCGCGACCTGTACCACCTGCGCGGACTGCGGGTCGGGCTGGCCGCGGTGCTGGTGTGCGCGCCGCTGCAGCTCGTCTCCGGGGATCTCGCGGCCCGGGTCGTCGGCTCCCGCCAACCCCTCAAACTCGCCGCGATGGAGGGCCTGTTCCGCACCCGCTCCGGCGCCCCACTGACCATCGGCGGCTTCTACGACGACGCGACGGGCCGCGTCCGCTATGGCATCGAGTTGCCGAAACTGCTGTCGCTGCTCGAGGGCTTCCACACCGACCACCGCATCACCGGGCTGGACGCCGCCCCACCCACCGACCGCCCGAACGTCCTGCTCGTGCACAGCGCGTTCACCCTGATGGTCGGGCTGGGCACCGTGCTGATCGCGTTCGCGGCGCTGGTCGCGCTGGTCATGGCGCGCCGCCACCGGCGCGGCGAACGCCCGCTGCTGCCGACCGGGCGGCCCTGGCTCGCGGCCGCCGCGGCCACCGGCCCCGCCGCGATGCTGGCGATGCTCGCCGGCTGGGAGGTCACCGAGGGCGGCCGTCAGCCCTGGATCGTCTACGGCCGGATGCGGGTCGCCGACGCCGTCACGTCCAGCCCCGGCGTCGGCTGGACGCTCGCCGGCACCATCATCCTCTATCTGGGCCTCGCCGCCGCCGTGATCCTCATCCTGCGCCGCATGGCCACCGGCGGCCCTGGTCCTGGTCACGCCGTCGGGCCTGACCTCCCGACCGCCCCGCCTCCGGCGCTCGGCCCGGACGTCCCGCCGGATCGGCTCGCGCCGGTCGCGCCGGGCACGCTGGCCGGATCGGATACGCGGGTTGCTGCGGACCTGTCGGCCGATGCGGCGGCCCCGGCTGGTTCCGAGCCGGCTGTGCCCGCGGGCGGAGGTACGCGGCGATGAGCGCGGCGGATCTGTTGCTGGTCGTGATGGTCGGCGGCCTGACCGCCTATGCGCTCCTCGCCGGGGCCGACTTCGGCGGCGGAATCTGGGATCTGCTCGCCCGCGGCCGGGACGCCACCGACCAGCGGCGGCTCATCTCCGCCGCGCTCGGACCGGTGTGGGAGGCCAACCACGTCTGGCTCATCTTCGTCCTGGTGGCGTTGTTCAGTGGGTTCTCCGAGGCGTTCGGGATCATCGGTTCGACGCTCGAGGTGCCGCTGCTCATCGCGCTGGTCGGGATCGTGCTGCGCGGATCGGCCTACGTCTACCGCGCGTACGGCGGTGGCGCCGCCGGGCCCGACCACTGGTGGGGGCACGTGTTCGCCGCCGCCTCGACCGTCACCCCGTTCGCCCTCGGAGTGACCGGGGCCGCCCTGGCCACCGGTGATCTCGCGCCGGGCGCGCCCTGGCGTCCGTTGACAAATCCGTTCGGCCTGGTCTGCGGCCTGTTCGCGGTGACGGTGACGGCGTTCCTCGCCGCTGTCTACCTGTGCCGGGACGCGGCGGCGGCCTCGTCCACCGCCCACCTTGTGCCCGGCCTGCGCCGCCGTGCCCTCGCCGGCGCACTCGCCTCAGGCGCCTGGGCCGCCGCCCTGCTCCCCTTGCTGCGGACGCACGCGCCGGTGGTCGCCGACCGTTTCGCCGACCGGTCCATCCCGTTCGCCGTCGCCTCGGCGCTCGGTGGTGTTGCCGCGCTGATGCTGCTCTGGCGCCGCCGGTTCGGCGCCGCGCGGGTGGCCGCCGGCCTCGCCGTCGCCGGCGTGCTGTGGGGATGGGCCGCCGCCCAGTACCCGGACCTGATCGTCGGCCACTCCACCGTCACCTCGGCCGCCGCCCCCGAGGCGAACCTGGCGGCGCTGCTTGTCGCCATCGGCCTTGGGATGCTCGTCGTCCTCCCGTCCATGGTCCTTTTGTTCCGCCTCTTCTCCCGTCCCGACCCGTACCACGAGCCCGACCCAGCCGGCGATGGGCACTGATTCCCTCCGCCTCGCCGCGAGAGTGGACCTGCGTCCCGAGGTGCCCGCCAGGTGGGATGCCTCGGGAGTCCGCGGCAGAGGAGAGCGGCGGCCGATACGAGCATCGTCACGTGTTGCCAGACCGGGCAAAGAACGACATCCGAAATCTCGCCGAGGCCACCTCGAATCCCGGACTAGCGGCAATTGCCGAGCAGCCCGAAAATACCTGGCGGCGTGGGAGTCGGTCTCGTCGTACTCATTCATCGTCCCCACCGGGGCGGGGCTACACAACGACCATCGAACCAGACGAAGATCCCGCATCCCCAAATCCAGACGATCAACGGCCTGACAAAACCCTATGGAAGGTGGACGAGTGTCTTGCCGGTATTAGCGCCGCGCATCATGGACAGGAAGGCTTCGACGGTTTTGTCGATTCCATCGAGGATGGTCTCTTCGGTGCGCAGCGAGCCGTCTTGCAACCAGTTGGTGGCCTGTTGGATGTAGCCGGTGGCGATGTTGTAGTGGTCGCCGACGTTCATGCCACGCAGGGTGATGCGTTTGCCGATGGCGAGCGGCAGGTTGCTCGGGCCGGGTGGGGGTTCGGCGCTGTTGTAGGTGGAGATCGCACCGCACAGGGCGATGCGCCCGTGCTGGTTCATCGCGCCGAGCGCGGCTTGGAGGTGGTCGCCGCCGACGTTGTCGAAGTAGACGTCGATGCCTTCGGGTGCGGCCTTGGTGAGCTGGCCGGGTAGGTCGCCTGCCCGGTAGTCGAGCCCGATGTCGTAGCCGAAGTCCTCGACGAGGCGCCGGGCCTTGCCGGGGCCGCCGGCCGAGCCGATGACCTTGGCGGCGCCCAGGCGCTTGGCGATCTGGCCCGCGACTGACCCGACTGCACCCGCGGCGGCGGAGACGAAGACGACGTCGCCTCGTTGGACCGGGGCGATGTGGGTGAGGCCGGCGTAGGCGGTGAGCCCGGTCAAACCGAGCGCGCCGAGGTAGGCCTGGGCGGGGGCGAGGCGGGTATCGAGCACCTCGACGGCGGCGGGGAGCAGGGCGTACTCGCGCCAGCCCAGGAAGTGCAACACGGTTGACCCGACCGGCACGTTGTCGGCTCCGGAGGCGACAACGGTCCCGACCGCGTGGCCGGTCATTGCCTCGCCGAGCTCGAACTGTGGGATGTAGGACTCACCTTCGTCCATCCGCCCGCGCATGTACGGGTCGACGGACAGCCAGTCGTTGCGGACGAGGATGTGACCCGGTCCAGGGTCGGCGACCGTGGTGGTGACGGACACGAAGTCCGTCGGTTTGGGTTCGCCGATCGGGCGGGCGGCGAGATGCCAGGCACGGCTGGAGACCGGCATGGGAGACCTCCTGGGTCGCACGGGGAGAAAGACTGCATGGGCGAAAGGGGCGAAAGGGGCTAAAGGGGTGAAAGGGAGAGGGCGGTGCGGGTTCAGGGGGAGCCCAGGAGGAACATCGGCAGCTCCCGGTCGGTGCGGGCGCGGTATTCGGGGAAATGCGGCCAGGCCGTGTCGGCCGTCTTTCTAAATGGTCACGCCGAGCAGGGTGCCGCCGGTCGCGTCGATGGTCTGACCGGTGATCCACCGTGCGTCGGGGGAGGCGAGGAAGGCCACGACGTCGGCGATGTCGACCGGGTCACCGATCCGGTGGAAGGCCGACAGGGCGGCCGTGCGCTCCCTTAGCTGCGGGTCGGCGAGCCAGGGCACGAGGTCGGTGTCGACGACGCCGGGCGCGACCGCGTTGACGGTGATGCCGCGCGGCCCGAGCTCCTGGGCGAGGGTGTGGGTCAGGACGTTGAGGGCTGCCTTGGTCATCGAGTAGGCGATGGTCATCGGGACGGCGATCCGGGCCGCCGCGGAGGTGATGTTGATGATCCGGCCACCGTCGCGGAGCCGGTGCAGGCCATGTTTGAGGATGAACAACGGTGCCTTGGCGTTGACCGCGAACATCTCGTCGAAGTCCTTCTCGGCGGTGTCGCCGATGGCGGCGTAGACGACGACCCCGGCGTTGTTGACGACGATGTCCAGGCCTGGCGTGTCGCTGAACTCGGCCAGGCCCCGGTCGAACGACTCCCAGAGCGCCATGGCGTCGCCGGCCTCCCCGAACTTTGCCCGGATCAGGAACGCTCTGCCGCCGCCGCTCCTGATCGTGGCTACCGTCTGCGTGGCCGCTGCCTCGTCGCTCCCGCAGTGGACGGCGACCAGCGCGCCCTCCCGGGCCAGCCGTTCGGTGATGGCCTTGCCGATACCCCTGCTGCCACCGGTGACCAGCGCGGTCTTGCCTGCCAGCGTCCTCATGCCCACATCCTTCCGAAGCGATCGCTACAGAATTTGGACTGTAGCAGATTCTCTAGCGTTCGGTATAGAATGAGGGTGTGGTAGCAGTCCGACGGGGACGACCCAGGGAGTTCGACCGAGCCGCGGCTCTTGATCGCGCCCTGGTGTTGTTCTGGGAGCGCGGCTATGAGGCGACCTCCATCGCCGATCTCACGGCGGCGATGGGCGTCGGCGCCCCGAGCCTGTACGCGGCCTTCGGCAGTAAGCGCGAGCTGTTCGACGAGGTCGTGCAGGTCTACGGCCAGACCTACCACGCCTTCATCGCAAGGGCGCTGATCGAGGAGCCGACCCTCAAGGCCGGCCTGGACCGCATGTTGCGCGAGGCCGCGGGGGCCTACACCCGTCCCGACCTGCCGCGCGGCTGCCTAGTGATCAGCGCCGCTGTCAACTGCAACGCACCCGAGGTCGAACAGGCCCTGCGCGCCCTGCGCACCACCGACCTCGACGCGCTCGAACGCCTCGTCAACGTCGCGATTGACGCCGGGGAACTGCCCGCCGGCACCGACGCCCGCGCGCTGGCGGTATACACCAGCGTGGTCATGCAAGGCATGGCCCAACAGGCCCGTGACGGCGCCGACCGCGGCGACCTTGAAGCGGTGGCCGCCCTGGCAATGCGGGCATGGCCCTGGACCGCGCCCTGAACGTGAGCCGACGGCAACCACCACCAAGCGCGCCACCAGCTGAACCGACCACCCTCGTACGGAGGTGCGGCGCTGCATCTTGCGGCCATCGCACTTGCTGGAGCGAATCTGCCCGCTAGTCCGCTGTGACCAGCGGGACTGTCCGACAAAGGTGAGCGTGAGCATGGGCGTGACGCAGCTGGGCCACCGCCACTCTGGCCACGAGTAGTCGTCAGCCTGTCCCCCACACCGCGCGGGTACGACTACTACCTGGGCGGCAAGGACAAACTATCCGGCCGACCGGGAGGCGGCCGAGCAGACGCTCGCTGTCCTGCCGAACGCGCGAACCATCGCACGGGAGAACCGTGCCTTCATGCGCCGCGCCACCCGGTACCTTGCCGCCGAGGAAGGTATCCGACAGTTCCTCGACATCGGCACCGGCATTCCCACTTCGCCGAACCTGCACGAGGTCACCCAGGGCGTGGCGCCCGACGTCCGGGTCGTGTACGCGGACGATGACCCCATCGTGCTCGTTCACGCCCGCGCGCTGCTGTCCAGCACTCCGCAGGGGCGCACCGCCTACGTGGACGCG
>NZ_JALKFZ020000092.1 GCF_023243075.1 Frankia sp. AiPa1 | reverse complement strand
CCCCCCCCCCCCCCCCCCCCCCCCCCCCCCCCCCCCCCCCCCCCCCCCCCCCCCCCCCCCCCCCCCCCCCCCCCACCGGGGTGCAGCAGGACGGTGGCGGTGCCATTGGGGTTTCGGTGCAGGCCACGGACGAGAAGATCCGGGTCCTGAGCGGCGATGCCGATCAGTGCGGCGGCGAGATAACAGTCGGGCAGCGCGCCCTGGCCGACGTCGTCGGGCTGGGCGCCGTCCCGGAGCAGCGGATCGGTCGACCGGTCCACCAGCGACCGCGGCCCGCCCGGCGGGGTGGGCCCGCCCGGCGGGGTCGGTTCGAGCCAGGGCAGCTCCCGGACGAGCTCGTCGACCATGTCCCGCGGTGCGGCGGCAAGCAGATCATCGGCGAGACCGGCCAGTTCCGCCGCGCGTCGCGGGCCGCCCGGGGTAGTCGTGCGCGCCACCTGCGCGGCCTGCGCACGCAGCGCGGCCAGCGGTGCGCCCCGAAGCTGGCCCACCACCGCGGCCCGCGGAGATACCGGCAGGCGGGCCAACGTCGATCGGGCCGCCCGCATCTGTGCCACGCTCGGCCCGCGACCCCGGGAACGGCCCGTCGCGTCAGGATCGATCACCTCCAGCAGCCCGGCCGCCACGGCCAACGCCGCCAGCTGTCCGGATGACGACAGCCGTGAGCTGACCACCGACAGCACCGGGCGGCCGAGCCCGGATGTGGACGGTCCCGGTCCCGGTGCCGGTCCCGGTGCCGGTCCCGGTGCCGAGGGCGCGGCGACGAGACGAGCCAGTCTGCCGTCCAGATCGAGGGCGACCGCGGACGCCTCGGCCGAGATGAACCGCAGCCATCGCCCGGCCTGCGCCACTGGATCGCACACTCCCGACCGCAACGCCGAGGCCGACGGCTGCCAGTCCACGGCCTGACCCAGGATGTGTTCGATCCCGGCCAGCGACTCGACCACGGCCCGTTCAAGCGCCGCGGCGCGACCGCCGACGGCCCGCAGCCGCCCTGCCAGGCTGGCCAGCTCCTCCGGGTCGAACCGGATGACGCCGGGCGGGCGGCCCGGGAGGGGCTCGGGCCTCCCCGCGGCCGGGGTCGCCGGCGCAGGCGCGCTGACCCCGGACGATTGCCCAGGCATCGGCGACGGGGCGGGCCGAGAGCCGGATGGCGACGCGCGGGACGAAAGCGCGCCGGGCAGCCGGGCGCCGGTCAGCTGCTCGAGTCGGATCGCGGCCGCCCACAGCGCGTCGGCTCCGTCGGTGAGCCGCCGGCGCCAGACCGTGACCTGACCCCGCACCCGCACCCGCAGGGGGCCGGCCCAGGTGACCTCGTACCCGCCCGGCCGGCCCCGCCGACCGGGCGGGCCTGGGCGGGCCAGCGCGTCGAGTCGCAGGTCATCCGCCAGTGTCACGGCCTCGGCGAGGTACCGGCGCAGCTCGACCGCGCGGGCCGACAACTGCGGCCCGAACCGAGCCGCCGGCCCGACGCCGACGCCGACGCCGACGCCGACCGGCCCTACGGGCCCCAGCCCGAGCCCGGCCTCGGCTCCCGCCATCATCGCTGTCATCCTTCCGAATTCGCACGCATCCTTCCGAACTTCCGCGTCCCGCCGGTCGCCGGTCGCCGGTCGCCGGTCGCCGCCGAGGCTGTCCGGCGGTCGCTGACCGTCGACGGGTCCGGGCTGCCGAACGGATCGTGTCCCGCGCTGGTCTTTCGCGTGTCCAGACGCCGTCCGATTCGTTCCGGTCCGCAGCGATGAGAGTAGATCGCCCCCCGCCGGGGGACACCGCGCGGACGCGCGGCGGGCGACCCAGGAGCAGTCGCCGCGCTACAGTTTTGATCATTTGTCCCGCGCGTCCGCAACAGCACGACCGCGGCGCCAAGGACGGGCACCTGATGACGGAGGCCGGTCATGCCCGAGGCAGTTGTCGTCGCCGCCGCCCGCTCACCGATCGGGCGAGCCTTCAAGGGCTCGCTTCGGGGCCTTCGGGCCGACGATCTGGCCGCCACGATCGTGCGCGCCGCCCTCGACCAGGTCCCGATGCTGGACCCGAACGAGATCGACGATCTGATCGTCGGATGCGCGCTGCCCGGTGGGGAACAGGGCCACAACATCGGCCGGGTGATTACGGTGACCCTGGGTCTGGACAGCGTGCCGGGCACGACCGTCGCCCGCTACTGCGCATCCTCGTTACAGGCCATCCGGATGGCCATGCACGCCGTGCGAGCAGGCGAGGGAGACGTCTTCGTCGCCGCCGGGGTGGAGATGGTCAGCAGCTTCATCCGGGGCAACAGCGACAGCATGCCGGGCACCCAGAATCCGAGCTACGCGGCGGCCCAGGCCCGCACGGCCGCCCGCGCCACCGGCGGCGCCCCGCTCTGGACCGATCCGCGTCTGCGCGGCGATCTGCCGGACGTCTACATGGCGATGGGGCAGACGGCCGAGAACGTCGCCCAGTTCACCGGGGTCGGACGGGCCGAGCAGGACGCGTTCGCCTGCCGCTCGCAGAACCTCGCCGAGCAGGCGATCGCCGCCGGCTTCTTCAAGCGGGAGATCACTCCGGTGCAGTTGCCGGACGGCACGATCGTGGACGCCGACGACGGCCCGCGGCCCGGCACGACCCTCGACGCCCTCGCCGCGCTGCCGCCGGTGTTCCGTCCGGACGGCACGGTGACCGCCGGCAACGCCTGTCCGCTCAACGACGGGTCCGCGGCCGTCGTCATCATGAGCGACACCCGAGCCCAGGAGCTCGGCATCTCCCCCCTCGCCCGGCTGGTGTCCTCCGGGGTCATCGGGCTGTCCCCGGAGATCATGGGCCTGGGGCCGGTCGAGGCGTCTCGGCGCGCGCTCGCCCGGGCCGGGATGACCATCGACGACGTCGATCTCGTCGAGATCAACGAGGCGTTCGCCGCCCAGGTCGTGCCCTCCTACCAGCGGCTCGGCGTGGACCTCGACCGGCTGAACGTGCACGGCGGCGCGATCGCGCTGGGCCACCCGTTCGGCATGACCGGCGCCCGCCTGCTGACCACACTGGTCAACGGCCTGCGAGCCACCGACACGACGATCGGTCTGGAGGCCACCTGCATCGGTGGCGGCCAAGGCATGGCCCTCGTCCTCGAGCGGCTGTCCTGATCCTTCGCCGGATGAGTCTTCGCGCCCGGGCGCGGTCAGCCCATGGGGTCGGCGCCCTCGGGCTGACCGACGCGACGTGGGGACGGGAACGGCACGGGTTTGTGCTCGTCGGCGTTGTCCCCGGGCCGGACCGCGGCCGACGTGCGGGGCGAGGCACGTTGTGTGCAGAGGCCCGGTACCGGCCATGAGAAGGGCAAACGCGATGAGCCCGTCGAGGCCGTCCGGGCTGGTCCGGATGCCGTCGGACGGCGGGGCGCCGGAAGCGTTCCGGTTCCCCCGGGGGCGTTCCCGACGGCCGGCGCGCCGACCGGCAGGTGGCAGGCGATGGCCCACAGCCGTATGCGCGACTGCACCTCTGGACGTGTGATCTGCACCGCCGCGGCGACCAGGCCGCCGCCGATGATGCCGTCAAGCCAGTAATGATTCGCGGTGATGACCACGACCAGCGTCGTGACGATCGGGTGTAGCAGCGCCAGCCACCTCACCCGGACCCGCAGGATGGTGATGACTCCCCACGCCTCCAGGATCGCCCACCCGATGTGCAGGCTCGGCATCGCCGCGTACTGGTTGGCCACAGTGTCATGTGATCCGTACGGAGAAGGTCCGAACACCGCTCCGGTGTCGACCAGCTTGACGCTGGGCAGCATTTCCGGCAGGAACCGCGGCGGCGCGAGCGGATACACGATGTGAATCATCAGTGCGACGCCGGTGGACATCGCGATGACCGTTCGCACCCGGCTCCACGTGTGCCGCTGAAAGATCAGCACCCAGAGCAGAAACGTGATGGCCGCAGGGAAATGAACCGTCATGTAGAAGCGGTTCGCCAGCTCCAGCAGACGGGATGAGCGCATCGCCACCGCCTGCAACGACGCCTCATCCGGAAGATCGAAAACCCGCTCGAGGTGCCAGACGTTGACCGCGTGCCGCAACGCCTCCAGCTCCCGGCCAGCGGCGAGATGTCGCCCGAGGTCGTACAGGACGTACAGCAACCCGAGCAGGACGATCTGGCTCAGCACGAAGGCACTCGATCGCAGCAGGTCGGCCACCCGGCCGCCCCGGTGCTGCTCGCCCGGTAACACCTGGCCAGTGGCGCTCACCATGTACTGCACCGCAGCATCCGTGCCTCCCCATCAGGACACGTCCCGTTCACCCATCCCTTCGTTCCTACCGACCGATCGGTAAGGACGGAGCGGAACGAAGTGTGAGATGCGACTCAACCGGGGCCCCGTCCTCGACATGCAACCGATCACCACATACCGGAGCCGACCGGGATGTGGTGATTGATCAGGGTTGCTTCCGCCCTGGCCTTACCCGCAGATTAACAACGAGGAACCAGCAACTCGCCATTCCCGCCCGATGCCCATCAGTTCGTTCACCCTGTCCGATTCGCGACATGCCACCCTCCGCTGGTCATGGCCGGACGCACGCCGCGGCTCCCGACCAACAACCCACTCCAACGGCAGGTAGGCGTATCGACACTCCGCGCTGCCAGCTGCCAGGATGCGGTCAGGGTTGGAAAGCTCTGCGGCTCGGAGGGGGGCGTCCGGCGAAGGAGCCCGACTGGCGGACATCCGCCGCCCTCGCGACACGACATTGCGACACGACATTGCGTGACCACCCGAGCCGGTTGCCGCCGGTTCAGTGCAGGGGGGCACCTTCAGGCCGAGTGAGAGTGCAGCCGACTTCACCGCGTATATAGATCGGCAGGAATCATCCAGAGAGCATTACTTACAGTATTCATAGAATTACAAAACGAAGTCAGAAAAAGATCAGAAGCCCGGGACTCCCGCTCGCGATGTGACCTACGCTATACATCCAGAGGTACGCCGTCGGACAGGAAGTCGCATTGCGCGCTGTGCCGGGGGCCCACGTTGACTCCGGAGCGTGCCTGAATGTCCCAGAACGCCAGTCCTGCAGACGAGTCGCCGGACCGTACCGGCCCGCCAGCCGCCTCGGGCTCGGCCGCCGCCGGTACCGGTGACGGCGCTGGCGGTGCTGCCAGTGCTGGCGGCGTCGGCGAGCGGGCACCCGCGTCCCACGGCGCAGGATCCCTGAGCTCGCGGCTGTCCGATCACGGCCGGCGGACCGGCATCGTCGCCCTGGTCGCCCTGCTCGTCACGGTGATCCTCGGGTTCGGCCTGACCCGCCTGGAGTTCACCACCAGCCAGGACAACTACCTCAACAGCGATTCCCGGATCGCCAGGGACAACGTCGACTACCAGTCGCTGTTCGGCGGCGAGGCGATGGTCACGTTGTTCACGGTGGCGCCGGGCAGCACGACCGCCGACCTGTTCACGTCACGCAACATCGCCCAGTGGCGCACGCTGCAGCATGACCTTGACGCCAGCCCGCACGTCTCGTCGACCATCACCCCGCTGACGGCGCTGGAGTTCACCGACAACCTGGTGCGCGGCCAGGGCAGCGACGCCCTGTCGAGCCCGGCGGCGAAGATGCTGATCGGCGCGCAGCAGCGCGACCCCGACAAGGCCTCGGCCAGCCGGCGCCTCGCCGACTCGCTGCGCACCCTGCAGCGGATCAACGCCGTCCCCGTGGCCAACCGCAACCTGGGCAGTCCCGCCTGGGTGAAGGTCCTGCTCTACGACAACACCGGCGCCATCCGCAAGTCGCTGCGACCGTTCTTCCCGACCACCACGACCGCCCAGATGGTGACTCGGCTCAAGGGCAACGCGTCTCTGCACGAGGAGGGTGCCGGCGCCCACGTGGTCGAGCGGGCCGTCGCCGGGTTGACCTTCGACCATGCGTCGCTGATGACCACCGGCGCGCCAGCCCTGCTCCGCAACATCAACAATTACCTGCGGGGCGGCTTCCTGACCCTCGGCGCGATCTCACTCGTGCTGATGGCCGGCCTGCTGCTCGCCGCGTTCGCGGTCCGGTTCCGGCTGCTCCCGCTCGGCGTGGTGGGCGTCGGCCTGATCTGGGCGTTCGGCCTCGCCGGCTATGTCGGCGTGCCGCTGTCGGTGGTCACGATCGCGGGCCTGCCGGTGCTGCTCGGCGTGGGCATCGACTTTGCTGTGCAGCTGCACAGCCGCATCGAGGAGGAAGCCCAGCTCGACCGGGCCAGGCATCCCGTCGTGGTCGCCTGGGAGGGGCTGCGCCGGGCGCTCTCGGTGGCGACCGTCGCCGCCGTGCTCTCCTTCTGCGCCCTGGAGTTCAGCGAGGTCCCGATGATCCGGGACTTCGGCACGTTGCTGGCCATCGGGTTGCCGGTCATCGTGATCGCCACGGTCCTACTGCTCCTGCTCACGCTGGACGTGCGGGAGCGGCACCGTCCCACGCCGCCGCGCGACTACACCCACGGCCCGCTCGGCCGAGCGGTGATCAAGCTCGGCGGGCTGCCCCGGATCACCGCGATCCCGCTGGTCATCGTCTCGGTCGCCGTCTTCGCCGGCGGCATCGTCGCGGACGGCAAACTCACCGTCCAGACCGACCCGGAGAAGTGGGTCAACCAGCACAGCCAGGTGATCAAGGACATCAGGACCCTGCGGGCCCGCAGCGGCTCCGCCAGCGAGCTCGACGTCTACATCCGCTCCCCGAACGTGTTCGACGACGCCACCGCCTCCTTCGTCGGCCGGTTCGCGAACCGGCAGCTCTCGACGCACTCCGCCGACCTGCGCGACGCCAGCAGCCTGGTGACGATCGTGAGCTACCTGCTGGAGGTGCCGAACACCTCCATCGTGATGCCAACCGGGGCGGACGTCCGCGCCGCCTACGACGTCGCCCCACCCGACATCCAGCGCAGCACCGTGAATCTCAAGAACAGCGCGATGAACATCATCTTCCGGACCGGGTCAGGCTCCCTGGAACGCCGCGCCGCCGTCGTGGCCGACATCCGCGGCAACACCCACCCGCCGGCCGGAGTCACCGCCACCCCGTCCGGGCTGGCAGTCATCGGCACCGGCCTGCTCTCCGGCCTCCAGAACAACCGGACCGAGCTGACCTACTACGCGCTCATCGGCGTGTTCGTGCTGTTGGTGCTCTGCCACCTCAGCCTGGTAAGGGCAGCGCTGTCGATGGTGCCGGTGCTGATCGCGGTGGGCCTGAGCTCGCTCGTCGCCCTCGCGATCGGGGTCGACCTGAGCCCCCTGACCGCCGTCAGCGGGCCGCTGATCGTCGCCTTGTGCACCGAGTTCACCACGCTTCTCATCTTCCGCCATCTGGAAGAACGCTCCCGCGGCCATGATCCGCGGGCGGCGGTGGAGACCACCGCCGGACGCACCGGACGCGCCTTCGCCGTCTCGGCGCTGGCCGCCGTCATCGGCGTCGGCGTACTTGCCTTCAGCTCCCTGCCCCTGCTGCGTGACTTCGGCCTCCTGGTCGCGCTCAACGTGGCCGTGGCTCTTCTGTCCGCGCTGATCGTCCTGCCGCCCGTGCTGGTCTGGGCGGACGAGCACGGCTGGGTCCACCACCCCCGAAACCGGAACCGGAACGGACGGCACTCCGGGCCGAGTTCGCCCGGCCGGGACACCAGCACCGACCGGGTCGACCACGCTGGCGACATCACCAGCACCAGCACCAGCACCGGCCGCGCCACCGACGCCGGCTACCCCTCCGGAACGAGCCCCACCGCAGCGCCGAGCACCTGACATCACCTCGCGGCCGCTCCGGCCCGGGCCGGCAGGACTGACCGGACCGACCGGGCTGGCAGGACCGACAGAGCCGGCAGGACCGACAGAGGCGGCAGGTCCGACCGGACCGACCCGGGCTGGCCGGACCGACCGGACCGGCCGGACCGACCGGACCGGCCGGACCGGCACCGAGACCACTGTGTGTGACGACGATCGCGCGGGCGTATGGGTTCAAGATCCAAACAGGTCGTCATGGGGGGATTCGTGTCTGATTTGCCCCCCACGACGACCTGCATAGCGGGATCTTGCCGAACGGCCCGCTGCGGGGAGTAGCAATCGTGAGGGGCGGGGCTCATCAAGCGGGGGGTGGCGTACTTTCCGTTATGGGACCATTGCCCACGGGTGCTTCGGGGTGGTCGCTGCGCGCGGGCCGGCTCTTCGCTCTCATGCCCACATGTGGCACGCTCAGGCAAGGTGTTCGCGGGACGACACGGCACCGCCACTTAGGGCTCGGCAGCTATCCGAGCGTCGAAGGAGAGGGCATGAGTTTCGACTTCAAGGTCGCGGATCTCGCGCTGGCCGAGTTCGGCCGCAAGGAGATCCGGCTAGCCGAACACGAGATGCCCGGGCTGATGTCCACCCGCGCCGAGTACGCGGCCAGCCAGCCGCTGCGCGGCGCGCGGATCATGGGTTCGCTGCACATGACGATCCAGACCGCCGTGCTCATCGAGACGCTGGTGGCACTCGGCGCGGATGTCCGCTGGGTCTCCTGCAACATCTTCTCCACCCAGGACCACGCGGCCGCCGCGGTCGTCGTCGGGCCGAACGGCACCAAGGACGACCCGCAGGGCGTCCCGGTCTTCGCCTGGAAGGGTGAGACGCTCGACGAGTACTGGTGGTGCACCGACCAGGCGCTGGCCTGGCCGGACGGTGGCACCCCGAACATGATTCTCGACGACGGTGGCGACGCGACCCTGCTCGTCCACAAGGGCGCGCAGTTCGAGGAGGCCGGCGCGGTGCCCGCGACCGACGCCTCGGACAGCGAGGAGTACGCGATCGTCCTCGAGACGCTGCGGCGCACGATCGCCGAGCGGCCCGGTCGCTGGACCGAGACCGCGCAGAACGTCAAGGGCGTCACCGAGGAGACGACCACCGGCGTCCACCGGCTCTACGAGATGGCGAAGGCCGGCACGCTCGCCTTCCCGGCGATCAACGTCAACGACTCGGTGACGAAGTCCAAGTTCGACAACAAGTATGGCTGCCGTCACTCGGTCATCGACGGCCTCAACCGCGCCACCGACGTCCTCATCGGCGGCAAGGTCGCGGTCGTCGCCGGCTACGGCGACGTCGGCAAGGGCTGTGCGGACGCGCTGCGCGGCCAGGGCGCGCGGGTCATCGTCACCGAGATCGACCCGATCTGTGCCCTGCAGGCGGCCATGGACGGCTTCCAGGTGGACGTGCTCGAGGACGTGGTCGGGATCGCCGACATCTTCGTCACGACCACCGGCAACTTCAACATCATCCGGGCCGACCACATGGCCTCGATGAAGCACCAGGCGATTGTGTCCAACATCGGGCACTTCGACAACGAGATCGACATCGCGGGTCTCACCAGGATCGCCGGCATCGAGAAGATCAACATCAAGCCGCAGGTCGACGAGTGGGTGTTCCCGGACGGGCACTCGATCATTGTGCTCGCCGAGGGCCGGCTGATGAACCTCGGCTGCGCTACCGGGCACCCGAGCTTCGTCATGTCGAACAGCTTCACCAACCAGGTGATCGCCCAGATCGAGCTGTTCACCAAGACCGAGAGCTACCCGGTCGGCGTCTACGTGCTGCCCAAGCACCTCGACGAGAAGGTCGCCCGGCTGCACCTCGACGCCCTCGGCGTAAAGCTCACCACCCTGACCAAGCAGCAGGCCGACTACATCGGCGTGCCGGTCGAGGGCCCCTACAAGGCGGACCACTACCGCTACTGATCGTCCATCCCGCGGCGCCGGGAGCGAAGCCTCCGCGCCAGGGCTGAAGCCGCAACGGCGGCGGTTGCCGCGGTGGCACACCACGGCAACCGCCGCCGTCTGGCGTTTCGGCCTTCGACCGGCCACCGACGCGGCAGGCCCGCGATGTCCGACCGGTCGGCGTCAGCGCGCGGCGGGCGAGGCGCTCGCCGGCTGCGCGCTCGCGGCGGGGACGCTCACGGCTGCGACCGGGGGGCGGCCGGAACACCTGCCGGAGGTGCCTGGGGTGCCTGCGCCGCCAGCGGTGCCGGCAGTGCCGGCGTCGTCGCCGTGCGGTTGGTCTGCGACCAGCACACGGGCGTCCATCCGGGGTCGTTGGCGACCGCCGACAGATCGTAGTAGCCGGCCGGCAGGTAGGTTCCCCAGGTCACCGGCCCGCCGCTGGTGCCGTGAGGCGGCGGCATACGCGGCACGGCGAAGGTCGCCTGGCCGTTCGGGCACTTCAGCGACTCGATCCTGATCGGCGGCTGACCCGCCGGCGCGCCCTTGCCAGCTTTCGTCAGACACAGCACCGAGGTGGTGGGCGGCCAGGACTGCGCGAAGTGCGCGTAGTAGCCGGCCGACAGACGGGTCATGCCGGATGAGGGCCGGCCCGGTTCAGGCGGCACAGCGACATAGCTCACCTGATTACTCGGGCAGGTGCCCCAGGATTCGCCGCCGGCCTGGGCCTGCCCGGCACCACCCACGGCGAACAGACCGGTCAGAGCGACGGCGGTACCCACCCCGGCCAGCGCGGCACGGACCCGATCACGCCGCGGGCGTGAACCCACCAGCCGCGGCCGGGCTCCGAACCGGAGCTGCCGGCTGGAAACCCCGGGGCCTTGTGGCCCGCGCAGGCCGTCGTCGGAATCCTGCGATGCCGCGCCGGAGGCGGGCCGGACCCGCGCACGGTGCCGCCGCGGTGATACGGAAAACGGCATTGAATGCCTCCTTGTCGAACCAGGGGACCCAACGCCCCTTCGGCGCGACGGCCCGTGTGGGACCTGAGTACCTGTTCCGCTCCATGGAGCGAGATTCCCGTAAATAAAACAGCAATCGGTCGCAAGGATAGCGGTAGTTGGCGGTGTGTTGGGAGCGGGCCGGGGGACCTGGGTCCCCATGTCCCGCGTGCCCACCGCTGGGGGACAACCTTTTCCGATGGGCCGATGCGGACCACGGTCAGGAGCAGCGCGGACCACGGTCAGGAGCCGGCGAGATCTGTACTCGGTCTGGTTCCAGCACCGCCGGATCCAGGGATTTGGCCGCCGAACCGTCAGGATGCCGACGGACGACCGGGCCCACCGAAGACCGCATCGGCCAGCAACCGGGAGAACTCGATCTCGGCCGCCCCGGTGGCGTCGCGCCGTGCTCGGGAACGTCCGGTGGGGAGGTAACCCGCACGTCGGCAGAACCGGTGCACGTCGTCGGACCCGGCGTCGCACCAAAGCACCATGCGCACCGCCCGCTCGGCATCCCGTCGCTGGTCAGCCGGCAGAATGTGGCTAGCCGGCAGCCCCCCCTGGCCAGTCCGCGGACCCTCGGCACCGTCCAGTGCCACGGCACCGGCACCGTCCAGGCCTTCGGCACCGTCCAGGCCTTCGACACCGTGCGGTCCCTCGGCGGAGTTCAGCCTCCGCGCGGCGTGCCACTGCCGTGCCGCGCGCTCCGCGCGTCGCACCAGGATCGTCCCGAGCCCCTGCCCGCGGGCCGGGGCCGCCACGTACAGATTCGTCATCTCGATCACGGACGGCGGCGACGCGTCGGCCGAGAACGGCGGCTCGTCCGTCAACGACCGTGACGACACGGCGATGCCCGCGAGGAGACGCCCGCTTAAGCCGGGTTCGCCAGGAGTGTGCACCGGTACGGGGACCACCCACATCCCCCGAAGGGGCTCACCGGCTACCGTGATCGTGCGATACCCGACTGCCGCTCGATGTGCGGTGGCCGCCTGATGTCCCGTGGCGGGGTTCCGCGGCCAGGACGACCCGAGCAGCTCGCGCAGCTCGGCGATGTCCGCGTCGGTGGCCTCCCGCAGGCCGGGCGCCAGATCCCGGCGCATCCACACGTGTTCGATGCCGGCCTCGATGTCGGGCTCGCTGATGACCCGGTAGCCCTGGCGCGCGTAGAAACCGGCCACCTGGGTCTGCGCGTGCAGCTCCACCGCGGGCAGACCCCGGTCGCGCGCACGAACCAGCAGCGCCTCGGTGATCGCGAGGCCAAGGCCCCGGCCCCGCGCGCCGGCGTCGACGGCCACCCGGCCGATGATTCCCACCGGTTGCTCGCCAGCGGTCCGGGGCCCGAGGTCCAGCAGGCGGCCCGTGGCCAGCGCCCGACCGGCCGGATCGACGACAAACGCATGGTCGGCACCCGCATCCCGACCGTCCCGCTCCAGCTCGATGGGGACACCCTGTTCGCCGACGAACACCGCGTCCCGCAGGTCGATCACCTGCCGCGGCGGCATTCCCGCGACAACCACCACCGCCGGCTCCGCCGGGACCCCCTGCCCCACCGCGATACCCGAGCTCGTGACGGCACCCGGCCTCGTGGCGACGTCCTCCGTCGTGACGATGCGCTCCGTCCTGGCGATGCGCGGGTCCGGGGCTGCCCCAGATCCGCGGGCGACCTCCGACAGATCGGCCGCTCGCGTGTGATTCCCGGACACAGGGCGGCAGTGTAGGCGAACCGATCGGACCGGCGCGGCGTCTCTGCGCAACCCGAGGTTTCCCCATCCCGCAAACCCGGGCATCCTGCCCAATAGGCGTCGATCCGTGCCAGGTCGGTCCCAGTACGGATCTGAGCGGACACGGAATGACAACTGCGGACCCCGGGTATCCCGGCCAACACGGTGAATCAGATAGAAACTGGACGGCATCGGCTGATGCGACCGCACCCGCACGAAGAGGAAGTAAACCGGCATCGTGAGTTCCCAGTTGACAACCTGGCGTGACGACACCCCCGTGCGGGAGGACCGCTGACGATGGCGGCGACCCTTTATCCCCCGGCCCGGTACCGGCCGGTACGGAACACGTCGGGCTCGATGGTCCAGCCCACCCGCGGCCTCATCCCCCATGTCCAGGTCGGGAACGGTTCGCTGTTCTCCTGGTTTGACAACTCGTCCAGTCAGGTCAGCTCCCACCTCTGGCTGAGCCGGAACGGCGTTTTCGAGCAATACGTAAGGTTCGACCAGCGGGCCTGGGCCGAGGCGGCTGGTAATCCGTACTGGATCTCCTGTGAATGCGAGGGTTATCCCACCGACGACTACACCCCGATCCAGGTCACCCGGCTGGCGGAACTCTTCCGTTGGGGAATGCAGGAGTTCGGTTGGAAGGCGGAGGTCACCGACTCGCCGAACGGATACGGCATCGGCACTCATCGGATGGGCGGCACGGCCTGGGGCGGGCACGACTGTCCCGGCGACATTCGCGCGAACCGCCGCGGCGACATCCTTTCGCTGGCGACCGGCCAGCGGACGTTCACCGCCGATCCGCGTGAGCGCTATGCCGGACGTCCCACCCTGCGGGAAGGCACCACCGGCTCGGACGTCACCGAGCTCCAGAACGCCCTGAACATCATCTTTGGCCACGAGGCGCCGACGGGTGACCCGAACCGGATCACACCGGATGGGGTGTACGGTTCACGAACCACAGCCCGGGTGGCATCACTGCAGCGGTACGCCTCGCCGTGGTTCGGCCGCATCACCGACGACGGCGCCTGCGGTTCCGACACCTGGCGGAAGATCGGCTGGATCCTGACTGGCCTGAACCGCTCCGTCTGATTCAGCAGAACCAGTCTGATTCAACCCGCCCCGTCCGGTTCGGCCGCTTTCCTGGCCACCATCACCCGATCGGGCCGGGCGTCACGGCGCGTCCGCAGAACCGCCACCTGCCCCAGCGGCCTCGGCGGCCTCGGCGGCCCCGGCGAGTGCCGCGCCGGCCGCCCACAGCCATCGGTGTGGTTCGGCCATGGCTGCGGCTGGCCCGCCCGCGAGTCTGCTCAGGGCGATCTCACCGACGACCCCCCGCGGGCGGGGGGCGTCGAGCTGGCCGGCGGCGACCAGCACCGGCACCCCCAGGCGCCGGGCGAGCGCCAGCACCCCGCCGACGACCTTCCCGCCCAGCGAGGTCTGGTCGAACCGGCCTTCCCCGGTGACGAGCCAGTCCGTACCGGCCAGCGCCTCGGGCAGGCCGGCCACCTCGATGATCGTCTGCACGCCCGAGACCAGCTCGGCGCCCCAGGCCGCGGCCAGGCCGTAGGCGGTACCGCCGGCGGCACCAGCCCCCGGGGCTGCCGGATCTCCGCCGATCAGCCCGGCAAGCCGGGCGAGCCCCCCGCCCAGACGGGCGACGTCGGCGGGGTCGGCACCCTTCTGCGGGCCGAAGACGGCAGCGGCACCAGAGTCGCCCAGCAGCGGCGCGTCGACGTCCACGAGGCAGCGCACTCCCCCGGGCGGCAGGGGGACCAGCCGGGCCAGATCGATCTGGTCCAAAGTGAGCAGCGCTCCCCCGCCGAGGGGGAGCATCGTGCCGTCGGCGTCGAGAAATCGGGCGCCGAGCGCGGCAAGCGCTCCGGTACCGCCGTCGGTAGAGGCCGACCCGCCGAGCGCGACCAGGATCTGCCGGGCACCGGCGTCCAGGGCCGCGGTCAGGGCCTGCCCCACGCCAAGGGTGTGAGCGCCGAGTGGATCGGGCGCACGCATCAGCGGCAGACCGCTTACCGCGGCGAGTTCGACGAGCGCCACTTCGCCCGGCAGGGCCAGCCACTCGGTGTCCCGAGGACGCCCGTCCGGACCGGTGACCCGAACCGGGCTGCGACGCGCCCCCGGGGTGGTGGCGGCGAAGACGTCCAGGGTCCCCTCACCACCGTCGGCGATCGGTAGCGCCACGATCTCGTCGTCCGGGCGCCGCGACCGCCAGCCCTGCGCCAGCGCCACCGCGACCTGTGTGGCACGGGCGGACCCCTTGAACGAGTCCGGCGCGATCACCACCCGACGGCCACGATGCCCGGTGCGAGGGCGCGGTGGCCGGGTCACGGTCGGGCCCGGCGCCTAGACAGTCGCCTGGCCGTGCGCCGGACCCGCACCACAGGGACCAGCACCGTGCGCGGAACCAGCAACAGACACGCGGCGTAGTCCCGCCTCGGATGCGCGTACGGACGTGGCCGGTCCGTCGTTCGGCTGCCCTGGTATGTCGGCGGGTGCGGTGAGCCAGGCGTCGATGTCGGCCAGGGCCGCATCACGCACCGCGGGCGGGGCAGCGCCGAAACGCACCGAGCTACGGGCGCATTCGGCGAGCTCCTCGTCCGACAGGCCCAGCTCGCGCCGGCACAGCTCGTACTCCTCGAGGCAGGTCGGGCCGAAGAGCAACGGGTCATCGGCGTTGATCGAGCAGCGCACCCCGGCCCGCAGCAGAGCCTTGAGTGGATGTCTGGCCAGCGAGGGGACGACCGAGAGCAGAAGGTTCGAGGTAGGGCAGACGTCCAGGCAGATGTTTCGCTCGCGCAGCTCGTCCACGAGTGACGGGTCCTCGATCGCCCGGATGCCGTGTTGTAGTCGATGGGCGCCGAGCGGCCCGATCGCGCCGCGCACGGACTGCGGGCCGGCGAGCTCACCGGCGTGCGGCGTCGAGAGCAGACCACCGTCGAGGGCCAGCCGGAACGCCGCCTCGAACGGTTCGGGGGGCCAACCATTCTCGTCGTTGTGCAGGCCCAAGGCGACGATGCCGCGGTCGGCATGGCGCAGCGCCGTACGGGCCACCTCCACCGCCCGTTCGGGGGAGTCGAGGACCCGGTCGACCGCGGCCATCCAGCGGACGGTGACCCCGTGTCGCGCCGCTGCCTGGTTCGAACGGGCCAGGACGGTCTCCCATGCCTCGTCCGCGCTGGAGAACGCCTCCCCATGGGCGTAGGGCCAGAAGCTGGGCTCGAGGTAGACGACGCCCTCGGCGGCGGCGTCACTCACCATCTCGTCGACGAGCCGCTCGAAGTCGGCCGGGCCGCGAAGCAGCGGCAGGATGCCTCCGACCACGTCGCCAAAACCGCCGAACTCGGTGAAGCCAGTGGTCCGTGGGGTGGGCAGGCCGGCCGCCGCGGCCAGGTCGGCGAGGGTGGATGGGCGCATCCCCAGCTCGAAATGCAGGTGCAGATGCCCCTTGGGCAGAGTCCGCAGATCGCGCACGGGCGTCCCTCCTCCTGGGCCGGTGCGAGGTGACGGCATTGGCGTCACCTACCGCCCAGGAGGAGGGTACGCGGACCATGCCCGCGACAGGGGGCGGACCGGGCGACCGGCATCCCCGCCCCGCCCCGTGCCGTGGGACTCAGGACTCAGTTGCTGGGCGTCAGCTCACCAACCGCCAGCCGAGCTGCCCGGCGTGCCCGGCGCGCGCGGCGCGCTCTGCCCGGACGCGCCAGGCGTCGGGTAGTCCGGACCGCTCGCCGGGCCGCCGTAACCGGCGCCACCCGCCGAGTCGCCGTAGCCCGAACCGCCCGCAGGGCTGCCGTAACCCGAGCCACGCGCGGGGTCGCCGTAGCCCGAACCGCCCGCGCCTCCGTAGCTCGAATCGCCCGCCCGGCCGGCGTGGTCTGGCTCGCCACCGGCCACGCCCGCCGCGCCGGCCCGATAGCCGCCGGCTGCGTCCGGCCGCGGCACCTCGCCGCGCCACGCCCCCGTCTCGGTCTGGCGGTCCTCGATGAACGCCTTGAAGCGCCGCAGGTCCGCCTTGACCCGACGGTCGTCAGCGCCGAAGGCGGCACCAGCCTTCTCCGTGAGCCCTTCGGGTTGCCAGTCCATCTGCACTGTCACCCGGGTCTCGTCGTCGGCGAGACGGTGGAAGGTGACGACCCCGGCATGCTGGGCGCCGCCGGTGCTCTTCCAGGCCACCCGCTCGTCCGGGAGCTGCTCGGTGATGGTCGCGTCGAACTCGCGCGCCTGGCCAGCGACCTTGATCTTCCAGTGCGTGTGGGTGTTGTCGATCTGCGCGATGGACTCGACGCCGTCCATGAAGTGCGGGAAGGACTCGAACTGCGTCCACTGGTTGTAGGCGGTTCGGATCGGGACGTGGACCTCGATCGATTCCTGGACTGTGCTCGCCATTCTTCCTCCCGTTCGTCGCGAGATTCAGACACCGCGCTCATCCCCACCTTGGTCCCTCTAACACACGCTCGAGGTCTCCGGCGCGGCCAGGCGCCGATCTGTCTGGCTGCGCGCACCGGCCCCGCCGCGGGCGGCGGTGCTGCGGGCGGCGGCTCGGGCGACGGCGGCTTCGGCGAATCCACGGATGACCGGATGGGCGCGTCCCGCCTGCGAGCCGAGCTCCGGCTGGAACAGCGTCGCCAGGAAGAACGGATGTCCGGGGAGCTCCAGCATCCGCACCTCACCGGACTCGTCCACTCCGCTGAAGCGCAGCCCGTGCGCCAGCAGGAGGCCGGCATCGGGGGGATTGATCCCGTAGGAACAGTAGTAACGCTCGACCGTCCGATCGGTGCCGATCAGCCGCTCGGCAAGCGAGTCCGCGGCTACGTGAACAACTCCCTCATGACCGTTCATCGCACACTGGATCGGGACGATCAACGGGTCGATGGCGTCCGGATCGTTCTCCGCGTGGGTCGCGTTCAGACGCCCGCAGACCGAACGGGCGTACTCCAGCGCGATGTGCTGCAGTCCGCCGCAGGTTCCCAACAACGGGACGCCCCGCTCGCGAGCCACGCGAACCGCGGCCAGGGCACCCGCTTCGCTGGCGTACGGGGATCCCGGCACCAGCCAGATCCCGTCGAATCCGGCGAGGAAAGCGGACCCGTCGAGAGCCGAGGACGGCGGGTCGGTGAGGACCTCATCGGTTGGGATCCAGTAAGCGTCCAGCAGCAGCCCGTCCCGCCGATGCAGCGCCTCGAGCAGCTCCGGGATCCGGGCATGCGCGGCGACCTCGGCACTTCGGTCACCAATCAGCGCCACCCGGGCACTGAATCCGACGGGCACAGGGCCCGCCGCGGTGAAACGGGCCGCGGGCGGGGTGGCGGGGTGCGTGGGCGCGGTGGCGGGGTGCGTGGGCGGGATGGTCGTGGCCGAGGTGGCTGTTGGCGGAGCGAACCTGGCCGGGGCGGAGACGCCTACGGGCGGCGGGGTGGGCGGCATGTCCCGATGCTCCGCCCTCCATCAGTTCAGATCCAACGATAATTCCCGCATTCCGGATTAGCGATACTGATGGATGTGGATACCCAGCACCTGCGCACCTTTGTCGGCGTCGCGACCGCAGGTTCCTTCTCCGCCGCCGCCCGCGAGCTCGGCTACACCCAGTCGGCGGTCTCGCAGCAGGTGGCGGCCCTGGAGGCGGATCTCGGTGTCGTCCTGTTCCACCGGCGGCCGACGGTGGCGGTGACCGAGGCCGGCGCCCGCCTGTTGGAACATGCCGTGCCGTTGCTGCTGCGCCTGGCCGCGGCCCGCACCGAGGTTGCGCGGGCCGCGGGAACGCCGTCCCAGCGGCTGACCATCGCCGCCCATCCGCTCGCCGCCGATCGGCTCGCCGAGGTGCTGGCCCGGGTCACGCCCACCTTTCCCCGGCTTGAGCTGCGCGTCGTCCTCGGCGGCACCCCGATGGTGGCCACCGAGGTTGCTCGCGGCGACGTCGATCTGGGCATAGCCGTCGGGCTGGCCACCAGCGGCGATCCATTGCGGCTCCCCGACGTGGGGCCCATCCGGGCGGTGGGCATCGCCGAGGAGCCCCCTGCCGTCATCCTGCCAACTGGCCATCCCCTCGCCGGGCGACCCGGCGTGCGCATCGCCGATCTGGTGGACGCCGGCTGGATCGACGCGCCCGAGCTGGGCGCAGGGCTGGACCACCTGCGCGGCCTGACCAGCGAGCGACGTCTTCGAGCCCGGATGCGCGTGGACGGCGCGGATGTCCAGGGCCTGCTCGCGCTGGTCGCCGCCGGCGGCGGGCTGGCCCTTCTGCCAGCGCGGATCGTCCACCCGGGCCACGATGGCCAGGCCGGCCCGAGCGCCCATCCGGACCAGGGCCGGGCAGGCCGGGGGGATCTGGTCGCCGTGCCGGTCCGCGGTGGGGTGCTGGCGACCCGTGGCAGCGGTGCGCACCCCGCCCGCGCGGCCGCGTCCACCATCAGGGGGACCCGGGCGCCGGGCGATGCCGCGCTGAATTTCCGACACGAGCTGCTGAGCGCGGGTCGGCCTGGCCCGGCAGCCCAAGCCGTGGCGGTCGCGCTCGGCGCCGGACCCGGATGAGGCGCTCGTCCACTCCAGCCCCCGGCGTATGCGGACCTCGGAGGTGCCCGACTCGGGCAGGACGCCTCGTGCGAACCACCCGCGCCCCGCGGATGCGGCGCCTCGGGCCAGGCGATTCGAGTGGACCAGAAGCAGACCATCGACTGGTCCAGCGCACCACACCGGCCACGGGGTAGGCTTGAGGTGTTGCCTGATTCTCGGTGCGTGACCTACGCAGAGAACGGCACGACCAGGCCACGGAACCGGTCGGGGTCTGGTGCGAAGCCGGTATGCGAAGGACGCCTACCGGGAGCGCGGCAAGGAGAAAGCATCGTGGCGCAGGGTACCGTCAAGTGGTTCAACGCGGAGAAGGGCTTCGGATTCATCTCCGTCGACGGTGGCGGCCCGGACGTCTTCGTCCACTACTCGTCGATCGTGGCTGACGGCTACAAGTCCCTGGACGAGGGCCAGAGCGTCCAGTTCGAGATCGTGCAGGGGCAGAAGGGGCCGCAGGCCGACAACGTGAGCCCCGTCTGACCATCGGCACTACCTGATCTTCGTTTCGGGGGGGGGGGGGGGGGGGGGCGCGCCCGCCCCCCCCCCCCCCGCCGCCCCCCCGCCGCCCCCCCCCCCCCCCCCCCCCCCCCCGGCGCCCGGGCCCCCCGCCCCCCCCCCCCCCCCCACAAAAAAAAAAACTCCAGCACCCCCCCCCCAGCCCCCCCCCCCCCCCC
>NZ_JALKFZ020000091.1 GCF_023243075.1 Frankia sp. AiPa1 | reverse complement strand
CCACCCGAGCCCGCCGCACCACCCGAGCCCGCCGCACCACCCGAGCCCGCCGCACCACCCGAGCCCGCCGCACCACCCGAGCCCGCCGCACCACCGGAACCCGCCGCACCACCCGAGCCCGACCCGCTCAACGCATCCCCCGATACATGATGATTTTCTACTGCGTGGCCGCTTCCTGTGGCAGCAGGTGTAATGAGCCTAAGATACGTTCTGGCCGATCACTGTCAGAGACACCGTGCCCCTGTGTCGGGTCCCTGACCTTGGGGCAGGGTTAGGCTATTCGCGAGCCTCTGAAGCGCCGCCAGCCAAGTCTCTGGACTGCAGCAAACGAGTGCGAGGGGGGCCAGCATCCCGCCGTCGCGCACGCCAGGGGCAGAAGTTCAAGCAGGGGGCACGCCATCGGGCGGCCGGGAGACCGAGCCAGTTGCAGTGGACAGCCTGACCCGCCCAGCTTGCCAGCGGCGAGACCGTCTGTGGTCGTCCGTCGAAGGCGTTGGCAAAGTCAAGATCTCCACGGATCGTCGGGCAGATGCGACAAGCGTCGGCCGTCGACTCACACGAGCCGGGCCCGGTGTACCCAAACGCTGTACCCAAGCCCGCGGACACCGGCGGACGAGCGTGGACACGGACGGAGCCGATGCCCAGGTTGAGCCGACAGAGCAGACGTCCATGGACGTCTACGGACAAGCCGCCCGCTACTCTTAATCCGCGGGTTCGGGGTTCAAGTCCCTGACGGCGCACCGTGCTCACCTTTCATGCTCGCTGATCTTTGATCAGCTTCGGCGTCTGCCCGGGGGGCGACCCCCGGACCCCCGGCGGCCGGCGTTTTTCGGGGTTGGTGGTCTGTGGCGGTAAGGCGCTGTCGGACTCGAACAGGTTGCGTGCCTGCCGGCGGAGCGTGGTCCAGGCCGACCACTGTGGGTTTGCCGGTGCCGTCTGGGCGTCGTTCGATGTCGAACAGGCCGATTGCGACGATCAGCACGCCCAGCTTCCGGCAGCCGCAGGTCCGCAGGTCGACGCGAGGTTCTCGACCTGGATGAATGCGTCGCAGGCCAAGACGAACGGTCGGGGCGTCTTGCGTTCCCCGAAGCCGTAGACCGTCCGGCCTGATTCGCGCAGCCGGGTCGCGAGTCGGGTGAAGTCGCTGTCGGAGGACACGAGACAGAATCCGTCCAACTCGCCAGCGTGGAAGAGGTCCATCGCATCGATCACCATCGCGGCGTCGGTGGCGTTCTTGCCCGTGACATAGGCGAACTGCTGTACCGGCAGGATCGAATGGGCGAGGAGCTGCTCTTTCCAGCTTTTCAGACTCGTGCCGGTCCAGTCGCCGTAGGCGCGTTTGACCTGGGCCGTACCGAACGTGGCGGCCTCCGCCAGCACCGAGCCGATCACCGATGCCTGGGCGTTGTCGGCGTCGATGAGCACCGCCAGCCGTGCCCGACCCACCACCGTGCCGTCACCCGGGACACCAGTCGAGGCCGCGGACAGGCACGGTCCGGCCGCGGACAGCTCAGCCGGGACTGGGCCGTTGAGCGCTGTGATCCTCCGGCGGAGACGACACCAGAACTCACCGACCGCAGGCCGCGACGTACCCACCGGCACCATGAGCCGCCGACGCCGCGCCTGATTCCTGGGCGATTCGCCGGAGCTCCACTGCACCACACACCCCAATCTCTAGCGAGTCACACAGTCACACAGTCACGCACCGAAGCCATCCAGTATTGCCGCTGCGGTATCGTCCCGCGAGAGTTTTCGAGGCGGTCACGGTCGATCATGAAAGCGGGCTGGGTGATGACCCGCGCTGGCTGTGCGACCTCGACCGTGTTCGGTCCGCCTCCTCGGTGGCGCCGCGACGTGGACCGTCGACGTCGGTGCCACCGCGGGCGGGCGTTACAGGGTGGCGAGACCGGCGGCGGCAATAAGGACAGCGGCGACCGTGAGGGCGGCACGCCCGCCTGCGCGGGCCGCTGTCGGCAGGCTCGCTCCGTCCGCGCGGTGCAGCACAGCGTTCACCAGCCCGGCGAGCACCGACACGGTGACGACCAGTGCTGCGAGCAGCAGAGCGTACAGGGAGCGCACAGAGATCTCCTCAACTCGTTCCGCCGCGGGACGGGCGGTGTGCTGGGGAGAAGATGGCTTCGGCCGGTTTCCGACAGCTCGCCTCGGTCTGCGGTGGGGTGCGGCAGAATCGTTACCTGCAGTCATGCCGCAGAATGCGGGATTTCAGGCGGATTCCGGTTCGGAATCCGATGCGGACTGGCGGGGGCGGGACTGTTGGTGGGCGACGACGCGACCGCTGCCTACGCGGCGGCGCTGCGCGATCTGTGGGAGGCCGCTGCCCGGCCGACCGGCCAGACGCTTCAGTACCAGGCGGGGCAGCAGAAGCCGCCGCTCACTCTGGGCGTGTCGTCGTGGAGTGACTGGTTCAATGGCCGCAACGTCCCCGCCAACCCGCGGGTCGCCGCGTTCCTCATCGCCTACCTGCGCGGCAGGGTCCCCTCGGGATGCGCCTATCAGGCGCCGCCGGACAGATGGTGGGAGACCCGGCGCAGCGCTTTGGCGCAGCGCCGCACCGGATCGGGCCGCGGCGGACGACCACGCTCCTCCCCGCGTCCCGCATATTCCGGCAGCGCTGACGGACCCTTCGGTCAGCTGCAGCCCACGCTCACGCCCGAGGCGCCGGCTTTCCCCGCATCGGCCGGGCTGCAGAGGGCCGAAGACGCTGATCCTTTTCTGCTGGGGGTGCATGAGCCGATCGGCGTGGATGGCGCGGCGCCCCGCGCCTTGCCGGCCTACGTGGCCCGTGATGTCGACAGTGCGCGCGACGGCGTGCGTGCCCGGCTGCGGGCGATGGCGGCCCGGGGCGGGTTTCTGCTGCTTGTTGGCGACTCCTCGGTAGGTAAGTCCCGTACCGCTTTCGAGGCCGTCCGCGCGGAACTTGGCGACTGGCCGCTGCTGCACCCGGCCGGCGCCGTCGAGCTGGACACTCTCGCGGCAGGGGGGTCGGGCGGGCGGTTGGTGGTCTGGCTCGATGAGCTGCAGACCTATCTGGACACCGACTCTGCTGGCGGAGAGCGGAGACCGAGAGGGGCTACAGGCCCGCGCCGACGCCGGCGACATTGAGGCTGCCGACCGGCTGGCCGGTCTGTTGGCCGAGGCGGGAGATCGAGAAGGGCTACGTACCCGGGCTGATGCCGGCGACGGGCGGGCCGCCAGCCGGCTGGCCGATGTGCTGGCCGAGGCAGGAGACGACCGGCTCCGTCGGTTCGGGTTCACGCCAGACGGGATCATCGCGTCCGGTCCAACCTGGCGAACGGGCCAGCGACTACGCCCCACGCCCTCCGAACACACCGCCTCGACCGACAGCAGCACCTGATCAGATCTCGTCGAGATATCGGCCGGTGTGGCTGCCCCTCGCCGCGTTGCCGGTCACACCCCCGCGTGATACGCAGCTATAGGGGGACTTTGGGCATCTGCCCAACACCGTGCTTGCTCAACACCGTGCCCGCCTAACACCGTGCCCGGCGCCAGCCGAACCGGCACGTGCTCCGGACCTCGACAGAGGAGAACCCATGGCGACCGTCGACCGCCCCGTGCGGATCGTGCAGTGGACAACCGGCAAGGTGGCCAGCGAGGCCGTCAAGGCCATCGCCGAACGCCCCGACCTCGAACTCGTCGGCGTGTACGCGTACAGCAAGGACAAGATCGGCAAGGACGCCGGCGAACTCACCGGGCTCGGCCGCGACCTCGGCGTCGTGGCCACCGACGACATCGACGCGCTCATCGCGTTACAGCCCGACTGCGTGCTCTACATGCCGCTGAACCCCGATGTCGACCAGCTCACCCGCCTGCTGCGGGCGGGGATCAACGTCGCCTCGACCGCCGGGTTCGTCACCGGCCGGGCCTATGGCGCCGAGGCGCGCGCGGCGCTGGAGGCGGCGGCCCGTGAGGGCCACGCGACCCTGTTCGGCAGCGGCATCAATCCGGGCTGGGTCGCCTACCTGGCGGCGGTGGCCTCCGGACCGTGCCGGGAGGTCACCCGGCTCACCGTGACCGAGTCGACCAACATCGGACTGTGGGCCGCGGACGCGAACCAGGACGAGCTGGGCTGGGGCCGCCCGGCCGGCGATCCCGGCCACGCCGACGACATCCGCCGGGCCACCGCGGTGTTCGCCGACTCCGTCGAGGCGATGGCGGCCCAGCTCGGCACGACCCTCGACGACATCCGCAGCGAGGTCGAGTTCGCCCACGCGGCGAGCGACGCGGACGTCCCGGGCCGCTCGGTCCAGCGCGGCACAGTGGGCGGCATCGACATCCGCTGGATTGGTTCGGTTGGCGGCGTCGACCTGGTCGAGGCGCACATCCGGTGGACGGTCGTGGCGGATCTCGAGCCGGCCTGGGAGGTCGCGAGCGGCCATCTCGTCGAGGTGCTCGGCGATCCGCAGATCCATCTGCGCATCGACGTCCTGCCGGGCGATCTGGAGAACTTCACGCTGGAGGACGCCTCGAAGATGGGATCCATGCTGACCGCGCTTCCGGTGGTCAACGCCATTCCCGCCGTCGTGGCCGCCCGGGAGGGCATTGTCACCTACGCCGATCTCCCGTTGGTCGCCTCCCGCCTCGTCGCGAAGAAGCTCGCCGCGACGAATTAGGCCGTCCCGCCTGGCCGGGCAGGGGACGGTTCAGTGTCCCCCGCCCGGCCGGTCAACCACCTGCTGCTGCCCGCACCAGAAACCACGCGACGTCGTCGCCAAGGCAAACGTGCCCTGATGCGGCGCTAGCGTCGGCTGGCGAGCTCGGTGAACAGTGGGTTGTCCGGGTACCGGCGCAGTGCGGAGGCCAGCAGACGCCGGTATGGGGCGGCGATGACGCCGTGGTCGAGTTCCCGAAACGTCTCGGTCCACCAGGCCCATGCGCTGAGGCCGATCGGGTTGATCTGCAGCGAGCGGGCCAGACCGATCTCCTCGAGTATCTGCGTGCCTGGCGTTCCGGAGCCGAGCACGCGGGCCAGTTCGTGGCAGAACCTGCGGCGCTGCTCGGGGCTGAGAACGAGGTCGTCCGGGCCGGGTTCTGGCGTCGGTACCCGATCGGCGGCGGCCCCCGGTCGGCGCGGAGCGGACCAGCTGCTGGCCTCGTCGACCTCCGCCGCCCGGCTTGTCAGTTCCGCCAGCTCGGCGAACTCGTCGTCCAGCCGCTGCCGAAACCACTCCGCGAGGTGCAGATCGTCGCCGATCGGGCCGTCGGGTTCCCCCGCTACGCCCAGCAGGCCTGCCTGGGCGAGGTTGCGCCGCATATTGCCGTCGATGATCTCGACGCTCTGACGCATCCGTCCCAGTCGAGACAGCGTCGTCGCCCCGATGACCAGATCCTGGTGCAGCCGGGCCAAGTCCCGGCCACCGTCGAGAATCCGGTCGATGCGGCGGTCCACGTCCGTTCGGAACTGGCGCAGCTGCCGTCCGCCCGCGAACACCCGCAGCTGGTGACGCAGCTTGGCCGCGTGCAGCAGGAACCGTGCCAGCCCGGTCAGGTCGCCGTCGCCGGTCGACGTCCAGACGAGCCGGTCGACCCGCACCTCCTCGTCCTGTGGGCCCAGCACGACGAACCGACGTAGCGTCCGGTCGTCGGGCGCGGAAACCGTGACTTCCCAGAGGCGGATCCGGCTGGCAAGCTCCGTGACCTGGCTCCGCCAGGCGAGCGGGGTCGGCGACCGAAGCTCGGCCTGGACCAGGCTGGCCATCTCGTCGTCCGTGCAGCCAGGTGGGGACAGACCGAGTAGCAGCCGGGCCTCACCGACGATGATGTCGTCGACCGCGTCAGCGCCGTCCGGCGGGTGGAGAACCGCGAGCCAGGTAGCCTCCAGCTCCGGCCATCGCAGCTCAGGCTGGTCGGCAGGTGCCTGCATGACGGCGAAGCACAACACGTCGTGTTCGACCCGGGCGAGGGCCTGCCAGACCCCCGGCTGGTCGCCGCCCGCGGCCGCGACCAGCGCGGAGGCGTCCGAGAAGGCGTTCGCCGGTAGGTCGACGGGGACGTGCAGACCGGGGATGGCCGTGGTCAGCCGAAGGTCGCGGCGGATCCGTCGCCACAGGCGCGTTGTCTGCTCCCAGCCGGCGCCGCCGGCGGTCGCCTCCGGGAGCAGCCAGAGATAGGTGAGTAACGCCGGGGCATGCGGCCCGATCACGGCCGGCGGTCGTCCGAGGCGTGGTCCGAGGATCGGTCGGTGGCCGGCAGGAGCCGCTCCTGGAGCTCGTGGGCGCGGTCCCGAGACTGCCGTCCGATGCTCTTCGGCGCCTTCGACGGATCGTCGCCGGCGGCTACGCCGCCCTCGCCGTGACGGTTGCGGACCCGGTTGGCCTCCAGGTCCAGTGCCCGCAGGGCGGAGCGGAAGGCCCCGGCGTCCTCGCGGGCGAGCGCCCCGTCCAGTGCCGACAGGGCCGCCTCAATCCGCCGCCAGCTCGGGTCGTCGCTGGTCAGCTCGATCAGCAGGTCCAGCGCCTGATGAGCCTCGACGCGAAGCCGATCGGTGATCACGTACCCTCCAGATCGTCGACATCCGAGCCGCGCCGCGGACCCGGGCGGACAGTCCCAACCAGATTCAACCGGCGCAATTCCCGACGGGACATGAGATCGGCGCACAATCATGTGGTGACGACAGCGGTCGACGCGATCGACTTCGCGGTCATCTGGCGGCTGGTCGAGGGATTCGCCGAGACCGGCGATCCCACGGAACTGCTGGCCACCGCCGCCGATCGACGGATGGCACAGCTGCTTGCCGCCCAGCCGCACCTCGGCGTCCTGCTGGACTTCCAGCCGCTGTCCCGCCCCCGCACCGACAGAACGTCCATCGGCACACCGCCGATCCCCCACTCCCCCTCGGACGCGGACACCGAAGACGCCGAGGACAAAACGCTGGCGCCCGATCGGGACGCGCTCGTGACGCTCGTCCAGCAGGTCCGCACGGCGGGCTGGTTCTACTGGGCCCGTAGCCACGCGCTCGGCCCCGGGCGGGGCCGGGTCGATCTGTCCGCCGCCATGGCACTGTTGCGGCCGTTACATACGATCGATCCCAGCCTCGTCCCGAGCGACATCGCCGAGGCGATCAACGGCGCACAGCCGGCGGACGAGGACGGGCCATGGCCACTGCACGACAGCGCCCTGACCCTGTGGCCCGTCGCGGCTCGCACCGGGGTCTCCGAGCTGTTCGATGTCGTCATCGCCATGGTCACGCAGGCAGTCCTCGGGTTGCCGGCGGACGACCCCGACCGCGGGATCATGCTCACCAACCTCGCCGGCATCTTCCACGGCCGCTACCCGCTGCGCGCCGAACGGTCGGACCTGGACGACGCGGTCACCTCCGCCCAGGCCGCGGTGGCGGTCACCCCCGAGGGCGCGACCGGACTCGCCGCCCGGCTGACCAACTTCAGCCTGGCGTTACGCGCACGCCACGAGCACCTCGGCGACGACGACGATCTCGCCGCCGCTGCCGATGTCGGACGCCAGGCCGTCCAGGCCGCGCCGGCGGGCCATCCCGACCGGGTCCGGGTACTCGGCAACGTCGCGGCCACCCTGCTCGCCCGCCATGGTCAGACCCAGTCCGACGCCGACCTGACCGATGCCGTCGCGCTGGCCCGCGAGTCCGTGACCACCGATGATCCCGGTCAGCCCGGCGCCGCCATCCGGCGCTCGAATGCCGCGCTGGTCCTGCGCGCCCTGTTCCGCCGGACCGGCGACCCGGCTCTGCTCGCCGAGGCCGTCAGCCTCGCCCGGCAGGCGCACGCGATCGACGAGGACGACCCGTTCGTGCTGACCAACCTCAGCGTCCTGCTGGTCGCGCGCTACCGTCTCGCCGGTGACGTCGAGGATCTCGCGACCGCGTTGGAACTGGGCCGGGTGGCGCTGGCCGGCTGTGCGCCCGGTGATCCAGCGCGCCCCCGCCGCCTGATCCACCTGAGCGTGATGCTCACCGAGCTGGCCCGGCTGCCACCCGGCGCCCTCCCCCCTGGCGGACCGATCAGGCAGGACAACGACCAGTCCGACAACGACCAGTCCGACGGACAGCGCGGCGACGGAACCCAGACCGACGACGACAGCCGAGGCCCCGACGGCGCCCCGGTCGGCAGTGACAACGGAAGCGGCGGCGAAGCGCCTGGTAACGGGATGACGGTGGACCAGGCCGGCCAGCATCCCCTGGACGAAGCCGTGACGATGGCCGCGGCGGCCGTCGAGCAGACCCCGGCGGAGCATCCTGACCTTCCCGCCCACCTGACCAGCCTGGCCGCCGCCGCGCAGGCCCGTTACGACCGGAGGAACGACCCGGCCGATCTCGACCTCGCCCTGGCCGCAGGCACCCGGGCACTGGACCTGTTCGGCCCGCAGCATGCCGAACGCCCGACCTGCCTGACGAACCTGGGCATCGCCCTGCGGACGCGCTGCGCGCTCAGCGGCGACGACGCCGACCTCGATCAGGCCATCGACCTGGCCCGCGAGGCGGTCGCGGCCACCCCGCCGGACCATGTCGACCTCGCGGCCCGGCGCGCCAACCTGGCCGTCGCCCTCGTCGAACGGTTCGAACACACCGGGGCGAGCGCGGCGGCGACCGAGGCGATCGAGGTGCTCCGGCTCGCCGCAGGCACCCTCGCGGCCGACGACCCGGCAACCGTGCTGGTCCGGCTCAATCTCGCCGCCGCACTGCAGTCGCTGATCGGCCGGTCGAGCTGGGTCTACCGGGACGATCCGATGGCGCTGGCCGACGAGGCAGTGGAGCATGCCCGCAGCGTCGTCGACCTCGCCCGGCCGGGCCATTCCGACCGGGCCGCCGCGCTGACGACGTTGGGCGGAGCCCTGCTCAGCCGCTATGAGCTGATGACCAGCCTGCCGCCGGCCGTCGCCGAGCTGGTCGGGTCGGATTCCGACCCCGTGAGCCCCTGCGCGGATCTCGACAAGGCGATCGAGATCGCTCGCAGTGGCCTGGCCGCCACCTCGCCGCGGGAACGCCTGCGCCCGGCGGTGCTGGTCAACATCTGCGCCATGCTGGTCGAACGACACACGCGACGGCTGCATGTGACCTCGCCCGGCCAGCACGGTCCCGACCAGCACACGATCGAGGCTGACCTGGACGAGGCGATCCGGATGGCTGACGACGCGCTGGCGCTCCTCCAGCCCGAGCAGCCCGAGCAGGCGAGGGCGCTGCTGCACCTCGGCCGCGCGCTACAGACCCGGCACACCGTCGCCGGGGGCCGTGCCAGTCTCGAACGCGCCGACCTTGAGCGGGCCGGCGTCGTCCTGAACCGCGCCGCGGCCATGACGATCGCCCCGACCGTCACCCGGGTGCGCGCCGCGGCCTCCCGCGGCGAGGTCGCCATGACCCTGGCCGACCTGGAACCGGACGACGAACGCCGCTCCCCGCACCTGCACGCGGCCGCCGACAGCTACACGCTCGCGATCGATCTGTTGGCCCTCCTCGCGCCACGCGATCTCGACCGGCACGACCAGGAGGTCAGGCTGGCCGAGATCTCCGGACTCGCCCGCGACGCGGCGGCGGCGCTCATCCGCGCCGGTCGACCGCAGGAAGCCCTGCTCCGCCTCGACCAGGGACGGGGCGTGCTGCTCGGCCAGGCCTACGACGTCCGGACCGATCTGACCGACCTCGCCCGCGTGGAGCCGGAACTCGCCAGCAGGTTCGAGGCCGTCCGGCTGCTGCTGGGCGCCGCGGCCAACAACCCGCTGGAACAAGCCTGCGGCGAGACCGCGGCCGTCCAGCCGCAGATCCTGCACCGGCGGGAGCTCGCCGCTGAACTGGCGGATCTCACCGAACGAATCCGCGCCCGGCCCGGCTGCGCCGACTTCCTACGCCCACCCTCGGTCGAGCAGATGTGCATGGCGGCGGCCGGCGGACCGGTCGTGGTCGTCAACGTCAGCAGGTACCGGTGCGACGCGCTGATCGTGACAGCCGACGGCGTGGACCATCTGGCGCTGCGCGCCGTGACCGAGGATGACGTCCGGACACAGGTGATCGACCTGCTGCGGGCGGTCGACGTCGGCACGGATCCGACCGCGCCTGCCGAGGGCCTCGCCGATGCCGACGCGAACAGCCGCCGCCTGCTGGCCTGGCTCTGGCACGCCATAGCCGAACCCATCCTCAACCGCCTGCGGTCCCTGGGGACGCTGCCGTCACCCGGCGACAGCGACAGCCCACCACCGCGCCTGTGGTGGTGCCCCACCGGACTCCTCAGCTACCTGCCGCTGCACGCCGCCGGTCTGCACGATCCCGCCGCGCCCCCGGGACAGGCGGTGATCGACCATGTCGTCAGCTCGTACACGCCGACGGTGCGCTCGCTGCTGTGGAGCCGCACGCGCCCGGTCAGGGCGGCACGTCCCGCGTCCGGAGACGTCGAGAACATGGCCGGACCTGGGACGCCGCGTGTCCTCGCCGTCGCGATGCCCGCCACACCCGGCCAGCGCAGCCTGCCCGGCGCCGACCGTGAGGTCGCGATGCTCCACGAGACCTATCCCGGCCAGGTATCGGTCCTGCGCGACGCGGACGCCACCCGGGCCGCGGTCCTCACCGCCGTCGACGGCAGCACCTGGACACACTTCGCCTGTCACGCGACCAGCGACCCGGTCCGCCCCTCCGACAGCCTGCTCCTCGTCCACGACCACGAGACCGCACCGCTGACCGTGTCCGACCTGGACGCCCTCCGACTCGAGGCGGCCTGCCTGGGATTCCTCTCCGCCTGCACGACGGCCCGACCAGCACCCGCGCTCGTCGACGAGGCGATCCACCTGCTGTCCGGCCTCCAGCTCGCCGGCTACCGTCACGTCGTCGGCTCCCTGTGGCCGGTCTCGGACCGGATCACCCTCACCGTGGCCACCCGCTTCTACCAGGAGCTTGCCCGCGCCTCGGACGCCGAGGCGGACAGCAGCGCTATCGCACTGCACGCCGCCATCCAGCAGTTGCGCGAGGTATGGGCGGACGTCCCCACCGTCTGGGCCTCTTTCGTTCATACCGGTCGCTGACCGCCACCACGTCCCGCCCGGCGCCGACGGTGCCCCATCGGCGTGCGGACCGGCCTGGTGATCGTGACGGTCGGGCTCACGGCTGCCGCGGCTCGACCTGGCCATTGTTGGCGGTGGTGGTCCGTGTGGCGGACGTGGCGGGTCCGGCCGGCGGCGCGGGCGGCGCGGGTGCCGCGGGTGCGGTGGGCACCGCCGACGCCGATGTCGATGCCGGCGCCGGGAGGGCCGCGGCGGACTCCCGGGCCAGGAAGGAGCCGAGCTCGGCGATGGTGGTCATCAGGGGCGCGGGGAAGACGACGGTGGTGTTCTTGTCGACGCCGATCTCGACCAGGCTCTGCAGGTTACGCAGCTGCAGGGCCAGTGGGTGGGCCATCATCGTGTCGGATGCGTCGCCCAGGGCGGCGGCGGCAAGGGACTCGCCCTCGGCATTGATGATCTTTGCGCGCTTCTCCCGCTCGGCCTCAGCCTGGCGGGCCATCGCGCGCTTCATGCTGTCGGGCAGCTGGATGTCCTTGAGCTCGACCAGGGTGACCTCGACGCCCCACGCGACCGTGGCCACGTCGAGAATCGCGCGAATGTCAAGGTTGATCTTGTCGGTCTCGGCCAGGGTCTGGTCCAAGGTGTGCTGGCCGACGACCTTACGCAGGGTGGTCTGGGCGATCTGGTCGATCGCGGCGTAGACGTTCTCGATCGCGACGACCGACTTCACGGCGTCGACGACCTTGAAATAGGCGACGGCGGAGACGTCGACGCTGACGTTGTCCCGGGTGATGATGCCCTGCGACTGGATCGGCATCGTCACGATGCGCAGGGACACCCGGTGGAGCACATCGGCGAACGGGATGATCAGGTGGAAGCCGGGTCGGCGTTCCCCGATGACCCGGCCCAGCCGGAACACGACGCCTTCCTCATACTGCTTGATGATTTTTGCCGAGATCGAGGCTGCCACCAGCAACAGAAAGGCGACGACGACGATCACGACGATCAGGACTGCCATGACGGAGCTCCGAGGATTGAGTGATGACCCCGGAGGCGGGCCGCGTGGCGGCGGGCTCCGGACGCGGGACGCTGGACGCGGCTCTCCGGCGGCGGGAGGGTCGAGTGACGAGCCGTCGGGTGCGCGAGTGGCCCCACTCGTTGATCACGATCAGCGGACACTGCCCAGTGGCGAGCGACTGCTCACAGGCCCCCAGCGACGAGAACCTGACCTGGGCCGGCTGCTACCCAACCAGGGCCAGCATAGTCCCCCGTGCCCGTCGGCGAAACCGAGCGGGAAACCCGCCGATAACGCCTGCGGGGCGACGCCGCTGAACGCTCGGCTGACCATTCAGAGCCTCGACTTGAACGCCCGGGTGACCTTGAACGTAGGGTGACCTTGAACGCCCGGGTGACACTGAACGCCCGGGTGGCACTGTGCCCGTCCGGTGACGCGGAGGTCGCGGCCGGAACCGGCCGGCGGCGCCCGTCCGGCTCGACGGCACCCCCCCGGAACAACATCCACCGCCGCGGGGTGAGACGAACTTCCACGCCCCGTTGCCCCAGATCGGGGCTATGCTGAGACTGGTTGAGCAGCAGCCAGTCCAGGCCAGGTTACCGTCGCGGTACCTGTGAGCATCCGCTCGTGGCCGGGCATCGTACGGTGATCCACGGATGAGGTCACACGATGCCGGCGGTGCCGCTCCCGTTGGCTGAGTACCTGACCTCCAGTCGTGTCGTCGCCGGAATTCTCTCGTCAGGATGAGGCCCACAGCATGGCCGTCTCACGCGGTATCTCGCGTCCGTCGCTGAATTTGGAATATCCAATGTCGCTCGGGATCTACGACGACTATTCGCGGGCCCAGTACGCCGTCGACTACCTGTCCGACCACGAGTTTCCGGTCCAGAACGTCGCCATCGTCGGCACCGAGCTGAAGTCCGTCGAACGGGTGACCGGACGGCTCACCCACGGCAAGGTGGCGGCGGCGGGCGCCGTCTCCGGGCTGTGGATCGGACTGTTCGTCGGCATCGCGTTCGCCCTGTTCAGTGACCGAGGCCAGATCGGCTTCCTGATCACCACGCCGCTTCTGGGCGCGGCTTTCGGGGCTATCTGGAGCCAGCTCGCATACCGGACGGCGACCCGCGGCGGGACCCGGGACTTCGTCTCCATCAGCCAGATCGTCGCGACCAGGTACGAGGTGCTGATCGAACACCGCTTCATCGAGCAGGCCCGCGGGCTGGTCGCCGCGATGCCCGCCAGCCGGTAACCGACCATCTGATGGTCACCGCCTCGCCTCGACTGGCGGCTCCGGTCGCGGGTGTCAGCGCCGCCGCCACCACCGACGGCGCTGAGCTGCTGCGCGGCCTCGGCGTCGACGAGCAGCGCGGTCTCTCGGCGGCCGAGGTCGTCCGGCGCCGCGCCCGATGGGGGCCCAACGCGGTGTCCTCGCACCAGGCGCGGCTGCTGCCGGTGCTGTGGCACCAGGTGCGTTCGCCGCTGCTGGCCCTGCTGGTGACGGCGGCGCTGGCGTCCTACTTCGTGGGCGAACGCGGCGATGCCGTCATCATCGGCGTGATCGTTGCCCTGTCCGTGGGCCTGGGTTTCGTCAACGAGTACCGGGCCGAGAAAGCGGCAGAGGCGCTCCACGACCAGATCCGGCACGAGACCGTGGTCATCCGGGACGGGGCGCCCATCGAGGTCGACGTGACCGACCTGGTGCCCGGCGACATCGTCGCGCTGCGCCTGGGCGACATCGTACCGGCAGACGTCCGCCTGCTCGAGGTCACCAGCCTGGAGTGCGACGAGTCGGTGCTCACCGGCGAGTCGCTGCCGGTGGCGAAACACGCCGGGCTGGTGCCGGCGGGCACCCCGCTGGCCGAGCTCACCTCGTGCGCGCTGATGGGCACGGTGGTCAGCGCGGGCAGTGGCCGCGGCCTGGTCGTCGCCACCGGCGCGCGCACGGAGTTCGGCGCGATCGCGGCCGGGCTGAGCACCCACCAACTGGACACGGAGTTCCAGGTCGGGCTGCGGAAGTTCTCGATGCTGCTGGTGTACGTGGCTGGGGCATTGACCACGTCGATCTTCGCGCTCAACGTCGTCCTGCACAAGCCGATCATGGACGCGTTGCTGTTCTCGCTGGCGATCGCGGTCGGGATCACCCCGCAGCTGCTGCCGGCGGTCGTATCCAGCAGCCTGGCCGCCGGGTCGCGGCGGATGAGCCGACGCAAGGTGCTGGTCAAGCGGCTGGTCTGCATCGAGGACCTGGGCAACGTCGATGTCCTGTTCACCGACAAGACCGGCACCCTCACCGCCGGGCACATCGATTTCACCCGCGCGCTGCCAGCCGCCGGTGCCGGCACCGAGGCCGATACCAATGCCTGCGAGCGAGACGCGGTCCTGCGCTGGGGTCTGCTCGCCACCGAGAACACGGCCGGCGCCGAACCCGTCGTCGGCGGGAACCCGCTGGACCAGGCGCTGTGGCGGGCGCCCGCCGTCACCGGCCAACTCGCCGCGCTCGCCGGGTACACCCGGGTGGGCGTGCTGCCTTTCGATCACGAGCGGAACATGGTCTCCGTCCTGGTCCGTGACCCGGACAGCCGGCTTACTCTGGTCACCAAGGGCGCGCCGGAGACCGTACTGGACCGTTGCGTCGACGTGCCCCAGGCGGCGCGCGACGCGCTGGCCGTCGAGTTCCTCGCGGGCAACCGTGTCGTGGCGGTCGCCACCCGCGCCGTCGGCGAGGCCCGTCCGCCGACGGCCGCCGACGAGCAGCGGCTGTCCCTGGCCGGTTTCCTGGTCTTCCTCGACCCGCCCAAGCCCGACGCCGCCGGGGCGCTCACCCGACTGTCCGAGCTGGGGATCGCGGTCAAGGTGGTGACCGGGGACAACGCGGCCGTCGCGGTGAAGGTGTGCGGCGACCTCGGCCTGGCCGGCACGAAGACCCTGGCCGGCACGAAGACCACGGCCGCCGTCCTTGGCACACTGACCGGGGCCGAGGTGGCCGCGCTGGACGACGACGCGCTCGCCGCCGCGATCGTCGGCACGACGGTGTTCGCCCGGGTCAGCCCGAAGGACAAGGCCCGGATCGTCCGGGTGCAGCGCCGCAGCGGCGGCGGGGTCGCCTTCCTCGGCGACGGTGTCAACGACGCGCTCGCTCTGCATGCCGCCGACGTGGGAATCTCCGTCGACTCGGCCACCGACGTGGCCAAGGACGCCGCCGACGTGATCATGCTGGAGAAGGACCTCGACGTGCTCGCCGACGGCGTCGCCGAAGGACGGCGGATCTTCGCCAACACCATCAAATACGTGCTGATGGGCACCTCCAGCAACTTCGGGAACATGTTCTCGGCCGCCGGGGCCTCGCTGTTCCTGTCGTTCCTGCCGATGCTGCCGTCGCAGATCCTGCTGAACAACCTGCTCTACGACGCCAGCCAGCTCGCCATCCCGACCGACCATGTCGACGAGTCGCAGCTGCGACAGCCCTCGCAGTGGGACATCGGCTTCATCCGGCGGTTCATGATTTTCTTCGGCCCACTCAGCTCGGTTTTCGACTTCGTCACCTTCGGCGTCATGCTCTGGATCTTCCACGCCGGAGCCACGGAATTCCGGTCCGGCTGGTTCGTGGAATCCCTCGCCACGCAGACCCTGGTGATTTTCGCGATCCGGACCCGCCGGATTCCATTCTTCCGCAGCCATCCGAGTCTGCCGCTGGTTCTCTCGGCCGTGAGCGTCGTGACCGTCGGGTCGGTTCTCCCGGCCAGCCCGCTCGCGCACGCCCTTGGCTTCCACCCGCTGCCCGCGGCCTTCTTCGCGGCGCTGGTCGGTCTCGTCCCCGGCTACCTGGTGCTGATCGAGGCGGGCAAGCGCGTCTTCTACCGCGCCGGCGCGACTCCCCCGCCCGCCCGGCGGCGCTACTCCCGGACCCGGGCGCTCCGCCGCCGCGCGGCCGGCTTCAGCGTCCGTAACCTGATCCCCGGCGTTCGCGCGGATACCGTTCGCCGGTGAGCCGCCGCCGCGTCCCGACCTGGTTGTGTCGCGACGCGGGGTTGGTCATGGCCGTCGCGTGATCCCGTGGACGTCCGCGCGACGGGGCGAAGCCAGACCACGCGGCACCGGCGGTGCACCGTACGGGCGCCGCCTGGTACAGCGCCGCCATGGTTTGCCATCCGGCCGCATGTGTGGGGCCGGATGGGTACCCTCAGTGCGTGGATCTCGATCCGTTGAGCGTTCCGGCACTGATCGCGACGCTCACAGCGCTCTTCGCGGGAACGGCGGGAGAAGCCGGCGCGCAGGTGTGGCAGTCCCTGGTGGGTCTGATCCGTCGGACGTTCGGTTCCGGCTCACCTGCGCGGGATCTCGTGGAGCGGGAACCCGCCGAGCTTGAGGCCGACCCGAACGCGATCCAGACCTTGTCTCTGGTTCTCGCCGCTCAAGCGCTCCATGATCCCGCCTTCGCCGAGGCGCTGCGTTCCTGGACAGCCGCTGTGACACCCGACGAGGGCGCTGCCGGGTCGGTCACGAATGTTGTTGGTGACCATGCCCGGGTCGACGGCGGTCTCGTTCAGACTCGCACCGTCTACGGCAATATCACTCTTGGTGGGACCGACCACGGCAACTGATCATCACGTGCCGCACCCATCGTGGGCCAGGGTTCCCATCGGCTCTGACGCCGGAGGCTGGGTTACGCTTCACCAACAGCGTACCGTGCTCGCTGTTGTCCATAACGTCACGGCGATGACCCGACTCCTTGACGTTCTGGCCACGTTCGAATCCGACCCTCGGGTCCAGGTTGTCTTCACCTGGACGCAGTCCTCGCCGTTTGCGCATGGCGTTCACCAGTTTCTCGCCGAGAATGGCGCTCTGACGATTCCCTGGTCGCAGGCAATTGCGACCACCTTCGATCTCGCCATCGCCGCCAGTTACGGCGGCGACCTCCACCGGATCCGCGCCCCGCTCGTAGTGGTATCCCACGGTGTTGGATACAATAAGAGGGAACCAGGGAACCAGGGAACCAGGGAACCAGGGAACCAGGGAACCAGGGAACCAGGGAACCAGGGAACCAGGGATATTTGGCCTGTCGCCCGGAACACTTCTACACGACGGCGTGCTGATTCCGTCGGTGGTGATGCTGTCGCATCCGGAACAGGCCGAACGGCTCGGGCTCTATTGCCCCTCGGCTGTTCCCGCTACGGTTCTGGCCGGCGATCCGTGTTACGACAGGATGCTCGCGAGCGTCGAGCATCGCGGCCGGTACCGACGCGCGTTCGGCCTTTCTCCCACGCAACGCCTGCTGGTGATCAGCTCGACCTGGGGGTCACGCTCCTTGCTGGGCACCCGCTTCGAGCTGGTCAGGAGCCTGCTGGCCGACCTTCCGGTCGATGAGTACCGAGTCGTACTGGCACTCCATCCGAACATTTGGCATGGTCACGGACCGTGGCAGGTCCGCACCTGGCTGGCCGACTGCACGCGGGCGGGACTTGTCCTGTTACCCCCGGAGGAGGGCTGGCGGGCAGCGCTGGTCGCGTGCGATGCAGTGGTCGGCGACCATGGTTCGGTCACGTTCTACGGAGCGGCGCTGGGACGTCCCACCCTTCTGGGCGCCTTCCCGTTCGACGAGCTGGATCCTCGTTCGCCGGTAGCGGCGCTGGGCCGTACCGCGCCGTTTCTCCGGGCGAACCGGCCGCTCACCGAGCAGGTCGACGCCGTCATCTCCGGGTACACACCGAACCAGTACGCCGCGGCGACCTCGGCGGTCACCTCCGTTCCCGGCGAGTCGGCGCAACTGCTCCGAACACTCATATACGACCGGTTGGGGCTGCCCGAACCGGCGAGCCGTATCGTCGTCGCCGCCGTTCCGCCTCCCACGCTCCCCCGCACAGCCCTGCGTGGCCCCACCGTCTGGTGGGCCGAGACCGTGGTGCGGGACGCAGCGGTGGACGAGGCCGATGGGACCGCCACCATCACCCTCACCATGGCTCGCCGCCCAGCGGAGCTGTCCGAACCCCGGGAACACGCACATCTCGCCGTGGACGAGGCAACGCAGGAAACCTCGGCGCTCCCGATAGCCGATGTCATCGTCCGCCACGCAAACGACCTGGCGGACACGCCCCTTGAGGAGGACATGTCCGACCTGCTTGATCGCTATCCCGGGTGTTCCGTCGTCGGCGTCGCCACGGCGAGCGGACGCGTGCGTCTCGCAGTCCGGCTGTCGTCAGGGATCCACTGGTACGACAGCGCCGAGACCGACGCGGCTCGTCCCGGCCCCGACCTCGCCCTCCACGCCTCGGCGCTGTACGGATGGCTTTCCCACGGCCAGCCCGTCGGCGCCAGGTTGACCTTTCACGTCCGGATCGGAAAGGCGGAACGCACCGTCACCATGCGACGGATGACCAAGGATCAGATCGTCAGGTCGCAGCAGGAGAACTGCTCAGGCTGAGCCCTGTGCGGAGCCATCGGCGATCTCCACCAGCCGGCTCCCGATCTTCGGGCGGGGTGGATCGCCGACGTCCTCGTACAGCGCAAGAGCGCGGCGAGCAGCCGTCTGGGCCTCGGCGCGATCCCCGGTCGCCTGATGAACCTCCGCGAGGAGCGCGTGGACGCCGGCCTCCTGTACCCGCGCGTTCTCGGCACGCATGACCGCGAGCGCTACTGTGAGGATCACGTGTGCCTCCGCCGGCCGACCCTGCGCCAGGTACGCCTGCGCCCGGACCATGTCCACGCGCGCCTCGTTGTACCGATCGGGTGGAGTCAGCCCGGCCAGCGACGCCTTCGCCTGATCCAGAGCAGCCAAGGCCACCTCGATACGCCCCGCCCCGAGATGGGCCGCGCCAAGATGCCGCCGCACAATGCCCATCGCCCGGGGATCGTCGTTCAGTGACAATGCGCTCGAGAACGACTCGACGGCCTGGTCGTACCGCTCTCGCTCGTGCTCCAGCAGGCCGAGCAACTCCCGCGCCGTGGCCTGTCCGCGACGGTGATCGACGGCGAGATCGGCGGCGTACGCCGCCGCGAACTGCTCGCCCGCGTCGTCAGGACGCTCGAGTGCCTGATAGGCCATGCCGAGCTGGCAACGTATCCGTCCCTCGAAACGCCGATCGCCTGCCTCCCCTGCCACCGGCACGACACGTTCGTGGGTGTTCACCCAGTCGCTGCGGTATCCGCGCAGGAGGAACAGGCTCCACATCGCTTCGCACAACATACTTGCGAGATCAACCAAGCCGCTCTCGACGGCGGCGATCACGCAGGCGACGAGGACCGGCCGCTCCGTTTCCAGCCAGCCCCACGCGATTTCGGTATTCGGCAGGTCGCCCAGCGCCCGAAATTCGGCGTAGTCGGCGCCCAGCCGCCAGCGACCGGGCATCAGGGCCAGGTCAGCCCGGACGGTCTGGCGCAGGTACCACCGCAGCAGGCGTTCGAGCGCGGCCGCCAGCTCTTCTGGTCGTTCTTCCTGCTCCGCGCGTGCGGCGGCGTGCAGCCGGAGCAGATCCTGGAAGCCGTAACGCTCGTCGGCGACCTCCTTCACCAGGCTCGCCTCGACGAGCAGATCCAGCGCCTCAGTCGCCTCCTCCTCGGTGACGTCCACAGCCGCGGCGGCGGACGCCACCGTGAACGATGGACCAGGGTGCACGCTCAGTAAGCGGTACATCCGGGCCACCGAGGGCGGCAGTTCCTCATAGATGTCGTCGAACACAGCCCGCACGGACACGTCCCCTCCCGCGACGAAGTTGGCCAGGCGGGTCCGCCTGTTCGTGAGCCGGTCGGCGGCACGCGCGACGGTACGGGTTCTGCGCGATGCCATCGACCCGCCGACGATGCACAGGGCGAGGGGCAGCCCGTCGCAGAGACCGACCAGCCGACGGGAGGCCGCGGCATCCTGACGCACCCGGCCGTCCGGCACCAGACGGTCCAGCAGCTCCACCGACGCCGGCGGGTCCAGCGGCTCCACGTCCACGACCCGCGCGCCGACAAGCCCCGCGAGCCCGGGGAAGTTCCACCGGCTCGTGATCACTACTGTGCTCCCGGCGGCATGCGGCAGGAGGAGCCGCACCTGGGCGACGGTAACGGGGTTGTCCAGGAGGACGGCCACGCGCCGTCCCGCGACGACGGACCGGAACATCGCGGCCAGATCGTTCGCCCCGAGAGGAATCCGCTTCGGGTCGACACCCAGTTGGTGCAGGAAACGCGTCAGCGCGATCTCCGCCCGGACGGTTGCCGTCAGCTTCGGCCCCCCAAGGTCGGCGTACAGCTCCCCGTCGGGAAAGGCCGATCGCGTGCTGTGCAGCCACTCCGTGGCCACCGTGGTCTTTCCCACCCCACCCGGCCCGGTGAGTGCCAGGACCGGGGGCACGTCCTGCGGAAAGGACCGCCACAGCCCGTTCATCGTTTCCAGCAGCGTCCGCTGATTCACGAAGACCGCCGAACGCCCCGGCCATTCCCGGGGTGGCCCCACATCGGCCGCGCGGTTGAGATGAAGGGTCACTCCGCCATGGATGACGCCCGCCTGGATACTCGGACCACCCGCCTGACCCGACAGGACGTTGCGCACCGCATCCGGCGCGAGATGCTCATCCGGGTCAACCACGGAACCGGTCACCGTGCCTCCCGCATCGCCAGGCCGTGCCCATCACCCGATGACAGTCACCGGATTGTCCGCGAGAATATCCGATCAGCGGTCTCCGCATCAGCCTGCTTACCCAGCCAGACCCCGAACGCCCAGCATCCCGGCGACGAGCCGGAGCTCTTCCCGCGTGCCCGGTCCCCTGGTCCCCCAGTCCGCCGGCCTGCCTGCTGGCCTTGGCACGCCCGGGAAGCGATCACCCAGCGTTCCGGACGGCGCGGTGTAGGTCGTCTCGCCGACGGCGAGCTCAGCGGCAGGCCTGCCTGGCTATGCTTCCTGGCGTGGCGGCCCTGATCTGGATCAACGGTCCGAACGCCGTCGGAAAGACCCAGGTCGCCTACAACCTCCACCGCAGACTGCCCGGAAGCTTCGTGAGCGACCCCGAGCACATCGGTTTCGCGATGCGCAGGATGCTGCCGAAAGCGCGACGCATCGACTTCCGACAGATCCCCTCGTGGCGCCGCGTGGTCGGCGACATGGTCACGCTGGCTCTGCAGGGCGGCGAGGATCCCGTCATCGCGCCCATGACCGTCCTCGATCCCGAACTCCTCGCCGACCTGACGGCCGCGGCCACGGCCGCCGGGCACCGCGTTCACCACGTCACCCTGCTCGCGACCCACGCGACGATGACCGGCCGCATCCATCGGCGCGGCGAGACCTCCCGCAGCTACAGCGGCCGCCACCTCGGCCGTTCCCTCCACGTTCTCCAGGGACCCGAGTTCTCCCGCCACATCCACACCGACGCCCTGTCCATCTCGGCCGTCGCCGACGACATAGCCGCGCATGCCGGTATTGGCCTCGCGCCCGAATCCACCAGGCCGCTCGCGCGCGGGGCCCGTGCACTCGCCGTTCAGCTCCGCCACATCCGCTGGGAAGCCTAGGGGCCCGTGCACTCGCCGTTCAGCTCCGCCACATCCGCTGGGAAGCCTAGGGGCCCGTGCACTCGCCGTTCAGCTC
>NZ_JALKFZ020000158.1 GCF_023243075.1 Frankia sp. AiPa1 | reverse complement strand
ACCGCCACCGGGCACTCCAGTTCATGGTCACCTAACGCGACAGATCGTCACACCACGCGACCTTCGCGCAGCCCTGCTTTCGAGGGCGCGTCCAGCGGATTTGACCCTTTCCTTGGCCGGAGCCACATAGTGAAAATTCCGACCTCGGAGATAGTCGAGGAACTCCGGCTCGGGCGGCAAGTCATGTTCTTCGAGATAGTAGGCTATCGAGGCGCTCCACACCCATTCTCCGTCGGTGTGAAAGGTAATCGGGACTGTCTTTCCGCGACTTGAGTCGAGGCGGTCAACGGATCGGCCGGCTGCACGCAGTACGACGGCGCCGTGGTCGAGATAGTTGAGAAACTTCAATCGTTCCGGCCCAACCGGAAACGGAGGTCGCTCGGTGACGAACGGAGTGCCGTCCCGGGTTCCGTCAAAAAGCTTCGCGATTTTGAAACTATCGATGAACTCTGGCATTTCACTCTCCCTTTCCTGTAGGTTGGAAGTCAATCCACGTGCCATCGTACGGAATGGTCTGCACCAGACGGCCGAACTCGTTCTCGCTCATCGAGGTGGTCCAGACTCTACCGGTCTCTGGATCGGAGAACGCAAGCTCGGTGGGAGCGGTTACTGTCACCCCCAGCTCGTCGGCAAGCTTCTGCGCTATTGGATCATCACCCTGCCCGGTCTCGCAGGACATAAGACGTACTGGTTGGCCCTTCCAGTTGTCATCCCGGCGAATAAGGGAGGCGAGCTCGCTGGCATTGAGTTCGGCCGGGCCGACCTGGAACGCATCAGGGCTCCCGTGGAGGTCCGCGGTGTAACGTCCGGGGACTGGATCCGCAGTGGCGGCAGCGTTGCGCATGGAGCGATCGAGGACAGGATAGAAGGCGCGGCCGCCCGAGGTCTCCCTGCTGGTGTGCCAGATCCAGGACAAGCGCATATCGGAGACGCCGGAGCTGTCATGTGCACGTGCGAGGTCACGTCCATAGGACGGGTCCCGTCGTTCTGTGCCCGCGGGGTCGGCGCCGGCCGCCTGCGGCTCGCGGCCTGTCTCGTCCTTAGATGCCGGCAGGGCGCCAGTAGGCACATGGTCGGATTCGGGCTGGGGCCGCGACGGTTCCTGAAGGCGCTGCTCGGTGACCTGGGTTTGGTCAGCCGGAGCCGATTCATGGTGATCAGTGCCTTCGTAGGTGCGGGGGAGAGCCGCCTGGTCGGGTCGGCTCGCGTCCCCGGTCCGGGGCTGATTGTCCCGATCAGGAGACTCAGACCTCTGCGGTTGTGTCGCCTGTTCGGGAGGAAGGTGCCCACTTTCGCCTGGGCCAGCTACTTCATTATCAGCATGCGTTGCAGCGGCTCGTTCATGATTGGCGGGTTCCGGCCGTTCCGTCGCCCCCCGTGCTGTCTCGTCCGCCGCAGACTCAGCGGACGAGACAGTGTCTCCGGGTGCCGTGCTGATCGGTGACGGGCGCGGGACCTCTGCCTCGTTGCCACCACCCGCGTCGAGGGCGAGCTCGGCCAGTGGCGGCTCGGTAGCAGTTGAGGGATCAAAGGTCTCGGTGTCGTATGGCGGGTCGGAAACGGCGGTGGTGGGTTCGGTGCGTCGGGCGTCGAGTGCTGCTTGATGTTCGTCGAGGGAGAACTGGAATTCCGCTGTCGGTTCGAGGCTTGGGCTGGACGGTTCAGGGGCTTCGGTCCTGCGTTCGTCGATCGTGGCCTTGCGTTCGTCAAGGGCGGTCTGGAACCCGGGAGTCGGTTCGAGGCTCCGCGGCTCGTCGGGAGCGGGCCCGGCCGGCTGCGTGGACTGTGCGTCTGCTCCGTCTGGGGTTTCGCTGGACTCGGTCCTGGAACGCGGAGTCTCTCGGAGGGGTGGCTGTATCTCCTCGCGTCCGGGCGGCCGATCCTCGCCAGTTCCGACAGCCGGCCCCGTGCCAATGTCGCCGTCCAGAGCCGCCGAGCGGTCCTGCGTGGTCGAGGCCGTGACGTGGGTGGACTCGCGAGAGAACTCGCTGTCTCTTGGCTGTTCCGTCCTGCGGGTCGGCTGATCGCTGTTGGCGCCTGAACGGCTGGGATCGCTGGGCTGGGCGAAGGCAGAGCCGGTGGCTGTTCCCGTACGGCTGCTGGATGGTTCGGGTTCTTGGTGCCCGGATGGGTCGGTGTACTCGTCGCCGTCGAGCACGGCAGCCCTGTCCTGGGTGGTGGTGGTATCGGGTGGTGGTGGTGGTGGGGCGTCAGTCGTGGTTGGCGAGTCCGCGGCCATCGGGTCTCAGCGCCCTCCATCTGCGACGTATGTCTCGAGCAGGCCTGCGGTCTGAAAGAGCAGTGCGGCCGGATCCGTGCCGACACAGGCCTGTTCGAGGGCTTGGCGGAGATGCTCGGACGAGGTGCCGCCAGTGAGCGTGCGAACGGCGGTGGCGAGACCGCTGGTGGCGAGCTCGCCGAGGCATACCGCGTCCATGCCGGTGGCGCTGTGCGGGCTGCGGCGTATCTCGTCGAACTGGGCGGCGATGGTGGTGCCGGTCAGAGACAGGCCGCGGCGGCGCCACTGGGCAGTCAGGGGATGTGGCTGGTCCGCGCCGGGGCGGCGCCGGGCTTCGGTCAGGGCGCGCCGGACGTCCTGGTAACGGTATAAGCCGGCGGTCCAGCGCCGAGTGTCGGCGGTGTCGGCGTGGTGGGCGTTCTCCGCCTGGTTCGTGGCGGAAGGGCCGTCGGGAGCGCCGGCGTCCACCCGGATGACGCCGTCAATGCTGTCGGTGCGATTGGTGCCGTCAACGGTGTCAGCGCGCGTGCTGTCACTGGTACCGGTGGCGGGGGCGCTGGTGGTGAGCAGGTGGCGCAGGGTGTCGGCGAGGCGGAAGGCGAACTCGTCCGGGTCGACGTAGGGGCGCAGCAGGGAGGCGCGGGCCGTCACCGCGCGGTCGACGGCATGGGCGAGCAGGCAGTCCAGGGTGCGCGGGGGCTGGGTGAGCAGGTCGTCGCGCAGCGCCGGGGCGGGTGCGGGGGGCGTCTCGCCGAGCAGGTGGGCGAGGCCGATGACCTGGTGCGCGGCCACCGCCTCGACCCAGACGACCAGCAGCGGGCCGGCGGCCAGGTGGGCGGCGTCGTTGACCTGGCCCAGCGTGCAGGCACCGCGTCGGACGCAGTCGGTGCCGCACAGCAGGCTGCGCCGGCCGGTCAGCGGGACCCCGTCGTGGCGGGCGTCATCCGCCGACTCGCGGTGCCCGCCGGGCAGCATGCGGGTGAGTACCGGGCGGTCCATGCCGTCCACGGCGACTGCGGCGACGCCCGGCGGCAGCGCGACGACCAGCTCCGACTGTTCCGCGCGCAGGTTCATCGTCGCGCCGACGGCCTCGCGGTCCTCGGCCGACGGCAGCCGGTGCATGACCTTGAGCGCCGTGTTCTTCAGGACGTCCGGGAGGATCTTCGACGGGATCTGCTCGACGACGAGCACCCCCTCGCCGTAGGCGCGGATCTCGGCGAGCAGGGAGGCGAACAGCTCGACGGCCGCTGCGGCCGGGCCGTCGGTCACGTTCTTCAGGAGCCTGTGGGCCTCCTCGACGACGAGGACGTGCCGCAACTCGTCCGTGCTGGAGCTGCTGGAGCTGCTGGAGCTGCTGGAGTTGGCGGAGTTGGCGGAGCGCACCCGCAGGTGCTCGACGATGCGGATCAGGAACGCGCCGAGCAGGAACGCCTTGTCCTGGTCACTGGTGATGTCCTCGAGCTCGACGACGACGTTGCGGGTCAGCAGCGCGCCGATGTCGATCGGATGGCCGCCTTCGAAGAATCGCCCCGGGGTGCCCTCGCGCAGCGAGCCGATCCGCACGTCGACGAAGCCGCGTACGTCCGCGGTGACCTCGGCGCCGTAGCCGATCGTCTCGACCACACGGGCGGCGGTGCGCTGCAGGTCGCCGAGGGTCGGGAAGCGGGGGCGGGCCGCCACCAGCGGCTCGTCGTCGCGGAACCGGGGTCGGTGCTCGGGGCGCATCCGGCCGGCGACGAGGTCCCAGCCGGCGTCGGTGTAGCAGACGGTCAGTGCCCGGGCCAGGACCTGGGGGAACGGCTCGTGCGCCTCGAACGCGGCCAGGAACAGGGCCCGGACCAGGTCGATGTGGCTCTGTAGCGGGAAACCCGGCTCGGGTTCGAGCGGGTTGAGCCCCGCTGGTGGCGCGTCCAGATGCCCCGGGCGGATGACGAGGACCTCGGCGTGGCCGGCGAGCCGGCCGGCCATCCGGGCGTACTCGGCCTTCGCCGGCTCCAGCACCAGCCAGGGCACCGGGTCGGCGGCGCGGGCCAGCGACTCCAGCAGGGACCGGACGGTCTGTGACTTGCCCGAGCCGGTCGCGCCGCAGACGAAGCCGTGCCGGTTCAGCGTCGAGCGGGGCACCGGGAGCACCCCGGCCGGCGACCAGCCCGCATCGAGCACCTGACCGAGCACGATCGCAGCGCCGGGATCGGAGGCGGCTACGCCGGTCCGACCGGCGCCCGGTGAGGTGTCCGGTACGGCTGGAATGATCAGGCTAGGTGCCGGTGCCATGGGCGGACGTGTGCCCAGGCCGCCTTCGGGGGTGACGTCAAAGGTGTGCGCGGTGACCAGCGTGATGCCGGGCAGCTCACGCCTGGGCGGCCGGGCCAGCGCCGCGAGCAGCTCACCCCCGGCGCGAAACGGGAAGCGCGCCTCGATGCCGGCGCTCGCCGGGCCGCCGACCCGGGGCTCCGCCGGCCCGCCCGGACCCGAGAATCTGGCCCCAGGCTCGCCGGGACTGCCGGGACTGCCAGGACTGCCTGGACTCCTGGGACTGCCGGCGCCACCGGGAGCACCGGGAGCACCGGGAGCACCGGGAGCATCAGGCTGATCGAAGCCGGGACGCGATGGGACCGGCCGCACCCGGATCTGCCCGCCCCGCGCACCGGCGCCGGGCTCCGTTCCCGGCCAGTACTCGGCGCCGATGGCCGAGCCGGGATGTCCCTGTGGGCCATAGCCGGATCGCGGGCCCGCATCCGGGAAAGGGCCGGGCTCGAGGTGCGTACCTGGCTGGGGACCCGACCCGGGGGATCCAGTCGGCCGGTGGCCGGCCGCAGGATACGGGCCGGTGCCGGTGCCGGTGCCGGTGCTGTGGCTGTGGCTGGGGCCGGTGTCCGGGCCGGGCGGACCTGCGGTGAGGCTCCGCGGCGCGGCGGCTGGTCGCGGGGCGGCGGACAGTATGGGCGAACCGAGGGCCTCGGCCAGACCGACGGGGCGGCCACGCTGCGGGGTGAGCAGGTAGGGCAGGTCGTCGAGATCGCCCGCGCCGCACAGCAGAGCCGCGGTCAGCCGGGCCTCGGTGGCGCTCGGCGCACCCACGAGGACCCGCACGTCCCAGAGACCGGTGGCGGACGATCGGGTGAGCTCGCGGTAACGGGCCTCCGCGCGTTCCAGCTCGATGCGGGCGTGCCCGTCCTGTTCGCGTCGGCGCAGGAACGGGATCATGCGCAGCAGGTCGGCCCGCTCGGTGTCGACGATGTCCGTGGGCACCGGCTGGGCGACGACCAGCCAGGCGAAGGCGCCGGGCAGATGGGCGGCGAAGTCGTCGAACGAGCCGTGCCGCGCGGGACCGCCGTCGCCGCCCCGGCCGGCACCGCCGGCAGCGCCGGGACGGTCGGCGACCCAGAGGGCATCGGCCGTGCCGGCACAGCGCAGCCAGCTGGGGAACTGGTCCAGCGCCGCGACGACCTCGGCGCTGTCCACCGCGACCCCCGTGCTGCCTGGCGGGTACAACACCGGTACTGGTACCGGAGGACTGCTCGGCGCCGACGTGCCGTACGCCGGCGCCGAGCGTGCGGGGGGAAACGTGGGACTCCCACCGACGAGGACGCGCAGGTGCGGATCTCCCGGAACCCGTAGCCAGGCAACCGCGATCGCGGTCGGATCCGCGGCCGGGCCAGCGTCGGCGTCGCAGGTCAGGTCGGCGTGGGCCGCGATGAGCGCGGCGAACAGCTGCACCGACGCGGGGTCGGGTGCCTCCGCCTGGTCGGGCGGGCGCGGGACGGTGAGCAGCCGGTGAAAACGGAACCTTTCCAGCACTCCTGCTCCCGCGCTACCACTGGCCGGGCTGCTGGTATCCCTGGTTGGGGTAACCGCCAGGCGGCGGGTACCCCGCGCTGCCGGGCGGATAGCCCTGGCCGCCCTGGGGCTGTGACTGACCCGCCATCCCGGGATACGGATAGGGAGGCGCCTGGTGGGTGGGCTGCGGGGCGGCGATCTGCTGCGTGGCGGTGGTACCGCCGTGGGTGAGGCTTCCCGGGTCCCGGGAGTGCCGGAACGGCGGTGAAGTCCCGTGGCGTGCTGGCGACCCTGGGCAGCAGCACGAGGCCCGGGTTGCAGTCGCCGGGACGGACCCGACCAGGCCCGCTGTCGGTCCCGACCAGGATGAAGGCCGTGGCCGCGAGGCTCTGCAACGTCGTCGGCTCGACCGCGTAGTCCTTCTCCCGTTGCAGGGTCGTGCCGACGTTCTGGTTCACCCCGTTGGAGACGTTGACGGTGTTCGTCCACGACGACGAGTGCGACGTGGTGGTCGAGCGGTTCCAGCTGTCGCCGCTGGTGCGTCCGCCGGCACCGAGCGCGCTGTGGCCGCCGGTGCCCTCGGTGTATGAGGTGCCGTCCTGCTCGCCGTAGCTGTTCGAGAAGCCCTCGGTGAAGCTGCTGCCCACCTGGTTGGTCACCTGTGAGAGCACGAAACGGAAGCCACGGCCGATGTGGTCGGCGGCCGCGGCGGCCTCCCGCGCGTTTCCCAGCCGCATGAAGATGGCGGCGCTGTGACCGGTTCCGATGAGCTTCTCCGCGTCGTCGCTGAGGCTCTTGAACAGCAGGATCAACCGAACCTGGACCGCCTCCGCCTGCCGGGTCAGGGTGGTCAGGGTTTCCCGGCCGAGATGGTCAGCGCCGGCGATGACCACGACGTCCTCGACGCTGCGGGCACGCAGGTCGGCGTCGTTGCGCAGCCGGTGCAGCAGGGACTGGATGAGAACCCGGTCGACCAGCAGCTTGCGTCGCCCGGAACTGTCGCGGCCCGAGCTCGTCGTCGCCAGCACCCGCAGGCCGCCGCGCGGCCAGAAGTCCGACCCGTCCTTGGCCAGGTACGCCGAGGTGGCCGGCAGGGCGGGCTCGGCGCCGGCGAGCGTCTCCAGCTCGGTGCGCAGGAAGCTGATCTGCTCCGCGGTCCGGTCCCGCTGCCCGAGATCGTGCATGCGCCGCTGCAGCGCGTCGATCTCGTACGCGTCGAACACGCCCTCGTGGATGGCGGAACTCTGGTTGTCGAGGATGCGCAGCGCGGCGGCGAGCCGGGCGAAGGCCAGCGGCGCGTGGATCGAAGATGTCACGACGCGCAGGACGTTGAGGTCGATGGCCCGCAGGCTGTGGTCGCCCCCGCCGCGGCGGTCGGCGTCGAACGCGTCGGCGAGCAGCTCCGCGACCTCGTGCGGCTCCTGCCCGGCGAGCAGGCCGATCCGCTCCAACGATGCCGGTAGCTCCCGGACCTCGACCGGCAGCGTGCGGCCGGTCGGTGGCTGGGCGTCGTTGGCGAGCATCACCAGGCCCGCACCGACGCTGACCTCGGACAGGTCGAGCAGGAGGATCCCGGCGCCACTGCCCAGCAGCGAGGCGCCGCCCGTGGCCAGGATGCTGGTCCAGCCGGCGCCGGTGCCGCCGAAGACGTCGACCCGCGCGGGCCGCTGGAGATCGAGCGGGTAGAAGTCCATCGCCGTCGCGACCCGGTGCCGCTCGGCCTCGTCGTGTTCGTAGACGCGCTGCTGCCAGGCCGCGTACGCGCCCTGGAACTCGTACTGGCGTCGGGCGAGCTCGGCCTCGTAGGCGGCGATGTACGCCTTCTTCTGCCGGTCGATCGAGATCAGCGGCACGACGTACCAGGCGACCAGTCCCGCCCCCAGGGCGAGCGCGAACAGCCCGCCCGCCGGCGAGCTGACGAGTGCCCCCAGCCCGGCGACGAGCAGGATGCCGCCCACGACCGGCTTCCAGATCCTCCTCAGCAGGTACTGCCGGCGGAACTCGAGCCCGCGCAGGTCGGGCGGCGGTACCGGGTACTGCGAGGGTGGCTGGTGGGCCTCCGGATGCGCAACGGCGGGGTGCGCGGGCGAGAACTCCCAGCCCCAGCGCTCGGCCGGACTGAAGATCCGCGTGACCAGTTCCTTCCCCAGCGCATCCATCTGTGGAGTCGTCATCCAGTCACCAGTCCGCGCCCCCGATACCGCATTGGTCTGTGCGCACCTGGGCGATGTCACCGCACGCAGGCATGAGCTGACAAACCACGCTACCTTCACCTGCTCCGTGTATGCACGCGGATCGGGACAGTTTCCTCACCCGGCCGAACGGACCGCGCACGGCTGGGGGATGGGCAGCGGTTGGCCATGGGGGACAGGCCCGGCAGATGGGCCCGCGGATGGGCCCGCGGATGGGCGGGGTGCGGTTAACCCCCGCCCGGACTGGCCGGGCAGCTCCGTCGCGGGTACCGCCTCCGCGTCCCCTGGCCTCGGGCCCGCGTTGTCCCTTGTTCTCAGCGGAACCAGCCGCGGCGGCGGCCGAGGTGTTCGAGTTGCTGGTGGAGCAGGCCGGCGAGCGCGCTTTGGTCCAGGTCATGGTGGGCCAGGCGGAAGCGGGTGAGCTCGTCGCGGCCGGAGGACAACAGGCCGCCGCGACGGTCGGCCTCGAGCACGATGTCGGTGCCGGCGCCGTCGACGAGGAACGTCACCTCGAGCTCGCGGATCCGCTTCGCGTACTCGCCGGACGGGCGCAGCTCGATCTCCTGGTAGAAGGGCAGGTCCGAACCGCCCAGGCGGCCCTTCTCGACATCGGCGGAATGGAAGTGGAAACCCAGGCCGCCGAGCGCGGAGAGCACCGCCGCCTGGATCGGCAGCGGATGCACCTCGACCGGGTCGAGGTCGCCCGGGTCGACCGCGCCGGGGATCGCGAGCTTCGTGCGTACCCCGATCTTCATGCCGCGCAGATGCCAGTCGCCGACGTTGGTGATCGGGGTCTGCCACGGCACGGGCAGCTCGAAGCGGCCGCTGATCTGCTGGCCGGGCGCGACCGTGAAACCGCCCCCGACCTGCTGGGTACCGAAGACGACCTCCTCGTACCAGGTCGAGTCGTCCCGTTCGACCTCGACGGTGGCCTCCAGCGAGACGAGCACCTTCTCGATCTCCTGCGCGACCTTGCCGCCGACGATGTTCGTCACCCCGGTGACGACCGTGCCCGGCTGCGTCTGCGGCCGGTCGAGCACGGTGTCCACCTCGGCCGCGCCCACCCCGAGCCGCGACATGAACCGCTTCATTCCCACCGCTGGCGCATTCCTCTCATATGATCATTCTGTCATCCCGCCCGTGGAGCCGTGACGATCGGACGCACGGCGGCGAAAGCCATCCGATCGGCCGCCGGGCCGCGCGACCTGCCATGACGACCGTCCTGCGCCGTCCCGGTAGAGCCTGCCATGTGGACGCGTCCGAGCGGCTGAACCGTCGCGTTCGAGACGGTCCGTGACGAAGACGACGGACGTGTACGGGTGGGGCGTCCGCGTGCGGGGAGAACCGGTACCATCCCGCTTCGTGACCTGCATCGTCGGTGTACAGAAAGACGGCCGGGTCGTCATCGGTGGGGACAGTGCCGGCGTGGCCGGCTGGTCCGTCACCGTGCGTGCGGACACCAAGGTGTTTCGCAACGGCGAGTTCCTGATGGGATTCACCGACTCGTTCCGGATGGGCCAGCTGCTGCGCTACAGCCTCGTGCCCCCTGTTCCGCAGGACTGGGACCTCGACCGCTTCATGGCGACCGAGTTCATCTCCGTGGTCCGCGACTGTCTACGCGACGGCGGGTTCGCCCGCAACGAGTCCGGCAACGAGAGCGGCGGGCTGTTCCTCGTCGGTATCCGCGGGCATCTGTACCGGATCGACTCGGACTACCAGATCGGCCGCAGCGTCGACGACTATTACGCCATCGGCAGCGGCGACGAGTACGCCAGCGGCTCGCTGTACACCACCAGCGGCCTCGCCCCAGACGAGCGGGTCCGCCTGGCGCTGGAGTCCGCAGCCCACCACTCGACGGGCGTCTGCCCGCCGTTCCACGTCGTCACCTCCGACGACGTCTACGCCCCCGACGGCACCGTCCGCGCTCCCTGAGCCGGGTTGTCCGTGGCTTCGGTGGTGCCCGTCCGCGCTCCCTGAGCTGGGTTGTCCGCGGCCTCGACGGCACCGTCCGGGCTCCCTGCTCCCTGAGCTGGGGCTGTCTGACGCCCCGGTGGTTCCGTCCGTGTTCCGTCCGTGTTCTCCCGGTTGGTCCGTGCTTCGGTGGTTCCGTCCGTGTTCTCGGGGTTGGGGGCTGTGTTCCGGCGGTGCCGTGGGCGCTCCCTGAGGCTGACAGCCGGCCGCTCATCGGTTGGCTTCCGCTGGCTTCCGCGCGCCGCCGGGCGTCCCGGTGTCCGATTGTGCGGAACGTCCCTTTCCGCTGGACCCGGTCTCTGGCTGGCCCTGCCGGAGACCCCGTTGGCCTGCCCGGGGCGGCGCGGCGCTCTCCCTCGACTGAGGCCACGCTCGCTAATTTCACGTTCAGTGACGGTTGATTCGGTCTCATGAGGGGCCAAGATCCTAACAGGTCGTCGTGGGGGTGTTCGTGTCCGATTTGTCCCCCACGGCGACCTGTGTAGGCGGATCTTGCTTCGCGGCCCGCTGCGGCGCGTAGCTGGCGGCCGCTGGGGTGGCTGAGGGGATCGGATTGGGCGCGGTCCGTTAGGGCAATTCGGCGTTGCCGCCGAGGTTGGCGATCATGCGGCGTAGGACGGTGAGCGTGGCCGCGTATTGCTCGGAGGTGATGCCCACGTGCGTTTGAGCGTGCGCCCGGCCAGCGCGTTCGGCGGCGCGTGCCCGTCCGGCCTCGCCCGCCGTGGTCAGGACGAGGGTCGGTGCCACCTCGGGTCTTGGTGCCACCTCGGGTCTTGGTGCGGCCTCGGGTGGCGGTGTGCCTTTCGGTCCTTGTGTCGGCTCCGATCCTGGTGCGGTTGTCTGCTCGGGTGCCGATGACGGGGATGGGGGCGGAGGCGGAGGCGGAGGCGGGGACGGGGACGGGGCGAGCCAGCCGCGGGTGAGTAGGTCGTCGAGGACGGCGTCGAAGTCGGTGTTCTGGTCGTCGAACCTGGTCAGCCGGCGGATCAGGTCCGGTCGGCTCCACCGGGCGGGTGAACCCGCGACGTGGTTGAGGATCCACCAGTGTGGCTGGGTGAGGTCCTCGACGGCGAGCTCGGCGCGGATGCGGCCCACGATCGTGCGGTAGGCCTCCCCGGTCCAGTACCCGGCCGGCTGCCTGGCCAGAACCTCGTCCGGGTAGGGCGTGACTTCCCTCGGCGTGACTTCCGTCGGCGTGACGTTCAGGGGTGCGACTTCCGCGGACGAGGCATCAGCAGGAAGGTCGTGCGTGGCGTGGGAATCGGTGCTCATGGTGCTCCCCTGCCCGACGCTCCGGAGCTTCGCTGCCCGGACAATCACGTCGCGGCATCTGATGCTCACGCTAGAAGCTCAACCTGGCTTGAGGTCAACAGGCCCATTGGCATGGCGGCCACAGAGCGTCAGCGGCGCAGGGTCTGGGCGGCGCGGGCGGTGATGGTGGAGCGGCCGGTCACGGGGGTGAAGCGGTTCGAGGCCTCGGTGAGCGCGGTGTACTCGTCGTCGGCGAGGGTGATGTCGGCGGCTGCGGCGTTGCTCTCGACCTGGGCGACGCTGGAAGCGCCGGGGATCGCGATCACCTGGGGATGGTGGATCGCCCAGGCCAGAGCGATCTGCGCGGGCGTCGCACTATGGGCGGCGGCAATCTCGCGCAGCGTGTCAAGGAGCGGCGCGACCCGGTCGAGGTTCTCCGGGAGGAACAGCGGATTCACCGACCGGACCCGCCCGGCCGGCCGATGCGTGGCGTCGTAGCGGCCGGAGAGCAGGCCCTGGGCCAGCGGACTGTAGGCGATGACGATCCGGCGCTCGGCCGCCGCGACGTCGAGCAGAGCCGCGCCGCGCTGCGGACGGGCGAGGCTGTACGGCACCTGGTTCGACAGCACCGGGGCGCCCAGCGCCGCGTCCGCCTCCCGCCAGCGTTGCAGCGAGTAGTTGCTGACCCCGACGTCGCCGACGAGGCCGACGGCGCGCAGCGCACGCATTCCGGGCATCGTCCACCGGTCGCGGATCGCCGGGTTCGGCTGGTGCACCTGGTACAGGTCGAGGTGGCGGACGCCGAGCCGGAGTGCACTCGCGACCGCGCGCTGCTCGACGACGGGAGCCACCGGCAGCACCGGCATGATCTTCGTTGCCAGGTAGGCGTTCCTCGCGGCCTCGGTGCCGGCCTTGTCCAGGGTCGCGGAGCCGGTGCCGGTGCCCGCGGCGAGGGCCGCGCCGAGGATGCGCTCGCTGCGGCCGAGGCCGTACACCTCGGCGGTGTCGAACACGGTGATCCCAAGCTCGAGGGCGCGCCGTACGACCTGCGCGGCACCGATGTCGGCGTAGTCGCGGCCGTAGCCCCACTCGCGGGAGCCGAACTGCCAGGTGCCGAGGCCGATTTTCGACAGCCGCTTCGGACTGGTGCTGACGCTGTGCTCGACGTGGCGCATGCGTCCAGTGAACGACACGGGTGCCGTCCAGGGCGAGGCGGATGTCACGCTGGGCGTAGCCGGCGTGCACGATGACGGGTGTGTCCCGTCGATGACAGGGCCCGGATGCCGGCGTGTGGCCTCGGCGCGGCGGGTAGCTGCTAGTTTGCCCGCAAGTCCGGTGCGCAGCCGGGCGTGGCATGGCCCGGCGGCCCACGGGCGGCGGCAGGCGAGCGAGGGGAGTGCTGTGGTCACCCAGTTCAGTCGCGGGCAGAAGGCTCAGCTCTCGGCGGTCACCCAGAGCACCGACCTCTACATCGGCGTGCAGATCAACGCGCCGGGGGAGTGGGACATCTCCTGCTTCGGGCTGGACACCTCCGACCAGCTCTCCGACGATCGGTACTTCGTCTTCTTCAACCAGCCGTCCTCGCCGGAGGGGTCGGTCCGCCAGCTCGGCCCGCAGCAGGGCGACAGTCAGGCATTCCAGGTGAACCTCGACCGGGTGCCGACGTCGATCGGCCGGCTGTCGTTCTGCGCCGCGTTGGACGGAGTGGGCAGCGCCTCGGCGATCGCGTCGGGCTGTCTGCGGATCGTCGCGGGTGGGACGGAGGTGCTGCGCTACGCGTTCACCGGGGCCGACTTCACCAGCGAGCGTGCGGTGATGATCGGTGACCTTTACCGCAAGGGCGTGTGGCGGATCGCCGCGATCGGCCAGGGTTTCCAGGGCGGGCTCGCCGAGCTGATCCGTTCCTACGGCGGCGAGGTCGCCGACGAGCCGCAGGCCGCCGCTCCGCCCCCGCTGCCGGCCGCGCCACCCCGGCCCGTCCACGACCAGCGCAAGACGGCGCCGCCCGCCGCGCCGCCCCCACCCGCCGTGCCCCCGGCTCGGCAGCAGCCGGCCTCAGGCCAGCCTGGTTACGGGGCGTCGCCCGGTCAGCCAGGCCAGCCCGGGTACGGACCTCCGCCGGGTCAGCCGGGTCAGCCCGGGTACGGACCTGCGCCAGGTCAGCCTGGCCAGCCGGGGTACGGCGGGCAGCCCGGTTACGGCGGTCAGCCGACGCCCGCGGGCCAGCCGGCCTACGCCGGGGCGGCGGGCGGGATGCCCGGTGCGCAGCCGCCGGTCCCCGCTGCCGGGTTCGGCGGGCCCGAGCCGCTGCCCTCCCAGGTCCAGCCGACCCAGCCGGGGGCGCTCAACAGCCTGGCACCCTACCGGGAGCTGCCGACCACCGGCCGCTGGACCCAGCAGAACGGCAAGCTGGTGAAAGTCACCCTGGGTGAGGACGCGCTGGCGCTGCGCGGAGCGATGGTCGCCTACCAGGGCAACATCGAGTTCGACTACAAGAGCGCGGGGCTGCGCGGGCTGATCGAGGGCAAGCTGACCGGCCAGAGCCTCAAGCTCATGACCTGCAAGGGTCAGGGCGAGGTGTTCCTCGCTCAGGACGCCGCCGACCTGCACATCGTTGAGCTGGGCAACTCCTCGCTGTGCATCAACGCCAAGAACCTGCTGGCGATGGACGCGACCGTGCGTACCGAGGTGCGCCGGATCGAGAGCGCCGGCATCCCGGGCGGCGGGCTGTTCCACTTCGAGGTGTCGGGGCCGGGCACGGTGGTCGTCATGACCAAGGGCTCGCCGATGACGCTGCCCGTGGCAGGCCCGACGTTCGCCGACATGAACGCCCTGGTCGCGTGGACGACCGGGATGCGGGTCAGCGTGTCCACCCAGGTCCGCATCTCCCGGCAGATCTACGCCGGCAGCAGCGGGGAGGCCCTGGCCCTGCAGTTCATGGGTTTCGCCGGGCACTTCGTCGTCGTCCAGCCCTACGAGGTGTGAACATGTACGGCAGCCTGATGGACCACTACGGACCGACGCCCGTCATGGAGCGGATGAGCAAACACGGCTCCAAGATCGTCAAGGTGGTGATGAACCCCGGGCAGGACCTGTTCGCCCGCACCGGGTCCATGATTGCCTATGAGGGGCTGATCGACTTCAACGCGCAGCCCCCGCAGCTGGGCCGGATCGCCTCGTCCTGGGCGACCGGCGAGGGCGTGCCGCTGATGACCGCCACCGGACAGGGCCTGCTCTACCTCGCGGACTACGGCAAGGAGGTCATCGTCGCGCAGCTCGCCGGCGAGGGCCTGTCCGTCAACGGCAAGAACATCCTGGCGTTCGACGCGGGCCTGCAGTGGAACATCGAGCGGGTGCGCGGCATCACGATGCTGTCCGGGATGGGCATGTTCAACGTGGTGCTGCGCGGCCACGGCTGGGTGGCGCTCACCGCGAAGGGCAACCCGATCGTGCTCGACACCCGCGAAGCCCCGACGTTCGTCGACACCGACGCCCTCGTCGCCTACACCGACGGCCTGCACGTCCAGCCGAAGCGCACCGCGCGGCTCGGCGGGCTGATCGGGCGGGGTTCCGGCGAGGCGTTCCAGCTCGGGTTCTCCGGGCAGGGATTCGTCGTCGTCCAGCCCAGTGAGGACGAACGCCCCAACCTCTCGGCGCGGGGCTGACCGGTGCTGTCGGAGGGAACGCCGTCGGGGCCGGGGTCGTCGTCGGGAACGTCGTCGGGGTCGGGGACGTCGGAGAGGAAACAGTCATGACGCAGGGTGGGTACGGCGGTCATCCCGGCGGCCAGGGCGGCTACCCTGGCGGTGCCGGCTATCCGCCACAGTCCGGTCAGGGTTACCCGCCCCCGCCGGGCCAGGGCTATCCGCCGCAACCGGGTCAGGGCTATCCGCCCCCGCCGGGCCAGGGCTACCCGCCGCCCGGTCCCCCAGGACAGGGCGGCTATCCGCCGGCCGGTCCGGGACCGGGCTATCCGCCGGCTCCCGGTGGTCCCGGTGGTCCCGGCTATCCGGGCGGTCCGGGAATGCCTCATGGTGGGCCGGGGGGAATGCCACCCGGCGGAGCCGGGATGCCTCCGGGTGGGCCCGGAATGCCGCCCGGCGGGCCGGCCGGAGGCATCCGCAGCAGCCTGCTCGACAATCCGGAGCAGCAGTCGACCGAGCCGTTCTCCCTGCAGAACTCCAAGATGCTGCGCGCGAACCTCGGTCAGAGCGGGATGCGCGAGTTCTACGCCCGCAAGGGCGCCATGGTCGCCTACCAGGGCGGGGTGAACTTCGACGGCCACTGGGAGGGCTGGGGCAGCCACTTCCGCAGCTTCTTCAGCGGCGGTGAGGGCCTGAACCTGATGAAGGCGTCCGGCGCCGGCAACGTGTTCCTCGCGAACCAGGCCCAGGACATCCACCTGCTCGACCTCGATGGTCGTGACGGCCTGACCGTCGACGGCAAGAACGTGCTGGCCTTCAACACCGAGCTCAGCTGGGACCTGGTCCGCGTCGACACCCAGGTGGGCATCGCGGGTGTCGGCTCGTACCAGATCGAACTGCACGGCACCGGGCGGGTCGCGGTGTGCACGTCGGGCGCGCCGCTCGTCATGCGGGTGACCTACCAGAACTACTACTTCGCCGACGCGGACGCCGTCGTCGGCTGGTCGTCGGGCCTGCAGGTGACCATGCAGGCGGCGGTGACCTCGTCGTCGGTGTGGCGCCCGCGGGGCAACACGGGGGAAAGCTGGCAGATGCAGTTCAGCGGCGACGGGTACGTCATCGTCCAGCCGAGCGAGCTGCTGCCCCCGTACAACGCGCTCGCCGGCGCCGGCGCGGCCGGCCACTTCGGCTTCGGTGGCCAGGGTTTCCAGGGCAACCAGCTTGGCGGCCACGGCGGTCAGCATGGCGGTGGTCAGCCCGGCGGACCCGGCGGCGGCTTCGGCAACCTGGGCGGCCTGGGCGGCCTGGGCGGCGGCCTCGGCGGCCTGTTCGGTAACCGCTGAGGTTCGCTCAGAGCGAGGCGTGGCGCGGGCGCGGCGTCGCGCTCGGCCGGGTCAGCAGGACAACCCCGCCGACGACGAGCACGGCCGCCACGGCCACACCGGCGATCACCCCGGGTTGCCGGGGGGTGGGCACGTCGAACAGCAACAGGCCGAGGGCATAGGCCGCGGTCGGGTTGGTGATGGTCATCGCGGTGATCGCCGCGGCCAGCGGCCCGACCGCGAAGGCCGTCTGACCCAGCCACAGGCTCGTCAGTGTGACCCCGCACAGGGCATAGGCGTACCAGTGGGTCACTGTTGCGTGGAACCCGTTTTTGAGGGTTAAGTCGGTTGTCTGTTTGAGGAGCAGCGCGCTCAACGCGTAGAGCAGTCCGGCCGCCGTGCCGAGCATCGCGGCCCGTACCGCCGGCCGGCGCGTGCCCGACCGCGCGACCAACGCGATCACGGTCACCACGATCGCCGCGGTCGCGAGCACCACCCGCTCCCGGTTCAGTGGGGCGTGCGCGGGCGGGTGCTCCTGGACGACGAGCAGCAGGGCAAGGCCGGCACAGATCGCGGCGACCGCCCACCAGGCGGTGCGGGCCATCCGCAGCCGGGTGCCGATGTGGCCCAGCGGCAGGGCGAACACCAGCTGCGTCACCATCAACGGCTGCACCTGCGCGAGCGTTCCCAGGTGCAGGGCGACCGCCTGGATGAGGAATCCGCTGGCGTTCAGTGCCCAGCCCAGCAGCCACTGCGGGCTACGGGCCAGTTCGATCAGGTGCCGCGGCCCCGGCATGAAGGCCTGCGCGTCGTCCTGCACGACGAAGCGGCTGCGTGCCGCGGCGCGCTGCTGCACCGCGGCCGAGGATGCCAACAGGAACGCGGCGAGAAGTGCGAGCGGAACGAACGTGGTCACCGCGACGGAGCGCTCAGCGTGCGCCGAGAGTGCCGCGGCCCTGGGGACGGCGCGCGCCGCGATGGCGGGGGAGTGCGCGGACGGGCGACCAGGGCGCATCGACCGGACCGGGAATCGTGAACACGATGGCGTGAATGTACCGGTCCGAGGTGTCCTGCGGGGGTATCCAGGGCCACCTGGCCAGGGCGTTCACCCCCCGATCCGGCTAACTATCGGAGTGTGAGCGGATCGGGCTGCCCCCGGGCCATCACTTCGTACGGTGTCAATTGCCCGCGTGACCAGATCTGAGCGGGACCGATCGGGCCTGGACGCCCCTACCTCGAGCGACGGGGGCGGGTCCGCGGAGACCTGTTCGGGGGGGAAGGACGGCGATGCTTACGCCGGCAATGATCCTGCTGGGATTTCTCGTCGTACTCGCGGTGGTGGAGTCGCGCATGCGCGGCCGGGCCGCGAGGAGAACCATCCCACATGACTGTCCATCACACGACGCTTCACAGCACGACCGCTGGTCCCAGGGCGGCGCGTCCTCCGACCAGCTGGCGCAGGACGACGGTGCCCGCGGCCGCTCGGCGCAGGGCGGTGTCTCCCTCGTCCGTCGAGCTCCGGGGAGCACGACGCTCAACCCGGCGCCGGACGACCTGCCTGGCGGCGATCCGTCCGACGCCGATGTACCCGCGACCGAGGCCTCCGGGACCAGGGCATCCGGGACCAGGGCATCCGGGGCCGAGGCCTCCGGGGCCGGGGCCTCGGTGACCGGGGGCCCGGGGAACGAGGGTCTCGAAGCCAAGGGGACCGGGGCCGCGACTGGGACGTCCGGCACCGATGTACCCCGCGTCGAAGCGTCCGCGCGCAACGTGCGTGCGCCTGTCGACGCGATCGCGGTGACGGGCACCGACGTGACGGTCGGCTCCGTCCGCTCGGCTGATCAGACCGACTGCGGCGAGGGGGCCTCGCCCGCGTCGGCTACCGTCGCCGATGCGGGGGCCGCCGGCGTCCCGTCGGAACTTGGTGTCCCGTCGGAACTTGGTGTCCCGTCGGAACTTGGTGTCCCGTCGGAACTTGGTGTCCCGTCGGAACTCGCAGCCTCGGCGGAGCTGGGTGCGGCGCGGGAGCCCGAGGTATCGGCGGAACGTGGGGGATCGGCTCTGTTCGACAGCCCCCCGGTGGCCGAGGATTCGTCGGTGTCCGCGCCCCGTACGGCTCGCGCTGGGATCAGAGCCGACACCGGCTCCGAGACCGGCGCGGAAACTGGGCCCGGCACGGGGACCGGAGCTGGGAGCGGGATTGGGCCCGGCACCGGTACCGGCATGGGGACCGGGACCGAAGGTGGGGCCGACGGCGGGAGCAGCACGGAATCGGATACTGGCGCGCTCACTCTCCCGGTGACCCGACGTACGTCGCCGCTGACCGTCACACCCGCGGAAGGCACGCCCCAGCGCGAATCGCCGCCGCCCACACAGGCACCGATGCCGGGGCGGCGGGCACCGATTCCGCCGCTGCCACCTCGGCAGCGGCGACCCCTTGCCCCGGGACCGCTTCCGTCTCTGCCACCGAGGGTGCCCCGGCAGCGGCCACCTCGTGCGGCGCTGCCACCCTGGCACCCGTCGTACCCCACGTTGCCGCCGTTGCCGCCCACCCCACCACCGTCAGCCGCGCCAGCACCGAGGCCGCCAGCACCGAGGCCTCCTGCGTCCCCGCCGCACTCGTCGGCGCCGCCCTCGTCGGAGTCACTGCGGCCACCGCAGCGTCCGTCGACGGCGTCGGGGGATGCGACGACATCCGCATCCGGGCGGCCAGGCATCTTTCCGCCGAGACGTCCGGGTGGCTCGCAGCCGGGGCAGCCTGGCCGGCCCTCCTCGGGCATTCCGCCGCAGCCGGGGCCGCCGGACGCGGCGTCCCGCGGGAACTTCGCGCCGCGGCCGGTCCACCCGCGCCAGGGGCGATGCCTGCGTCCGACGCTCGTCCCGCGCCGGCATCCGTACTCGACTCCGGTCACGGGCAACGACGCCGGCTGACCCTGCCCCACAGCCCGTCGGGTCCCGGCGGCCACCCGGCCACCCGGCCACCCGGCCACCCGGGCACCCGCCACCCGCCATGCGCCCGCTTGCCAGGCGCCACAGCCAGACGCTCACCCGCTAGGCGCCCCTCACCGAGCGCCACCCGCCACCGGCATTCCTGCGCTGGCTGGTGCGGCCTGATCTCCGGACGCCCTGCCCCGACGTCCGGCGGCTCGTCCAGGGCCGAAAGAGTCCTCCCTCCCCGTCATTCCTGGCGGGGAGGGAGGACGCCCCGGTCTGGACGGTCCACAACGTCGCCGACGGTGAAGTCGGTCATTCTTGACGGATGAACTTTCCGTGGCCGCTGGTGATGTCCCTGGCCTGGGATGCCTTTCGTGGTGGCAATCTGCCGATCGGCGCGGTCGTGCTCGACGAGCACGGCACCGCAGTCGGGCAGGCGCATTGCGCGCGTGCGGACGCCATCGGGCGACCTAACCAGCTTGCCGGCTCGCGCATCGCGCACGCTGAGGTCAACGCTCTCGCGCACCTTCCTTTCCGGGGCTCGTTCCAGCAGCATTCGCTGTATACGAACGTGGAGCGCTGCTGCCTGTGTATGGGCGCAGCCCTGCAGACCGGGGTCGGTGCCGTTCATTACGGCTGGCGGGACCACTACGGCGGGGCGGCGACGTCCATGGTTGTACACAATCCGCAGCTCAGCCGCCGTCGGACGGCCGTGGTCGGACCCGCTGACGGCTTCGTGGAGAAGATGACTGGTCTACTCGCGACCTGCCATTACTTCTATCGACGTCCTGGCGGTGGCGCCCGGAGTGTCCCGTGGCGCGAGGAACGCCCAGACCTCGTCGACCTTGCCGCGCGGCCGGCCATCGCCGCCGCCGTCAGACATTCCGTCGCGCGGGAGACGACTCTGGACATACTTGCCGACACGCTTAGCTCCCTCGCCGGATGGACGTTCTGACCTCCCGCGCCCAGCCAATACGGAGAAAGTCACCCTCGGTGATGGCATTCCTGGCGTCAAGATCCAACCAGGTCGCTGTGGGGGCGTTCGTGTCCGATTTGCCCCCCACGACGACCTGGTTGACGCGATCTTGCCATCCCGGCCGACGCGGAAGGTAGCGATCCTGGGCCCTCGTGCTTCGCCGGGTCGGCTGGCTTGGGTTGCGGGCCTCGGCTCGAAGCACCACGCCCTACGTCCTACGCCGTGCGCGGTCGCGGTCGCGGTCGCCGTGCGCGGTCGGGGTCGGGGTGGCGGTTGCGGTCGGGGTGGTGGTGGATGTGCGCGGCGATGTCGGACAGGCGACGTCCGTGGGTGTTGCCCGACCTGTGTCGGTGAACGGGCGCTAAAGTCCCCGCGTGCTGATCAGAGAGGTCGAGTCGCGGTGATGGGTCGGACGCATGCGCTCAGCGGGGCGGTGCTGTGGCTGGCCGTCGCCCCGTTGCTGGCGCGCGAGCAGTGGTGGGGGTCGCATGCGCTGTCCCTGTCGACCGGTCAGGTGATGGCCGCGACGGTGGTCGCCGCGGGCGCGGGGCTGCTGCCGGACATCGACCATCCCTCGGGCCGGATCGCGGGGACGCTCGGGCCGGTGACGCGGCTGCTGTGTCGATGGGTGGGCCGGGCCAGCGGCGGCCATCGGCATGCCACCCATTCGCTGGTGTTCGCCGCAGCCATGGGCCTTGCGATGTCGGCGTTGGCCGCACATTTCCGGTATGGCTGGTGGGCGGCGCTGTTCATCCTGGTTGGTTTCGGGCTGCGCGGTCTTGGCCTGGACTTCGAGGGCCATGAGTTCTGGTCGGGGCTCAAGGACTGCGTGACCGCCGCCGCCGCGGTCTGGGCCATGCACGGCCTCGACATGAGTTTCGCCGGCTACCCGGTCGTCGCCGGTTGCCTCGCCCACCTGCTCGGGGACTGCATCACGCCACGCGGCTGCCTGTTGCTGTGGCCGATTCCGTGGCGGATGGAGACGGTGCTGGTTCCACGCACGGACGGCCGGGTGGAGCGCATGGTCGTCGTGCCGTTGCTGGCCTGTGTCGGTGTCGTTCTGGCCGTCCAGGTCCTCAGCGGGGGTGCCCTCTACCACTGGGTGCGCTGACGGGTCAGGCTGACACCTCAATGACGATCTTTCCCTGGGCGTGTCCGCTCTCGACGGCCCGCAACGCGGTGCCGGCCTCGGACAGCGGATAGGTGACGCTCACCCGCGGGTCCAGCACGCCGGCCGCGGCGAGCTGGGCCACCGTCTCGAGTACTGCCTGGGAGCGGTTTCGCACCACGCCCGTGCCACCCAGACGCTCCGCTGTCGGCCGGTCCGCGGCCGTGAGCAGTCTGGACGGATCGGCGACGACGCCGGCGAGCTCCTCGAGCACCGCCCCACCAACGAGGTCGAACACCGCGTCGATGCCGTCCGGGGGGGGGGGGGGGGGGGGGGGGGGGGGGGGGGGGGGGGGGGGGGGGGGGGGGGGGGGGGGGGGGGGGGGGG
>NZ_JALKFZ020000125.1 GCF_023243075.1 Frankia sp. AiPa1 | reverse complement strand
AGCGTTGCTCGGCCTGCGGGCAGGTAGCGCCCGGGAACCGCGAGAGCCAAGCGGTATTCCGGTGCGTCGCCTGCGGGCATACGGCCAACGCCGACATCAACGCGGCATTGAACATCGCGGCCGGACGGGCCGTGACCGCGCGGGGAGGCGCCGGGTTGCCGGTGCCCGTGAACCGCGAACCTCAACATTCCCCACCTCCTCTGGTAGGTGTGTAGGAGTTGGAATCCCCCGCGTTCACGCAGGGGAGGACGTCAATCCACGCGGGCTGGTGACGGCCTCGACGATGAATCGTCGCTCGAGGCTCTCGAGGCCGTCCCACAGCCGCACCCCACGGCCAAGAACGATCGGAACGACGACGACGTGCAGGTGGTCGATGAGGTCGGCCGCGAGGAACTCGCGCACGGTCGTCGGCCCGCCGCCGATCCGGACATCCTTGCCGCCGGCCGCCTCGCGGGCCTGACGCAGTGCCTCCCCGGGCTCGGCGTCAAGGAAGTGGAACGTGGTTCCGCCTGCCATTTCGATCGTCGGCCGCGGGTGATGGGTCAGCACGAACACCGGCGTGTGAAACGGCGGATTGTCTCCCCACCAGCCCTTCCACTCATGGTCTGCCCATGGGCCCCGCTGCGGGCCGAACTTCCCTCGTCCCATGATCTCGGCACCGATCTCCGGTTCCCAGGCCCGCGCGACAGCATCGTCGACACCGGCCTCCCCGCCGGACTCACCATGGATGGAGCGGAAGGTCCTGGTCTGGAAGAACCATTCGTGCAGCCGGCCCTCGGCATGGCCGAACGGCCGCTCGAAGCTCTGGCCCTCGCCGGTGGCGAAACCGTCCAGCGACAGGGAGAAGTTGTGCACCCGAACCCGCGACACGCCTCACGACCTGCGTCGACGTCCGGCATCGGCCCGACAGTCGCCGGCGATTTTAGCCGCGGCCGGGTGCGGGTCGGCCGGCCCCGCGTCGATCCACGCCGTCCCGACCGCCGAATACCGGCTGTTTGTCGCCGTCGGCGGTATCGGCCACGATGGCCGAGCGTCGTGTGGGTTTCCGAGCGCGGGAGGTGACCGGCAGGGTGGCGGATGATGAATGGCCCGGTGCGTCCGGTCAGATCGCCGGCAGCTTGACCGAGCCGTCGATGACCTCGCCGGTACCCCGGTCGACCGCGTGCACGCTCATGATCTGGTCGATGCCCTGGTCCGGGGCCTTGCTCATCGCCCGCAGACCGGTGGCGGTCGCCGTGACGTCGACATGGTCGAAGAACACGATGCCGTTGTCCGCGAAGGTCACTGTCCAGACATGCCCGGCTGGAGTGTCGATCTCGAACTCCTCGCCGGCGACCGGCCCGGGGCCGTCGTCGTCGTGCTGCGACTTCAGCGTCCAGTGGCTGCCGAGGGAGCCGACGCCCTCGGTCTTCACCGCCGGGCCACCGGGCCGGCCGCTGCCGCCGCCACCACCGCTGCCGCCGTCTCCGCCGCCATGGCCGCCCGAGGCGAGCGCCGCCGGCGCCGATAGGAGACTGACGCCCATGGCCACGGTGGCGGCGAGCACCGTGATCGAGGCCTTTCGCGTGCGTCCGGTCCGCGTACGGCTGGTCCCCACCCGCAGGGTCTTCGCTCGCATGTCCATCTCCGCTCTGCTCCAGGCCCGGGCGGCCGTCTGGCCCTCGGGCTTTTCGGGGGGAGATAGCGAAGCCGGTTACGGACACCCGGGCTGGCCGGGTACGCAGGAGTAACCCGGCGGCACCACCAGTCGGGATGGAGCCCGACGGTCCCGGCCGTGGTGGGCCTTGAGCCGGGCGGTCGTGAGATGTGGGTGAACGGCCGCCCGTGACCTCGGGCTTTGCGTACTGTGGGCGGGATTCCATCGCCCCTGGCCGGGAGGCAGCGCGTGCACCGTGCGGAACTGACCGAGCTGATCGTCGCGAACCGGCGCCGCAAGAAGCTGAGCTGGGCTGAGATCGCCGCGGTGGTCGGGCGCAGCAAGGAGTCGGTCACCGCCGGGTGCCTCGGGCAGATGTCGTTCGACGAGAGCGAGGCCGACATCCTCGTCGAGTTGCTCGAGCTCCCGGCGGAGGCGGCCGGCCTGCTCACCGACCCGCCGTACCGTGGCTCGCTGCCGACGGACGTTCCCATCGACCCGCTGATCTACCGGTTCTACGAGCTGGTCTCCGTGTACGGAACAACGTTCAAGGAGCTTATTCAGGAGGAGTTCGGCGACGGCATCATGAGCGCCATCGACTTCCGGATGAACCTCGAACGCGAGCCCGACCCGGCCGGCGACCGGGTGCACATCACGATGAGCGGCAAGTTTCTGCCCTATCGCCGGTACTGACCGCCACACTCGGGGCCGCTCAGCCTTCGGTCGTGCCGCCGGAATTTACCAGATCGGCGTGAATGAGGTTGAACAGGTGCCCTGCCGAGCGCCGCTCGTCACTGTGACCGTGACGATGACCTGAAATCCCGGCGTCGCATGGCTGATGTTCCACTTCAGGTAGCGGTGACCACGGACGTCGGTGGTTCCGGACTTCCTGGTGTTCGTCGTCCGGTAGTGGGCGACGCCGGTGACGCTGGCGGAGGGCGCGGTCTCGACGTAGACCGGTTCGATCTGGTTCAGGCCCGGATGCGCGACTGTCGCGGTGGCTCGGCACGGAATCGTCGTCGCGGCCTGGGCTGTGCCGGCGGGCACGAGCAGCGTGCCGACCAGGACGACGAGTGCGGCGGCGACAGTTCCGAACGCGGCTTTGATTCTCACGATGATCCCCCGTGTATAACGAACATCAGCACGCGGAGCGTATCGGTCACATCACGTAGCGCCGATGTTGTGGGAGCTCGTTGTCGGAATGCTGTGCCACTAAGTCACGGATCTTCGGATGCGCTGGGATGTCGACCTGGCTGGGACTTGTCAACGAAGTCCCACCAGCCCCGATGCTCCCGTCGGCATGCGCGTGGTCACCGGGCCGAGTGGTGCTCGTCCAGGCGTTGTAGGAGGCGGACCAGCTCCCCGCGTTCGGCAGCGGACAGGGGGGTGAGCAGCTCGTCCTGGGCCTGGTCGACCAGATGGTCGAGCACGCCCAGCCGAGCCTGGCCGGCTTCGGTCAAGGTGACGATGTTGCGCCGCCGATCGGCCGGGTCCGGTACGCGCCGAGCGTGCCCGGTCTCGGTCAGCTCGCCCAGCACGGCCACCATGTCGCTGCGGTGGATGCCGGTGCGGTCGCTGAGCGCGGCCTGGCTCGCCGGACCGCCATCGCGGAGCGTGACCAGTGTCGCGTACTGCCAGCGGGTCGCCCCCGCTGCGGCGAGGTGTGCGTTCGAGATCCGGTCCGCGTGCCCGGCGCTGCGGCCGAGTAGCCGGGAAGCCAGGGACCGCAGGCGAGGCGGTACGGCGGCGGGATCGGCCCGCGCGTGGCGGTCGCGCTCCGGCATGAGCCGCAGTCTAGAGCCAACCCGGACTTGCGTTGGTACGACCAACGGTTTTAACGTTAGTCATCCAAACGTTAGGGGGACTAACGAATGAGCATCACGCCCTTCCGGATCGCCGTACCCCAGGCCGAGCTCGACGATCTGCACGCCCGCCTCGACCGCACCCGCTGGCCCGACGAACTACCAGGCGTCGGCGACACGTTCGGTGTGCCGCTGGCCCGGGTCCGCGAGCTCGCCGAGCACTGGCGCCACCGCTATGACTGGCGAGCGGCCGAGGCCGAGCTGAACAGCCACCCCCAGTTCGTCACGGAGATCGATGGTCAGCGGATCCACTTCCTGCACCTGCGCAGTCCACGCCCGGATGCCCTTGCGCTCGTGCTCACCCACGGCTGGCCGGGCTCGATCGTGGAGTTCCTCGACGTGCTCGGGCCGCTGTCGGCCGACTTCCATCTGGTCGTGCCGTCCCTGCCGGGCTGGGGTTTCTCCGGCCCGACCCGCGAGCGGGGCTGGGATGTCGACCGGGTGGCCCGGGCCTTCGCCGAGCTCATGCGCCGCCTGGGCTACCGCCGCTACGGCGCACACGGCGGCGACTGGGGCGCGGCGGTCTCCCGGGCGCTGTCGGCACACGACGCCGAGCACGTCGTCGCGATCCACCTCAACTACCTGCCGACACCACCCCAGCCCGGCGACCCCGACCGGACGGCACTGAGCACCGAGGACGCGGGCCGCCTCGACCAGATCGAGGCCTACCTGCACAGCCAACCGGCTGTCCGGATGCTGAACGCGACCCGGCCGCAGACCGTGGCGTACGGGCTCACCGACTCACCCGTCGGACTGCTCGCCTGGCTGCTGGACCCGATGACGATGTGGGCCGCCGCCGACTTCCCCATCAGCGTCGATCGGGTGCTCACGAACGTGACCTTGTTCTGGCTGACCGGGACCGGTGGCACGGCCTCCCGCCTGCACCGCGAGTCCGGCGGCCCGGGGAGGTGGCCGACTGTCCAGCCGGTCGGCGTGCTTGTCCTGCCCGAGGACATCACCCGCGCGATCCGGCCCTACGCCGAGCGGCGGCTACCGATCGCCCGCTGGACGGAGGCCGAGCGCGGTGGCCATTTCCCCGGGCTCGAGGTGCCGGAGCTGCTCGCCGCCGACATCCGGGCCTTCTTCATCGACCGGTGACCGCCTTCATCGATCGGTGACCGAGTTCTGCGCGTCCATCGCGGGTCGTCCATCGCGTCCATCGCGATCCGCTCCGTGGAACGAGGGACGCCTGGTCAGCGTATGTAAACTCCGGCGGCTGCGGCGACGGCCGCTGCTCTGGCGGCCTGGGCCGCCGCGGCCGCGTCGGGGGGCTCGCCGACAGTCAGCAGGCGGTAGTACAGCGGCGCGGACACGGCGCGGATTACCTCCTGCGGACTGGTGCCGGCGGGCACCTCCCCCCGGTCCATCGCCCGGGACACGCAGGGGGCCCACTCAGCGATCCGGGCGTCGTAGAAGCCGCGCAGTTCCCGAGCCGTGCGCTCGTCCGCGGTGGCGGCGGCGATCAGCGCGGCGAACAGCGCTCCCTGGCGCGGGTCGCACAGGGTGCGCCGGACGAGGTCGGCGTTGGCCGTGAGATCGCCGAGCAGGGAACCGGTGTCGGATCGCGGCGCGGAGTGCTCGGCCATCTCGGCCAGCATGTCGGCCATGAGAACGGCGACCGTCCCCCAGCGCCGATAGACCGTCGTCTTGCCCACCCCGGCCTGGCGGGCCACGTCGGCCAGATCCAGTGCGCCGAGGCCGCGTTCGACCAGGGCGTCCCCAGCCGCCCGCAGCACGCTCGCCCGCACCCGCGCGGTACGCCCGCCTGGCCGCACGGTCCCGCCTGGCCGCATGGTCCCGCCCTGCCGGCTGGCTCCGGAAGCGGCTTCGTCGTCCAATGTAACGGTTCTCCAGTTCTGTTAGGCGCGGTACGCGTGGTACCTTGAGACCCCAAGGTAACGGAACTAGAGTACTGTTAAGAGGGTGATGGTGGAGTATCGACGACTGGGCGCCTCCGGGCTGCAGGTCCCGGCGCTGAGCTTTGGAACCGGCACCTTCGGCGGCCGTGGCCCGCTGTTCGGGGCGTGGGGCGGCAGCGATGTCGACGAGGCGCGGCGTCTGGTCGACATCTGCCTGGACGCGGGCGTCACCATGTTCGACTCCGCGGATGTCTACTCCGACGGTGTCGCCGAGGAGGTGCTTGGCGCCGCCATCCGAGGGCGACGGGACCGGGTGCTGCTGTCCACCAAGGCGGGCCTGCCCACCGGCGACGGGCCGAACGATGCCGGCTCGTCCCGCTCGCGGTTGCTCGCCGGCTGCGACGCGGCCCTGCGCCGTCTCGGCACCGACTACATCGACCTGTTCCAGCTGCACGCATTCGACGCGCGCACCCCGGTCCAGGAGGTGCTGTCCACCCTGGACGAGCTGGTCCGCAGCGGTCGGATCCGCTACGTCGGCGTGTCCAACTTCGCGGGCTGGCAGCTGATGAAGTCCCTCGGCGTCGCCGAGAAGCATGGCTACCCACGGTATGTGGCGCACCAGGTCTACTACTCGCTCGTCGGCCGGGACTACGAATGGGAGCTGATGCCGCTTGGGCTCGACCAGGGCGTCGGCGCGGTCGTCTGGAGTCCGCTGGGCTGGGGCCGCCTGACCGGCCGGGTGCGGCGAGGCCAGCCGTTGCCCGCGAACAGCCGCCTGCCCGCCACGTCCGATCTCGGACCGCCCGTGGACGACGAGTACCTTTTCGCCGTCGTCGACGTTCTGGACGAGATCGCCGCGGAAACCGGCAAGGCCGTGCCGCAGATCGCGCTGAACTGGCTGCTGGCGCGGCCCACCGTCGCGTCCGTCATCATCGGCGCGCGCGACGAGACGCAACTGCGGCAGAACCTCGGCGCGGTCGGCTGGTCGCTGACCCCGGACCAGCTCCGGCGCCTTGACGCGGCCAGTGCCCGCACCGCCCCCTATCCGTATTTCCCGTACCGGCGCCAGGAGGGTTTCGCCCGGCTCAACCCGTCGCCGGTCTAACACACCGCATTCCGAACACGCCGCCGTTCGGCGGTGCGACCCCGTGTGGATGCGCCAGCACCGCCCCTGCGCGGCCCGGTCTTTGCTCGGGCCCAGGGCCGCCAGTCACCACCCCGTCATCTGGCGCCCTCCCGCTCAGTGAGCGGGAGGACAACGGCGGGACGGCGGTAGCCACCCTCCGCGGTGATGCCGGGCCCTGCCTGCCCGCAGGCCGGACGGCGACCGCGTCCACCCCTCGACCGTGAGGCCTGGCGCCAGCCGTGGCCTGTCTCACATTCAGCGTCAGATGAGACGCGAATCACCCGCGGCGCGCCAGGCCATGCAACGGGTGAGCCACCTTCGTGGTCAGCCGATACAACCGTCGCCAACAGGCACGCATCTTTACTGGCGGTGAGCCTGACTTCGAGTCATTGTAGAAATGAAGGTGGTGGAGGGGTGCCTGCCGGTAAGTACCTGCGGCCTGCCGGTAAGTACCTGCGGCGCCTGGCGACGGCGTCCGCCCTGTCTGCAGCTTGTGGACGCGAAGGAGTACGGGCGGCACCTGGTCACAACGGCGTGATCGCTCCTCCACGGTGGAAGTGGCAGCGTTGCCGGTCCGCTGTTCCTGCCGGTGCGGCCGGTGCGGCGGCGACCGCCTCTGGCCGAGAGACAGGCTACGCGCCAGGTCGCTGTTGCGCCCCGGTGGAATGCTGGTGACCGCAGTCGACCGGACGAACGTCGAGCTGGCGGCGAGGACTCGCGCGACCGGGCGGCGCTTCGCGGGCATCGCCGTCGACCCCGACGCGGGCGCCCTGCGCCAGCTCGTCGAGCTGGTCGAACAGGGCCGGTTGCGGATTCACGTCGGGGCGACGTTCCCCTTCGAGCGGATCGCCGAGGCGCACCGGCAGCTCGAGTCCGGCCACACCCAGGGCAAAATCGTCCTCACCGTCGGACAGTGACGAGGGCCTGCCTACGGTGCCGAGGCGGCCCCGCGCCGCCCGAGGACATGGGTCGGGGTGGCCTGGTGGCGGCTCCCGGGGCGGCACCGGCCGGGTACTGGGGGGTCAGCCGTCGTCGAGCCAAGGCCGGACTATCCGGCACGGCCGGGTGGCCGGCGGCGCGAGGTAGCCGCTGTTGACGAGGAAATAGAGATAGTCGGGCTCGGTCAGACCCACTTCCTGGTGCAGGCCGAGGTGCAGCGCCCGATTGTGGGCCCAGCCAAGCCGGTCGCGCACTCCCTGCTCACTGATGCGCAACCGGCTCGCGGCCTGCTTGAGCTGCAACGTTCTCGCCGGCAGCACCGGCGGCCAGTGCAGCAGCTCGGCGAAGACCAGGCGCACCGCCTCCTCCTGTGCCGACGTCATCGGCAGCGGAGGGGGCGGTGTGACCGTCATGCCGGTGGTCGTGCCCCGCGGCGGGCCTGCACCCGCCGTGGGCAGCATGGGCAGGTCGGCTTCGAGCAGGACCCAGTGGTAGGTGCGGACGGGCAGCTCGCGGGTGAGGATGCGCACCGCGATCCGTGGCCAGCAGACCTGTACCTGGCCGTACACGGCTCGCGGCGGCTGCCCCCAGACGTGCAGGGTCGCGCCGTTGCGGTTGCGGACCTCGAGGTCCCAGCCCGTCTCGGTCGCGGTCACCACCAGGGCCTCCCGCGAAATCCGGGAATTCGGCACCTCCACCCCCAGCGGCAGCCGACCCTCCCGCCCGACCGTCAACGACCGCCCGATCCCCAGCCGCCCGCCGACGGGTACCCGGCACCGCCGTGGCCCGTGCTCGTAGGCAAGGACCCAGCGCTCCGCCGGAACCTGCACGTTCATTCCTCGGCCTGTCCCACGTTCCCGTTCCGCTGGCGGGGCCCGTCAGGATTTTCCGGTACTGACCGGCGTTGACGTTCCAGGGCCGGTCGACGTTCCCGGGCCAATGGTGGCGTCTCCGAGCACCAGAGCCAGCGTGTTCTGGTCGCCGTGCCACGGGGTGGTGGTCGGGTAGAACTTCATGATCAACTGGGTGGCACCCCGGAGGTCGAGGTGAACCGTCTGCGGCTGCCCGATCTCGACATTGACCGGCGAGCCGAGCTGGGCGGAGCTGTCCTTGAAGAAAGTGGTCGGCACGACGTCGCCGCCGGCGCCGGGGGCGTCGTTGGGGACGCCGATCACGGCGTCCAGAAACTTTGCGCCGGCCACATTGTAGGTGACGGAGCAGGGTGAATCCTGGCGGGAGGTGCAGTTGAAACGCACGCTGTTCGGGTAGTTCGTGGTGCCGATCTGCTGTGGCCCGGCGGTGAGGCTTTCGACCGAGTAGGTGCTGACCGGCGCGATGGCGGAGAGGTTGGTCGTCCCGGCGGCGTCCGGCGCGGCCGTGGACGAGGTGGTCGTGCCCTTGGATCCCGCTGATGCTGACGCTGATGGCGTCGCGGTCACGTCGGTCGGGGCGGTCGTGGCCGTGGTGGCGGTCGTTGGATTCGGGCTGACGGTAGGGGTGCTGGCCGTGCCGACGGTGCTGCTGGCCGATCCCGCGGCCAATGAGCCGGAGCCATCGTTGCCACCGCCTCCGCTGAGCAGGACCGCCGCGGACACGGCGATCGCGAGGACGACGACGGCCGCAGCTACGACAAGCGGCCACTGCTTGCGTCCACGTGCCGGCGGGGTCGGGTCGCCGAACGTCGAGACGGGGTCCGTGGGCGGGCCCGCCGGCAGGTTCATGGCGGCAGGCCGCATCGGCGCCGCGAGCCCTGGCCCGGTTCCGGAGGGCGGCCCGGCCGGCGACCATCCGGGGGGAAGAGCGGGTGGGCCGGAGATCGCGGTCGCGAGCTGTGAGCTGTCCGCGTCCGGGACCGGCGTGGGGACGGGCATCGACTGGCTGCCTGATGTGCCAGTGCTGGGGGTGCTGCTAGTGCTGGGGGTGCCGCTGCCGGCGGCGTGGCTGCCAGCGCTGCCAGCGCCGGTGGTGCCGGTGAGCTGGGAGACGGCGTCGGTCGCGGAGTCGAGCCAGGTGGAGAGCCAGTCCGTCCGGCTGACCGGTACCGAGTCGGTGGGGGCGGGTGCGCTGCCGGTCGTGGACACGCCGACGGTGGTGGGGCGACAGCGGTCGGCGGGGTCCGTGGTGGACAGCGCGTCCACGATGTGCTTGATCAGCGCCGGGCGGGTGGCGGTGAGCGGGCTGCGGTGCAGCGCCTCCTCGAGTGCCAGAAGATCGACCCAGCCAAGCCCCTCGATGCGCGGCACCTGGCCGCCGAGCAGGACCTCGGCGGCTGTCACCACGAACGCGAACCGGTCGGCTTCCGGAGTCGGGATCGGGTCGATGACCCGCAGCTCAGGCGCCGCGTAGGGCGCGGTGCGACCGACGACGCCCGTGCCGTCGGTGAGCCGGGCGAGGCCCAGGTCGACCAGGACGGCTACGCCGTCGGCGCGGACGACTATGTTTGACGGTTTCACATCACCGTGCGCGACGCCCTGGACGGTCTGGCCGCCGGAGTGCATCTGGTCGAGTGCGGCGGCGACCGTGCGCAGTTTGCGGATCCGCTCGCTGACCCGGGCGCCCGGGTTGTCCTCCCACCACTCACGCAGTGTCATGCCCTCGACGAAGTCCATGACGACGTAGCCGACCCGCGTGTTCGTATCGGCCGCGCCGGCCAGGTGCCAGGCCGGGCCGATGAACATGCTTGTCACCCGGACCAGACCGGGATGGCTCAGTGTGGTCAGCAGCCGGCTCTGCTTCTCCCAGGCATCGTCGCCCGGTGGCCTGAACATGGTTTTCACCGCGACCGTGGCGCGGCCCTCGGTGGAAAGCGGCAGCTCCGCCCGCCACACCTCGCCCTCGGCGCCGCGCCCGATCATCTCCTTGAGGACGTATGTGTCCGGCCGGGTGGTTGGGCCGACCCAGTGTGCGGCCGGGTCGACGCCGATCTCGGTCATGCATTCCCCCATACATGGCGCGCGCGTGCTGGTCACGCAGGCGGTGAAAAGGTGCTGCCGGGGCAGCATGAAAACCAGCCGTAAAGGAACCGGGCGGCCGGCTGAACACCTGGTGGTGGAAAACGGGCGTCCTCGCCCGTGAATAGAACGTGACGCGCCGGCATGGGCCCTTCGACCGCTGGGCGAGCGTAACCGCGGGATCCGCCGATCGCGACGCTGTGCCAGCACAGGGTGGGCCGCCCTGCGCTGACCAGGGGGCCGATCGGCCTGGATCGCCCAGTCTGGGTGTTTCTCGGGATTTCCGGTGTGCTCGACAGGCCACCAGCCAGCCGGAGCGACGCCGCGGTCGATGCGGCGCACAGGTGGCGATATCTGACCGGCCGCCCCGCTCTCCGATGGCGGGACAGCAGGCACAGCTCCGTGCACCCCACTCAGCCCCGCTCACTCCGGAGGAAGAAACATGTCGAACAGCCTGCGGACCAGCCTGCCGCCCGCTCCCACCGTCCGGGCGATCACCGGTCCGGAATCGGTGCCGCCGTCCTGGCGGCACAGCAGCTTCTCCAGGGGAGTGGACATGACCTGCGTTGATGTCGCGTTCGCGCCTGGCGAGGTGAGCGTCCGCGACTCGAAGGATCCGGACGGGCCGGTTCTCCGTTTCACGCCCCGTGAATGGGAGGTATTTCTGCTCGGCGTCCGCAACGACGAGTTCGACGCGCTGCGGGCCCGGTAGTCCGCTGGGCGGTGCGGGCAGGGCCGCCGTCACCGCCCACCGCCGGCCCGAGCACTGATCATCGCCAGTGATTCCTTCGCGGACGCGGCGGCCTGCTCGGCGGCGTCCAATGCCGCCGAGTAGGCATCGACCGACTCGGGATCGTCGACGAAGAGGTTCTGGACCGGCTGCTCGGCGTAGACCACGGGAGTGAGGTCTTCATGGTCGAAATCGAAGATCGTGAACGTGACGCCCTCGGCCTGATGGACCGGCGCGGTGAACGGAATGACCCTCACCCGCACGCCGCTGGTCTCTATCCGGTGCAGGACGTGCCGCCACTGCCCGGCGGCCACCTCCGGGCCGCCGATCTCCCGGTGCAGCACCGCTTCGTCCAGGAGCACGGTCATCGCCGGGGGACTATCCCGATCGAGGACATGCTGGCGACGCAGCCGCAGCGTGAGTCGACGTTCCCGCACGGGCTGGGTGGCGTCGTGCGCCGTGCCGAGCAGCGCCCTGGCGTAGTCGACGGTCTGCAACAGCCCGGGGACCAGGGACGTCGTGTGTATGCGGACGCGGTCCGCGCCGTCCTCCAGGCCGCAGAAGGTGGCGGAGTCGGGCGGCACCAGGTCGGTGAACTCGTGCCACCACTCCTTGGCCCGCGCGCGCCGGGTGAGCTCGGTCAGCTCGGCGAGCTCGGTGTCGTCGAGTCCGACGGCCCGGGCAAGTGGGGGCAGGTCGTGCAGGCGGACGCCGGCTATGCCGGTCTCCATCCGGCTGATCTTCGCCCCGGAGCACTCCAGCGCGCGCGCCAGCTCCTCGATGGTCAGACCGGCGCGCTGCCGGTACCGGCGCAGGCCGCGCGCGATCCGGCGGCGGGCAAGGACCGCGTTCGTCGTCATGACAAGCCCTCCCATCACCCCCCCGATCGTCATCGATGTGCCCCCCGTTGACCGATCCAGTCCGCGTCTGCATACTCGGACCGTAAAAATACAACGGTAAATTACCATAAGCAATCTACCGAAGCGGGCTGTCCGGTGTCCGCGGCCGGCTCCGGCAGCCGGTTGATCATCGGTCGTTGGCTCGGCTCCCGATCGCCACCCCGTATCGGTCCGCTTCCCGCGGCTGCCATCGATGTACGGCGGCGCTGGTCGGCAAGGACCACGGCACGGCACGTCATGTCACGTCGCCGCGGCGGCCGGTGGCTCGGTCGTCGCCAGCACCACCCTGCTGTCCGTCGGCTGCCCGGCGGGCACTCGTCGCGCGGCCCGCCAGCCGAACTCGTCAACCGAACTCGTCAACCGACCTCGTTCCGATGGAGCCGCCATGTCCATGCCCGCACCTCGCGATGATCATGAATCTCTGTCCGGTGGGTCCGCGCCCCCACCCGCTGTCGCCGCGTCCGCCGCTTCCGGGCTGGCGGCAGCCGCCCGGCAGCCGCTGCCGGGGTGGGTCGCGAGCCCGGCGCGGAATCCGAATCTGATCTGGGCCGCGATCGCGATCGCGCAGGCCGTCGTGGTCCTGGTCCTGCTCGGCGTGTTCGCTGGCTGGGGATGGTTCGTCCTGCTCACCCTGCCGTTGTGGGCGGCGCACACGGTGAACGTCTACCTGGGCGGCGGCTTCCACGAGTCGCCCCACCACCTCCTTGAGCGAGTGCGGACGGTGCGCGCCGCCACCGCGCCGGGGGCACCGCCGCTCGCACCGATAGTCCCCACGCCCTCGCCGGTGATGCGCCGAAATCTGATCATCAATGGTGGTGCCCTCGCCGCGCTGCTGCTGGGCAGCGTGCTGTGGTGGAGTACCGCGGGCGATGGCAGCGGCGGGGGCCTTCTCGACACAACGTGCAATGACTACGTGCACATGAGGAGCGACCGCCAGGCACAGATCCTGATGGCCCTGGATGACCAGCAGAAAGTGAACTTCTACCTGTACATCGACCGGTGTGCGGTGGATCCGAATCTGACCCTGAAGAGCATCGTCAACAGGTAGGCCGGCGGGTCAGCGGCGGTTGGGGGTGGGCACGGCAGTCCGGCGGGCGTGTTGGCCCGAACTGCCGTGCGCCGCCACGACGTAGACGATGACGGCGAGCACGATCAAGGCGGCGAGCACCGCGAGGGCGATCTTGGCCTTGCTCCAGGGGCGCTCGCCGTGCACCTCGCCCGTGCGGCCGTTGACGAGGATCTGCCAGGAGCGGCCGGCGTAGATATAGGTCGCTATCCACACCGGCAGCAGCATCAGCTTGAAGGTGACGTCGTGATGGCGGGTGTCGACCGAGGTCACCTGCTGGACGTCGCCGCCGATGTCGCGGCGGCAGTCCTCGGTGATGACCGGTGCCATCCGGTCGCGGGCCTCGGTGAAACCGGCCTCCGGTTCGACGTCGTAGCGCAGCGCGAAGTGGCCGGCCAGGAATTCCGGCTGGTACGCCACGGCCTGCGGGAGTGGCCAGGGCGCGAGGTCGTCGAGTTGCTTGCCCGGCAGCACCGTGCTGCCGGGAACCAGCACGTCATCGAAGGCGCGCGTCACCTGGCCGTGCGCCGAATACCAGCGGGTGCGCTGTACCTGCCGGGTCTGCCGGTTGCCGTCGCCGTCGGTGTAGGTCTCGGTGACCCAGTAGTGCTCACCGCGCTGGCCGGTGTAGTCCGACTCCGTCCGCGCGTCGTACGTCCAGTGCGGCAGGTAGGTGCTCTTCATCGACTCGGTCTCGGTGACCTTCTTCAATGCCTTGGGCGCGAACCAGCGCGACGACGTCCAGCCGCGCACGGCGGTGCGGACGGCACCGCGGTCGAGCCCGAACGGCAGCACGCCCTCGGGCACGATCTGCCCCGAGGCCGCCGGGTCGATCACCAGCGGCGCCGCGCAGAACTGGCAGACGCTCGCGGTCTCGTTCGTCTCGGTCCTGGCCGCGCAGCGCTGGCAGACGAAGACGTACGCGCCGATGCTGCCGACCGGCTTGCGCGGCAACGTGCCCAGGTCGGAGTACGCGATCTCGCGGATCTGCCGGGCGGGAGCGGCGATCTCCTGGCGGAAACCGCAGTACGGGCAGCGCAGGGCGGTCTCGCCCGGGGCGAACTCCAGGCGTGCCCCACAGCCGCCGCACGGGTACGTCGTCGCGCCGACCGGCGCCCGCTGATCAGGCTGGTTCGTCATTCGTCCCCCACGGCGGTGTCACCCGCGCCGATCCCCTCGACCGGCACCTGCCCGTCGAAGTACTGCTCATCGTCGTCAGGCCATCGTCGTCAGGCCTGGGGTGGCAGTGGCGGCGGTACGTTGGCGAGCAGCGGCGCCACCTCCGCCACCTGGCCCGCCGGGGTCCACTGCGCCATGCCGGCCGTCCAGATCAGCGTGTCGTGTCGCACCTCGCCGGCCGCGGCCCGCTGCCCGAGCTGGCCGCGGTCGAACGGGCCGAGCCGCTGGCCGTTCACCCCGACGAACCACTGCTCCGCTGTCGGTAGCGGCGGGGGAATGGGCGGCCCGGCGGGCGGTGCGGCCGGCGGCTGTCCCTGGTTCGGCTGGCCGCCCTGGCCCTGGCCTGGGTACGGCTGGTACGGCTGCGGCGCACCGGGGGCGCCCGCGGTGCCCGCGGCTCGCTGGCCGAGCGCCATGCCGAGGCCGATGCCCAGGCCCTCGCCGGCCCCGCCCTGGTTGCGGGCGGCGGCCTCGATGGCCTGCGCGGTCTGGAACTGCGTGTACTGATCGAGGTTTCCGACGATGCCCATCTGACTGCGCCGGTCGATCGCCGCCTCGACCTCGGGCGGCAGCGAGATGTTCTCGATGACGAACGTCGGGATCGCAAAGCCCACCGGGGCAAGTTCCTTGCTCAGTGCCGCGGCGAGCGCGTCGCCGATCGTGCCCTGCTGGGTGGCGAGGTCCAGCATCGGCACCCGCGCTGTCGCGAGCGCCGTACCGAGGCGCCCGACGATGAGTTGCCGCAGGTATTCGGCGACCTCCTCGGTGCGGAACTGCGGGTCCGTGCCGGCGAGTTCGCGCAGCAGCGCCGGCGGATCGACCACCCGCAGCGCGAACGTGCCGAACGCCCGCAGCCGGACCATGCCGAACTCCGGATCGCGGACGATGACCGGGTTCTGCGTGCCCCACTTCAGGTCGGTGAACTGCCGGGTGTTGACGAAGTACACCTCGGCCTTGAACGGCGAGTCGAAGCCGTACTTCCAGCCCTTGAGCGTGGACAGGATCGGCATGTTGCGCGTCTCGAGGGTGTACAGGCCCGGCTGGTAGGAGTCGGCGACCTGGCCCTCGTTGACGAAGACGGCCGCCTGGGACTCGCGGACCGTGAGTTTGGCGCCCATCTTGATCTCGTTCTCGTAGCGCGGGAAGCGCCAGACGATCGTGTCCCGGCTGTCGTCGGTCCATTCGATGATGTCGATAAACTCGCCGCGGATCCTGTCGAAGACACCCACGCGCCCGTCGCCTCCCCGCCGTCCCGCCAGGTGCGACGCCGCCCGCGTCCACCGACGGCACCCTATCCCGTCGCAACGACCGGTTGACTCCGGATCGCTCCGGATCGCTCCAGCTCGCGCCGTTGTGGGAAGCCGAGCGCGGTGCCGGGCGGCCCGAGGGCCGGCCAGCCCGGCACTATGCTGGACGGAGATCGACAGATGCCTCCCGATCGAGCGGCACCGTAGCGAACGGCACCGTAGCGAACGGCACCGCACTGACCAGAGGAAGCGGCGATGACGACCTCCCTGCCGGAGGACAGCTGGCTGCGCGGCCTGCGGCCCCAGCCGGCGCGGGTGACCGCGGCGGAGTACGAGGCACTTCCCGAGGACGTCGCGCGGGCGATCGAGATCGTCGATGGGTACGTCGCCTTCTGCGAGGCCCCCACCCCTGATCACCAGACCGCCGGGCGCCGCCTGGCGAACGTCCTGGAACGTCACGCTCGTCGCGCGATGGACCGTGGCCATGAATGCCTGACCGTGAACAGCGATGTCGATCTGCGGCTACGAGACGTTCCCCTGCTCAACCGCCGCCCGGACGTCGTTCTTTACCGATGCCTCGACCGTGCCGCAGGGGAACGCCTGCGCGCGGAGCATGCGCTGCTCGTCATCGAGATCGTGTCGCCAGGCTCGGAGACCCAGGACACGACGGACAAGCTGGGCGAATACGCCAGGGCGGGTATAGCGCACTACTGGATCGCCCGCCTCGACAACGAGGGCGTCACGAGTATCGAACGCTATGGTCTTGATCGGGCGACCACGCGCTACAAGCATCTCGGCACCTTCCTGAAGGACGAGACCGGTTCGCCGCCGCAGGTCAGCAACCCGATACCGGTCACCATCCACTGGGACGACCTCCGCTTCTGAACCACCGGCTCGCTCCTGATCCCGGCGGCTTCGGCTGGCCCGCCCTGCCCGGCGCGGGGCCGATCCGCGCGGGCCGGGCCGGCGTGGTCAGCCGTGGCTGCGGTCGTACTCCGCGCGGGCCGCGTCGACCTCGGGCATGTGTACCTCGGCCCACTCCCTGAGGAACTGCCGGTGCCCGACCCCGCCGATGACCAGGGGCAGGTCAGGGGTTGCTCGGGTGCTGTCCAGCCGCCAAGGTCGGCTGGAGGCGGGGGGCGAGCCGTTCGAGCTGGTCGACTATGCCGGTCAGGTCGGCGGCGAGCGGGCCGACCAGGACGTGGTCGGCCCCGGCCTCCAGGTGGGCTGTGATCCGGGCGGCGACGGTGTCCTCATCACCCCAGGCGAGGACGTCATCGATCAGGCGGTCGCTGCGCTCGAGGATGTCGGTCTCGGAGTAGCCAAGCCGGCGGTAGTGCCGACTGTAGGGCGAGGCGGCCACGTCCGGACCGGCGGAGAGGATCGTCCGCAGTACCGTCCGGGCCGACGGCCCGTCGGTTCCCAGGACCACGGCCTGGGCCGGGATGACCAGCGGGTCGGGCCCCATCGTGGCGCGGACGGCGGCCGTGTGCGCCACGGGTTGTAGGAACGGATGGACGCCGTCGGCACGCTCACGCGCGAGCTCGTTCAGGCGCGGCCCGAGCGCGGCCAGAACGCGGGGGTAGGGCGGCGCCGGCAGCTGCGGGAGGCTTCGCACGGCCTTGTCCATCGCGTCGAGATAGCTGCTGATCTGGGAGAGCGGTCGAGCACCCCCATGACCCCCGAGGCCGAGCACGAACCGGTCGGGGTACGCCTCGGCCAGGGTCGCGGCGCCGGTGTGCATCGTCATCGCGGACCGGGCGTGGATGTTCGCGATACCGACGCCGACGACGATCCGCTCGGTCGCGGCGAGCAGCACGCCGTACAGGGCGAACGCATCGCGGCTGCCGACGGGTGAGTCGGGCGGACCCTCCCCGCTCCAGACCGAACCATATCCGAGCCGCTCGATCCGGGCGACCTCCCGGCGCTGGGTGGCGACCGGGGTGCTCAGCAACACGAACGGCGGAATCCAGACCCCGAACCGGCCCAGGCGCCGACGGATCTCCACGTTGCCCACGCTCTCTCCTTCTGTCCAACATTTGGCGGAGGCTACCTCCGCTAGGTTGGAGCGTAGCGGAGGTAGCCTCCGCCGGGAAGAAGGGGGATCGGGTCAGCGGGCAGTCAGTCGTCCGGCTGAGAGCCGGTGAGGCCCTCGAGCACGAGGTGGAGTACGCGGTCGGCCGCCACACCGCCGGGGAAAGCGGTCGATGTCTGCTCACAGGCCCAGGCGAGACCGCTGACAATGGTGAACAGTTCGATGGCGTCGATATCCGCGCGTATCGCGCCAGCCTCCCGCGCGCGGGCGAGGAGAGCGGCGCCGGCCGTGCGCATGCCCTCGCAGGCCGTGTGAAGCGGGGTCGACGTGTCCCGCAGCGTCCCCAGGAGTGCGGCGGTCAGCCCGCGATAGGCGCCGGCGAACTCCATGAACTCCCGCAGCCAGGTCGTCAGCGCGGGACCCGGCGACGAAGCGGCCGACAGATCGCGGGCCTGCGCCGACAGTTCGTCGAAACGTTCATGGAGCACTGCTTCGAGGAGGGCCTCCCGTGACGGGAAGTGACGATAGAAGGTGCCGATACCGACTCCGGCCTGGCGTGCGATTCCCTCCAGCGACGCGCCGGTGCCATGCTCGACCAACGCGGCACGGGCCTGCGCCAGCAACCGCTCGCGGTTGGCCCTGGCGTTCGCCCGCATGGGCCGCGCATCAGTCACTTGGCTGACCGCCTTCCCTCCACAGCGTACAAGCGGAGGTTACCTGCCCTCCGGACAACTCGCCGGAGGCTACCTCCGGCGGGCCTCGCCTTCCCGGGCGGACCTTCAGCAGGCTGGCCGCGGGACCCCATCATGGGCTGGCCGCGCCATCACGACGTGTACCCGGCACCCACCCGGCCCAGGCAGTGACGAGCATCTGTGCCGGTGGGCCTCAGTGCGCGGCGCGCTCCTCCTCCACCGGTGGCCGGCGCACGGCGCCGTCGAGCGCTCGGGCGAGCAGTCGGGTCAGGGTGTCGCGTTCCTCGGGGTCAAGCCCGGCGAGGATCTCGTCCTCGATCGTCTCCTGAGCCTGTTCGGCGCGTTCCAGGGCGAGCCGGCCGGCCTCGGTCACGGTGACGAGATGGCGGCGACGATCAGCCGGATCGCGGCGGCGCTCGGCCAGACCGGCCGCCTCGAGCTCGTTGAGAAGCAGAACACAGTAGTTGGCGTCGATACACAGGCCCTCGGTGAGCGCCCGCTGCGTGGTCCGGGCGTGATCGCGCAGGTAGGCGAGGGCTGCCAGGTCCTTGAGGCTGATGCCCAGCAACTCCGGCGTGCTGGCCCGGTGGACGAGCCGCGACAGTCGGGTGAGCAGCACGATCGGCCCCGAGGTCACCACCGCGTCCGACATCGGACCATCGTAGCTCTCTCTAGACCATCACGGAACCATGATGATTGGTTGGGCATGACCGTCACCGTATGGTTATGATTACCGTCGTCGCATCACCTGGCCTGGACCGGAGGAGATCCTCAGATGGCTCACCGCGCCGATGTCTGACCCCGTGCTGGCACCCGCCGTGGGCCGGTCCGACCGCCGTCGCTGGATCGCGCTGGTGGTCGTGTGCTTCGCCATGCTGATGAACGCGCTCGACGGATCCATCGTCAACGTGGCGCTGCCGGAGATCCAGCGTGATCTGCACTTCACCCAGCCCGACCTTGCCTGGGTCGTCGACGGCTACCTGATCTCCTTCGGGAGCTTCCTGCTGCTCGCCGGACGCCTCGGCGACCTCGTGGGCCGCAAGAAGGTCTTCCTGACCGGCATCGCCCTGTTCACCGTCGCCTCGGCGCTGTGCGCCGCCTCGCCCAACCAGGGCACGCTGATCGCCGCGCGCTTCGTCCAGGGGCTCGGCGGCGCCGTCTCGTCGTCGGTCATCATCGCGATCATCGTCACCGAGTTCCCCAATCCGGCCGAGCGGGCCAAGGCGATGAGCGCCTACATGATGGTCGCCGTCGGCGGCGGCTCCCTGGGCCTGCTGGCCGGCGGTGTCCTCACCCAGGTCGTGAGCTGGCACTGGATCTTCCTGATCAACGTCCCGATCGGGGTCGTGACGTTCGCGCTGGGGGTCGTCCTCATCGAGGAGAACGTCGGCCTCGGGCTTGAGGGCGGCCTGGACGTCACGGGCTCGCTGCTGGTCACAGCCGCGATGTTGATCGGCATCTACGGCGTCGTCACCGCGGCCACCCATGGCTGGGCCTCGGCGCACACCCTCGGCTTCAGCGCGGTCGCGGTCGTGCTCCTGGCGGGGTTCTTCGTCGTCGAGGCGGTGCGCAGCAATCCGATCATGCCGCTGCGTATTCTGCGGCTGCGCAGCCTGGTCGGTTCCAGCATCGTGCGCGGCTGCCTGTTCATCGGCCTGCAGGTGCTGTTCTTCATCGGGGCCCTCTACCTGCAGCTGGCCCGCGGCTACGACCCGGTGCACACCGGCCTTGCCTTCCTGCCCACGACCGTCATCGTCGCGGTGATGTCGATGGGCCTGACCAGTCGGCTGCTGCTGCGCTTCGGACCGCTTCCGCTACTCCTGCCCGGCCTGCTCATGGCCATGGTCGGGCTGCTGCTGCTGGTCCGGGTGGACGAGCACTCCAGCTACGCCACCGGGATGCTGCCAGCATTCCTGCTTATCGCCGTCGGTATCTCCTGCGCCACGGTTCCGCTGCTGTCCGTGGCGATGGCGGACGTTCCCGCAGCCGACGCCGGGCTCGCCTCCGCGGTCGTCAACGTCTCGATCTGGCTGAGTTCGGCCGTCGGTCTGGCCGTCGTCTCCAGCCTTGCCGCCAGCCGGACGAAGTCGCTCGAGCGGCACGGGCACTCCGCGGTGAGCGCCACGGTGAGCGGCTATCACCTGGGCTATCTGATCGGCGCGGGCTGCGTCGCGCTCGGCATCCTCACCTTCCTGGCACTCCTGCTCGGGCCGACCCGGGCGATGTCGCCGGCGGCCATCCGGCGCGCCAAGGCCGCGTCGGCGAGCACACTCACCCCTCGCCCACGGGCCGAGCTCGACCTGGACGCCGGGTCCAGCGTCGAGGCGGGGTCCAGCGTCGAGGCGGTCGTGCTCGAACCCTGAGCTCCGCGGCGCGCGTCGGCTTCCCGCCGTCGACGATGATCCCCGCGGGGGCGTTGGTTATCCGGCCTGGTCGCGCTCGCCTTCGCTCTCGCCGAGCACGAGGGCGAGCAGGCCGGGGAAGCGGGCGTCGAACTCGGCCCGGCGCAGCCGGTTGAGCCGGCGTGGGCCCTGGTCGACCTGTTCGAGCAGCCCGGCGGCGCGTAGCACGGTGAAGTGGTGGCTGGCGGTCGCCTTCGATACGGGCAGGTCGAAGGTGCCGCAGGCGCGGGAGAAGTCCGGCTCACCGGCCAGCGTCCGCAGGATCGACCGGCGGACCGGGTCGGCGACCGCGTCCAGCGCCTCCTGCAGGCGCACCTCGCCCGGATCGGTGTGCCGCAGGCTGGCGGCGCGTGCTGCCTTCGGGACCATGGTTCCCGGTATCCGTCCTTCGCGTGTCCGCCGCGGGATCCACGCGCTTTCGCGCGCCCGACCCCGACCCCGAGCTTGAGCTTGAGCTTGAGCTTGAGCTGTTCGATTGCCATCGTACACTTTTAGGTGTTAGATGTGTGTCGAACACTCTCGTGCGGAGTTTCGCCGCGGACTAAGGAGAACTGTCATGACGGTGTCCGTGGGGCGGGTCGGCATCTGGTCCCCGTCCTTCGCCTGGAACGCCCCCGACGCCGTCGAGGCGGCGGTGGAGCTGGATGAACTGGGGTATGGCGCGCTGTGGCTCGGGGCCAGCGCCCCCGACCTGCGGCTGCCGGAGCGGCTGCTCGCGGCCACCAGCCGGATCGCCGTGGCTACCGGAATCGTCAACGTGTGGGCGGTCGAGGCGGTCGAGCTGGCCGCGGCGTTCCACCGGCTCGACACGGCGAATCCGGAGCGGCTGGCGCTGGGGCTCGGTGTCAGCCACGCGCCGATCGTGCGGACGCTGGGGCGGGACTACGCCCAGCCGCTGCGGTACCTGGACGCCTACCTGGACGCTCTCGACGCCGCTCCCGAGCCGGTGCCCGCCGCCTCCCGCGTCCTCGCGGCGCTGCGGCCGAAGGCGTTGGCTCTCGCGGCGGCCCGCTCGGCCGGCGCCCATCCGTACCTCGTCACGCCCGAACACACGGCGTCCGCCCGCCGGGCGCTGGGAGAGGCACCGCTGCTTGCTCCCGAGCAGAAGGTGATTCTGGAAACCGACCCCGCCGAGGCCCGCGCACTCGCCCGCTACAACCTCAGCTACTACTTCGCGCTGCCCAACTATGTGCGCAGCCTGCGGACGCTCGGCTTCGACGAGGACGACTTCGCCGACAACGGCAGCGAGCGCCTCATCGACGCGCTGTATGCCTGGGGGACTGTCGAGCAGATCGCCAAGCGGGTCGCCGAGCACCACGCCGCCGGCGCGGACCATGTGGCCGTCCAGGTCATCTTCGCGGACACCGACGTCCGCAACCGCACCGGGCGGCCGGCCCGTGCGCAGTGGCGCGCCCTTGCTCCCGCCCTGCTGTGATCGGCCACCCGGCTGTCGGGAAAAGCCCCAGATCCCAACTGGCCTGTCTGCTGTGATGGACCATCATGATCCGCGAGAAAAACCTGGCTAGTCGGCAGCCGGCGGTAGAACCCCGTCGTCGGCGGCGAGCCGGCAGGAGGTCAGAAAACTGAACATACCGGTGCCATCCCGGTGCCGGAAGAATTCGACCATCCCGGTGTTGAACTCGTGGCGGCGCCCGGCCGGGACGCTGATGGAGTCCATACCCCGGGACATGAGGTGGCCATTCATCAGGTAGCGCGCCGTGCGCTTGTTGCCGTCGAAGTAGAACTGCTGCAGTGAGCCGAAGAGGAAATAGGCGACGGCCTGCTCGAACTCGGCGTCGATCTCGACGGACAGGAACTCCAGCCCCTGAGTATGGATGCGGCGCAGGTTCTCACCACCGGGCTCGGTGGCGGGCGGCAGGTAACGGCCATGTTCGCCGAGGCTGACCCCAGGGGTGAGAGTTTCCCTGCCCTCGCCACGGAAATGACCCGACTCCAGTGCCTCGTCCCGGGCCAGCAGAAACTGGAGCCGGTCGGAGACCTCTTTGGACAGCTGAAAATCGCCCGTCCGGACGAGCTGGGCGAGTGCGTTCGCGGCCTCGGCGAGATTCAGGATCTGGCGTTCATCGCTGATCTTCCGGCCGCCGACGGTGATCCCGTCCAAGAGGGTCTGCACCTCAGGATAAGTGAACGGATTGCCCTCCAGGACCGCTGCGTCCCACACATACTCCGGCAGCGATCGGTGAAACCGCCAGAGCGCACGTTCAACCGAGAAGCGCGGAATATCCCGGCGCACCGCGGACCGGTCCCAGACGAACCCCAGAGCACCCAGCATCGCCTCGCTCGACACCATAGGTGCACCTCCTCGGACCACGCGTGACCGGAACGTGGTGTGGGTCATGCCGGTGATCCAACGATACGGGGTGCCGTGGCGCGCGCCGAGAAAGTCAGGTTGGGCCGGCCAGCGGACGGCCCGCAGCCCGCAGCCCGCAGCCCGCACCCGCCCGCACCCGGCGGTGTCAGGGTGTCCGCGTGGGCGCGGGGTCGAACGCTGTGTCCCGGGCGGCGTTCTCCCAAGCATTGATCTCGGTGCGCACCGCGTCGAGATGGCCGAGCACGGCGTCGACCGCGTCCGCTCCGACCGGTAGGCGCAACGGCACCTGGCCGGAGCCCAGCACCTCGATGACCAGCCGCGCCAGTTTCGCCGGGTCGCCCGCCTGACCGCCGTCACCATCGGCGACCATCTCCCGGGTGCCGCCCACGCTGCCCGCGTACACGCCCAGGTCGGGGCTGAACGTCCGGCGCGTCGGGTCGAACAGGCCGGTGCGGAATGCCCCCGGCTCGACGATCAGAACGTCGATCCCGAACGCGCGGACCTCGTCGGCCAGGCCCTCCGACCATCCCTCCAGGGCGAACTTCGTCGCGCTGTACGCCGAGAACCCGGCGAACGACATCTGGCCGCCCATACTGCTCAGCTGGACGATCGCGCCGCGGCGCTGCCGGCGCAGCTGTGGCAACACCGCCCGGGTCAGCGCCACGGCGCCGAAGAAGTGCAGCTCGAACAGGCTGCGCAGTTCGTCCTCGGTCGTCTCCTCCGCGGCGCCGACGTGGGTGCGGCCCGCGTTGTTGACCAGCACGTCGATGCGGCCGTGCCGGGCGACGACGTCGTCCACGACCGCCTGCGCGCCGGCCGTGGCGGTGACGTCGAACGGGACGACGTCAAGCCGGTCCGGAAACCGGGCCGCGAGCGCGTCCATCGTTTCGGGCCGGCGGACCGCGGCGACGACGACGTCGCCGGCCTCGATGGCCGCACGGGTGAAGGCAAGGCCGAAGCCGCTGTTCGCACCGGTGATGATCCATACCCTGTCCATGGTCCAAGGCTGACGCGCCGGGTCACGGTGCGTCCAAGACCGGCTGTGATAGCTGTTGGATATGGACATTCACGTCCGGGATCTTCGTTATTTTGTCGCGGTCGCCGAGGAGCTGCACTTCACCCGTGCCGCCGAGCGGCTCTTCGTCTCGCAGCCCGCGCTGAGCAAGCAGATCAGGCTGCTGGAACGACGGCTCGCCGTCGACCTGTTCGAACGGGACCGGCGCAGTGTCAGGCTGACCGATGCCGGGGCGATGCTCCTGCCGCACGCGCGGAGCGTCCTTTCGGCCTGGGGCGATGCCGACAGCGCGCTCGCGGGGCACCGCGCCGCGCTGGCCTTGAACCTCGTGGTGGGGATGAGTACCAGCCCTGGTCGCGGGCTCCTTCCGGCGCTGCGGTCGCGATTCCGGTCCCGGCAGCCGGCGGCGGACTTCGAGCTGCGGCAGGTCCAGTGGGACGATCCGACGGCCGGCCTCGCCGACGGCTCCTGCGACCTCGCCTTCGTCTGGCTGCCGCTGCCCTCGGGACGGGACTACGCGTCGGTGGTGATCGCCGAGGAACCGCTGCTCGTGGCGTTGTGGGAGGGCCATCCCCTCGCCGCGAGGGTGGAGCTTCGGCTCGCCGATCTGGTCGACGAGCCGTTCCTGGCGCTACCGGAGGACGCCGGCGAGCTGCGTGACTTCTGGCTGCTCACCGCGCTGCGTCCGGCGCCGCCACGGATCGGCGCGGTCGTGCGCAGCGCGGAGGAGACCTACGAGGCCCTGGTGGGCGGCGTCGGCATCGTCCTGCTCGCCGCGGGCAACGCGCCGCTGCTCCAGCGCGCCGGGGTCGTCACCCGTCCGCTTGTCGACGCCCCCCGCGGCCAGTTCGCGCTGAGCTGGCGGCGCGACGACCAGCGTCAGGTCGTCACCGACTTCGCCCGCGCCTGCCAGGAGGTGATCACAGCCAACGAGCCGGCCTCCGGCAGGGATGGGCCCGGGTCCGATGGCGACTTCACGGTCTGACCGCGCTGGTGCGTTCCGTCTGCCGGACGAAGTCGGTCAGGTCCGCGGCGAACAGGTCGGGGACCTCGAGGGCCGGGAAGTGCCCACCGCGCGGCGGTTAGCCAGGAGAAGCCGTATCCGGGTAGCGACGGGACGACGACGGTCAGCCCGTCCTCCGCGACCGCCGTCCGCGGCAACCCGGGTCAAGACCCGACGCTACCGGCAGCGCGTCGGACCAGCCCGGACGGTGACGCCGCCGGTCGAGATGCCGCCCGCCGCGCCCCATCCGGGCTGACCCCCGCGTCGCGAACCGCCCGCATGGTGGCGACCGGGCTGTCGGTGGTGAGCTGGCCAGGTGCGGGTGCCAACCTTGTCGGGCGCCGGCCACCTCCCGGGGCTCAGTCGGGTGCGCGTAGGACGGAGTCGAGCAGCCCGGGGAAGCGGGCGTCGAGGTCGTCGCGCCGCAGGGAGAGCAGGTTCTCCCGCCCGGAGGGCTTCTGCCAGATCACGCCGGCGTCGCGCAGCACGCGCCAGTGGTGGGTCAACGTCGACTTGCTGATGGGTGCGTCCAGCACGGATCCGCAGTTGCGCTCGCCGTGGGCGTCGAGCACGCGCGCGATCTTGAGGCGTAGCGGATTGCCGAGCGCGCTGAGCACGTCGGTGAGTTCGATCTGCTCGCGGGTCGGATGACGGGCCACCACGCGTCCAAGACTATCCGACCGTACGAAGACATACGAACTATCGGGTAGGGTCCGGGGCAACTGTACGTACGTTGTCGTACATACGAAGGGTGGATCGTTGACCGCGGTACTCGCCTCGCCCCGGACGGACCGTCGGCAGCTCGCCGGAGTACTCACGGCGCTCGCGACGGCTCAGTTGATCTTCTCGTTGGACATCAACATCGTGTTCGTCGCCCTGCCCGACATCGGCCGGTCACTGGACCTGTCGGCCGGATCGCTGCAATGGGTCGTCGGCGCCTACGCGGTGTTCGCGGGCGGTTTTCTCCTCCTGGGCGGGCGGGCAGCCGACCTGCTCGGCCGGCGCCGGATGTTCCTGGCCGCGCTGGGCCTGTACGGCGTCGGATCACTGGCGGGCAGCCTGGCACCGAACCCCGCAATGATCATCGTCGCGCGGGCGGTCCAAGGCGTGGGTGGTGCTCTGCTGCTGCCGTCGACGCTCGCCCTGCTGACCACCAGCTTCGATGAGGGAGCCGCCCGGAACCGGGCGTTGGCCGTGTGGGGCGGGGCCGGAGCCAGCGGCCTGACCCTCGGCGCGCTGTCGGGTGGCGTACTGACGCAGCTCTTCGGGTGGCGCGCCGTCTTCGTCGTCAACGTGCCGCTGGTAGCCGCCGTGATCGCGCTGGCGGTCCGGGTGATCCCGCCGGACGGCGACCGCGAGCGAGGCCGCCGGTTCGACGCGGCTGGCGCCCTGACCGGGACGGCGGCGGCGCTGCTGCTGGTCTACGCCCTGGTCCAGGGGCCGATCGGCGGCTGGACTGACCCGGCGGTCGGGGCGGCCCTCGGCTGCGCGGCCGCCCTGTTCGGCTGTTTCATGGTTCTGGAACGACGCGGCTCGGACCCGCTGCTGCCGGCCACATTGCTGACGAACCGGTCGACCGGGATCGCCGCGGCGATCACGTTTGCCTACATGGCCACCTTCGGTGTGCTGCCGTACTTCCTCACCGTGCTGTTCCAGGACACCCATGGGCTTTCCCCGCTGCGGACCGGCCTGGTGTTCCTCATCCCGTCGGCATCGATCGCGGCCGGCACCCAGGCCGGCGAACATCTCGTCACCCGGATCGGCGCGCGGGCGGCGTTGTTGATCGGCTTTGCCGTCGGCATCCCCGGAACCGCGCTGCTTGCCGTTGCCTTCGAGCACCAGGCCGGCATCCTCGTCGCCGTGCCCGGGCTCATCGTCTCCGGCTTTGGGCAGGGTGTCGTCTGGACCGGCATGTGGATCGCGGCGGGCATGGGGGTGGCCGCTGACCAGCAGGGCGTCGCGAACGGCCTGGCCTCCACGACCCTCAGCCTGGGAAACGCCATCGGGCTGGCCGCGCTTACCGCGGTCGCGGCCGGCCACGGCGCGCCGACGGCCGTCCTTGTCGCGACCGTGGCCATGCTCCTCGGAACCGTCCTCGCCGGGGCTCTCCCCGCGCACCGGCCCGCGTGACCCGCCAGGCCACCGATGAGGCCTCGTCCGTTGAGGCCTCGTCCGTCGCCCTACCGCCCGGCCGGCAACGCCGTCAGCAAACCGGGGCGCATCACCTGTTGATCCAAAGCGAGGTCAGGTCAACGTCGGACATCGCGGTGTGGTCGCTGCCGGCCAACTGATCGGCATTTATGCCTGTTGTGCCGTGCACGTCGGATGTGAAGCTGGCGATTATGCGATCAGTTCGATGGCGCAGCGCGGGCCAGCCGTGGCGGCATATTTGGCGTCGCAGGTCAGCAGGACGGCGTCGATCCGTTCGGCCAGTGCGACATAACCGGCATCGTAGGCCGTCATGTTCTCTCGTAGTTCCCAGACGCGATGGGCGGTCGGCCCGGCGAGCGGCTCGCGGCGGATGGGCAGGCGAATGAGGTTGGCGATGAGACTCGGGGCGTGCCCAGCCAGACCGCTCGTACGTCTGACCAGGCCACGAAGCGCCGAGATGACCTCAATGTCCAGGTGGGCGGGGGCGTAGGAGACGTTGGCGCCGGCCATCCGATCCCTCGCCGCCTTGCGCCGTGGGCTGTCGTCGCCGACGAGCAGATCGACAATCACGGACGCGTCCACAACGATCAGCCCCACCGCGGCTCCTCCGCGTCGCGGACCGTGCGTACGGCGGCGACCGCGTCGTCTGTGGTGAGCCCGACGGAGGCGCGAGCACCATCGATGTCGGCGAGCACCTCCTCCATCGTCGGAGTCGTCGCTTCGCGACTGAGAACGTCGAGCACATAGGCGTTCAGCGACTGCCTGCGCGCCTTCGCGCGCGCGGCCAGAGTGGTGCGCACCCGAGCGGGGAGCGCCCGGACGGTGAGGTTGCTTGTGATCTCTTCCGCCGCGCCCATGACGTCATTCTAACGTCAGAATCACGTCCGGATGGCGTCGGATTGTGATCCTGTTGGTAACGTGTACGAACCCAGCCACCGGGCTCGCCGTCGGGCTGCGGAGTAGTTGTCGTGAGGCGTCAGAGGGTGCCGAACCCCTCGTCGTAGCCGGGCCAGGGAAACCGGGGCGCATCACCTGTTGCCCCAAGGCGAGAACACGCCGCCCTCACGGTCAGCACCGGGCGGACAGCGATCCCAGCAGGGCGATGGTGCGGGTGCGTTCCTCGGGCGTCGTGATTCCGGACAGATTGGCGACGAAGTGGGTGGCGCCGGCATCGGCCAGCCGGGTCAGCTCCTTCTCGACGGCCCGCTCGTCGCCGACAATCGCGACGTCGGCTGACGACCTCGCGTTCTCGCGGTCGAGGACCGACCGGTAGGACGGGACTGCTTCGAAGAACGCGAGGTTGGTCGCCGCGCGGTCGCGGGCCTCATCCGGTGCGTTGGTCACGCAGATCGGCAGACTGGCGACGATGTCCCGATGCTGTCCGCCGGCGCCGGCGGACAGTGCGGGCACGATGTGCTCGGCGATCGTGCGCGGCCCGGCCAGCCAGGTGATAGTCCCGTCGGTCAGCTCGCCGCAGACCCGCAGCATGGCGGGGCCGAGCGCCGCGAGCAGCAGCGGGGGAGGCGGAGTGGCCCCGGCGACCCGGGCGGACCACCCCGCGGTGTCCGCGGTCACCTCTTGCCCGTGGAAGGTGACCGTGCCGGTGTCGAGGAGGGGACGGAGAGCGGCAAGGTATTCGCGCATCCGGTGGGCCGGCCGGTCGAAGCGCAGGCCATAGCGCTGTTCGACGGTGGCGCGGTGGCCGACGCCGAGGCCGAGGCGCAGACGTCCGCCGACCGCGGCCTGGGTCGTCTGCGCCTGGCTGGACATGGCGATCGGATGTCGGGAGTGGATGGTCGTCACGGCCGTTCCCAGCGCGAGCCGCGGGACCTCCCGCCCGATGAGGGCGAGGGCGGTCAGCGCGTCGACGTCGTAGACCTGTCCGAGCCACAGCGACGCCAGTCCGGCGTCCGCGACCGCGCGGGCGCGGGTGACGAGGTCGTCCACCGCGTTGGGGCCGTCCGCGGCGGGCAGCTCGAGTGCCAGTCCGAGCGGGATCATCGGTGGGCACCGCCGTGGTTCACGGACCCTGGGCGCACGCGACAGCGCCCTATGATGACCGGGTGGGGATTGCGCCGAGGCCCATTGCCGGTGTGGTGCGATCGGGTGCGGCCTGTGGCACCGGTTCCGGTTCCGCCAGGCGGCTCGTCATGGGTGGATGTGGGCACCGGGTGGCTCCCTTCAGGGGCGGCTGTGAAGATCTGACCCCAGGTTCGCCTCGATCCTTCGGGAACCCAAAACGTCGGCTTTCACGTAATGAAAGTCAGTGCTCCCCTGGCGAGGAGGACATCCGGTGTCGGTGCTGGGCAGAGCACTCTCGGTCCTGGACGCGTTCGCGGACGGGACGCCCAGCCTGCGCCTGACCGTGATCGCGCAGCGGGCTGATCTGCCGCTGCCGACGGCACTGCGGCTGGTGCGTGAGCTGGTGGCCTGGGGCGCTCTGGAGCGGCAGTCCGATGGCTCCTATCGGCTGGGAAGCCGGCTGTGGACGCTGGGCGGGCAGGCCCCCTGTCGGCGCCGGCTGGTGGATCTCGGCCGCCCCGCTCTCGACGGTCTGAATCGGGTGACGGGGCTTCCGGTGCTGCTTGCCGCGCTGGACGGTAACAGTCTCGTCGTCGTGGACGGTGTCGGGACCGCCCTGCGCCCGGGAACGAGCCTGCCCCCGCACGCCACCGCGGCCGGCAAGGCCCTGCTCGCCCACCTGCCGGATTCTCGCCGCAGGCAGGTGCTGACCGACCTGGCTCGCCTCACGCCGTACACGCTCACCGCGCCTGGAGCGCTGAACCGGCAGCTGGCCGCGATCCGGGCCGGTGCGCCCGCGAGCGCGTGGGAGGAGTGGCATCTCGGCGAGAACGAGGTGGCCGTCCCGGTGGACCCGCTCGCCGGCCAGGGCCCCGCGGCCGCCCTCGCCGTGACGGCGCGCTCGGCGGCCCAGGCGCGCCGCGCCGTGCCGCTGATCGTCAGGGCGGCACTGACCATCAGCGGCGGTCTGCGGCCCGTGGGGCAGCCGCCGCACTGTCAGGGAGTTCCGGGTGTGGACAGCCGTCGATGACCCGGCCGACGTCGCGATGTCTATCAGTGAGTGGGATGCCGAGGCGCACCCTGCGGCGTTCCTTTGGAGTCGGCTGGGACGGCGTGAACCGGATCGGCCTGCTCGGACGGTCGCCGATACGAGTGACCCCAGGATTCCAGCTGGCCAGCGATCTGGACTACCGCTGGCCCGGCGGTTCCACTGGTGCCGTTCCCGGTCAGAGTGCGCCGAATCCTCGTCGCAGTCGGGCCAGGGCGTCGTCGATCGCGGCGACCGGGTCCCCGCGCGGCGCGGGTGGCGCGGATGGCGCGGATGACGCGGGTGGTCTGGGCCGGTCGAGTTGGCTGATCATCATGATGCCGATGATGGCGCCGCTGACCGCGATGACGTCGGGGTCGTCCGCCTCTCGTCCGGCGCGTTCAGCCACGGCCGCGGTGAACTCGTGCAGGGCGGAGGTGAGGTGATCCAGGTGCGCCGCGCGGACCTCGGGTATCGCGGCGATGAGCTCGGTGCGGTGCTTGTCCAGGACTCGCTGTTCGGGGCTCAGGGTGGCGTAGCCGGCACGCAGGGCCTCGCGAAAGGCCGTGATCACGCCCTCGCCGACGGGACGGGCCCGGAAGTGAGTGAGCAGGTCGTAGTCGGTCGCGTCCCACAGGACTATGTCGGGCTTGGCCGGGAAGTGCCGGAAACAGGTCCGCTGCGCGACCCCGACCTCTTCGGCGATCATGGCGACCGTCGTCTCGGTGTAGCCGCGTTCGGTGAACAGCCGCAGGGCGGTCGACTGGATCTCCCGTTTGAGCGCGATGGTCTGCGTCTGGCGCCACGACGGCCGCTCCTGCGCCAACGACGCGCTCCCTTCCGTCGGAGCATCACCACGTGCTGTTTCCGGCATTGCCTCGCTGTCCCGTCTGGCTGACATCCGACTGCCGCGACACCGGCGACCATGTGGGCGGTTCGGCGGCACCGACGCTGGCATCCCCGTCGCTGGCATCCCCGACGCTGACATCGGCGTCAGCGCCAGCAGCCTCGGGCGAGGCGAGGGTCGCCCGTTGCGGAAACAGCAGCAGTGCCAGAAGTGCCCCGGCGAACGCTATCCCACCGCAGACGAGCAGGGCGGTGTCGAAGCCGTCGACGAACGCCGAGCGGACACCGGCCAGCAGGGCCGGGGAGTGGACCTGGCCCGCCAGCGCGGTGCCGTCGAAGACCCCGCCGCGCGCGACGCGGGCCTGGGCCGGGGTGAGCCCGGTGAGGTCAAGGTGGGAGCGGTAGCTGGCGAGCGCGGCGGTGCCGAGCACGGCGGCACCGAACGGACTGCCGGCGTCCTGCAACGCCTGGTTGAGGGCCGAGGCGACACCGGCACGGGCGACGGGGATGCGCCCGAGGGCGGCGGCGGTGGCCGTGGCGACCACCATGCCCAGCCCGAGCCCGGTGATCGGCGTCCACACGGACAGGAACCCGAGACCGCTCGATGCGCTCGTACCCGACCCGAGCACCAGGCCCGCGCCCAGCACGGCGAAGCCGCCGGCCAGCACCGCCTTGGGGCGGATCGCCTTCGCGAGCGGCTCGGCTCCGATCGCGCCGAAGGCGAGTCCGCCGAGCAGGGGGAGCAACCGCAGACCCGAGCCGATCGAGTCCACCCCGAGCACGGCCTGGAAGTACTGCGGCAGTGTGAACAGCACCCCGACCATCACCAGCGAGCCCAGGAAGGCCAGCACCGTGCCCCAGACGTACTCGGGGATGCGGAACAGGCCGACGTCGACCAACGGTTCCGTCACCGGAGTCGCTGCCGGCGCCATGGCCGGGCGGCGGCCCAGGCGACGCTGCCAGACGGCGAAGGCGATCAGCACAAGCGTGCCCGCGGCGAGGGCTGCGATCACGACCGCCGAGGTCCAGCCGCGGGTGCCGGCCTCGGTGAACCCGTAGACCAGCCCGGCCAGCCCGCCGCCGAACAGAACCATCCCCGCGAGATCGAGCCGGCCCCGGTTGGATCCGCGGGACTCCGGTACCAGTGTCACCACGGCGGCCAGTGCGATCACCACGACCGGCACGTTGATGAGGAAGACCCAGCCCCACCAGAACCGGTCGAGCAACCAGCCGCCCAGGATCGGCCCGGTAGGCAGAGCCAGGAAGTTCACGCCCGCCCACACGCCGAACGCCCGGGGACGCTCGTCCTGTTCGAACATCACCGTGACCGCCGACATGGCCATGGCGACGATGCCGGCCCCGGCGATTCCGCCCACCGCGCGCGCGGCGATGAACATACCCGCGGAGCCCGACCAGGCAGCCCAGGCCGAGGCGGCCCCGAAGACGGCCAGAGAGATGACCATAACCTGGCGCCGTCCGTACCGGTCGCCCAGCGCGCCCAGCGGCAGCAGCGCGGCAGCCCAGGTCAGCAGATACGCCGAGGAGAACCACGCCAGATCCGTGGCCGAGGCATGCAGCTTCGGTGCGAGTGTCGGTAGCGCCACCGACAGCACCGTTCCGTCCACGCCGACGGCGAAGACAGCTACCGCGACGCCGGCCAGCGCCCACCACTTTCGATCCATCACGACCATCCTCTGTCATCCGATGAATACATGTCAGTGAGTGACACTAGAGCATCGACTGACATCTGTGCATGGGATGGCGGGATCTCGCTCGCCACCGCGGCGAGGTCGCCTACGGCGATGACGGAGGTCTGCGGGCGACCTGTATGGGCGCGTCGCAGATACGAACCCGCGCGATGCGCGCTCGACCGATTGGCATGATCTCCATGGGGCGAACTGCCCGGCTGACCGCGGTCGTCACGCACGAAGGAGGCGGGCCGCCGGAGGCTCGCCCCGGCGGAGTCTCTGGCGGCCCTGCGTGCCTGATCGTTTAGTGTTCCGACGTCCGACCGGGTCCCCTGCCATCGGGCGCGGGATAGATGACTGCACGCAGAATGCGCTTGAGGTGCGCGGAGTCCTGTTCGGACAACCCGTCCAGGAATCGCTCCTCGGCGTGGTCGTGGGCGCTGCGGGCCTCGCGCAACGTGGTCCGGCCGGAATCGGTGAGGGTGACGACGTTGCGGCGGCGGTCCCGCGGATCCGGGTGGCGCGCGAGGAGCGCCTTGGCCTCCAGCTCGTCGATCAACGCCACCATCGTGGTGCGGTCGATCTCCATCCGGCGGGCGAGTTCGAGCTGTGACAGCGGGGGAGCGTCGTCAATCACGAGGAGGACGGCGCATTCGCGTCCGTTGATCCCGAACGGCGCCAGCGCCGAAGCGCCGAGGTCAGCGAGCCGGAGCTGGGCGTGCTTGAGCAGGTACCCGAGCCTGTCGGCCAGCGGGGCCGGGGGACCGAGGCGTGCCGAGTCCCGGGTGAAGGACTGCCTGGCCACCCTCCCATCGTATCCGCATGGCAGATCGTCAGTCGAGCTGACGATCCGATAGACTGAAGATCTGTGGGACTGATCCTGAAAGAGGATGGGAAGGCGATCATGCGGCGAACGGTGAGTTTCGGTATCAAGACCAGCCAGATGGGCAACAGCTATCGGGAGATCCAGGCGATCTGGCGGGAGGCGGACCAGCTGCCGGCCTTCGAGCACGCCTGGCTGTGGGATCACATGGTGCCGCTGCGGGGTGATGTGGCCGCGGATGCACTGGAGGCATGGACGCTGCTCGCCGCGCTGGCGGCCCAGACGGAACGGCTGCGCCTGGGGGTCATCGTCACCAGCAACCGGCTTCGCTCACCGACGCTGCTGGCGAAGATGGCCGCCACCGTCGACGTCATCGCCGACGGCCGGCTCGATTTCGGCATCGGCACCGGCGGCAGCCGGTTGCCGGCCGAAGACCCCACCGTGCGGGCGTTCGGCACGAACCCCGCGGAACGTGAGTTCGAGGCATACGGTGTGCCCCTGGTCTCGCCCGGTCAGGCTGTCCGCGACCTCGCCGAATCATGCGCAATCATTCGCCGGATGTGGACCGAAGCGGAACCATTCGACCATGACGGTCCGGTCATCCGCCTGAAGGGAGCGGTCTGCGCGCCCAGGCCGATGCAGAAGCCTCACCCCCCGATACTGATCGGCGGCTCGGGTGACCAGGTGCTGCGTATCGTCGCCGAACATGCCGATATCTGGAACTACCCGGGCCTTCCGTCGGAGCGTTTTCGGCAGCGCGACGACGTTCTCAGGTCCCACTGCGCCGAGATTGGGCGGGACCCGGACGAGATCATCCGTTCGATGCAGACAATCATCCGTTGTGACGACCCAGCCGCACCCGCCCAGGCCCGCGCCCAGTTGCTCGAAATGATCGATGCCGGAGTCACTCATATCGTCCTGGCCGCACTGCTGGGCGGGCGTCCCGTGAGTTGGCTGGTGGAACACATCATCGATCCGGTCCTCGCCGGGACCCAGACCGGTTGAACGCTCCAGCGCCGATCGGGGGCTTCTCGCCCGCCGCGCGCATGGTCGTTCGCGGCGCGATGGCGAAATTCACCTCTCCCGTCGAGTAGTGGGAAATACTGGAGGCCTCGGCGCGCACGGCCGGCGTGCGGCCCGCATCTCCTGGAGCCAGATGTGGCACCCGAACCGGTGATCCGGGTTGAGGCCGTCTCCTGGGACGACCCGGTGGCGGCCGCCCTACGGGACGCGATGGGCGCGGAGATGCGACTTCGCTACGCGGACCGGCTCGCCCATCGGCCACCGCCGGGTGAGCGGGCGATCGTGGGGGAGACGGTTGTCTACACCGGTGTCGCCTACACCGTCGAGGGGCTGCCGGTCGGGCACGCGGCGTTGCGCTGGCTGCGCGGCGACCTGGAGCTCAAGCGCATGTACGTCGTTCCCTCGCACCGTGGCCGAGGGACGTCGGGCCCGCTGCTGACGGCGGTCGAACAGGTGGCGCACGGGCTCGGCGGGGGCCGGATCATCCTGCAGACCGGGGACCGGCAACCGGACGCGGAGCGGATGTACACCAGGGCCGGATACAACCGCATCCCGATCTTCGCGCCGTACGAGGAGCTGACATACTCCCGCTGCTACGAGAAGATCATCGCCGCTGCCGGCGAGGCCCGGGCTTCGTGAACGGCCCCATCTCGCTGCCGGACGCAATCGGCGGTACTCCCCTGATCCGCCTCGGCCGGCTCGGCGCCGGACTCGCGGCACCGCTCTACGCGAAGGTGGAGTTCCTCAACATCGGCGGCAGTGTGAAGGACCGCGCGGCCCTGTCGATGGTGCGCCAGGCCGAGCAGGACGGGCTGCTGCAACCAGGCGGGACGATTGTCGAGGCAACCTCGGGCAACACCGGGATCGGCCTGGCGATCATCGGTCGGCGGAGGGGGTACCGGGTGATTGTCGGTGTGTCCGACCGGTCGGCCCCGGAGAAGTCCGCGATCCTGCGGGCCTATGGCGCCGAGGTCGTGCGCGCCGCCACCAGACTCCCCAAACAGCACCCGGACCACCTGGAACGGGTGATGCGCCGCGTGGCGGAGGAGACTCCCGGGGCCTGGTTCGCGAACCAGTACGACAACCAGGCGAACCCGGCCGCCCACCTGCACACGACGGGGCCGGAGATCTGGCAGCAGACCGAGGGCCGAGTGACTCATTTCGTGGCCGGTATCGGCACGGGGGGCACGATCAGCGGCGCGGGTCGGTTTCTCAAGGAGGCATCGGGCGGGAAGATCACCGTCGTCGCCGCCGACCCGAGGACATCGGCCTATTCCGGTGGTGAGGGTAGCGCGTACTTCGTGGAGAGTATCGGCCGCTTCGTCCACCCTCAGACCGACGAGGACCGCTGGCCGCAGGCATACCACCCCGAAGTGGTCGACCGGTTCGAACAGATCCCGGACCGGGACTCGCTGCTGACCACCCGGCTGCTGGCCCGGGAGGAGGGCCTGCTCGCCGGCCCGTCGTCGGGCACCGCCACCGCCGCCGCGCTGCGGGTGGCCCGCACGCTCGGCCCGGATGACCTCGTCGTGGTGCTCCTGCCCGACTCGGGCCGCTCCTATCTGTCGACGGTGTTCAGCGACGACTGGATGGTGCGGACCGGCTTCCTGGAGCAGCCGGACGTCGACGATGCGGCGGGAGCCGAACCGACAGCGCGTCAGGTGTTCGACAGCCTCCCCGATCGGCGGACCGGCCTGGTCACCGTCTCCACAACGACCACGGCCGGCTCCGCCGCGGCCATCCTGTCGACGAAGGTCGTCCCGGTGGTGCTTGCTCGCCCCGAGCGGCGGCACGGCATCAACTCCACCGAGATTCTGGGCTCGCTCGACCTCGGCGCGCTTCGGGCGGCGCTGTCCGCCGGCCGGATCGATCCGGCAAGCCCGGTGTCCGATCACCTCGCGGCCCCGCTGCCGACCGTGGGCGTCGGGTCGACGGTCTCCGCGGCGCTGACCGCCCTGGGCTCTCACCCCGCCGTGATCGTCCTGCGCGACGGCCGCGCGACCGCTCTCCTCACCCGCGCGGACCTGAACAAAGCCGCAACCGGCGGCCCACAGCGCGACCTACCGCCATCCGAGTAACCGCGCCGCTTATGACGCAGCAGGATCCGTCGAGCACGCGATCGAGAGCGTGCACACACTCGCGACCGCCCGACGGGCTTCGCCGGTGTGCGGTGCAGGACAGTCTCGGCAGCAGCCCGGCCGCGCCGGTGTTCGCGTGGGACTTCACCCTCGCTACCAGCGATCGCGATGGAGCACCTGATCGCGAGGAACCCGTGGCGCAGGCTGGAAATCTGTGCCCAGGGTGAAAGCGAGCGGGATGAACGCGGCCAACATCACCTCGTCGTACGGGACTCCCAGGACCTGCGCCATCTCCCGTTCCAACGGCCCCTGGGCGGTGGTCCACACGGTTCCCAGCCCTCGGGCCCGCGCGGCGAGCATGAAGCTCCACACCGCCGGCAGGATGGATCCCCACGCCATCGACTGAGCGAGCGCGGAGGCGCCGTCCGTCCGGCCCTCGACGCACGGCACCACGATGGCGGGCACGCGGTGAATATTGTCGTACAGGTGTTGGAAGCCGCTCACCATCCGTGCCATTGAGCGGCCGTCCATGGTCATCCGCTGCACATCGCGGTGACTCAGTGGGCTCACGCCGGGATCCACGACGGCGACGGCGCGACGGAACACGTCCGCCAGGGCGGCTCGGCGCTTCGCATCGGTGACCACGACGAAGTGCCAACGCTGTCGGTTGCGGCCGGTCGGGGCCTGCACCGCGAGGTCGGCGCACTCCTCGATCAGCCGCCAGGGGACCGGCCGAGAGAAGTCCAGCCGATGGCGTACCGCCCTGGTAGTGGACAGCACCTCGTCGGCGCTGAGACTGAGCATGACGGGCTCCTTTCGGAGGTGGGTCCGGACTGCTGGGCCAGCATGCCGCCAAGGGCGTGCGCCAACGAAGCTTCCAGTTTCACGGGGTGAAAGTTCCCGCCGCCCACAGTGGAGGCCCGCGGTGACCGTGGTCGGTCGAGCTCTGTGGTGTCCGCGACGCGAGCCTGTACACCCACGTCCGGGGCCTCGTCGACCTGCGGGAGCGGGTGGCGCTGCTCGCGCTCGCCGAATGGGCCGACGCACTGGTCGCGTTCGCCGCCACCGACGCGGTCCGGTTGCTGCACAGCACTTTGCACGGCTTCAGCGACCTGGAGGCCACAGCAGGTCCATCGTCCGCGCCCGTGGGTGGCGACCGATGTCGACGACTCGGGCCGCCACTAGTGCGCCGTCCACGAACGTTGGCGGTGGTGAAACGACCGGCGTCACCGCACGTGCTCACCCTCGACCCCATTGATCGCATCGCGGGCCGCCGATGGGTCGTTCTGGTAGGGCAAACCGGACACGAAACCGGTAACTCGGACCACGGCAGCCCTTCCACCCCCACAACCGACCGACAAATCAGACATAAGGTCGGCCACTTGGAGTAACTGCGGCGACGATCGTGGACCACGCACCCGCGGCCCGGGAACGATCGCGGTCGGCGCACTAGCGCGTGCGCTACCAATGATCGACGATCATCGAGTGTCCGAGCTCGGCGGCCTATTACCTTCGCGTATACGCTTAGTGTATAGTTCGCGCCATGAGTGTTTCGCTGGCCCTGCTGGGGCTGCTGGAACGAGAGCCGAGCCACGGGTATGACCTCAAACGCGACTACGACACGTTCTTCGGCCGAGGGAAGCCGCTGCCATTCGGCCAGGTGTACGCGACCTTGGCGCGCCTCGCCCGGGACGGGAGGGTGATAGCCGCTGAGGCCGAGCCCGGCGCCGGGCCGGACCGCAAGCGCTACGTCATCACCGAGCAGGGCGTCAGCGACATCGAAACCTGGCTCGCGACGCCGGTCGACGCCGAGCCCCATCTACAGACGGTCCTGTTCGTCAAGGTGGTGCTCGCCCTGATGTCGGGGCGCTCGGCCGAGGCGTACCTCGATGCGCAGCGGGCCGCCCACATGCGCCGAATGCGGGAACTAGCCGAGCTCAAGCGCACCGGGACCCTGGTCGACGCGCTGCTCGCCGACCACGGCATGTTCCATCTGGAAGCCGATCTTCGCTGGATCGAACTGACCTCGGCTCGGCTGGGCGCGCTGGCGAAGGTCGTCACGCCGTGAGCACCTCGTCGAGTAGCGCCGGGTCGGACCAGCCAGCCGCAGCGCGCGTGCTGGAGGCGCGCGAGGTCTCGCTGTCGTTCGGGCAGACACCGGCGCTGAGAGGGGCGAGCATGTCGGTGGCCACCGGCGAGATCCTCGCGGTGATGGGGCCGAGCGGGTCCGGCAAGTCGACGTTGCTGCACTGCCTGGCCGGCATCCTCCTTCCGGATACTGGAGAGATCCGCTTCGCCGGTCGGCGAATCGACTACCTGGGGGAGAACGTCCGCACGGGGATGCGGCGCGACCGGTTCGGCTTCGTCTTCCAGTTCGGCCAGCTCGTGCCGGAGCTCAGCGTCGAGGAGAACATCGCGCTGCCCCTGCTACTGAAGGGCACTCGCCGGGCTGATGCCGTGAGCCGAGCCCGCGGCTGGCTGGAACGGCTTGACCTGGCGGGGCTGGAACGCCGGCGCTGCGGTGAGTTGTCCGGCGGGCAGGCCCAGCGGGTCGCGTTGGCCCGGGGTCTGGTCACCGATCCGGAAGTGCTGTTCGCGGACGAGCCGACCGGGTCACTGGACTCGCTCACTGGCGAGCGGGTGATGGATCTGCTGGTCGTCGCGGCTCGTGAGCAAAATACGAGCGTCGTTCTGGTCACCCACGACCCTCGGGTCGCCGCCTACGCTGATCGGGAGATCATGGTGCGGGACGGCAAGGTCACATCCGGCGAGTTGATCCCATGATTCGGCTGGGCCTGCGACTCGCGGTGGCCGGCGGCCGGGAGGCCGTCAGCCGGCTCGCCCTCATCGCGGTCGGGGTGGCGGTCGGGGCGGCCCTGCTGTTGACCACCATGGCCAGCCTCAACGCGGTCGACACGCAGAACTCCCGGTATGCCTGGCTGGAGACCGCCTTCTCCGGGTCGAACGCGCCCACCGCGTTCATGGCCTCCGGCCGGTCCGCCCCGTCGTTCCCGTCGTCCTCGCCGCCGTCAGCGTCATCGGCCGCGAGCCTCGCAGGCACGAGCGATCCCCTGTGGTGGCGACTGCGCGCCGACTACTTCCAGGGCCGGGAGATCGGGCGGGTCGACGTAGCAGCCACCGGCCCCCGCTCCCCGGCGCCGCCGGGCATCGCGCGGCTGCCGGGACCGGGGCAGTTCTACGCCTCACCTGCTCTGGCGACGCTGCTGCGCGGCACGCCGGCCGCACAGCTCGGTGACCGATTTCCCGGCAGTCTGGTCGGCCTGATCGGCTCGGCCGCGCTGCCCGCGCCGAACTCACTGATCGTCATTGTCGGCCACAGCGCCGCCGATCTTTCCCAGCAGGATGATGTCGGGCAGGTCACCGCCATCAGCACCACCACACCCGCGGACTGCACAGGCACCTGCGCGCTCGGCATCGGCATCAATTCCAATGGCATGACGCTCATTCTCTCCGTGGTGATCGCCGCGTTGCTGTTCCCTATTCTTATCTTCATTGCCGGCGCGACGCGGTTGTCCGCCGCGCGCCGGGAACAACGTTTCGCCGCGATGCGGCTGATCGGTGCGACGCCGCGGCAGATTTCGGTGATCTCAGCCGTTGAATCGAGCATGGCGGCGTTCGCCGGCGTCGCCGGCGGCTTCGGCCTGTTCTATGCGGCGCGTCCGCCCTTGGCCCGGATACCGTTAACTGGCCAGCTGTTCTTTACCGAAGACCTGGCGCTGAGCATTCCGGACGTGTTGCTCGTCGCCGTCGGCATTCCGGCTGCGGCCGCCGTGGCGGCTCGTGTGGCCCTGCGTCGGGTGAGCATCTCCCCGCTGGGCGTCGCCAGGCGCGTCACCCCGCGACCGCCCCGTGCCTGGCGGGTGATCCCGTTGGCGGCCGGTCTCGGTGAACTCGGCTACTGCGGGTACGTCGCCGACATCGGCGCGAACTCCGATACCAGCACGAACCTGCAGGCCGCCGCCTTCCTGACCGGCATCCTGCTGACCATGGTCGGGTTGGTCGCCGCCGGGCCTTGGCTGACCATGCTCTGCGCCCGCCTGATGGCCGGACGGGCCCGGCGGCCCGCGACCCTCATCGCCGCCCGCCGTCTCGCCGACAACCCGCACGCAGGGTTCCGCGCCATCAGTGGGCTGGTCCTCGCCCTGTTCGTCAGCACGTGCGCCATCGGGGTGGTCACGACGATCGCGGCTTACAACGGCGGCAGGGCCGGCGCTGTCGCGGCTCGTCGCTCCACCATCGTCCGCGAGTTCGACAACGGTCCGTCGGGGCCAACGAGCTCGGCTACATCGGTCCCCACCGCGACCTGGCGGGCGCTGACCTCGATCCCAGGTGTTGCCGGGGTGACGCTGATCCGCCGCGCGCCGGTTTTCGATCCGAGCTTGTACCCACCGCCAGGCATCGTCTCCTGCGCGGAGCTTGCCCGCGTCCCGGTCCTTGGCCGCTGCTCGGCCGGCGCCGGTTTCGCGATGATCAATACCGTCTTCGGTGGCGGGCTCGTCCATGGGGCATCGCCCATGTCCGACACCCGCTGGCCGACGGTCGCCGTATCCGGCGCGGAGCTCGGGCGGCTTCCGCTCGACTCGATCGTCGTCGCGACGGACGGCTCGAGCGCGGCGGTCGAGCGGGTCCGAACCGTCCTCGACCTGGCCTACCCGAGACCGTTTGCCCCGCAGACCCTCACCGAGTTCGACGCACGCAACGCGCAGCAGCTCGACAGCTACCGCAGGCTGGCGAACGTCGTGATCTTCGCCGGGCTGCCCGTCGCCGGCTGCGGCCTGGCCGTCAGCATCGTCGGTGGCCTCGCCGATCGCCGGCGGCCATTCAGCCTGCTCCGCCTCACCGGAGTGCCACTAGCGGTACTGCGGCGGGTCATCGCCCTCGAAGCGGCTGTCCCGCTGGTCGTCGCCGCTGCCGTCGCGGCGGGCATCGGCCTGCTCGCCGCACAGCTGTTCCTGCGTGGACAGCTGTCCGAGACACTCCACCTGCCCGGGGTCGGGTACTACCTGCTCGTCCTCGCCGGACTCGTCGCGTCCCTCGCTGTTGTCGCCTCGACCATGCCGCTGCTCGCGCGCAGCACCGGCCCTGAAACCGCGCGCAACGAGTAACCGGAAAGGAAGGGTGGCGCTGGGTTCAACGGGATCTGACCGCGGGCGTCTGGTCGACAAGGACGCTGGTGGCCCGCTCCAACAGAGCGCAGAACGAAGCGTGCTCAGCGGGTGAGAACGACGCCGTGAGGGCGCGTTCCAGGACGATGACCTCCTGGTAGGCGCGCTCCAGTTGGGTTTCGCCCGCGTCCGTCAGTGTCGTGATCTGCACCTTGGCGTGCACCGGGGACGCCTCGCGGTGGACAAGGTCCTTCGCCTCCATGTTGGTCAGCACGCTGGCCATGGTCTGCTGCGTGACGCCGCAGGCACGGGCGAGCTGGGCGCCGGACAGGCCATCCGACCGCGACAGGGTCAGCAGCACCGCGTACTGGGTCATTGTCAGGCCGTAACCGCGCAGGACCGCCTCGTGGTGTGCCATCAGCGCCCGCTCGGCCTGCCGGATCCGGGCACAGAGGTACTCCTCGGCTGGAATATCCACCGCATGCCCCCATCTATATCAGATATCTGTGTTGACTCAGCATCCTGAGTCAGGCTAGCCTGCGAGTGTCAGGTAACTGGGTCAACTAAGGGGTATGGTACGTGAAGGCAGTCGTGCTGGACGTCGACGATCGCTATCGGCTCGCGGAGGTCGACGAGCCCACTCCCGGTCCCGGCGAGGTCGCGATCAGGGTCGCCTACGCGGGCATCCAATGGGGGGATGTGCTGCTGCGGGACGGTCACTTCCCCTCGGCGCGGCCGCTCGTCCCCGGCTTCGAGGTTTCGGGTCATGTCGAGGCAGTCGGGGAGGGTGTCGAGACGTTCCGGGTCGGTGAACCGGTCATCGCGCTGACGACCGCCGGCGCCTACGCCGAGGTGGTCGTCGCGCCGGCCGCTCTCGCACTGAGCATTGGAGACCTCTCGCTCCGCACTGCCGCAGGTCTCGGCTGGGCCGCGCCGACGGCCTATGACCTGATCAACACGGTCGGTCGGGTGCGGTCCGGGGACGACGTCCTGATCCATGCCGCCGCCGGCGGGGTCGGCAGCCTGGCCGTGCAGTTCGCGAGGCTGGCGGGAGCCGGCCGCGTCGTCGGCGTCGTGGGCAGTGCCGACCGCGCGGCGTACGCCGCCCGCCTCGGCTACGACCAGATCCATAGCCGCGCGGAGTTCCCCACGACGCTTGCGGACGGACACTTCGATGTGATCCTCGACCCGGTCGGCGGCCGCACCCGCGAGACGAACCTGAGTCATCTCGCGCCGCACGGCAGACTCGTGGTCTACGGCAACATCAGCAGCTATGAGCCGACGCTGGTCTCGACCAACGATCTCCTGGCCGAAGGCAAGTCCCTGATCACGTACAACAGCAGCTTGCTCGGCCAGACCCATCCCGAGCGGTTGGCCAACAGTGCCCGCCGCGCCCTCGAACTGCTGGCTGGCGGCCGGGTACGGCTGGACATCACCGCCGAATATGATCTCGCGGATCTCGGGGCCGGGGTCGCGAAGCTGGCCGGTGGCGAGATCCTGGGCAAGGCCATCGTGCGCGTGGGCTGACGACCGGGTGAGCGGCGTGAGTTGGCCGACATGCTCGAATCCGCTGCCACAGGTGCTTGTCCCTCCGCCTGCGATCGACTCCCTCGTCCCTGACCGGAATCAGTCGCGGTCCGATCGTTCAATATGATCAAGGCCGTGGGAGTGCGACGTTGCCGGTCGTCGTCCACGCAAGGCTGGAACGCTCCCTGGCAGACGTCGGCCAGCAGCACGATCACCTCGCCGATCCACGCGGATGCCTGGCAGCCCGGACTGGGTGAACGCGACCCGGCCGCGACAGCGTAATACGCTGTGTTACGATGATGGCATAGCGAACATTCGGTTCACGATCTCGACGGCCTCGGACGTCCAGACCGCTATCAGGATGCACGCCGAGGCGGCCGGTATGGATGTGTCCGCCTACATGATCGCGGCGGCCGTCGCGCAGATGGCGCGTGACGATGCCGCCACGGCGACCTTCGCGGCACTGGATGCACGCAACCAGGCAGCCTTTGAGCAGACTGGCGACGTCCCCGAGGCGGACCTGCCTTCGTTCGACGCCCTGACCGCGGACGAGCAGGCCCTCGTCCACCGGGTCCTGGCCAGTGCGCTTGGATCGGACGCCGCGGGCGTCGCATGATCGCCCGTACCGTCGTCTATGACGCCGGGATGCTCGTGGCGCTCCTGCGAGACAGCTCGGCGGCGCGGCTGCTACACCATGGCCTACGCGCGGCGCCGCACCGGCCGGTTGTCATCGGTCCGGTTCTTGCCCAGGCGTGGCGACCGGACCCGAAGGCGGTACACGCCTTCAGCCAGTACCTGAAGGACTGCACCGTGCCGCAGACTCGGGAGAGCGCGCCACCCATACGCGGCGCGGCGAGCGTTCCCGCCGGCTGCGTCGCCTGCGCGAAAACCTTCACCCTCGACTCGTATAAACGGGCAGGGGTCATGCTCGCCGAGGCCAGGCTTCCGACGAAGAAGCGGCCGGACGTCATCGACGCCCTGGTCGTCATAGCGGCCGCTCTTCACGGTCCGGCCCAGATCCTCACCAGCGACCCAGACGACATAGCCGCCTACACCGCCACACTCGACCGCGCGGACATTGTCGTCGAGCCGATCTGACACGTCCTCGCGATCCTGTAGCGACTGATTCGGCTCGGCCGCGGGACCGTCCCGGGCAACCCGCCGCGTACCTTCAGATCGGTCCTGCTGATGCCGGTGCCCGCGCCGGGTCGGGACGGCGCGCTTGCGCCCGCTGCCGCGACGCGGTCGGCTTCGGCAGCCCGCTCCTGTCAACTGCCGGTGTCCTCCGGTTGCCGCCGGAAGTGACCCGGCGCGACGCCGAACTCGCGTTTGAAGGTCTTGGCGAAGGCAAACTCCGACGAGTAGCCGCAGCGTCTGGCCACGCTGGACAGAGGGGTGTCGGTCTCCCGTAGCAGCCTCGCGGCCACGGTCATCCGCCACCAGGTCAGGTACGCCATCGGCGGCCTGCCGACGAGTGTGGTGAACCGCTGCGCGAACACCGTTCGGGACAGTCCGGCCCGCGCGCCGAGCTCACGCACGGTCCACGGCTCTTCCGGCTGGGCGTGCATCACGTGTAACGCCGTGCTGATCGCGGGGTCCGCGAGCGCCGCGGGCCAGCCGGTCGACGAGCCGGTCGACTGATCGTCGAACCAGGTGCGCAGCATGTAGAGCAGCAGAAGGTCCAGCAGCGCGGACACGCTCGCGGTCGCACCCGCACCCGGCGCGGTGAGTTCGGCGCCGAGCAGGTCTATCGCGGCCCGCAGCCGTGGGTGGTGCCCGACCCGAGCGGGCAGGTGAATGACGTCGGGCAGCTCCGCCAGCAGTGGGTGCGGGCGGGACCGGTCGAGTACGTAGGCGCCACAGAGCAGCTCGGTGACGATGCGGCTGGTGCCCGGCTCGTCCTCGTGCGCGCGTGGACCGATCCGGAAATCAGTGAGCGGGCTGTCGGGATCATCGGCAAGGGCATGCCCTGATTCGCGAGGCAGCAGCACGATGTCGCCAGCGGAGAGCCGGACTGGTTCGCTGCCCGCTCGCAACAGCCAGCAGGTGCCGACAAGCACGATGTGGAACCCCGCGCCCTCGGCCGGAGGGAAACGCATACCCCAGCGCGCCGGCAGCCGGCTGATGTTCGAATGCGGACGGCCGCTGCGCATCATCGTGACCGCGTCGCTCAGCACGTCCATGGCCGAAGCCTACTTCGCGTCCAGAAACCGAACGATCGGGCATGAGAACGGGACGCCTCGACATGGATCGTCCGCGATGGCCAGCCATACGGTCGATTTCGGCAACAGCGCCGAGAAGCTCGGGGAGACCACATGAAGATCGCACTCAATGGCGCGAGCGGATTCACCGGCCGCCTCGTGGCCGCGGAACTCGCCCGCCGCGGCATCGACGCGGTGCTCGTCGGCCGCGACTCCGAGCGGCTGCGTGCGGCCTCGGCCCGTACCGGTTTCGAGGTCCGGATCGCCGACATCGGCGACCAGGACACACTGGAGGCCGCGTTCAGGGGCGTGGATGCGGTTGTCAACGCAGCCGGACCGTTCGCCCGACTCGGCTCTCCGGTCGTGCGCGCCGCGATCGCCGCGGAAGCGCACTACGTCGACACCGCCGGAGAGCAGCAGTACATCAAGGATGTTTTCGACAGCTTCGCCGACGCCGCCACCCACGCTGGGGTAACGGTCGTGCCGGCGATGGCCGATGACGGCGGCCCGAGCGATTTCATCAGCCATCTCCTGGGAGAGGCCATCGGGGCAGCGGACGTGATGACGGCCGCCCTCTGGTACCGCGACGGCGCCTTCAGCCGCGGAACACTGCGGTCGCTTGACCCGGACCTGCTGTTCGATGGCGCACTGCGCTACGAGAACGGCGGCTGGACGAGGTACGGGGAGGCAAGCCACCTGAGCTGGCGTTTCCCGGGCACGCAGGAGGTCGTGGAGGTGGGCAAGGCGGCCCTCCCGCCGGTCGCGACCGTGCCGAGACATGTGTCGGTCGAGCGCATGGAAGGCCTCCTCGGCGGGTCGTTCGACCAGCTCAAGGGTGGGATCGACGCCGCGGTCATCGATTCGCTCCCGGAAGGACCTGACGACGAGCAACGGCGGCAGGCGAAGTGGACGATCTCCGTCGAGGCGGTCACGGCGGGTGGACGCACCGCGCGTGGCGAGGTCGAGGGCACGGACGGCTACGGGAAGACCGCGGTGATCGCCGTGGAAGCTGCGCGGAGGCTGGTGGCAGACGGAGCGAAGGCCGGTGTTCTGGCGCCGTCGCAGGCATTCGACCCGGAGTCGTTCCTGGGATTCCTGTCCGGGCATGGCGTGCGCTGGCGGATCCCCCAAGACTGAGCCAATGCGGCGACCAGCGCATTCGCTGCCGGTGGTAGTCGTCAGGTCACGGAAAGGACGAGTGAGATGTCAGCGTTCGGGCGTGGCCAGGATCTTGAAAAGCATGGTGTTGGCGTCGGTGAGCGTCTGGATGTCGACCTGGCGCAGGCACTTGTCCAGAGTGGCCTTGGCCACAAACGTGACCAGGCCCATCACGGCCCACTGACCCTCGCCGAGCCTGACACAGAATCCCTCGTCGGTGGCATGTTCCACGACCAGCGCGACCAGTACGGTCGGCTCGTCGGCGATCTCGTTGTAGACCGTGGAGCTGATGACCAGAACCGCCTGGGGGGCCGGTCCGGTGCGGGTGGTCCAGATCTCGCCGCGCCGCGGCGATCTCATTCTGCGGTGCCCGCCAGGTTGGGCAGCCCGGCCGTCCTGAGCGCCTGCTGGTTGGCCTCACCGAAGGCGAGGGCCGCGTGGGCGACTGCCGGGTTCGCTCGCACCCAGGTGGCGTGGGCGGCGCAGCGTCGGCGCATGTCCTCGGCGTCGAGCACGCCCTCGACCCAGGCGTTCATCGACGTGTCCTCGGCCTCGGCGTACCGCTTGACCGCCTCGTAGGCCTCGTTCGAAAGCCGAAGCGTGATCGTCCGGGTCATGCATAATATGCTAGCAAGATCTGCTGGCAGAACCTGCGGCAGGCCGGAACGCGGCTGGCTGGCACCGTGCGGGGTCGGATCGGTGAAACCACGGAGAGTGTTCATTCGGGCGCGGCTGGTCTCACCTGAGGAGGATCGTGTCCTCGGCGTGCCCTGTTTCGGCGCGAAGCAGGTTCCAGTCGGCCGACGCGCCACGTCACCACGGTCATGTTGGTCCTGGCCGGGTGGCTGAGCGGATCGTCGCCGGTCGACGCTTCGGCGGCGAGTTGACGTCCGTCCGTGTCTATCGTGGCCGTCCGAGCCCGGACCATCAGCCGACGGCTGCCAGGGCCAGCGACAGGCCGACGACTACGAGGCATGCCGCGACGACACTGATTACACGCTGATCTGACTTGCGGTACAGCGTCAGGCTGGTCAGGTCTTCGGTGGCCGTCGGACGCTCGACCATTTCTTGATCGCTTACTGGTCCGGCTTCAGGGTCGCGGTGCCGCGCGGGCATGGCTCGCGGCATCCCGCGTGGTCGTCTCCCACACGTCGCGGGCGATGGTGGACCACAGGTGCTCGGGGAACTCGTGTCCCATGCCGGGGTAGGTGATGAGGCGGGCGTCGGGAATAGCCGCGGCGAGCTCGCGGGCGGCACGCGGCCGAATCCAGGGATCGTCCTCGCCGTGGATCACGAGGGTGGGTGTTCGGAGCTGTCGTAGCTGGGCGCGGATGTCGCCGGCGGTGCGGCTCGCGGCGAGTTGACGGCCGGTCGCGCCGGGGTCGTGGTCGCGGTCCCACGACAGCTCGGCGGTGGCGCGCACCCATGCCTTGTCGACGGGGTGCGCCGCGGAACACATGATCATGTAAGTGTCGACAAGGCGCTGGACACCGCCGTCGCGTGTGTCGTCGTACCGCTTGCTGGCCAGCCGGAACAGGGTGCCGATCTTCACGTTGCGCAGGTTGCTGACCGCGCCGCCGGTACCACCGGCCATCGCGGACACGAGGCCGCGAACCCGGTCCGGATGCTGGATCGTGACCAGCTGGGCAAGCGTGGCACCCAGGGACTCCCCCAGAAGATGGGCGGAGTCCCAGTGGAGTGCGTCCAGGACGGCGACCGCGTCGGCGACCATGTCGTCCATTCGGTAGGCCGGGCGGCCTCGCCGTCCCAGCAGCGTCCCGACCGTGCCGTGCCGCGGGGCGGGGAAGTGGGTCGACAGGCCAGCGTCGCGGTTGTCGAAACGAGCGACGGCGAATCCTCGGTCGGCGAGGTGCTGGCAGAACCCGTCCGGCCACCAGGGCATCTGGAAGGTCAACCCCATGATCAGCAGCAGTGGCACTCCGTCGGGCGAGCCGAACGTCTCGTAGGCGATCCTGACGTCGCTGTTGCGCGCAAATGACACGGTCACGGGCTCCTCCGCTATCCCTGGCACGTCGTCGACGCCGCCGCATCGGCTAGCTTGGCAATGCAGCCGACATGCTATGGGCGCGGGGCGCCCTTGGCAATGCAGATGCATTGTGAAATCTCGGAGGGGGTGTCCGTGCCGAAGCGGGTGGACCCGCTCGTGCGGCGTCGCGGCATCGCGGAGGCTGTGTTCCGGGTCACGGCGAGCCGTGGCGTGGAGGCGATCAGTCTGCGTGACGTCGCGGCCGAGGCCGGGGTGTCGATGGGGATGGTCCAGCACTACTTCCGTACCAAGGACGAGATGCTGCTGTTCGCGCTGGACCACATGCGTGACCGGGTCGCGGGACGTCTTCAGGCGCGGATCGCGGGTCAGCCGGACGCCACCCCGCGAGAGCTGGCTCGTGCGGTGCTGACCGAACTGCTGCCCACCGACGAGGACAGCCGGGCCGAAGCCGCCGTGTCAGTGGCGTTCTACTCCAGAGCCGCGGCCGATCCCAGCTACGCGCTCGCCTTGCGCGAGGGTCTACGCGGGCTGCTCGACGTCACGGCTCAACACCTGCGCACGGCTCAGCGTGACGGGCACCTGCGCCCGGATCTCGACCCTGAGCAGGAAGCCGCGTCGCTGTTCTGGCTTGTGCACGGGCTGGTAGGACCGCTCCTGGTCGGCCTGTACACCCCCGAAGCGTCGCTGACCATCCTTGATCATCATCTGGACCGGATCTTTGTTGACCGTCGCGCGGTCGGTGCCTGACCTGGACGACGACGAAACCTGACGGGATCGTGGGGCTACGGCCAGGACTGAGTGCAGCGATGGCTACCGCGTCGCGGTCGGCTACGGTCATGTCGTGGGACTGCACCTGAGTCAGATCGCCGAGGCGGACGAGCTACTGACCAACGACCCATTGGCGCTGCTGATCGGGATGGTGCTGGACCAGCACATGCGTTAGCCCTGGAGCGTCGTCGTGGGAGTCGCGTCTCGCGGCCGCCGAGGCGCGGATCGAGGAACTCGCCGCCGGGCAGGCCGCGTCGCTGGCGGCGAACGAACGGCTGGCGTCGGTCAACGGGCGGCTGCGCCGAGTCGTGGACGACGCGGCCGCGCGGCACCAAGCGGAACTCGGCGCGGTACGCGCGAACGGGACCGGGCCGCGCGGCGGGTCGCGGAACTCGAACTGGAGATCGCCGACCTGCGCCGGCAGCTGTCCCGGGACAGCACGAACTCCTGCGTGCCGCCGTCGAAGGACCCGATCGCGGCCAGGGAGAAGCGGAAGGCCGAGCGGCGCGAGGCGTCGGAGCGGGTTGGCTAGCCGGCCGGGCCGCCAGGTCCTTATGGGAGGCGGACAGCTCCGCGTTGACCGCGGCCAAGCCCGCGTTCTGTGCTCTCAGCGCGGCGATCCGCCGTGCCTGCAGCCAGACCAGCACGGCCAGCGCATCGTGCGACGGGCCATCCGGATCGGGCACGAACCGATCAGACCGGACCCGGCCCGGTCCCGCACACCGACACGCCGGCCACCCCGGACAACATCACGCCAACCCCGCCACCGACTCCAACCCGGCCACAACCATCACGGAACGCGACCGCCACCATAAAATCGGCGCTCTCCGCAAGTGGACTGAATGATTACTCGCACTGGCCCCGCGCGCACCCCGTCTCCGACGCCAGAGCACGGCTGCGGCTTCAATGGCATGCTAACGTCCCCTTCACCTTTCGGGTCCAGGTAAGCCATCGGGCCTAGGAACCTCCCTCACATGGGGGTGGGATGGCGGACCGGCCACCGCCAGCCGGCGCGCGCCGTTCTTGCCGCAGTCCAGCACCCCGGGAAGGCCGATAGTAACGGAACGTAACCGTTTTAAGGGTGGCGTCGCGACCGCGGATCCCGGCTCAGCCGTCCAAAGGGGACGCCCCGCCAATGATCGTTCTGAGCGCGAACCTGCCTAATGCGCTCACAATGCGCTCACAAACCCATTTTGATCTTGTAAAGATGATCTTTGACTCTGCAAAACCGCAGGTCAGAGCCTATTTTTCTGGAGCCGGCGAGGGGACTCGAACCCCTAACCGCTCGATTACAAGACGGATCACCGCGTATCTGAACACACCGGAACGTGCTGCGTCGTGCCGCAAAACCCGAGGTCAGGGCGTTTTCAATGCCGGAACGTGCCAGCCGATGTCGCGACGTGCCGGAGCACCCGCGCACACAATGCGCACACACCGCTGGGGCGCGGCCGATGACGCCCCGGGATGACAGACATACCCAAACTTGCTGGGCAGAGACGCGCCCCGACTACGTTAAGTAGTCAATCGCAGCCTAGTGCAGGACCTGCACGCAGACCGCAGGCCAGATCGGGGTAGCAGTACTCAGCGGAGTGGGAGTCGACGGACCCGCACGTGGGTGGTGCTGAGCGAAACGACGACGCCCTGTTCGAGATCGACTTCCAGTGCGGGCAGGTTCGCCAGCAACAGGGCGGCTTGCGCGTCGGGCTTGAGCCGGTCGCCGGACCGGAGCAGAACGAGCGAGGGAGCGGTGCCGCGGCTGAGCGCGAGCAGAGTGGTGAAGTCGCTATCGGCGGAGATGATCGAACGTCTCTCGGTGACGGCAAACGTGCTGACCTCGGTGTCAGGGGAACCGCCGAGCCTGTGCTCGAGGACGTGCGTCGTGTCGATGCCCTTGTCACGCAGCAGTTCGGCGACCCGCGGTGAGAGGTTCTCGTCGACGAGAAACTTCATGCGGCGATGAACGGGCGTTCTTGCGGCATTGTCTCCGCAGCGAACGCGAGAGCTGCGAGCACGTCGTCGCGTGTGAGCGACGGGTAATCGGCGAGCAGTTCCTCGACCGTCGAGCCAGCCGCGAGCTGGCCCAGCACCGCGGACACGGTGATCCGAGTACCGCGAATCGCCGGCGCGCCCGCCATGATGGCCGGGTCGGCCGTGATGCGGCTGACGGTGGTCATAGCCACGAGTCTACCGGCGGACCCTCTGCAAGGGCGCTGTTGCGTTCCGGGGAAGCTGGGCATGCCAGCGGCCTCGATGATCGGCGGTCAGACGGCGGCGGCGAGCTCGGTGACCGCGGCTGCCAGCCGCAGGTGCGGGTCGGTGTCGATGGCGAGTTCGTAGTGGCCGCGGCGAATGTTCCGAACGAGTGTATGACCTGCGCTGATCGTCTGAACGGACCCCAGCTGTTTCAGGCCGCGCATCGGCCGGAGCCGGGCTTTCAGGCGGCTGTGATCGGCTTCGATCCGGTTGTTCTCCCGCGCGGCGTCGACGTGGCAGGCCTCGGGGAGCAGCTCGTCGAAGAGTCTTGGGTAGACGGGGGCCTTGTCGGTGGTGACCTCGACCGCCCGGCGCCCGTCGGACAGCGCCGCGGTGAAGAACCGGCGTGCCGCGGCCTGGTCGCGGCGGGTGCTGGCGAGGACGTCGATGACCTGGCCATGGTGGTCAACCGCACGGTACAGGTACGGTCCACCGCCCGGCGACCTTGACGTAGGTCTCATCGACGAACCACCTGTCCCCAGGATGGTGCCGACACGGCCGCGCGCCGTCGACCAGCAAGTGTGGGGTGCCAGAAGTCGGCCTGGGCCTGTGAGCTGGGACGATGCGGCCGTACGGGGCTGTCGGCATGATGGTCGGCCATGTCCATCCGCCTGCTCTATCTGATCTTCGTTCGGGTGTGCGGCTGGCTGGTTCTCCTCGGTCGTTCGTCGGCGTCGAGGGACATCGAGCTGCTGGTGTTGCGACATGAGGTCGCCGTGCTGCGTCGTACCCGGCCCAAGCCCCGGTGGGACTGGGCGGACCGGGGGGTCCTCGCCGCACTCATCTGACTCCTGCCCACCACGCTGCGAGCACACCGGCTGGTCACCCCGGGGACCGTCCTGCGGTGGCACCGCCGTCTGATCACACGGAAGTGGACCTACCCGAGGCGGACGGGAACACGACATGGGGCTACCCGCGGATCCAGGGCGAGCTCCTCAAACTCGGCCACCAAGTCAGCTCGTCCACGATCCGCCGGGTCCTGAAGTCCCTGGGTCTCCCAGCGACCCCCAGGCGGCAGACCGACACGGCCTGGCGGCAGTTCCTACGCACCCAGACCTCGACCATGCCGGCCGTCGACTTCTTCCATGTGGACTGCGCCGTGACCCTGCGGCGCCTGTACTGCTTCTTCGTCCTGGAAGTCGGCACCCGCACCGTCCACATCCTCGGAGTCACCGCCCACCCGGACGGACCGTAGACCACCCAACAAGCCCGGAACCTCCTCCTGAACCTCGGTGACCGGGCGGCCGACTTCCAGTTCCTGGTCCGCGACCGCGCCGGACAGTTCACCGCCTCCTTCGACGCGGTCCTCGCCGACGCCGGCATCACCACCGTCACGATCCCACCCCGAACCCCACGGGCGAACGCTTATGCGGAACGGTTCGTTCGCACGGTCCGGGCCGAGGCACCGACTGGATGCTGATCTTCGGCGAGCGGCACCTGCGCACCGTCCTGGCCGGATACGCCGCCCACTACAACGGACGACGACCCCACCGCGGCCGCGACCTTCAGCCACGACGGCCCGACCACCCCGTCACCGACCTGACCAAGGAACGGATCAAACGCCGACCTGTCCTCGGCGGCCTGATCAGCGAATACGAGAGAGCCGCCTAAAACCCCAGGTCACCACCGGTGCCCCAGTTCTGGCACCCCACAGGGTCGCGGGGCGGTTCGGTCTACCGGCCCCGGTGCTTCTGGTCGGCGCGAGCGCCATTTATACCCTGCTGCCCGGTCCGGACATGAGGCTGGAGCCGGACATCGTTCTGGTTCTGATCATCCCGCCGCTGCTGTTCTCCGCCGGGCTGAGCTCGAGCCTGCTGGAGATCCGGGCGAATCTGCGAGCTGTGGCGTCACTGTCCGTTCTGCTCGTCGTCGTCACGGCGCTGGTTGTCGGTGGCCTTCTGGCCGCGGTGGTGCCGGGTCTGCCGTTCGCCGCCGCCTGCGCTCTCGGCGCGGCGCTGGCGCCCCCGGACGCTGTATCGGCCCTGTCCATCGGGCGGCGCGTGGGTCTGCCGCATCGGCTGCGAACCGTCATCGAGGGCGAGAGCCTGCTCAACGACGCGACCGCGCTCACCCTCTACACGGTGGCTGTGGCCGCGGTCGTCGGCAGGCGGTTCGATGTCACGTTCGTCATCGGACAGTTCCTGGTAGCCGCCCTCGGCAGAGTCGTCGGTGGGATCGCCGTCGCCTGGCTCATCGGGCAGCTGCGCCGCCGGATCGAGGAGCCGGTCGCCGAGACGGCCGTCGCCCTAGCGACCCCCTTCGCCGCCTACCTGCCGACCGAGGCGCTGCATGCCTCCGGCGTCCTCGCGGTTGTCACCGCGGGACTCGTCCTGGGCCATCAGTCCCGGCAGCTGCTCTCCGGCGCGGCCGGCTGCACGCCCTCGCCGTGTGGCGCCTGGTGGACCTTCTGCTCGAAGGGTTCGTCTTCCTGCTCATCGGCCAGCAGTTCGTCGCTGTCGTTCCCGCCGTCGCGGAGTATTCCCCGGGTGCGGTGCTGGCCGCGGCGGCGGTGACGATCGGTGGCGTGGTCCTGGCCCGAGCGCTGTGGCTGCTGGTTCCCGTCCTGCTCCCGCCGCGACTGCGCTTCCTGTCCCCGCACCCTCACCTGTCCGGCCGCGAGCTCGTGGCGCTGTCCTGGTCCGGGATGCGCGGCGTGATCTCACTCGCGGCCGTGTTCGCGCTGCCCCTGACCACCGACGCCGTCGGATTCCCACATCGCGATCTGCTGCTGTTCTGCGCCTACAGCACTGTTCTGCTCACCCTCGTCGTGCAGGGCCTGACCTTCGGGCCACTGCTGCGACGGCTGGGAGTACGGCCCGACGCCCACGAGAGCCAGCGCGAGCGCGCCCGGGCCCGCGCCGCGGCGGCCGAGGCCGGCCTGCGGGCACTGCGATCCCTCCAGGAGCGGGAGCCGATCCCCGATCTCCTCGCCGAACGGCTCGGCAGAGCCGCCGAGGACCGGAAGCAACGCAGCGAGGACAGCCTGAAGGCACTGAACATCCCCGCGGACGACCAGATCTCCCCCGAGAGCCCGACGGACATCTTCGGCCGGGTACGACGCGCCATGATCGAGGCCGAACGCTACATCCGCGACACCACCTGGCAGGAGGACTCTTGCCAAACCCACACCGGAAACGGGCCGCGCAACCTCGCCGCACTCCGCAATCTCGCGCTCAGCCTGCTCCGCATCCACGGCGTAACCAAGATCAGAGAGATGGTCGAGTCGATCGGCCGAGACCGCCACCGGGCCCTCAAATACCTCGCTACCTAACGTGACAGATCGGAACAATAGGCGATCTTCGCGGGGCCCTGCCTCCGGTCTGCCCCTATTCTAGTAGGGGGCCCTGTCCGGAAGAAACGGGGCACCTCAGTTCAGTGCGGCCTTCGAGCTTCGGTACGCCGGCAGGAGCATCGAGTAGTACGGCGAAAGAGGGTTGTTCTGGTCGGTGAGCGAGCCCATGGTCGACGAGACGTTGACGATCCGACCGGCGCGCTCTCGCGTAGCAGTGGCAGAAAAATCTCCGTCACGGTAACCGGCCCAAACGTATTGGTCTCGAACGTTTGGCGGAAGATGTTCGTGTCGGCGAACTCGTGCTCCACGATGTCCGTCGCCTCGGGCAGGATGCCCGCGTTGTTTACCAGCACATCGAGTCGGCAGTAACGTTCCAGATGATCTCCGCGGCGGCTCGCACACTCGCTGGGTTGGTGACATCGAGCTCGACCCAGTCCGCGGTGAGCCCCTCCTCATCCAGTACATCAACGGCTTTACGTGCGGCGATTTCGCCGCGTGCGCCGATAATGACGACGGCACCGGACCGGGCCAGGGCCTTGGCCGCCGAAAATCCCAGGCCGCGGTTTCCGCCGGTGACGAGAACAATTTTCGACATTGTTCTGCAAACTCCTGTCTATATGGTCTCCCTGAAGTATGGCCGCTGCGACAGTGGAAGTCTGGCGAGATTCCGACGCCACGTTCGCGGCTTACCTGGTCGTCGAGGCTCTGGGGTTACCGATCGCCCGCGCCAGTGTGATCAAGAAGCGCCGTTCGAGGCTGCCCCGCGCTCGGAGGTGTGGCGGTCGAGACACTCGCCGGCCCCCGCCGGCGGTGCTGTCCAGCCCCACGTCACCAAGCACCGCTACCTTGGTGACGTGGGACTGCACCTGAGCCAGATCGACGAGGCGGACGAGCTGCTGATCGGCATGGTGCTGGACCAGCCAGTCTCGGAAAGATGGAGTGGGACGGGACGGTCCGCACCCATCTGACAAGTGGCGCCAGGTTTTGGTCTGCGGCACCGCGTTTGTACCCCCGCTGCCCTCCGCCGCGGGGCTGGCTGCGGGGTCGGATCGGCAGACCTGTGAGCCTGCTATCGGAAGACTAGAGCATCTGCCGTTGGTAGAGTAGAGATGTGGTCGACTATCGGCGTCGTGTCCTCGACGACACACTGGACACACTTCAGCCACACCTTCGCGCTCTGTCGATCCACGGGCCGAAGGCGGTGGGCAAGACCGCGACCGCGATGCGGCGCGCAGAGTCGATCATCGATCTCAGTCTTCCCGGCCAGCGTGAGATCGTGGCCGCCGATCCGACCGTCCTGACCCGGCTGTCGGGGCCGGTCCTGGTCGACGAGTGGCAGCGCCTTCCCGAGGTGTGGGACCACGTGCGGCGTGCGGTCGACGCGGGCTCGCCGGCCGGTCACTTCATCATCGCGGGCAGCTCCGCACCCCGAGGGGCAGTGGTCCACTCGGGCGCAGGGCGTATCGTGCCGTTGCGGATGCGCCCGCTGAGCATGGCCGAGCGGGACGTCGACGAGCCGACTGTGAGCCTCGCCGCGCTCCTCAAAGGAAACGGCGACGTCGGGGGTGCGACCGCCGTGCGGTTGACGGACTACGTCGAGGAGATCACGGCATCGGGCTTTCCCGCTATCCGCAGCCTGCCGCCGCGGGTGCGTCGAGCCGAACTCGATGCGTATCTGGACAATGTCGTTCAACGTGAGTTTCCTGAGCAGGGTTACCCGATCCGGCGCCCGACGGTGCTGCGCGCCTGGCTCGCGGCCTACGCTGCCGCCACGTCGACGACGACGGCCTACTCGAAAATTCTGGATGCGGCGACTCCCGGCCTGGGTAACAAGCCAGCCAAGGAGACCACTCTTGCCTATCGTGACGCTCTGTCGTCACTGTGGTTGCTCGACGCGGTCCCGCCGTGGATTCCCAGCCGGAACCATCTCGACCGGCTCGGCCGCTCCGCCAAGCACCACCTGGCGGACCCCGCGCTGGCCGCGCGGCTGCTCGGACTCGACGGCTCCGCGTTGCTGCGGGCCGAGCAGGGCAATACCGTCCTGTCGGCGGGGACGATACTCGGGGCCCTGTTCGAGCATCTCGCCGCGCTCAGCATCCATACCTACGCCGAGGCCGCCGAGGCCCGGGTAGGTCACCTGCGTACCCAGAACAACGACCATGAGGTCGATCTGATAATCGAGCGCTCGGACGGCCGCGTGCTGGCGGTCGAGGTGAAGTTGGCCGACCGGGTTGAGGATTCCGACGTCAGGCACCTGACCTGGTTACGCGACCGAATCGGGACAGATCTGATCGATGCCCTCGTCATCTACGCGGGGGAGCACGCCTACCGTCGACGTGATGATGTCGTCGTAGTCCCGCTGGCGCTGTTCGGTCCGTGACCGTCGGCTGGAACGTCACGACGGTTCCATCCGCAGGCTCTCCTCCACGAGCTGCTCTGCCACGCCCAGCAGGCGGGAGCGCCTCAGTCCGTATTTGTCCGTCCCGGTCCCTTCCAGGTGGCGAGCGCCGTAACGGTCCGGGTTGGGCGGTCGGCTACGGTGAGGTCGTGGGTCTGCATCTGAGCCAGATCGACGAAGCGGATGAGCTGCTGACGAACGACCCGTTGGCGTTGCTGATCGGGATGGTTCTCGACCAGCCGGTATCGGGTAGCCGGCCAGGTCACCCAACAGTTCGGACGGCTGGACGTACTCGTCAACAATGCCGGAATCTCCGGAGACCTCGCGGCGCAGGCGCCGGGTGCCGTCGATCTTGCCGTGATCAGGTCGGTGTTCGAGACGAACGTTTTCGGTGTCGTCATGGTGACCGAGGCGCTGCTGCCGCTGCTGCGTCGATCCGCCGCTGGGCGCATTGTCAACGTGTCCAGCGGCGTCGGGTCGCTGGGCAACATGACAGATCCCGGCCACTACATGTCCAAGCTGCCCGCCGCGGCGGCCTACCCGACAACCAAGACAGCGCTGAACTCCCTCACCGTTCAGTACGCCAAGGCCCTCGCCGCCGACGGCATCCTGGTCAACGCGGTGGCGCCAGGTGCCTGCGCGACCGACTTCACCAGACGTCTGTCCCTTCCCGCCACCAGGACCGCCGCCCAGGGAGCCGAGATCGCGGTACGGCTGGCGAGGTGAGGGTGAGCGCGGCGTCCGGCGGGCCCGTGGACTCGCCTCCTGGTCAGCGTGGACCAGGCCTTCAGACGGCCAGCCCGTGGACTCCGACCGGCATGCGCCGGCTGATCTCCGGTGGCCGGCTACGGTCAGGCGGGCTCGCCGGCGACGACGACGCCGTTCTCGTACGCGAGCACCACGGCCTGGACCCGGTCTCGCAGCCTCAGCTTGGTGAGGACGGCACCCACGTGGCTCTTCACCGTGGCCTCAGTCACGACGAGACGCCGGGCTATCTCGGTGTTCGACAGACCGCGGGCGACCAGTACCAGCACCTCGCGCTCGCGGGGCGTCAGTTCGTCGAGCAGGCCGGGCGGCGTCGGCGGGCGGGTATAGGCCGCGAAGGTCTCGACCAGGCGCCTGGTGATGGCGGGCGAAAGCAGCGCGTCGCCGGCGTGCAGGACGCGGATCGCTTCGATCAGGCGCTCGCGGGAGGCGTCCTTGAGCAGGAATCCGGCCGCTCCGGCGCGCAACGCGCCGAACACGTACTCGTCCAGGTCGAAGGTGGTGAGGATGAGCACGCGCGGGGGTGGGGTGAGCCCGCCGCCGGTCAGGCGGGCGGTGGTCTCCACACCGTCCATGTGCGGCATGCGAATGTCGAGCAGGACGACATCTGGTCGCAGCTCCTCGGCGCGCGCGAGTGCTTCCCGGCCGTCCGCCGCCTCGCCGACCACCTCGAAGTCGTCCAGCGCCTCGAGCATCAGCCGCAGGCCGGTCCGGATCAGTTCCTGGTCGTCCACGATCAGCAGGCGGATACTCAACCGATTCTCGCTCTCGTGAGCGTCGCCGTGACGGCGTGGCCCAGGCTCATGTTCCCTCGCCCGCTGGGAGACGGGCGGCGACTCGGAACCAGCCGTCGCGCTGATGACCGAACTCCACCTCGCCACCAAGCACCGAGGCCCGTTCCCGCATCCCGATGAGGCCGTGCCGAGCCGAGTCGTTGGTCACGGGTGCATCCCAGGTGTCACCGAGAATCGGAACCCGCGCCGACTCGGCGGCTGTCCCGTCGTTGGTCACTTCCATGTCAAGGCTTCGGTCACTATAGGAGAGGGCGACCAGGACCTGGCTGGGACGCGCATGCTTCACCGCATTGGTCAGAGCCTCCTCGAGGATGCGGTAGGCGGACAACTCCACACCGTCGGGCAGCGAGATCGGTTCCCCCGTCACCCGTAGCTCGACGGGCAACCCGGCGGCGCGGTACTCGGCAACGAGCCCCTCCAGATCCCGCAGCGAGGGCGCGGGGCGGGAGTCGGCGGGGGTGCCCGGGGCGCGCAGCACGGACAGCATCCGGCGGAGTTCCGCGAGGCTCTGCTCCCCGCTCTTCTCCACCCGGGCCAACGTGTCGTCGGCCCGGTCCGGCGACGTGCGCAGCACGTCGCGGGCGCCGCGCACGCCGAGCAGCATCACGGTCACCGAATGAGCGACGATGTCGTGGAGCTCACGGGCGATCGCCGCGCGTTCCTCGTGCACCGCGATCCGGGCCAGTTGCTCCTGTTCACGCCGGAGGCGATCGGCGCGTTCCTCGAGGACGCGGACATACCGGCGGCGGGTCTGCGCATACATGCCCAGCGCCCACACTCCCGCCGTCACCGGGACGGACACGATCGACAGCAGGGCCAGGAGCACGGCGGTGGGCGCGAGCGCGGCGAGCGCGCGGCGCCAGTCGCCACGTTCAGCGATCGTGAACAGCGCCGCCAGGACAGGCACACCGCCCGGTGCGTCGCCGGTGGCCACCAGAGCCCCGGCGGCCGCGAGCGTCGCGAGGAGCACCATCCACGGGGCCCGGCGGCGCGCGATGAGCGCGCCGCCGGACGAAACCGCCAGCAGCACGGTCGACACCCGCGTGGTGTGGTCGTCGTTGAGGAGAAGGCTCAGCTCGGCGATCGTGGCGGCCACCGCGACGAGGAGATCGAATCCGAGCGCGCGCCGGTCCCACCGGTCGCCCCGCCCGGTGCGACGAACGCGGGCGGCCGCCACCGCGCGCGCCCGCAGTCGCCGCAGGCCCGCCACCTCGATGGTCATGCCAGGTCGCGTCGACGTTCGCCGGCCAGCGCCGCGGCCATGAGCCCCACCGTCCAGGCGCCCAGGACGATCGCCGCCGCGGCCAGGGAGATGCGGGCCGGCCCGTGGACCATGCGGGTCAGCACCGCCACCGCGCCGAGCGGCGTGTAGTCCGACGAGCCCTCCCACGCACGGTCGAGCAGCGGGTTCATGACGAAGGTCAGGATCAACGCGCCGACCGCCGCGAGGATCTGGTTGCGAAGCAGCGCGCCGACGGCGACTCCGATCATCGTCGCGAGCACCGACGACCCCAGCAGACCCACCGCCACTGCGGTCACCGCGCCGACGCTCAGGTCGGGCCCGGACTGTCGGCCCAGAAGCGGCAGCCCCGCCCCCAGCGAGACCGCGACCATGAGCGTGCCGACGACCAGGCCCGTGATCGCGTACGCCGTGGCCCGCGCGAGCAGCAGGCGTTCCCGGGGGGCACCCGAGGCGAGCGCCGCGGGCGCGGCGGTGCGGTGCCGGAACTCACCGGCGGCACCGACCGCCCCGAGCAGCAGCAACAGGATCGGCATACCGGACAGGGCCTCCTGCTTCTCTCCCACCTCGTCGAGCGTCCCCGACGCGAGCGCGACGATCATCGCATTGGTGGCCGTGAGGGCGACCGAGGTCACCGCGAACGCCAGCGCCGTGCGCGTGCTCACGATTTTGATCAGCTCACCCCTGACCAGCCGGCTCACGCGTCCTCCGCTCCGGTCAGGCTAAGGAAGATGTCCTCGAGCGTTGATCCGCGATGGGTGATCACACCCATCGGAGCCTGGTGCGCGATGCGCCCCCGGTGGATGACGACGACATCGTCGACCAGCCGCTCGGCCTCGGTCAGCGAGTGGCTGGACAGCACGACGGTGCGGCCCGAGTCGGCCCGTTCCCGCAACAGGGTCCGCAGCCATCGGATCCCCTGCGGGTCCAACCCGTTGGTCGGCTCGTCCAGCACCAGGATGTCCGGATCGGCGAGCAGCGCCGCCGCGAGACCAAGCCGCTGGCGCATGCCGAGCGAGTACTTCCCGACTCTGCGACGCGCGTCCTGCTCAAGGCCCACCAGCGCCAGCACCTCGGATACCCGCGATCCCGGCAGCCCGGCCATGGTCGCCAACGAACGAAGGTGCGCGCGTGCCGAGCGGCCTGGGTGAGCGCCGCAGGGCTCGATGAAGGCGCCCAGGGCGCCCGCGTCCCGCGCGTGTGCCTCACGACCGTTCACCAGAACCCGCCCGGCACTTCCCCGGGCAAGCCCGCTGATCACCTTGAGTACCGTGGTCTTGCCGGCTCCATTGGGCCCGAAGAATCCGGTGATGGCTCCGCTTCGAATGCTGAACGACACGTCCTCGACGGCGGCGAACCTGCCGTAGTGCTTTGCCAACCCTTCGACGGTGATAGCCGCACCGGCCTGGCCGGCCGCGACCGCGTCCGCCGTTCGTGAGATTCCCATGGCAAAAGAATCCAGTCCGTTGACCTCGCGGTCATCCCCACCTGGACGGACTTCCTGGCTCGACCGTGGGCGCAGACCGTGGCGACCAGTCCTCGTCCCAGGGGTGGATGATCGGGAAGGGGGAGGGCTTCCGAGCGGACGGACACCTGCGATGAAAGGGCGGTCCGGCCAGCGGCGCGACGGTCGCCGAGACGAGGTCGGCGACGGTTGTGCCGTGGGATGGGACTGCATCCGAGCCAGATCCCCGAGGCGGACGAGCTGCTGACGAACGACCCGTTGGCGCTGCTGATCGGGGTGGTGCTGGACCGGCAGTTTTCCGACCCGCTGGCCCAGGCCGGTGCGTGGCCGCCACTGACCAGGCCCGACCGGCTGATCGAACGCCTCTGACAGTCACATCCGCGGCCGTGATCCATCCGGTAGCGGCGGCTTCCGTCGGACCCGTCGTCCTATGTATATTAGGGTCGAACCTAAGGAAGTTAGGGAGCCGTATGTCCCGCGAGAGGATCACTCCGGGCGCCCTGGTGTCCGCCGCCGCCGACCTCGCCGACGAGATCGGCTTCGAAAATCTGACGCTGGCGGCGCTCGCGAGGCGCTTCGGTGTCCGCGATGCCAGCCTTTACACCCACATTCGGAGCCTCGCCGACCTGCAGGAGCGCGTGGCGCTGCTCGCGCTCACCGAATGGGCCGACGCGCTGGGCGCGGCCGTGGCGGGGCGCTCCCGTTACGACGCCCTGGTCGCCTTCGCTGATACCTACCGGGCAATGGCGACCGGGCATCCCGGCCGCTACGCGGCCACCCGGTACCCCGTGTCCTCCATGGGGCTCGCCGCATCGGCAGGCGTGGCACGCATCGTCGAGGTCTGCTACGCGCTGCTGCGTGGCTACGACCTCCGTGAACCCGAGGCCACCGACGCGGTCCGGCTGCTGCGCAGCACCCTGCACGGCTTCAGCGACCTGGAGGCCACCGGTGGCTTCACCGCTGACCACAGCGTCGACGCCTCGTGGCGGCGGGCGGTCGACCTGCTCCACCACACCCTGGCCAACTGGTCGAAGATCTAGAACCTGTCAGGAGAGACCAATCCTCGCCCAAACGCTGACCCTGGACGGCACTCCCATCGACTACCGTGACCGCGGCGACGGCCCCCCGCTGCTGCTCCTGCCCGGCGGCGCCGGCCATGCCGGAGTTCTCGACGGGCTCGCCGCGCATCTGGCCGACCACTACCGTGTCGTCGCCATGTCCAGCCGCCTGGTGTCGGCGCCACCGGGAACCGAGCGCGGCGATCTGAACCCGAAGGTCTACGCCGAGGACACCCTCACCCTCATCGAGGCGCTCTTCGACGAGCCGCCGACCGTGTTCGGCTTCAGCGCCGGTGCCATCACCACCCTCGAACTGCTGGCCCGCCATCCCGAGCACCTCCGTCGCGCAGTCGTCCACGAGCCCCCGGCGCTCGGCCTGCTGCCGGACGCCGGACGCCACCGCGACGCGCTCGAAGCGGTCCGGACGGCCGCACGCACCCAAGGGATGGCTGAGGCGGCTCGGCTCATGACCGAGGCCATGACGGCCCTGGAGCCTGCCAGCCACTTCCCGGACCTGCGTCATCCAGGTGACTGGCTTGGCGGCTACGCCGAGACCGTCCCCGAGCCGCCCACCCCGGAACTACTGGAGCTGCTCTCTCTGCTCGGCGAGCTCCAACCGCTTTTCCTGGAGCACATCCTGATCCCGTTCGCCACCCATGAGATCGACCTGGCCGCGATCGGCGCGGCGGGCGGGCGACTGGCCCCCGCCGCCGGCATCGGCTCCCGTGGATACCTTCCCTACCGGGCCGCGGCGGCCCTTGCCACCGGGCTCAAACTTCCGCTGAACGAGTTTCCCGGCGGTCATCTTGGGCCCATTGAACGCCCCGCGCAGTTCGCCAGAGGGCTAAGTGCCGTCCTCGAAGGGCGCTGACGCTGGATCGCTGCGGTTCTCAGTCACCGAAGTCCCCGGAGGATGCCTCGGCCTTCACCGTTCGTCGATTCCGTCAGGATCGGAACCGACGCCGGTGAGTTCCCTCTCGAGCTGGGCGCCCGGCGTGCCCCACAGCTCGCTCAGCAGCACGGCGCGATCGCGCAGGCCCGCCACGGACCGGCCCAGCAACGAGGCGGCGTGACCGGGTCGAGACGCAGAACGGTCCCGGCTCACCGAGATGGTAGAGCGCCCGGGTACGCGGTCCCATGACGACCAGGTCGGTGTGCTCTCCCGGGAAGACACGTGTAGGGCCAGGGCGGCGGAGTGATCCGGCGGCTCGGCGATCGTCCGCGCTCCGGCGTGCACGGCAATCGTCGTGACGCTGATCTTGGAGATCCACGGTCGCAGGGCATCCGATAGCGGAATGCGACGCTCGTCGATGCGCATGATTCCACCGTAGGCAGCCACATGCCGGAACGGGTCTGCCGAAACTTCCTAGCGGCGGTCGCGTCTGCCCGGACATTGTGATGCCCCTGATCCTGGCGTGTGCTCGCAGAGGAAAGCGGGCGCGCATCCGACAGCGATGGCTCGCCATGCGCGCGGCCGCGCCAGACCTACGCGCGGAACTCATCGAAATCATCCGGGTCGCTGACGGGCAGATCGCGGAGCTGTGAGGCGCCCGCACCAACTCGCGGGGCTCATGACACGAGCAGGGCCGGCGCGGCGTCGTCTCGTCGTCCAAGCGGGCCCGAACAGCCGATCCCTGGCAGGCGGTCAGCGCCCGACGCGCTTTGGTGACCTACCACGCGACCGGGCCGTTGGCGTCGATGAACATTCCCGATTCGGCGTCCGCGGGCAGCATCGCCGCAGTGACCACGACCTGCGCGCCCTGGTCGGCAGTCAGCGGTGCCTGCCTGTTTATTGGAGTCAGATCTGTCTGGGCGAATCCCGGGCATACCGTTGTAACCTTGATCGGAGTATTCTTCAAGCTCTTCGCCAATTCAACGGTGATGCTGTTCAATGCCGCCTTCGAGCTTCGGTAGGCCGGCAGGAGCGAGGAGCGGTACGGGGAAATAGGATTGTTTTGATCCGTGAGCGAGCCCATCGTCGAGGACACATTGACGATCCGGCCGGCATCGCTCCTGAGTAGTAGCGGAAGAAAAGCCTCGATTACAGTTACCGGGCCGAAAACATTTGTCTCGTATGTACGCCGGAAGATGTCTGGACCGCCGAACTCGTGTATCCCGACGGTCACGACCTCGGGTGAGATACCCGCGTTGTTCACCAGTACGTCGAGTCGGCCGTACCGCTCCCGGACCACGGCGGCGGCGGTTTTCGCGGTGGCCGCATCGGCGACCTCAAGTTTTACCCAGTCGGCTGAAAAACCCTCGTCGCGCAGCGCGCAGACGGCCTCGCGGGCGGCCGACTCGCGGCGCGCGCCGACGATGACTGTGACACCTTTCCGGGCCAGGGACCTGGCCGCCGCAAAACCCAGGCCACGGTTTCCTCCGGTGATGAGGGCTATGCTCGACATCATTGTCTCCAAGTCTTGGGACGGTGTTCTTTGTCGAACATAAAGCAGCTGCTCCGGCGAATGCTGGCGGAAATCCGACGTCGTGTTCTGGAGGTCCGTCCGGGTGCTGCGGCTCACGGTCGGTCGCCCGCCAGGCAGGCCGAGCTGACGGACACGAACCCGATCGGCACGAGCGAATGGCAGCCAGGCCCGGCCTCCTGGCCAGTCAGATCCTCGTCGCGGCGAAGCCGGTCTGACGGGCCGGCAGTCTCCGACTCGCTGGCGAGATGCGGAGCGGGGGGAGGGGCGCCGATTAGTCGTTGCGGGAAGCGGATCAGCGCCGCTCCGAGGTCGTCCACCCGGGCTTCCTGTCACCCGTGCTGCTGGCTGACCGCTCGCCGACGTCCCCTCAGCCTGCGGCGCAGCGCCAGGCCGGTCAGGAACAGGACGAGGACGGCGGGGCCGACGTGCACGATGACGAAACCGATGTAGTGCGGGCCGCCCCAGGCGTGTTGATAGGTCTCCGGATCGCCGGGATGCTCGGTGGCGAGGATGTATCCGGCCCGTGCGACAAGAACGGCGCCGGCCGCCAGAAGGAGAAGGTAGATCGCCGAGCGCCGTAGTCGTGCGGCCCAGCCAGCGGCTGGCGGTGGCGCGGGTCGCCGTGCCGTGATCAGGCCCACCGTGATCAGGACCGCGGCGACCACAGCGGCTACGGCCAGTCCCGTCACACCGGTTCGTCTCCGCGGAGCCGGGCACGGCGCATGATCGCGGAGCCGACCACCAACGCGGTCGGCATCAGGACTGCGACCAGGCCCAGCGCCCGCAACGGGGTGGTCGGAGCCCACAGGATGTTGTCGGTCAGTTCCGCCCGTACGGCAGCGGCTTCCATGGCGGCGGTGGTGAGTACCGCTCCGGCGATCTGGGCGAGCCACGGCCTGGCCTGGTGATGGAGCCCCAGGACGAGGCGCAGGACGTCGATGACGGCGGCCAGGGTCAGTGGGGTGTCCTGGAGGAGCGAGGCGAACTCGTCGCCGTAGCGTGCCCGCCACTGCCTGGGGCACAGGACGAGAAGGAGACGCCTCATGCCTGGGTCAGCCGTGACTGCCCGGTCTGGACGACCCGGGACCAGGTCGCCAACTGCGTGGCCAACGCCGCTCTTCCCGCCGCCGTGATCTCATAGGGCCGGCGGCGATCATCCCTGGGCAGTGCGGCGATCAGGCCGCGTTCCACCAGTTTGGTCAGCGAGCCGTACAGGGTGCCGGGGCCGAGTCGGACCCCGGTCTGTTCCAACACGTCAGCGGTGATCGCGTAGCCGTGTTTGGCACCGTCGCTCAGTGACAGTAGGACGAGTACTCCCGGCTCGCCGAAGCGGGCCAGGCCATCGTCCCGTCCGAATCTCGCCATGCGATGCATCGTATGGCGTAGTAGTTGGGGGCGGCAAGGCCGTCGGCGTTCGCCGGGCTCGGCTGGTCAGTGGTCGGTGTGGACCTGTCGCCGACCGCTAGAAGGGATCATCCCGCGGCAGGAGAACGGAACCAGCACCTGAACCCCGACCACACGGGGGTCTGACCGCGACGTGTCGGCCGCCGCGGCGCGGTCGGCTACGGTGATGTCGTGGGACTGCACCTGAGCCAGGTCACCGAGGCGGACGAGCTGCTGACGAACGACCCGTTGGCGCTGCTGATCGGGATGGTTCTGGACCAGCAGGTATCGGAAAGATGGAGTGCCCGGCCAGGTGCTGCTGGGGAGTGTCTATCGGTACGTCGTACTGAGGACCTGGACCCGGATCCTCAGCCAAGGGCACGAAGCCGTGCCTGAAGTGACGGTGGCGACCTGTCAGTTTCCGGTGGACGCCGACGTCACGCGCAACGGCCGATATATTCTGCGTCAGATGCGGTCCGCCCGGAAGCATGGGGCGGATATCGCGCACTTTCCGGAGGCATGCCTGTCGGGCTACGCAGGAGCGGACTTCCCGAGCTACGAGGGATTCGACTGGGAGTCGCTCGAACGTGTCACCCTGCAGATCCTGGCGCTGGCCGGTCAGCTCCGATTGTGGGTCGTGCTCGGTTCGACACACCGCCTGACCGGTGATCACAAACCGCATAACAGTCTTTACGTCATCGATGCGACCGGCAGCATCGTCGACCGATACGATAAACGCTTCTGCTCCGGCGATCCGGCAGAACGCACCGGCGACCTGGCGCATTACACTCCGGGTGACCACCCGAGTATTTTCACGATTAACGGGTCCGGTGCGGTGCGCTGATCTGCTACGACTACCGGTACCCGGAGTTATATCGCGAGTACCGGCGCCACGACGTCCAGGTCGTCTTCCACTCCTACCATGCCGCAAATATGACGTCTGCGAGAATGGCGGCCATCCGCTCCGCCGTCGGGGAAGATCTACAACGACTTAATCCCGGTGCCACCTATCCCGGCGTCACCATGCCAGCGATGATGACCGCTGCGGCGGCAGCCAACCACGTCTGGATCAGTTGTCCGAACTCCTCCGCTCGGGAGAGTTGCTGGGGGTCTTTCTTCGTCCGGGCCGACGGCGTCGTCAGCGGACGGCTGCCGCGTAGCCGAAGCGGCGTTCTGATCTCCACCGTCGACACCGAGGTCGTGCTCTACGACTCCACCGCCGTTTGGCGCGACCGCGCTATGGCGGGCGTACTCCACAGCGGAACGCTCGTCCAGGACGCCCGCTCCGCGGAGCGCACCCGGTTGTGACCGGTCGATAGCCACGAGCCAGAGATGTGCGGCTGGTCCGTTCGACGATCACCAGCGAGTCCGCAACCGCGGCCGGACCGCCTCCCCGGCGGTACGGCCCGAGCCCGACATCATCGCGATCACGTCGTCGCGGCTCCTCGATCAGGCCAGCCCGCTCCGAGAAATGGTGTGGAACTCATGCCGGCGGGCTCGTGAGGCGGTACGCGGCATTCGGGTCGCTGTAGGCTTCGGTTGTTCTGGCGACCAGTCCCTCGGCGATCAGCTTGGTCAGCTCATAACTAACCTGCCGATCGCCCAAGGAAAGGCGGACGGCGATCTCCGCGCGGGTCAGGGGTGACTCGACGGCCAGGAGTTCCAGAACACGTTGTTTCCGTGTGGCGGATTCACGAATTTCCTTGTTGCGGACGGCTCTCGCGTGTTGGTGACGCGGCTCGTGCTCAAGGAGCTCAGAGAAAAGAGTCGGGTGTGAATCCTCGGCCGTGTCATCAAGGACGTACCTTGCCCATCGGCGCTGATTGACCATTCTGACCAGACCTCGTTGGACAAGATCCCCCAGCTCTCGACGAGCGACCTTGCTGTCTACCGCGAGTTCGATGCGGTACTCATCGCTCGTCAGTGCCCGGCCAGTCCGAAACACCGCAAGGGCCATTTCCTGTGTCGGAGAGATGCCCGGCTGACCCAGCGAGTGTAGCCAGGCCCGGGTGCTCTCGTCGAGCAAGGTCCTGTTTGGCATGATAACTCGGAAGTCGCTTATGTTGTCCTTGAACCTCGGGGGTACGAGCCCAGCTTGGCGCAGGCTGTTTAGAACCGTGGGAATACCGGTCGCCCGCCCCTCGCACAGGGCCCTTTTATCGCGGTGGAAACGAACATTCTCGAGGATGTCGACGAGAACCCGGTTACGAGCGGATGCGATGCTCTCGTCTCCTAGCCGGTCGATGGTGACGGGCCCGAAGAGCCCGCCCGGTGAAATTACCTCAAGGCGATCGGGGTACATCTCCACATGGATGCGCGTCCCCCGGGACATTGGACTGTAGTCCCGGTGGGCCACGGCATTTACCAAAATCTCCCGAAGGGCCTCCAGCGGATACTCCCAGCGATCTTCCCGGCCGATCCCCGCCACTATTCCACGTCGGCTCATGCGGGCGTACAGAACGTCAAAGACCTCTGCGAGAAGAGTCGGCGCCGGGCCTTCAAGTATCTTGTCGTCCAGGAATCGCTGGCCGTCTGGACCGGGCTCCCCCTTGCGGGGTGTAGGGTACGCGGTCACCGCGATCGCGCATCCGCGCAGTGAGTCGAAACCCTGTGGATCCCGGCCCAGTGCGAGCAGTCCGCCCAGCGACGGCACGAGCCTCTGGTCATCCAGCGCACTCTTTACCAGCACTCCGCAGCGGCGAAGCAGATCTTCGTCGTCCCGGCGGGCCAAGGATGGTCGGGACCGGCGAAGGTCCCGCAGATAGTCCGCGACGAGTTCGTCGTGCAGATCGACTCTGCCTGCTTCTTCGACGGGTTCCATGTCGAAATTCGGCTGGCCTCGGTTGATCAACAGTTGGCTTACTTCGTACGACGTAAGTCGATGATCCCCATCCGAGATGCGGATGTACGAGCCGTTTGGCTGCCCTTTGCCCCGGAGATAACAGGGCTTGTCTGCCGGGTCGAGCTCCGGTACCTCGGCGACGACAAGGGTCCGGTCCTCGAACTCCGGAAGGCTGATCAGAGGCATGAGCGGCGGAACGAGGCCGTCCCGACACAGCCCCGCGAGGTCGGCGGCGAGCTTCGCGGCATGCTCGCAGCCAGTCGCCGCGAACCCGCGCGCCTCGTCGAGGCCCAAGATCAGGATGCCGCCGCCCGGAGTGTTCGCAAATGCGCATAGTGTCTGCATGGTCTCACTGGGCAACTTGTCGGTCGACGCCAGCTTGACCTCGAGACCTGCGTCGTCCCGACCGATCCGGCGAAGCGAGACAACGATCTCGGCCAGCCCGTCCGCGTCCATGCCGAAGCCTCCCAGAGAGCCTGACGCAAGCCTAACACGATGTTGTAATGCTCTCGGGATCTTGCTAGGCTCCGTTAGGCGCGCCACGTGTCAGTGCTCGGGTGCTGACGCGGAGCCGGGTGCGTCCGCCCGTGATTGGCCTTGGGCGGGTAGGCGAGCCGGCGACTGTCGCCCGTCAGGGCACGATCGGGGAGTCTGGCTTGCTACCGAAGGGAAATCGACCGTGGGACTGCACCTGCGCCAGATCGACGAGGCCGACGAACCGCTGACCAACGACCCGCTTGCCCTCCTCGTTGGCATGGTCCTGGACCAGCGGATATCGGAAAGAACGAGCGAAATGGTGTCGTAGGCCCAGGCTCCGAGCCGTGATGTCTGGCCGGGCTGGCGGTCACCGGACTCCGTTGTCCCCACCAACATGCGGATGCCCGCTCTGGGCCGGGATCGGGCTCATGGTAGTCGGTCATGGTAGTCGGCCCGAGTGGTACCAAGATTGCATCCTGATGCGTTGAAGGCATCCTGATGGGGAGTCATGGACCGCGAGACAGTGGCCCGTACGATCGGCGACCTGGCTCGGCTCGGCAACGACAACTATCAGTTTGAGATCAAGAAGGCCAGGGGCGGCATGCCCCAGTCGTAGCATTCGGAATTTATCCGCAGCAGTACTTTCCGCAACTGAACGCCACGGTGGTCGTCTTCCCGACGCCCGATCCGGCCCGGCCAGGGCCGCGCGGGGAGCGGTTTCTGGATAACCGTTCCGTAGACGGTCCGATACCTGTGATCGTCCGCGATGTTATAGGAATCCTGAAACGACACATGAAACGGCGCGGCATTATCACCGGACTGTTCCGCGTTGATGAATGGGAGTATCCCGAGGAGGTGCTCCGGGAGACTCTGGTGAACAGTCTGGTACACCGCGACTACTCACCGTCGGCCCAGGGTGCCCAGATTCAGGTAGAGCTCTACCCTGACCGATTGCAGATCCGGAACCCGGGCGGACTCTTCGGGCCAGTGGGTCTACGAGAGCTTGGACTCGGCACAGTGCCACCGTCATCGCGCAATTCTGTCCTGCTCAAGATCCTGGAGGATACCCCGCTTGATCCGGGCCGGACAGTGTGCGAGAACCGAGGCACCGGTATCGCGCGTGTCCGGGCGGCGCTCGCTGAGGCGGGCATGGAGCCACCGGTCTTCGAGGACGACATCGCGACCTTCACCGTCACAATCCCCAATCACGCGCTGCTCGACGAGGACACCAGGGACTGGTTGTCCACGCTGAACGTCGCCGGACTCACGGGTGCGCAGCTCACCGCGCTGGCGCTCACTCGACGCGGGGAGACCTTGACCAACGTCAGCTACCGGGGTGCGACCGGCGTCGCGGACAGTCGAACCGCGACCACGCAGCTCAAAGAACTGCGCGCACGCGGCTTGCTGGTGCAGGAAGGAGACCGGGGAGGCGCCACCTACCGGCTGAGTCCCCACGCCGGCCGGGCAACGAAGCAGCTCGACCGCGGCCGGACACAGAATGACCTTGTGCTGGCCGTGTTGACCAGGACACCGGTCAGCCGCGCCGAGATCGCTCGCCAGGCCGGTCTTACCGACGAGCAAGCTCGCCAGACGCTCGCGCGGTTGCGTCGGATCGGGCAGGCCGAGTTGGTAGGGGCGCCCCGATCCCGGAACGCGCTGTGGCGACTGGCTGATCCATCGCACCACGGCGGCTAGCCGATGCGCCAGCGGACCGTCCGCGTCTCCCTCGCCCACCCAGCTATTGATCATTGGTCGGAGGTGGGCGTCTACGAGGTGTTCCGGGACGACGCCGACTGCACGGAGATCCGCCCGGCAGCGCGACGGCCGCTACTGAGCGGTCGGCTACGGTGGTCGCGTGGGACTGCATCTGAGCCAGATCGCCGAGGCGGACATGCTGCTGACCAACGATCCGCTGGCGCTGCTGATCGGGATGGTGCTCGACCAGCAGACTCCGGAAGGACGGAGTGGGATAGCACGTTCCGTGCGTGCTTGATCTCCTGGCGCAGTGGGTGGATGTGGCGCGTCCGATCCGGGTCTGAATGGGCAGTTGAGGACGCGGCACTGAGTGCGGTGCTGCCTGCCGTGGTGCACCGCTCGGCCCTCGCACGAAACACGCATGAAACACGGCTGCGGGTCAAAGCCCGTGAGGACCAGGCCGATGCTCAACGGTCCAGCCAGTATCGGAAAGATGGAGCGAGACGGGTCAAGTAACACTCGTCTGACCTTGTAACGTAAAAATCTGGATCTGCGGATTCCGCGGGTGCCGGACGATCAGTCCTCGACGGGGGAGTCGGCCCTGTGCGTCCCTGCCTGCTGTGCCCGGCGCAGTCCCCGCAGGGCCGCCGCGGCGCCCGCAGCCAGACCCACGACGCTGCCGATGGCCACATGCAGCGTCGCCGAACCATCCGCCTCGAACTCCAACACCTCGGCCACGAACCCCGGCAACCCCAGCACCGCCGCCACCGCACGACCAGCCGTATCCTCGAACAACGACGCACCCGTTCTTCCGGCGATCACGGACCTTAGACAAGTCGCGATCTTTCCGGATGGGCGGGTGCGTCCCTCCTGCCGCCCCAGACACGTCACGCTCCGCCACAACGACAGGTCACGGACGGTCAGCTAGCAAACACGACCTCCGGGCAAGCGCGAAGAGCCGTCATAGTGCGTTCAGAACTTCCTCGCCTGGAGCCAGCCGTGGCCGATGCTCTGCGGGAGGTTCGCTGAGCATTGCGTCGCGCAGGCTTTGGCGAGGTGGCACTCGAGGCTCGCACCGCAAGCAGCTTCGCAATAAGGCTGAGGTGCGCACCGTGATTGTGTCGCTGAACGTCACGGCTCGGCGTACCAACCGCACCTCGTTCCTGCTGGCGTCGTCTTGGCTCCCAGCCGGGGCTGGAAGGGGCCGTCAGCGCTGATGCGGTGACGCAGGGCTTCGAGCCTCGGACAAAGCGTGGGAGACTAGGCAGGTGTGCCGTTCTGTGACGAATGGACGTCTGTGGCCTGGCCGCCGCGCGGGAATCATCGCCGGGCTGCTTTGCATCGCGTTCCTTGCCGGGGCCTGCGGCGGCTCGGCGTCCACGGCTCCCGTCGGGGCGGTGACGGCCAGCCTGAGCTCGCGTCCGTCCCCGGCCATCCCGGGTGGGCCACCGCGCCCGGTGCGGATAACCGGCCACAACCCGGCTACGTCGCCGCCTGGTATGGCCGACCCGAGGTGGAACCGTCCAGGGGCGGCGACGCGACTCTTCAAACCATCCTCGCGGAACTGCGCCGGAAGACGCTCACCATGGCCGCCGAGGGAGGCACTCTCGAGGCCAGCTGCGACAACGACCGGATCGTCGCCGTTCCCCAGGCGGCCAACCACTGCTCGACCGTGTACAACGGCCTGCGGATCGACTGGACGGTCGGCATGGGGGGCTACGACCCGCCCGGGTCGGACTGGCTCACCTACGGCTTCTCCCCGCCCTCCGTCGCGCTCCTGACGGCCACGAACGTCTACGAGCAGGTCTGGAAGCTGGCGACCGCGGTGCCGGGTTTTCCCCTGAAAGACCCGCGTTGCGACGTTATCCCAGCGGCCGTCCTGGTCAAGATAGGAGCGACGGGTCAGAAGGCGGACACCGGCTATCGCTGCCAATACCTCGCGGATGCCGACAATGACGCGGGGCACATGCGACGCGACCTGCGCGTCCTGACCGACGACGAAGGCCAGACCACCGTCGAGCCGTGACAACTGGGCGACGCCGCGCAGCTCGCTGGTCAGGTGTCTGGTAGGAGGCTAGGCCGACGAGCTGCTGACGAACGATCCGTTGGCGTTGTTGATCGGGATGGTGCTGGACCAGCAAGTTTCGGAAGGATGGAGCGGGATGCGACATTCCGCGCATGTCTGACCCGTGTAGTGTCACTCCGGCTCGGGGCTGCCGGAGTGAAGGACCACAGTGAGCGACCGTGCGTGCGTTTGACGGGCCGGAGCCTGAGCCAGTAGCGTGGCACTCAGTTTCTCCCCGCCGTCCTCCGGGACTGGCGGGGCTTTTTTCTAGATCGGCTACGTCATGCCCCCGCGAGTCGCTGTCTTCATCGACTACCAGAACGTCCACCTCTCGGCGCGCAGCAGGTTCCTGCCCTCCGGCACGCCTGGCCAGCGTGGACATGTGGATCCCGTGCGCGTGGCGCGGCGGATCGTCGATGGGCGACGACTCGGCGGTGAGCTGGCGGCTGTCCGTGTCTACCGTGGCCGTCCCAGCCCCGATCACCAGCCGGAGGCCGCGAGGGCCAGCGACCGGCAGGCCGACCGCTGGGCTCGTGATCCGCGGGTGGTCGTTGTCCGTCGGCAGCTCCGCTACCCGAAGGCGTGGCCGGCCGAGCCCGCGCAGGAGAAGGGCATCGACGTCGCCCTCGCCGTGGACTTCGTGCGTCTCGCCTGCGAGGATGCCTACGACATCGGCGTCCTGTTCAGCCGCGACACGGACCTCGTGCCGGCGCTGGAGGCCGTCCGCGATCTTGGTGTCCATGTGGAGGTCGCGAGTTGGAAGGGCACGAGCCGACTCCGCTTTCCCGACTCGCAGCTTCCGTGGTGCCACTACCTGGACACCGACGATTACGCGACCTGCCGGGACTACACCGACTACACGGCGATCTGATCGCCGTGGCCCGATGGCCGGGGGCTTTGGCGGGTCGTCACGAAGCCTGCGTCCGCCCTTGGCTGGTCTCGTGATCAAGTTCGGATCTTCCGGGGTCTTCCTCGACGAGGTGGCTCCGGGCGCCATGCCCGAAGATCCTCCAGGGTTTCGTCGCCTTCCTCAAGGAGCCTGGAGAAGTACTGGGTGAATGGAAGGCCTGATGCGGACTCGCACGCGGGGCCTGGCTGTCCCCACGCGTTTTCCAGCCACGGAAGGAGCTCGTGCAGGGCATTCAGGAACGGCGTTTTTCGCGACCGCTGGTCGCTACCCACCCCGTCGGCCGCGAGGAGATCGGCTAGGACCTGCGCTCGTTCGGCTGTTTCCCAGCCTGCCCATCCGATCAGGGTTCGGTCCGGCATGCGTGGGTCGAGGGGAGGGTAGGAGATGAAACGCTCGTTGGGAACGTCGAATTTGCCACGGATTCGCCAGTAGCTTGGACGCAGAAAATCTCCGGATGTGTACTTCGGTGGCATCATGGATGCCATCTGAAAACTGGGCTCGCTGGCGTCCTCTGCGCGCTGGTTCGCCCAGACCATCTCCCAGTCAGCCCGCTTCACGAGACCCGTCGGAGTATGCCGCATAGCCGCTGCGCATGGAACGTGCTCCTCGACGAGAAGATCGGTGAGGACCTCGGCCGGGTCTCGGTCGGGCGCAAGGAGCGCCACGACCGCGACCACCTGGGGGTCGGCCAGGACGAGTCTGGCCAGACGACCAATCGCAAGTGGTCGAGGGTGACGGGGCCCGTCGCGATCCTCGTACCAGAGATGCCGTGTCTCGCAGTGGTCCAACAGCCACCGGCGCATCGCGCCGGCCTGCATCGTGTCCCAGCCGTCGCTGTGCCACCGGCGCTTGAACTCCGGCCTCTCCAGCAGGCACAGATCGTCGCTGCGTTCGATCGCGTCCACTCGACGGGCGACGACATCGCGGTATGCGGCCGGCCACCTGTCGGGGATCTCGGTGATCGGCGCCGAACTATGGCGGGAGAACCAGGTCGTCTTCTCCCCGCGTGCTGCGACCCTCCTGGCCAGCACGATCTCGAACGCCCGCTCACCCGGACTGATCGGTGGGATGCTCTCGGTCGGAGCGAGAAGAGTATCGCCGGGCTCTGGGAGAATGCCATATCGGGCATACATCATCCAGTCCAGCTCCTCCTGAATCGCGACCATTTCTCGCCCGATGCTCTCCCACCGGCGTCGGGCCTCGGCCAGGCGTGCCCCGGTTGGTGCTCCAGGGACGCAGACGGCTTCTGGAGCGCAGGCTGTCCGCTCCTGAGCGAGCCCATCCAGGAGACCCGACTGCCAGGTCGTGAAATCATCGGGCAGAGGAAGGCTACGGAGGCTGGCCCCGGTGAACTCATAGAACTCCTGCCATGCCTCCCCGCCGCCTTCCTGTCTCAGCCCGGATCCCTTGCTGTGGCTGTGCTGCTTCAACCAGAAGCATGCGGCTGAGCTGTTGAGGAGCCCGACCAGGGAGACGTACCGGGCTCGGGTGGAATCCTCCGGAAGCTCGATGACCGGCGCCGACTGCAGCGCGATGACGCGCCCGCGCTGCAGCGCGAAGTGGTTGTGGCTTGCCACCCAGGAGAAGATGATCGCGGGTCCGTCGCTGCCCGCCCGCGCCGCTATCTGCGTCCAGTCGTACCAGGGCCGCCCAGAGGCGCGGTGCAGGGCGCCGAAGGCACGGCGCTCCCGCAGGGTCGTTCGGTAGGGCCAGAGCCGGTCATGGATGCGCGGGTAGCTGCGAATGTCCTCGGCGTTGTGATCGTCGTGTCGGGGGAAGAAGCCGGTCCTGTCGGTCTGAACGGCCCAGTCGCGTACCTCGGAGCCCGTGGTGATCCGGACCAGGGCCCCCTCCTCCGCTGGCCCGAGTCTGCGGAAGACGTCCGGCGGTGCGATGAAGACGTCGTCCGCACCGGTGATGGCCGAATACCCGATGCGGGTAGCGACGTCCCCCAGCACGGATTGCCTGGACATGCGGGCGATCAGAGCCCGCGCGGTGCTGTCGGTCAACTGCCACGGAAACTCGCGAAGGACACGCCGATCCAGGCTCACGGACCGCGTCCAGCGATCGGAGAGGCCGGCCGTACGTGCGTGTCGATGGATCGACTGCCATACCTGCCCCTCACGAGGTACAGGTGGCAGTGTGGGTTCGCCGCGCTCGGCCAGCACGACGGCTATGGGCCGCGACACGTCGGGTCGCCGGTTTCGGCCGACAAGGAGAACGGTCGGGGTGCCGTGGCCGGGAATGTAAGCGCCAGACGCATCGAGGATGTGGGTCAGCGTCACCACTTCGGCGAGGAACTCCGTGGCCAGCCGTCGCCCGAACTCCCGCTTCGTGAAGGAGTTCGAGGTCAGGATGCCGACGTGGCCCGCGCCCCGTCCGTTGGCGTCAGGCGTACGAGCCAGTTGGAAGAACCGCTGTGTGTAGGGGACCGCCAGCGGGAACGATCCGCTGCAGGTGTAGTAACGCTCCCGGAGGCGGTGGCTGAGGGCCCGATCCCGGACGGTGAGGTAGGGCGGGTTCCCTACGACAACGTGATAGCCCGTCCCGTGGGTCTGCTCGATCTCGTCTGCCCGCGGGCCCTCGGGTCCGAGCAGCGAGTCACCGACCCTGATGTTGAGCGGCCAGTCGAGGTCCGCCACATCGACCGGTCCGGTAACCCCACTGGCGCGCAACGCGGTCACGAACAGTCGAAATCGGGTGAGTGCGACCGACGACGGGAGCAGATCCACACCGTGCACCGCTGCCAGGGCGTGGCGTACCTGATGACCTGCGGGAAGCTCAGGCGCCTCCCGGCTCCACTCGCTGAACAGGCGGTCGAAGGCGCCCAGAACGAACTGCCCGGAGCCGCATACTCGGTCGATCAGCCGAACATGCTCATGTCCCACCTCCTCGATCGCGGGATCGAGCGTCAGGTCGAGCAGGAGATCCGCCACGAAGTCAGGCGTGGGTACGAGGGCATGCTCCTTTCGCCTGGAGTCGGAGAGCCGCTCGTAGACATCCGCAAGGAATCCGGTGTCCAGCGTCGGGTCGGTGAAGTCGTAGTGGAGCTCGTCTCCCTGGTCGCGACGGTTCCAGAAGGACACCAGGGTGTCCGCGGCATGTTCAGCGTCTCGCGGACGGCCTGCGGGTCGGTGAGCGGCACCACCAGCGTCCCGAGTGCGGGATCAGTCGGGGCTGACGGACTATGACCGGCGGGAACACGGTGGGGCGATCCGAAGGCGGTTGTGACGATCTTGCTCGGCGGGACCCGTCATTGTTGGGTAGCCCGACCGCCACAGGTGCTCGCTGGTTGCCCTCCGGCCGTATGACCGGTAGCCCGCCGGCTGCTGCTCTGCGGCCGACTACGGTATTCGCGTGGGACTTCACCTAAGCCAGATCGACGAGGCCGACGAGCTGCTGACGAACGACCCGTTGGCGCTGCTGATCGGGATGGTGCTGGATCAGCAGATCCCGCTGGAGCGGGCGTTCGCGGCCCCGCTGGAGCTGACCCGCCGGCTCGGCCGCTTGTTGGACCCGGCGGACCTGGCGGTGATGGATCCGGAGAAGCTGGCCGCGGTCTTCTCGATCCAGCCCGCGCTGCACCGGTTCCCGGCGGCGATGGCGCAACGGACGCAGAAGCTTTGCCAGATCGTCGTCGACAGCTACGACGGTGACGCCGCCCGGGTGTGGACGACTGCCAAGGATGGGCGTGAACTGCTGAAGCGGGTCGCGGCGCTGCCCGGTTTCGGCACGCAAAAGGCCAAGATCTTCGTGGCGCTGCTCGGCAAGCAGCTCAACGTCGATGCTCCGGGCTGGCGCGAGGCCACAGCGCCCTTCGGCGAGGCTGGCAGCTACCTCTCGGTTGCCGACATCGTCGACCAGCAGAGCCGGGACAAGGTCCGCGAGTACAAGAAGCAGATGAAGGCCGCCGCCAAGGCGCGGGCCGGCTGACAAGAGCTGGGTCAATCCGGCCGGGCTGGACTGCACGCGGACCAAGCCTAGACCGTCACGATTGTGATGAGATCTTCGAGGCCGGCGAGGTCGGCGGCGTTGCGGGTGTAGACGCTGGCCCCGTGAGCGTGCGCCGTCGCCGCGATCAGCAGGTCCATCGTCCGGGCCCGTGGCTGACGGCCGATTTCGACGACTCGGGCGGCCAGTCGTCCATAGCTGTCGGCGACGGCGTCGTCTACCGGGAGCGGGTCGAATCGTCGTTGGAGTGCGCTGAGCCGGGCGAGTCGGTTCGCGCGGGCCTCGGGTGTCCTGGCGACGAGAACGCCGAACTGGAGTTCGGCGATGCTGATGGCGCTGACCGCCAGTTCGCCGGGGATCGGGAGGACATCGGTGGCCACCAGCACGCTGGTGTCGAGGACGCCACGATTCATCGATCTTCCCAAGGGTCTGTCAGGGTGTTGTCGACGAGTTCGCGATCGCCGGGCCAGTCGGCGTCGGCCGGCAGGGCGAAGACCTCCGCGAGATCGTCCCAACGCCGCCATGCGCGCAGGGTTACAGGACCGAGAACGGCTGCCGGTCGACCGGAGACGGTGATGGTCAGTCGCTCGCCGGCCTGGGCCCGCCGCACCAGCTCGCTCGCGTTCTGCCGCACCTCACGCAGCCCTATCTCGTTCATGCCCTCAGGATAGCACTTGTGCTACCGCGGTCGCGCTGGCGCTGGACGCGGGGTCTCGAGCCGGGGACGGGGCCCGTGTGCGGACAGTTCGCAGGAGTCACACCGCGGTCGTCGAAAGGTCGATCTTGCGGCCCCGGATGTGAAGAAACCGTGGATTATTCCGCATGTCATCGAGGCCGGGATACTTCTGCACTATTGCGGTGCTCGGCCTGGGTTCGGCCATGTAGTCGCATACGAGGCCGGCGTCCGTAAGCATCAGGAAATAGCTACTGACGGTCCGGTGCGCGCTGTGCAGATGTATCGACCTGTTCTCTATGTGGACGTGTTCGTCGTAATCCCTCTCCTCGAAGTAGCTGGAACGAGCGTGGTCCTGCTGGGATGAGATGGCCTGCCATGAGGAGAGCGGATGGACGACTGAGAGGCACAGGGAGCCGCCGGGTGCGAGGACGCGGCTGGCTTCGGCGATGGCCCCCGGCGCATCGGTGATGTCCTGGAGGGACATCGAGGCGATGACCAGATCGAAAACGGCGTCCCGAAACGGAAGGTCGGTTCCGTCCGCGAGGACCGTCCGCAGCGGTGGATCCCCGTCCATGGCCTTGCTGACCAGGTGTGGGGAGATGTCCAGGCCGACGACGTCGACTCCGGCCCGGAGCAGGTGCCTACCCACTCTGCCCTCGCCACAGCCAAGGTCGAGTGCCCGCTTCGCCCCGGGCGGAACCATCCGCAGGAGTGACGGGAGATTGAAATGCCAGAAATAGAAATCATGGTCGGGGTCGCGAGCCCAGGCGGACCAGTCCTCGGCGAGGTTTTTCCATCTCTCGAGCAGTGACATACAGCAACCTCAGGTGACGAGATATGTGACGATGGGCAGGGCAACTGCGGTGACGGCGCCGTAGATCGACAGTGCGATGTTCCGATTCGGGGTGTGAGGCAGTCGGGCGGCCAGGTATCCGTACCAGCCGATCGCGAGAAAATAGATGAGAACGCAGGCAAGAACCTTACGCGAGATGTCGGTGAGGACGACTCCGCCGAGCATGAAGGCGGCGAACATCGTGATCGCAAAAGTGAACAGTATGCCGATGGTCAGGCCGGCTGTGCTGTTCATGATGATCGCGTTCCCGCCAAAGGCTGGAGCGATCTTCTGGGCATCCGTATGGTGGCGTCCGTCGATCCGGCAGAAAAGCTCCAGAACATCCCCCGGTGACGCCTGCGCGAATGCCTGCTTCACCATGACCATGGTCTGTATCCCATGCGTGGTGGAGTAGGTTGTGGCCGGGCCCGCCTCGTTAAGGGCAAATGCTCCCTCTTCGCCTGCGGCTCCGGTACGTTGATGCCGCATCAGCTCGCCAAAATTCTGGCGAATCGAGGGATTGAAGAGTTGTGCGGGTTCGATGCGCAGGACCGCCTGAATGACCACAGCCAGATTGGGGTGCCGCCATTTGTCGCGGATCGGCCCGCGGGAGAACTGTTCCTCCTCTACCGGGATCGGGCCGCCCAGCGCGTCGATCAGCCGTTGCAGGCCCGCCTTCACCGCGCGCCGATAGGCGCCGTCTCGCCACTCTGAGAAAGCCGGTTCCGAGAGCGCGAGTAGCGCCCAGGAGGTATGTGCGATGGTGCAGTCCAGATTGCTGGGATGATTCAGATCTGCCAGGAGCCACTGCCAGGCCGCCAGGTAGTGCCGCGCCAGGGCCGGTACCGCCTCACGCACGGAGACCTCGCCGACGGCGACAAGGGCCACCGCGGTCGCGAACGAGGACTCGCTGCGGCTGGGCGCGAGGGACCAGCCGCGCCCGGTGAACTTTCTTCGCAGCTCTCGAAGCGTTCGGCTGATGTGCTGATCACGGGTCCGCGTCTTCGGTAACCGGCATAGGCCACGCAGCCGCCAGGCCTGGTCGATGGGCGTGTCGAAGACCCATTGCCGGCCGTCCGGCCAGACGACCTCCCATGCGGCCAGTGCATCCAGAAGGTGCTCGAGTTCCCGGCCTGACCTCCCTGCGTGCGAGAGTGCGACTACAACCTCGGCCGTATTCTGCGGGTTGGGGAGGACGTCGGCCACCCAGCCCCAGCCCCCGGCCGGAGACTCGGCCTCTTCGAGCCAACGGCAGGCCAGATCGATCCTTCTATCTATGGATATCTGCATTCGCGCTCCATATAAAGCCTTTGACCAGGTCGCGATTTTTGGCTCCGTTCTGCTCGACCCCGCTGTTGACGTTGACCCCCCAGGGTCGGACTGTCCGGACAGCATCGCCGACGTTTTCCGGGCGGAGACCTCCCGCAAGGATCACCGGGATGAGTGACTCCTTTGCTATTCCTGCGGAGATCGACCAGTCGTGGGTGCGGCCGGTGCCGCCAATTCTGTTCTCCGGGAGGTTTATCGAGTCCAGTACCAGGCCATCTACAAGCGAGCTCCATGGTTCGCCGGCCGGAGCTGCGGAGTCATCAGTGACGTGGACGGCCTTGAGGAGACGTATGTGTGGTGCGGAGTTGCGGAGAGTGGGAATTGCGCCGGGATCCACATCACCGTGGAGCTGGATGGTGTCGATGGGCAGCCGGGCGAGCTCGAGTATCTCGTCGGCAGTGGTCGCGTGCGTGACCGCGTATCGACCCACATACGGGGGAACACGGCTCAGCAGCTCCACGGCCTTCGCCAAGTCCACCGCGTCCTCGGCCCGGTGCTTTACCTGGACGAGTACGCCTATTGCGTCTGCTCCCCCCTCGACACAGGCGCTGACGTCTCGATGCGTCTGATTCGCACAGATAGACGTACGTATGCGGAGCGTTGGTAGGGTCATGTCTCCTCCAGCGGTGGTTCATTGGATCCGAGATGTCGGCCCCCCGATTGCACGGAAACCTGGCCGGCCATTCTCCCACCGGTGCTTCCGCATGCTTCCGCGGCGTCAGGAGGCGCCGCGGAAAGGGCTATACAATACGGTGATAAACAGAGAACTTCCCGGGCTCGCCCGGGCCGGTGGCCGGCTGTCGCCCTTGATGCCCTGGAGCGCCGTTGACCATGGTCGAACGATGTTCGCCGATGGCAACGTCCGTGTGACGCCTCCGCCCGAGCTTCGCCCGATTGTCACCACGAGCGGCGACCTCCCCCGCGTGAAAATATGCTCAACAATCAATAACGGTGCCAGGCGATTGGCGTGGCTTCGCAGCCAAACGCCCGGTAAAGTCGGATCATCCCCGTCGGGGTGAGTTGGGAGCTCGTCCGGCCGTCACGGAGAGCAGGCAGCATGTATCCCGAGCCGTGGGCGCCAGCCGTTGAACGGAAGCTGAGGCGTGTGACATGTGCTTGACGAAGTCGGGCATGGGGGCGCTGACGTGGCGGAAAGCCGCACCGGCCGCATGCGTGCATTGACGCCGGCCAGCCCCAGGGCGGAGCCCCTTCTCCGGCTGTGACCCTGCGTGACGGCCAAGCTCGAACGGGCAAGTATGTGAGATGCAGCACATTGCTGCCGCCATTGGGTCAGGTTTCTCGCGAGGGCTGAGGGAATTGGCTCGGGCCGCATCGGGGCGCGGCCAGGTGCCCCGGCCGGAAGGTCATCGCCAGTTGTGGGCGGTCACGATCTGGCGAGGATTTCCACGACGGGGGTCAGGTCCGGCACCTCGTGGATGATCCGTTGCTGCGGCGGGCGGGTCCGGCCGGTTCGGTTCACCCAGATGGCCGGGATGCCAAGCGAGGTGGCTCCGGCCACGTCGCAGGTCAGTGAATCGCCGATGTGCAGAACCTGATCAGGTGTCAGCCCGAGCAGGCCAAGGGCGAGTCGGAACGGCTCCGGCCGTGGCTTGTACGCGCGGGCGTCCTCGCTCGTCACCACCAGGTCGACCTGGATCCCGAGCTGGCTGATCGCCGCCTCGATGTCGGCGCGGTCGATGTCCGAGACGATGCACACCGGACATGTGATCTCGGTCAGGAGCACCGTGGCGTCAGGAAACAGAGTCGGCTGCTGCCAGTACGCGAACAGTCGCCCGCTCAGGGCTTCCTCGTCCATTGACGATCCGAAGCGTCGGATCGTCTCCTGGAGAGACCGGCGTTCCAGGGTCCGCAGAGTGATGAAGGAATGGCCCGTGGACGCCGTGCACAGGTCCGAGAACAGGGCCGACCAGTACGCGCTGACCGTGCGCGGATCGACCTGCTGGCTGGCGGTGCCACTGATCTCGACGCAGATCTGCGAGATCAGCTGATCGTCCTCCTCGACGACCGTCCCGTAGAAATCCACCAGAATGGCCTGAGGCCAGCTCGGCTGGGTGCCCTGGACATGTGGCATAACTTAGTATGGTCAGGACTTCGGGGTGACTCGCGGCCGTCGGGGCACGCGGCGGGGGAGCGGGCTGGTCAGGGACGTCGCTCGGCCGGTGAGCACCGGTGCCGCGGGCAGCAGTCACGGGACGTGAGCCTGCTCTGCTCGCCAGAGATGTTACAAAAGGCCATGGCTATGATGACGCGCGGTGCTCGGCTGCTGATGGCCGTCGTGCCGATGGTTCTTGCGACCGCGGCCTGTGCTGGAACCGGCGTGGCCACAGTGGACGGAGCACGCGGCGGGGGCGCTACGGGAGGGGGCGCCGGCAGCGGCGCGACGGTGGCTGTGCGGGTGGAGCGGACGGGTGGTTTCGTGCCGGCGGACCTGGTGCTCACCAGGCTGCCGATCGTGGCCATCTACGCGGACGGGCAGGTGATCGACGAGGGCCCGCAGATCGCGATCGCTCCGCCACCGGCCTGGCCCAACGTCCAGCTTCGACGGATCCCGGTCGCGGACGTGCGCAGGCTCGTCGACCGGGCGGTCGCGGCCGGCATCGGCACCGAACGGGACTTCGGCCAGCCACCCATCGCGGATGCCACATCGACCCGCTTCACCATCCGCACCGCTTCTGGCGTCACCAGGGCCGAGATACCGGCGTTGCTCGAATCGGACGGCTCGGGGCTGACCGCCCACCAGCAGGCCGCGCGGCGGGCGGCCAGAAGCCTGTATGACGCGCTGACCGACCTGCCCGCGACGCTGGGCGCGGGCGCGGTCGGCACATCAACGACCTACCTGCCCGCCGCGGTGGCCGCGATCGCCGCGCCGTGGACCGACACCTGCTCCTCCCCGGACACCACCGCGTTGGCAGGAACCGAGCCGGGCGGGCTGTGCGCCGACGGCCTTCCGCGCCAGGCCGAGCGTTCGTGGCCAGGGCCGGCACTGCCCGGAGAACCACTGCGCGCAGACACTGAACTCAGTTGTGTGACGGCCCGGGGCGACGCGGCAACGAAGGTGACCGCCGCGGCGCGCCAGGCGGTGACCACCACCGCGTGGAGATCCGGCGGCAAGCGCTGGCGCGTGAGCCTGCGGCCACTGCTGCCGGACGAATCCGGCTGCGCGGACGTGCGCAGGGCCAGCTGACCGCCGCGCGACCCGAGTGGGCGCTCCGTGATCGGACCCGCCCTGGCCGCCGCCGATATGTGCGGCGGTCGTTACGACGGCGTCGGTGGGGTGACGCGGTCGCCCCGGATGGCCCAGCAGAGCTGCGTGACGGAGCGCTGCCGTGCGGCGGCGGAAACGAGGCGTGCGGCCGTGACCGGGAGACGTGGACGCCAGGCCGGGGCCACGGGAGGGTCGAGGACCTCGGCCCAGATCCAGAGCGTGACGACAGCCATCGCGACCAGATGCCACCGGTCGAACAGAAGCGGTAGCAGCATCAGCGCCCAGCAGGACCCGAGACACCAGAAGGCGTGCATGCCGCCGAATCGCAGCGCGGCGACGTCGGCATCGCGGCCGAAGGCGGCCATTGGCGGATGCGCGTGATGGCGATTGAGGCAGCGCTGTTTGAGCGGCGAGAACTGCCAGGCCACTGCCACGACGACGCCGATTGCGAGGGCAACCATATCGTCCGGAAAAACTGCGCTGTCTGGAAAAAATGTGCCGTTCGGCGACAACGACAGCCATCGCCTGATTGCCAGAATCGCGCCGGCGAGCACGAAGAGAATCAGCCCGCCGGCTGACCAGATCGCCGCATAGGCCGCGGTGAGCAGCGCCAGGGTGCGCCGCCGGCGGCTGGGCAGGCTGCGCACGTACACATGACGCAGGGCTGGAATCAGCAGCGGCGCCATCATGGCCGTCAGCATGAACGGCCAGGAGACCAGGAACATCCACAGTGATTCCGCCGAGAACGCGTCCCCCGGCGCCATCGCGTCCGCGGGATGGGTTTCGAGGATGACGAGGATCGGGCCGTTCTCCGGGCCGGGCATGCCGGGCATGCCGTGCATCGCGTGCATGCCACGCATGTCGTGTGGACCAGGCGCTCCGTGCATGGAGTGCCCCGAGCCGGACATGAGCGCGTGGATGGCGAGGGTTGCCGCCCACGCGATCGCCGTGACTGCCAGTACCGGCCCGCGGATGCGGCGACGATGGCGGGCCTCGGGCGTCGCCCCGGACGGTGCCTGGGATCTCATCGTCCGAGGCCGGTTCAGACGCCGCCGCGAAAGACGCTGATCCGGCCGATGCTGACGCCGGCCTCGTCCGGGACCGGATTGATCGGCACGATCCGGACGGGCAGAGCGTCGACGTCGAACGAGTTGCCGAGGTGGAGCCGGTCGACGATGTCCGTGATCTCGAGGACGAAGGTGAGGCCCTGACCCGCGTGCTCCTGGTCGGGTGTGCTGGCCTTGCGCAGGCCGAACGGTGCGACACTGCCGGCGAGCCGGTCGGGAAAGGCGGTCGGGTCCTCGTCGTCGGGCACACCGAGGTAGACGTCGAAGGCGGCCGTGTCCGACTGCCCGCGGATGTTCTCGAGGTTGAGGAACACGCGGTCCGGCGCCGGGGGACTGCCCGCGGCCCGAAGCCCCGGGGCGAGACTGGCGGTGACCTTGCGCCGCATGCCCGAGTCGAGCCGCACGTGGCCGCGCACGTCGCTGCCCCGGATCGGCACCGGCCCGGCGGAGGCGCCGACCAGCTCGACCGTGGTGTCCTCGGAACCGGTGTCGTCCGGCAAGCGCCGTGCTCCTTCCGTGTGGGCAGTGATCCCGAGCCGCTCCAGCCGTTCGGCGGGCGGCGCCGCGACGATCGCCGGTGTCAGGTCGGAGTAGGTGTACCCGAGGGCCGCGAGACTGGTCATCTCGGCGGGTGTGAAAGTCCAGGTAGTGCCGTCGGGTTTCGGCATCGCGAAGGCCCGCTGGCCGCGCCCGGCCGGGCCGCCGGTCCAGTGGGCGTCGGTGGGATCGCGATGGGTCGGCGCGGACCGGTTCCAGGATTCCCACAGCCGGTCGATGTTGGCGTGGTGCAGCCAGAAGATCGGGTCGAGGCCGGCGCTGTCGGGTACCGACATCGCACCCGGCAGGCTCCCGTCGTCGCCGCCGACCAGGACGTGCACCATGTTGTGCGGCTGGCTCTCCAGCCCGCCGGGGATCCGCCCGGAATGCGCGAAGCCCGTGTCAACCCCGCCGAAACCAGGACTGCCGCCATTGGACACTCCGGTGAAGGCACGTTCGTTCAGAGCCCGCACGTTCACCTTGTCGAGGGGTACGTTCACCGTGCCGTCGCCGGCCGGGCCGAACCGTGGCCGTACGAACAGGGGATTGTCTCCCCCGTCCGGCCAGTCGGGCCGGGCGAAGGCGGGCGGCAGCGTGTTCTGGCCCGGTCTGAAATAGTCCCAGTAGGGCAACGCCCAGTCGGCCGGGCCGCCGAGCTTGACCACGGCGGCCCGGATGATCTGCTCGAAGGCGAGCAGATATCCGCGGTGCCACGGCAGAAAATACCAACTGCCATGTTGGCACTGGGCCCAGAACCGCCTTCTCAGGGCATCGCTCGGTAGCCGGTCGGAGGAGGTGAAGTAGCCGAGCGCGCGCCACAGTTGCTGGTCGAACCCGTGGATGCCGGCGTAGAAACGCCAGCTGGTGGGGTCGGCGAGGGGTCGCGCCCGCATCGCGGCGACCCCGCGGGCGTACCAGAGGATCGGGTCGGCCCACTCGCCGCCAAGCTCCCACACATTGCGACGCGTCTGTGCCACGGTAACCCCACCTGCGAAGAATCTGGCAAAGGCCAGCATCGGCAACGTATGCCGATGCTGGCCTTTCGGTCGCTATCCCGAAATCAGGGCGGTGAATCGGCCGGGATCGGCACGAACACTACCATGAGGTGTCCGCCGGACTATCCGCTTCCCGGGCCCGTTCTGCCATCGATGAGGGATGCGGACGACCACGCCCGCGGCCTGCTCACGACGATGCTCGCCGGTTAGGCGGATCCTTGTGCGGCATGGGCGCGCAGGGCCTGGGCGTACCACTCCCATGCGTCGATGATGTCGTCGGGGGCCTGCCCGGGCGCCCAGCCATTGATGATGCCGACGAGCGTCCAGTAACGGCCGACCCGACGATCGGTGAAGGCCTCGATGCGGTCGGCGACCTGGCGGCGATCCTCCGGCGGGGTGGGGCCGAGAGCCTCGAGGCGTTCGACGACCGCCAGGGCCTCGGCGGAGGCGGGGTCGACCGCGGCGCGGGCGGCTGGCCCGGCGAATGCACCCACCGCCTTGCCGACGTCGAACTGCCCCACGTCCGGCTGCGGCCCCTCGGCCCGGGCCCGTTGCGCCATCCGGCGGCTGGTGGCGATGAAGTCCGGGTCGCGCAACAACTCGGCGATCTCCAGCCAGGCCGCTACCTGCTCGGGGGTCGGGTCGTCGGGCAGCTCGGGCGCGCCCATGCTCAGCCGGTCGGCGACCGGGTCGGGGGCGTCGCCGAACACGGCGTCCAGATAGTCGTCGACGATCCGCCGGCGCTGCTCGGCGGTCAGCGTGGTCAGGTCGGTCATGCGGGCGAGCTCCTCGAAACCGGTGGAATGGGTGGATCCGAACGCGCGCAGCACCGCACGCCGCAGCCGCAGCAGGCGGATCTGGGCGTCCAGCGCGCGGACATGCTCGGCGACGAGGGCCGGCAGGGACGTTTCGGCATCGAGCACACGCCTGATGTCGTCCAGCCCGATGCCGAGCTCGCGCAGGGTGCGGACCAGGCGGGCCCGCGCCACGGCGTCGGGCCCGAACTGCCGGTAACCCGCCGGTGTGCGTCCCAGCGCGGGCAGCACACCGGCATCGGCGTAGAACCGCAACGTCCGCACCGGCAGTCCGGTGCGCGCCGCCAGCTGACCGATCATCATGGAGTTGATCCTCGGGTCTCCACCGACTGGAGGGTCAACCACTCCCAGCGGGTTCGATGCCGTGGCGCATGACCCGGATCAGCCGGACCGCGTCGGCCGGGTCGGTGCTGGCCAGAGCGGCGGCGCTGGTGAGGGAGAGCAGGTCGACGGGGGTGAGCTCGGGCCGCACGGTGCCGGCCTCGCGGGCACGGGCCAGATGAGCCGCGGTGGTCGCGCGCATCCGGGCGTGCCAGTGCCGCGCGGACTGCCCACGCCGCTCGGCGGGCTCCTGCGCGATCGCCGCCTCGGCGAGTGGCCGCCTGGACGCGACATGCTCGGCGAACAGGTCCAGCCAGGCGTACAGGCCGTCCTCGGGCGCCGAGGCGTCGAGGAGGGCCGCCCCCTGCGCGCACAGCTCGTCGACCTCGTCGGAGTAGACGGCGATGAGCAGATCGCCGCGGCTGGGAAAGTTCCGGTAGAGCGTGGCGTTGCCGACACCGGCACGGCGAGCGATCTCATCCAGTGGCACCTCCGGACCTCGCTCGTCGAAGAGCTCCCGCGCGGCCCGAAGCAGAAGCTCGGCGTTGCGCGCGGCATCCGCCCGCAACCGGCGTCCGGTGCCGGGGGCGGCCGCGGCTGTGGGCGGACGCGCCACGGTCACTCACCTCCTCGCGGTGCTCCCGGATCCTTGCCGACCGGATGCGTCGTCCATTATGGTGCGAGCTATAAATGGGGAACTCCCCACTTATGGCCGCGGGATGGGAGAGTCAGCAGATGACCCTGAGCACCGACGACCGGATCGCCATCGCGGATCTGATCCACCGGTACGGCCACCTGATCGACGCCGGTGACCTGGCGGGCATCGTGGACCTGTTCACCGCGGATGTCACCTACGACGTCTCCGACTTCGGGTACGGGACGCTGGTCGGCGTGGCGGCGATCCGGGCCGCCGCGCTCGCCGTGGGCGAGGCCAATCCGGTCGGGCACCACGTCACGAACCTCGTCCTGGACGAACAGCCCGGCGGCGAGGTGCACGCCCGCTCGAAGGGCATCGGAGTCCACGCCGACGGCACCACCGTCAGCGTCACACACGACGACGTCGTCGTCCGCGACGACCACGGCTGGCGCATAAGCCACCGGAAGATCACGGCACGTCAGGCTCCACTCGGTGGCGTTCTGTCCGGCTGACCGCCGCCACGCCGTTAAACTCTAGGTGCCTAGAGTTTAACGGCAGCCTTGATCGTTAAAGGTTGGGAGCTTACGCGTGGCCCGCTACGAGGAGCGCCGCTGGGAGCCGGTGCTGGGCGCTCCTGGCCGGCAGGACCGCCGCGGGGGCAGCTATCGGTCGTATCTTCCCGATCCGCTGGTGGGCCGGCCGCTGATGGTAGACGCGGACCTGGACGCGCAGTGCGCGCAGGTGGAGGCGTCCGTGCGTGCGCTTGCGGACAGTCCTGGCGCGCGTGGGCTGGAGGGGCTCGCCCGCTTCCTCCTGCGTTCCGAGGCGCTCGCCTCCTCGCGGATCGAGGGCCTTCAGGTTTCACCGCAGCAGCTCGCGCTCGTCGAGCTGGCCGAGGTCGAGGGCCTGCCCTTGGGTGGGTTTTCGGCGAACGCCCGGTTGGTCGCGAACAACGTGAACGCGTTACGCGAGGCCGGCGGCGCGCTCGCGTCCGCACCAGCGGTGACCAGCGACGGGATCGTGGGCCTCTACCGGGCCCTGCTTCCTGACCAGGACCCGCCGGGTCCGCGCGTGAGTCAGAACTGGCTGGGCGGTGGATACTGGCATCCGTTGGACGCCGAGTTCGTGCCACCGCCGCCGGAACGGGTGCCGGATCTGGTCGACGATCTCGCTCGGTATGCCTCGGGGGCCGGGCACGCGCCGCTGGTCCAGGCCGGCCTGGTGCATGCCCAGTTCGAGACCATCCATCCGTTCACCGACGGCAACGGCCGAGTGGGCCGAGCCCTGATTCACACCGTGCTGACCCGGCGGGGGCTCATCCGCACGGGGGTCCTGCCGGTCAGCCTGGTTCTGCTCACGCGATCCGACGCCTATGTCGCCGGCCTGACCGCGTTTCGGTATGACGGCCCGCCCGATAGCGATGCGGCGCAGGCGGGCGTCGGCGCTTGGCTTACCGGATTCCTACGTGCGGTCGACCTGGCGGCTGGGCAGGCTCGGGCGTTCAGTGATGACATCAGCGTGCTTGAACAGCGGTGGGCGCAACGGCTGATCTCACACCGGCAGGCCTCGGGCCGGATGCCACAGGCCCGAGCCGGCTCAACAGTGCTTCGCCTTCTCGATCTCCTTCCGGAGGCGCCGGTGATGACCGCCCGGACCGTCGAACGGCTCTTGGGAATCTCGTTTCCCGCAGCCAGCAAAGCACTGGAAGAGCTCGTCGCCGCCGGTGTCCTTTCCACCCGCAAGGTGGAACGCAACACCACCAGCTATCTGGCCGGCGAGATTTTTGACCTGCTCACTGTCACCGAACGACGACTCGCCAGCACCCGCTGGGACACGCGCGAGGCCTCGCCACGCCGGCCCACTCCGGCCGCACCCGCACCCGCACCGCAGGCCCAGTCCGTTCACACGGTCGCGAGGAGGAAGTCCTCGCCGGAGGAGGGGCGCAGGGCGTCGGGGCGGCCGGCGAAGTAGCGGTGGGCGAGGTCGGTGCCGCGGACGTGGTTGATGTCGGTGAACCCGGACTCGCGGGCGAGGGCGGCCAGGTCGTCCGGGGTGTAGAAGCTGACGAACGGGGTGCCCGACGCATTCGCGCCCTGGGCCGAGGCCGCAAGGCCGGCCCGGTCGGCCTCGTCGACGAGCTCGGCTGGCAGCAGGAACGTCAGCGCGACGCGCGATCCGGGCGCGAGCTCGGCGATCTGGCGCAGGGTGGTGGCGGTGGCCTCCCGGGTCAGGTACATGGTGACGCCGGTGGCGGCGATGACCGCCGGACGGCCCGGATCGAAACCGGCGGCGGCCAGCTGTTTCCACCAGCCTCCATCCGCCTCGAAATCGACCGGTACCAGGCGCAGCCAGGCGGGCACGCCGTAGCCGAGCTCGATCAGCCGCTCTCGCTTCCAAGCCTGGGTGGCGGGCTGGTCGACCTCGAACACCGTGAGCCGGCCGCCGAACTCCGGCCGCCGCTGGGCGAAGGTGTCCAGACCCGCGCCGAGAATGACGTACTGGCCGACACCGCGTTCCACCTCCCGGGCGACGAGATCCTCGACGAAGCGGGCGCGGGCCACCATCGAGGCCCGGAATCCGCGGGTGAACGCCGGGTCCATGTCCGGCCGGTCCCGCCAGTCCTGCGGCGGCGCGGCCAGGCGCAGGCCGATCTCGTCGGCGAGCACGTGCGGCGGCGCGTCGACCGCGAGGTGTAGCGCCCGCCACAGCGCGACCCGCACCGCGGTGCCGTCCGGTACCGCGGTGTTGGCTGGCGCAGAGGTTTTGTCCGGTACGGCGGCCATCATGATTTCCCCCCTGCCTGCAGGCTCCAGAGCCGACCGTCGGGATCGCGCACGGTCATCTCCCGCGTGCCGTAGTGGGTGTCCTCGAACGGTGTCACGATCTCGACGTCCGGGCCGGGATGAAAAGCATCCTCGTCTGGCACCTTGAGGACGAGCTGGGTCGTGGTCGGCTTGTCCTCGGGAACCTCGGCGATGAACACGTACGGTCCGTCGCTGGCCCGGAACTGACCCGAACTGTGGTCGGTCTCGAACTCGAGGGTGAACCCGAGTGCCTGGAAGAAGCGTGCGGCCCGGCCCCAGTTGTGGGTCTCCAGGAACACGGCCTCGACGCCGTCGGTCGTCATTGTCAGGTCTCCGATCCGGATGACGGTGGTTGCCGCTCGTGGGCGCCCTCTGCGCGAGCGGTGCCGAGGTAGGACCGCAGCGCCTCGGCGACCAGTGCCGACAGGGACTGGCCGGACTCGATCGCCTGGTGCTTGACCTGCTTGATCAGCCCGATCGGCAGATAGACGTTGAACTGCTTCACATCCTCATCGCCCACACCTCGACTCTAGCATGCTAGCAATCTAACATCCGCCCGGTGCGGGCGGTTCCGCGGAACCGGGGGGCCGTCAGCCGGTCCGGCGATACGCGACGGGGAAAATCCGGAGCATGACGACGACGCTCATCACCGGAGCGGGGCCGTCGGGCGGCCGGGCGGCTTGGGGCGCAGGCCCACTTCGTCCAGTTGGACGTCACCGACGACGCGTCGGTGGGGGCCGCGGCGAAGACGATCGAGACCGACGGTGGGCTGGACGTCCTGGTCAACAATGCCGGTATCGAGGCTCGCGGCGCGGACGGGCAGGTCCCCCCGCCCGCCGAGACCTCCGCCGACCTCGTCCGCACTGTCTTCACCAGACGGTCGAGCAGGGTGCCGAGATCATCGTCCGGATGGCGCGGCTCGGCCCGGACGGCCCGACCGGCAGCTACGTCGATGCGGACGGCCCGCTGGCCTGGTAACTCCCTTTGGCCTGATAGCTCCTGGTGGCGGGATGTGTCCACTCGTCGGAGGCGTGTCCGCATGGCCTGGCTCACATGCCACCGGTTGTGCTGTAGGACACCCGCGAATGTGGGCATGCGCCGTCCGTGCCGTGGCTTAATACTTGTATGCTGCAAACAAGTTCCCGGGAGGATCGAGCGGACCCGGGGCGACGGGATCAGCGAATCGCCCAGCTCGCCGAAGGGGTCGCCCGGCTACAGCGGACTTTGGGGCGGGCCCGCGGTCAGATCCTCCGCAAGGCCCGCGAGGACGTGGAGCAGGCGTCCCAGATTCTGATCACATATCTGGCCGGTGGCGGCCCGATGCGGCTCGGCGCGCTCGCGACCGCGGTTCAGTCCGACCCGTCCACGGTCAGCCGGCAGGTGGCCGGGCTGGTCCGCGACGGTTACGTCGAGCGCCGCCCGGATCCTGACGATCGCCGGGCCGTGGTCCTGGCGGTGACCGAGGCGGGCGAGCGGGCCTATCAGGACCACGTGCGCATGCGCGCCGAACGCTATGCCGGCCTCCTCGCCGGCTGGAGCACCGAGGACGTCGAGACCCTGGCCACCCTGCTACACCGGTTGGACGACGAGATCGAGACCCGACTCATGGACGGCGGCAGATGACCATGCGAACAGCCGGCCGCGCCGGCACCAGGACCACCCCGGCACCCACCGGGCCGCTCACCCACCGGCAGATTCTGGCGATCATCACTGCGCTGCTGCTCGGCATGTTCCTCGCGGCGCTCGACCAGACCGTGGTGAGCACCTCGATCCGCCGCATCGGCGACGACCTGCACGGCCTGTCAGCCCAGGCGTGGGTCACCACCGCCTTCCTGATCACCTCGACGATCACGACGCCGCTGTACGGGAAGCTCTCCGACATCTTCGGCCGCAAGCAGCTCTTCATGATCGCCATCTCGATCTTCGTGTCGGGTTCGGCGCTGTGCGGACTGGCGACCGACATGTACATGCTGGCCGGGTTCCGTGCCCTGCAGGGGCTGGGCGCTGGCGGCCTGGTCTCGGTCGCCATGGCGATCACCGCGGACATCCTCTCGCCGCAGGAGCGCCCCCGGTACATGGGGTACTTCATGGCGACGTTCGCCACCTCCAGCGTGCTCGGCCCGCTCGTCGGCGGATTCTTCTCCGGCCAGGACGCGATTCTCGGCATCGCCGGCTGGCGGTGGATCTTCTGGATCAATGTCCCGATCGGTATCGTCGCGCTGATCGTCGTCAATCGGGTCCTGCGCATGCCGACCCGGCGGGCGCAGCAGGTGCGCATCGACTCATGGGGCACCGTCGCGATCGTGACCGCCGTCGTCCCGCTGCTGCTGGTGGCCGAGCGGGGCCGGGAATGGGGCTGGACGTCGGCCTGGTCGCTGGGCTGTTTCGTGCTCGGTGCGGTCGGCCTGGTCGCCTTCCTGCTCGCCGAACGGCGGATGGGCGACGACGCCCTGATCCCGCTGCGGCTGTTTCGTAACCGCACCTTCTCGCTCGGCTCCGCGATCAGCATGGTTCTCGGCATCGGTATGTTCGGCGGGCTGGCCGCCATTCCGCTCTACCTGCAGATCGTCAAGGGGGCGTCGCCGACCCGCGCGGGTCTGCTGATGCTGCCGCTGATGCTCGGCATGATGGGCGCCTCCCTGGCCGCCGGGCGGTGGACGTCGCGGACCGGGCACTACCGCAAGTTCCCGATCGTCGGGAGCTTCCTGCTGGTCGCGGCCCTTGTGCTGCTCTCGTTCCTTGGCGCGGACACCCCGCTGTGGAAGGCCGACGTGTACATGCTCATGTTCGGCGTCGGGCTCGGCCTGAACATGCAGACCATCCAGCTGGCGATGCAGAACGCCGTGTCACCGCGGGACATCGGCGTGGCGACCGCGTCCGGCACGTTCTTCCGCCAGATGGGCGGCACACTGGGCACGGCGGTGTTCCTGTCGATCCTGTTCGGCGGTGCTCCCGCGAAGATCAGTGACGCCTACCAGACCGCAGCCGGTGACCCTGGGTTCGCCGCCGCCGCGGCCGCGCATCCCGACCAGCTCCGCCAGATCACGTCCAGCACCTCGCTGAACGACACCGCCTTCCTGCAGTCGATCGAGAAGACCCTGACCCACCCGTTCATGGTCGGATTCTCGGACGCGATGGGCCTGGTCTTCATCGTCGGCGCGGCTGTGGTCGTGATCGGCCTGGTTCTCGCCTTCTTCGTGCGTGAGATCCCGCTGCGCACCGTCTCCGGCATCGAGGCCGCCCGCGCCGACGCCGCCGCTCTGACTGACGCTGTGCGCGGCCCGGAGCATCGGGTCGGCGGCCGGGCGAGCTGAGATCCTCAGCGGGTTCGGGCCAGGATCCCGGTGGGATTCGCGGTTCCGGGGATCGCGGAGGTGTAGCGCACCGTGCCGCCAGGCTGCACCTGCAACGTCACCTGGCCGCCGTGGGTGCACAGGGGCAGGCCCAGCAGGGTCGGCTCGCTGGTGCCGCCGCTGCCCGGGACGTCCACCAGGGTGATCCCGTCCGATGCCGAGGTCAGGCGCATGTCGGAGAGGCAGGTCACCTTCTGCCCGGTGGTGGCGACAAAGGCGTCGGTGCTGACCTCCGAATGGACGATCGTCTCGCCGATGCGTCCGGCGCGCACCGTCATATTCACATTCTGCGACAGGCTGGAGCTGTCGCTGATCACGCCCTGCCAGGTTCCCAGGTAGGCGTCCGGGACGGCGTCCTCACCCGTACGGGACGTGCCACCCGAGTCGCCAGGTGCGGTTGCCGCGGATCCCGGGGTCGACCGGGGCGGCGAGGCCGGGCCCGAGACCACGAAGCGATCAGACCCGGAGGTGCCTGAGGTGGCGCTCGCACCGGCGCCCGCTGTTCTGTCATGGTCGCCGGATCGGAGGCCGATGAGTAAGATCGTCAATACCAGCGCCAGGACCGGGACCGTTGCACCGGCGAACGCCAGACCAGTCCGGCGCGACCGCGGCTGCGATGGCGACGGCGCGGCGACCGGCATTGGGGGTGGTGCAGGGAGGCTGCCCGGGGGGGAGTGGACGACGAACGTGGACGGCACGGGCTGGCTACGGGTCGGGGCGTCGAGATCGAGGAGGGCGAGCGCGCTGCGGCTCAGGGCCGTGACCAGGTCCGGAGGTAACCAGCCGGCGGCCACCAACGCTGCCGCTCCGCCTGCGGCCGGGGTGGCAGGCGCCAAGCGGGCCAGCACCTGCGCCGGAGCCGGCCGCTGGCCGGGATCCTTATGCAGGCAGCGGGCGACCAGGTCAGCGAGCTCATCGGGTACCTGGGACAGATCCGGCTCGTGAGACAGGATCGCGTACATCAGCGCCGGCAGGCTCGGCGCGCGAAACGGCGGCTCGCCGGTCGCGGCATAGGCGAGGACGATGCCGAGCGCGAAGACATCGGTGGCCGGTCCGATCTCGCCGGTGCCGATCTGTTCCGGTGCCATGTAGGCCGGCGAGCCGACCGCCGCGCCGGTGTGAGTGAGGACGGTCGCGTCGACGGCCCGGGAGATGCCGAAGTCGATCACCTTCGGACCGTCCAGGCTCAGCAGCACGTTGGACGGTTTCAGATCACGGTGGACGAGGCCCGCGCCGTGCACCGCCATGAGTGCCTCGGCCAGGCCCGCGCCGAGCGCCCGCACGGTCCCGACTGGGAGGGGGCCGTGCTCCCGCACCGCGTCGTGCAACGACGGGCCCGGGACGAAGGTGGTCACCAGCCACGGCTGCTCGGCGTCCGGGTCGGCGTCGAGCACCGGAGCCGTCCACATCCCTGCGACGCGGCGGGCGGCGTCCACCTCCCGCCGGAACCGGTAGCGGAACTGGGGTTCCTCGGCGAACTCGGCCCGGATGACCTTGATGGCTACCGTCCGCCCGCCGCTGCTGCGCCCGAGGTAGACCCGGCCCATGCCACCGGCCCCGAGCCGGGCCAGCAGCCGGTAGTCACCGATCGACTCAGGATCGTCGGGCCGTAGAGCCTCCACCGCCGACGTCCTCCCGGTCTGGCTCGATCTGTCCAGAAACTCGCTGGCTGCCCAGAATACGGTGGGCCAGATGGGTGGACCCTGGTCGCCTAGCGTGCTGGTTGTTTCCGTCGGTGGTCGCCGGCGGCCTGCTCTGGAGGATGCCTCGTGCCTGGCCCGGGTTGCCACCCGGGTCATCGGTAGACCGGTCGGCCTGTCGGCTGGCGAGCACATCTCGTCCGCACAGCCTTGCGCTGGCCGCGCGTGGTCATCGGGTCACCGGAGTCGACCTGTCGATCGAGGCGATCGACCACGCCCGTCGTGTCGCCGGCGCCGTCATGACGGCGGGCTCGGCCTCGGCGACCGGCATGGCCGAGGGCGCGGTGATATGCGCTCGCGCCCGCGCCGGCATTATGGTTCCGGCGGTCGTTCGTGTGCCTCCCACCGAAAATGGGCAGCCGGCGGGAGAATCGCACTTTCCGGTGCGCGCGGAATAGTGTGCGGGGATCGCGATCGATGTCGGATGTCCGGCACGCAGGGAAAATCCTGCATTCGCTAAAAGCCGGATACATGCCTGTTGGCGCCCCAGCTTGACGGCGACCGAATACATCGCGGTAACCTCTCGCCGCGCGCCCAGCGCAGTCCCTGAACATCAGTGGAGAGGATCCCAGGAATGGCCCAGCAGCAGGAGCAGCAGATCGAGCAGCACCTCCGGCAGAATTGGCAGCAGCTTCGTTACCGCATTCTCGACCAGTTCGGACAGGTCAGCGCCTCGGACGTCGACAACGCGACCAGCGTTAACGACCTGGTCGCCCGCATTGCGGACCGCACGCACCACAGCGAGCGGTACGTCGAGAACCGCCTGCGAGAGCTGGTCGGCGTCGGTGCCGACCAGGGCGCCGGTCAGGGCGAGCGTTTCGGCGCCTCGCAGGGCAGCCAGAGCCAGCGCAACCAGCCGTTTGGCTCGCAGCAGTAAGAAGCTCGTCCGGCTACTCGGCGCGGGTGGTCTCGTAGGCCGCGCCGAGTAGCATCCGGATCTCGAGCAGCTCGTCGATCATTTTGAGGGTCGCCGGATCGCGCGGACAGCGTCGCAGCTCGTCCAGCATCGCGTCGGTTTCCTCGACGGTGGGAATGTCGTCGATTGAAGCCGCAATCTTGACGATCGTCTCCATGGCGTCCACCACCTGCCGGTTGGTCGTTTCGGTCGGTCCGGCGCAGTTTTCTGCTGAGCCCGTTACCTGTGAGCCTGTTACCTGCTGAGCCTGCGTGCGAAGCCGGATCGAACGCGTTGCTCCACGTTGACGCATGTCTGTTTTCTCGACATCAATCTCGTGTTAACTATCCGTTACAGGCGGTCCGTGCTGGCGCTCGCTGCGATTATCTGCACGGACCGTCAGCAGGACAGCGACCTGTCGGAAAGTATCCTGACATAACGTGATGGACCCCCTTCTCGGCTCGCGCTCCGCCGGGCCGGGCCGTGCTCCTCTCCGGTCGCCCTTGTCGCTCTGAACCCGTGACATACCCGCTCGCGCCGTCGGTGAAAGCGCCAGGTACCCAGCGTGACGTGGATTCAGGGCTCAGCCGGTGTTGCGGAGCCCGGCAGCGATGCCGTTGATGGTGAGCAGCAGGGCGCGGCGAAGCTGGGGATCGGCGTGCGGACCGGCGGCGCGGGCGCGGGCCAGCAACGAGATCTGCAGCGCGTGCAGCGGCGCGAGGTAGGCGTCGCGGACCTCGAGGGTGTGCCGCAGTGTGGGCGCGTGTTCCAGCAGCTCCCGCTGCCCGGTGACCGCCAGGACCTCATGGACGGTCCGGGCATGCTCGGCCCGGATCGTCGCGAAGATGGCTTCGCCGGAGCCGCCGGCCAGGGTGGCGACATAGCGCTGCGCGATGGCGAGGTCGGACTTGGCCAACGTCATCTGGACATTGCCGAGGAACGTGCGGAAGAAGTGCCACGACCGGTACATCTCGGCCAGCGTGTCGCTGGCACCCGCGGCGCGCGCGGCGGCAAGGCCGGTGCCCACCCCGAACCAGCCGGGCAGGATGATCCGGGACTGCGTCCAGCCGAACACCCAGGGGATGGCCCGCAGGTCGGCGAGGCCACCAGACCCACCGGGCCGCCGCGACGGCCGGGAGCCGATGTTGAGGTTGCCGAGTTCCTCCACCGGGGTGGCGGCGAGGAAGAACGGCACCAGCGCCGGGTCGCCGACGAACGCCTGGTAGGTGTGTCGGGCGGAGTCGGCGACGGCCTGCATCGTGGCGTCCCAGCCGGCGAGCACCGCCGGGGAGAGCCGGGACGACCGGTGCAGGATCGAGGCCTCCACGACCGCCGACAGGGCGGTCTCGAGGTTGTGCCGGGCGAGCTGCGGCAGGGTGTATTTGTCCGAGATGACTTCGCCCTGCTCGGTCACCTTGATCGTGCCGTCCAGGGTGCCGAACGGCTGGGCCATGATCGCCTCACCGCTCGGGCCGCCGCCGCGGCCGACCGAGCCGCCGCGGCCGTGGAACAGCCGCAGCACGACGCCGTGGCGCCGCGCCACGTCACGCAGCTCCCGCTGGGCCTTGTGGATTTCCCACTGGGAAGCGGTGATCCCGGCATCCTTGGACGAGTCCGAATAGCCGAGCATGACCTCCTGCACGTCCCCGCGCGCGCCGACGAGTGCCCGGTACGACGGGTCGGACAGCATCCCGTCCAGCAGCCCCCCCGCGGACCGCAGCTCCGTCACGGTCTCGAACAGCGGGACGAACCCGATGCGGGCCCAGGCCGGCTGCCCGGCCAGCCCCACCCCGACCAGCCCCGCCTCCCGCGCGAGCACGGCCACGGCGAGGACGTCGTCGACGTCCCGGGTCATCGAGACGATGTAGCTCTCGATGACGTCGCCGCCGAACCGGTCGAGCGCGACCCGGATCGTGCGCATCAGCTCGAGCGCGCCGAGCGCCTGCGGGGGCAGCGGCGGCGGCGCGCTGCCCAGCAGCGGGCGGCGCTTCGCGAGCTCACCGGAGAGCAGGGCGCGCCGCCCGGCCCGGTCGAGCTGGGCATAGGGCACGTCCAGCTCGCCGAGCAGGTCGTAGACGGCGCCGAGCGCGCCGTGGTGCTTGTCCGCGTGCTCGCGGATGTCCAGGGTGGCGAGCGCCAGGCCCATCGCGGTGGCGGTGCGGATGACCCGGAGCAGGGGACCGTCGGCGACGAGGCCGCCGTCCTTCGCCGCGAGCGAGGTGCGCATCACCGTCAGATCGCCGAGGACCTCGGCCAGGCCCGCGTAGTCGCGCCCCGCGACGTGCGGGCGGCCGGCGGCCAGGCGCTCCCGGGTCGCCGCGAGCCGGGCCAGGATGTAGCTGCACTTGAGCCGGTATGGCTCCGCCGCGTTGAGGCGGACGAACCGGTCGTACACCTCAGGGAGCGACTCGCGGTCGGCGGCCAGGGAGACGAGCAGCTCGTCGTTGACGCCCACCACCCGCGTCGACGCGGTGAGCTCCTTGATCAGCTGCTCGACGGACGAGGTGAGCAGACGGATGCCGAACTCGTGCTGGAGGGTGAGCACCTCGAGGGTGACCATGGGGGTGACGTTGGGATTTCCGTCGCGGTCGCCGCCCGCCCAGGAGCCGAACCGCAGCGGCCGGGCGTCGTCCGGCAGCCGGATCCCCACCCGGGCGAAAGCGAGCTCCAGCTCCTCGAGCAGGTCGGGCAGCACCTCGGTGGCGATCAGCTCCAGGTAGTAGGCCGCGGAGCGGGCCTCATCGGCGGGCTTGGGTCGTTCCACCCGCAGCTCGTCGGTCTGCCACAGGACGTCGACCATCTCGGCGAGCCGGCGGCCGAGCCGGTCGCGGTCCGCGGGGCGGGGCGCGCCGACATCCGGGCTGTCGGCGTCCAGCAGGTCCGCGATGCGGCGCAACGTGTCGAGCACCGAACGGCGGCTGGCCTCGGTCGGATGCGCGGTGAACACCGGACGCAGCTCCAGGCGCCCGGCGATGGAGCCGACGAGCTCCCGGTCGAGCAGGCCCGCCTCCAGCGCCTCGCTCATCCGCCCGAACGTCTCGGCCAGCGGGCCCTGGGCCCGGTCGGACAGCTCCCGGGACCGGTAGAGCTGCTCGGTGATGTTGGCGAGCTGGAAGTAGGCGGTGAAAGCCCGGGCCAGCACGATGGCCGTCGGGTCGTCCACCGTCGCCAGCAGGCGGGCGAGTTCGGTGCCGTTGTCGGGCCTGCGGGCCAGTGCCCGCACCTGCTCGACCAGCGCGAGCGTCTCGGCGCCCTCGTGGCGGGTCAGTGCCTGCCCGAGCAGGTCACCGAGGCGGCGCACCCCGGCGCGCACGGCGGCGTGCCGCGCATCGGTGGAGACGCCGCCGGCGAAGGCGCCCGGATCCGAGTCTCGTTCGTCCAGGGCTGCCGTATTCTGATCGGCCATCACACCGCCTCCGAAATGGGTCGTTCGGATGTCGTGAGCCTGTCTCGGCAAGTCAGCCGATCAGAACGATCAGCGATGGGGTCGCGAGCACCACGAGTGCGGCGAGGTAGCCGGCGAGCGGCTGCCACCAGCGCACCCGCGGCGGGTCGAGTAGCCGGGCGATCCGGGAGACCACCGGGTTGGTGACCCCACGGGACGAGCTGACCCCGACCGGCCCGACGCTGGAACTGATCGGATGGCCGAGAACGCCCAGCGCGCCGGCGGGTACCGGCGTCCGGGTGACGCCGATGCGGGCCAGGGCGCGGGCCAGCGTGTGCCGACTGGTCTGCCGCCCAGCCGCGTCGTCGGCGAGCATCTCGACGAGCAGCGAGACGGCCGCCGTGGCCTCCCGGGCCGGTCGCAGGAACGGGAAGGTGCGTTCCCAGGCGACGAACGGCTGGATCACCAGGTCGTGCCGGCCGGCGACGTGCGCCGCCTCGTGGGCGAGCACCGCGTCGAGCTCGGCTGCGTCCAGGGTGTTGAGCAGGCCGCGGGACACCACGACCCGGGCCTGACGCACCCCTGGTACGCAGTACGCGACCGCGACCGGGTGATCGAGGATCCGCAGCCCGATGCCGGCCCGATCGCGATGCTCACACAGGCAACAGGATGCCGGATGGCCATGGCGGCGGTGCCGGCGGCCGGCCAGGTCGACGAGATGCCGGTGCCGATGACGTTCGCGCAGAGTGGCAGCCGTGGAGGCGCCGAGCACACCGAACAGCCGGCCGGCGAGCGCCGTGGCGAGCGCGAGCCCGACGAGGTTGGTCCAGCGCAGCCCCGCGAGCGGCTCGCCCGCGGCGACGTTGGTGACATGGTCGGCGATCGCGGACGGGGTGCGGCTGGCCAGTGGCGAGACGGTGAACGCGATGGCCGCCAGCAGGGCTGAGACGCCACCGGCCAGCCCGATCGCCTGCCAGAGCATGATCGCCGACCGCGGGCATCGGTGCGGCCAACGCGCGGCAGCCAGCAGGCGTGGTACCGGCCAGGCCAGTACGCCCGCGAACAAGGCGAGGAGTGCCGCGATCGTCATATCTCGCGCCACGCTACCCCCGCACCGGCCGAAGCTGAACTGTTTACTTCGGGGTGGTTGAGCCCACGTCGCGGCCCTCGGCAGCACCTGGCGTCGGGCTGGTCCCGATGGGCTCCGCCGTCGGCGGGACCACGCTCAGGGGATCAGCTTCCAGCGCCCGCCGGAGAATCTCCGCCTCCTCGGCGGAGACGGACCCGACGAAGCGGACGAGGGCCGAACCCCGGTCATCCGCCGTGCCGAGCGCCTCCATCATCGCTTCGGCGACGACGGCCTCCCGGCTGTCGGCGGCCGCGTAGCGGTGGGCCCGCGCGGCCCGCTGCCGGCGCACGAAACCCTTGCGTTCGAGCCTCTCGAGAACGGTCAGCACGGTGGTGTACGCGAGATCGCGCTCGTGGTCGAGCCGGGCGGCTACTTCACGAGCCGTCAACCACCCGTCGCTGGACCACAACACGTCCATGACCGAGCGTTCCAGTTCACCCAGTCGCGCCATGGGTCAATCCTACGTCGCGTAGAAGTTTGCCGTCGCGAAACACCGAACCTCGTGGGCGAAGGTTGCGTCACAGCGGTGCTGACCTCGGCGTCTGACGGATGGAACGGCACGGCGACCGGACCGTGGCAGCCCGTGGCGGCCCGGGGTCGGGTCCACGTCCGTAGGCGAGGTCACCCGGTCCGCATGGCCCGAAGGTCTGGCCGCGCCAGCCCCGGCCCGGCCCATCCGGCCCATCCGGCCGGTCCGGCCATTCGCTCCGCCCGCTCGCTGGGGGCTTGAATTCGCCGGGAAGTGGGATTTCTTTACAGAAAAGTAATACAACCGGCCGGGCCATCTGGCCCATGCGCGAGGTTCGCGCGAAACACTCTTTGGTGCCGCCCGACCGGTGGAAATCGACCAGGTTCACCCAGGTTCGAAGGAATCACACCCGGCTCGGCCTGGAAATGTCGTCCCGGTCGCGTATGCCAGTGGTGGGGGCGTGCGATGCGCCGTCCCGCCGGTCGGCGTCGACCCTGTTGTGGACCTCACTGCGGCGCGTCGGGCCGACCGGATCACCCGATACGTACCTTGGGACCTTCTACGTTGGGTAGAAGGTCGGCTGATTCCCGGTCGATTTCTCCCCGCGGTCCTTCGAAGGAGCCGTGCGCATGGTTCTCGCCGCCGACGCCATCGACCTTGCTCGTGCCCAGACGGCGTTCTCCCTCGCGTTCCACATCTGCTTCGCCGTGTTCGGTGTCGGCCTGCCCTGGATGCTGCTCTACACCGAGTGGCGCTGGCTGCGTACCGGCGATCCGGTATGGCTGGCATTGACGAAGAAGTGGTCCCGTGCTTTCGCCGTGCTCTTCGCGGTGGGCGCCGTCTCGGGAACAGTGTTGTCGTTCGAGTTCGGGCTGCTGTGGCCCGCTTTCATGTCCAAGTACGGCGGTGCCCTCGGGCTGTCGTTCACCATGGAGGGATTCGCGTTCTTCACGGAGGCGATCTTCGTCGGGATGTACCTGTACGGCTGGAAACGTCTCTCGGCCCGCGCGCACTGGCTGACGTTGTGGCCGATCGCGATCTCCGGGACGATGTCGACGCTGTTCATCATCACGGTCAACGCCTGGATGAACACCCCGCGGGGCATCACCGAGCGGAACGGCCACGTCATCGCCGAGAAACCGTTCGCCCCGTTCACCAGCCCGTCGTTCGGTCCGCAGCTCGTCCACATGCTGCTCGCCGCGTTCATGTGCGCCGGTGGGATGGTCGCTGCGATCTACGCGGTCGGCATGCTGCGCGGGCGCCGGGACGCATACCACCGTCACGGCCTTGCCATCGGGCTCACGGCGGTGCTGGTCGCCGCCCCACTGCAGCTCATCGCCGGTGACTGGGCCGGCCGCAACGCCGCCGACCACCAGCCGCTCAAGCTCGCCGCGATGGAAGGGCTCTACCACACCGGGTCGAACGCCCCGTTCACGATCGGTGGGATCTACGACGACAAGACCGGCGAGGTCCGCCACGGCCTGGAGATTCCGGGGATGCTCTCGCTGATCGAGGGCTTCAGTACGAATCACGTCGTCACGGGCCTTGACTCCGCCCCGCCCGACAAGCGGCCCGATGGCGCACTCGTGCACGGCGCGTTCACGGTGATGATTGTTGCCGGTTCGGCGCTGATCATGCTGTCGCTGGCGACCGGGACCGCCGTCCTACGGCGCCGGCGCCGGGCGGAGACACCGCTGCTGCCGACCGGCCGGCTCTGGCTGCTGGCCGCGGCCTGTACCGGCCCGGCAGCGATGCTCGCCATGCTTACCGGCTGGGAGGTCACCGAGGGCGGCCGGCAGCCGTGGATCGTCGGCGGCCGGATGAAGGTCGCCGACGCCGTCACGGGCAGCAACGGTGCGGCTCCGATCTTTGCCGGTACCTTGACGCTCTACCTTGGCTTGGCCGGTGCCCTCATCCTGATCCTGCGCCGGATGGCCAGCGGCGGCGCCAGTGGCGAGCAGCTGGTACCGGGCCGCTCCGGCGGGCCGACGACACCCAGCGCCCCGCGCCCGCGCGACGGCGGCCAGGGTGGCTCCGGACGTCCGGATCGCGACGGCGGCGAAGGCACCGGCAAGGGTGGCGAGGACGACGGGCGCCGCGGCTCCAAGGAGTCCGCTCCCGCTGCCGAGTACGACCCCGCTGCCGAACACGCCGCCCGGTACGCCCTCACCCCTGCCGGTGCGCCCGCTCCCACCGCCAGGCCGAGTGCGTCCGGCGGGTCCGGCGGGTCCGGCGGGAAGGACCAGCCGGCGAGGACGTCGGCCATCCCACGCCCGCGGCATGAGGCCCACCACACCGGACTCCGTTTGTTCGGCCGACCGGCCGGACGCCACGCGGCCTCCGGCCGCTCGACTGACGGAGAGTCCCGATGACGTCCGCCGACCTGCTCCTCGTCGTCATGGTGATCGGGCTGACCGCCTATGCGCTGCTCGGCGGTGCCGACTTCGGCGGCGGCGTCTGGGATCTGCTGGCCCGTGGCCCGGACGCCCGGTCGCAGCGCCGGCTGATCTCCCACTCGATCGGGCCGGTGTGGGAGGCCAACCACGTCTGGCTGGTCTTCATCGTCGTCGCGCTGTTCAGCGGCTTTCCCCCGGCCTACGGCGTGGTCGGTTCGTCGCTGGAGATCCCGCTCGCGGCCGCGCTGGTCGGCATCGTGCTGCGCGGCGCCGCCTACGTCTACCGCGCGTACGGCGCGGGCGCGGCGGGTCCCGACCACTGGTGGGGGCATGTCTTCGCGGTCTCCTCGACGATCACTCCGTTCGCGCTGGGCGTGACCGGCGCGGCGCTGGCCACGGGGAAGATGTCGGCCTCCGACCCGATGGCACCGCTGCGCAGCGTCTTCGGGCTGGGCTGCGGCCTGTTCGCCGTGGCCGCGACCGCGTTCCTCGCCGCCGTGTACCTGTGCAAGGACGCAAGCGCCTCCCCGGTCTCGGCACATCTGGTGCCGGTGTTCCGCCGCCGGGCGTTCGGCGGCGCGGTCGTCTGCGGGGTGCTCGCGCTGATCCTGCTGCCGCTGTTCGCGCACGAGGCGCCGGTGGTCGCCCACCGGTTCGGTGACCGGTCGGTGCCGCTGGTCGCGCTGTCGGCGTGCGGCGGGGTCGCCGCGCTGGTGGCCCTTGGCCGGAACCAGTTCGTCGCGGCCCGGATCGCTGCCGGACTCGCCGTCGGCGGGATGCTCTGGGGCTGGGCGATCGCCCAGTACCCGGACCTGATCGTCGGGCAGGTCACCGTCGACGACGCCGCGGCGCCGTCGACGAACATCCACGCGATGCTCTACGCCGTCGCCGGTGGTCTGGCGATCGTCCTGCCACCAATGATTGTCCTGTATCGCCTGTTCACTCGGCCTGAACCGGTCGAGTGAACCCCGTCTGATCCCCGTCTGATCCGCGACGCGGCCGGCCTGGCGTCACCAGCCGTCAGGCCGGCCGGCGGCGTCGCCTCCAGCGTGGGCTACCGTCAAACGGTGACGGACGCCGCGACGATGCCGGTCGTCGCCGGTGCGGACGGGCCGCCCACGAGACGGCAGCTCACCGCCGAGATCGGCGTCATGCTGGGGATGTCGTTCGCGGCCTCGGCGCTCTACGCGATCATCCGCTATGTCGGCGTGCTGACCCGCCCCGGGCCGGTGCGGTCCCAGGTGGCCCAGCTCAACGGCTCGGCGGCGCCTGGGCGGCCCTGGCTGGATCTTGCCCTGCAACTGGCCGATGTGCTCACCGGGGTGATGCCGGTCCTGCTCGCGCTGTATCTGCTGTCCCGGCATGGCGGCGGGCGGCGGGCGATCGGGCTGGACGGGCGACGCCCCGGCTCGGACGTCGCCTGGGGGGCGCTGATCGCTGCCGGGGTCGGCGGTGTGGGCCTTGGCTTCTACCTGCTGGCCTGGCACAGCGGCGCGAATCTCACCGTCGCGCCGTCCGGCCTGCCGGACGTGTGGTGGCGGATCCCCGTCCTGGCGCTCAGCGCCTGGCAGAACGGTCTGGCTGAGGAGGTGGTCGTCACCGGTTACCTGCTGGTCCGGCTGCGGGAGCTGGAGGTGGCCCCGCGAGGGGCGCTGATGGCAAGCGCCGTGCTGCGTGGCTCCTACCACCTCTACCAGGGACTCGGCGGCTTCTTCGGCAACCTGGCGATGGGCCTGCTGTTCGGCCGGTTGTTCCAGCGCCGCGGCCGGGTGTTGCCGCTCGTCGTGGCGCACTCGCTCATCGACACCGTCGCCTTCGTCGGCTATGTGCTGCTCGTCGGGAAGGTCTCCTGGATCCCAGTGCCACGTTAAGGTGAACGAAAGGAAAACGAAAGGGGCTGGCCATGGCGGTCGCCGTCCGGGAGATCGAACGTAAGTACGCCGTCACACCGTCGTTCGTCCTGCCGAAGCTGGGCGCGGTCAGCGGTGTGGCCACCGCCCGGACCCGCCGCACGGTGACGCTCGAGGCCACTTACTACGACACGGACGACCTGCGCCTGGCCCGCAATCGGATCACACTGCGTCGGCGCACGGGCGGCTCCGACGCCGGCTGGCACCTGAAGCTGCCGGTCCGGGTCGGCCAGCGGGACGAACTGCAGCTTCCGCTGGACGCCGGCGGCGGCCAGATCGAGCCCGCCCTGGGCACACGGCCCACTCCGCCGGCCGAGTTCGTCGACCTGGTCGCCGTCTACGCACGTGGAGCCCAGCTGCGACCGGTGGCCCGGCTGCGCACGCTGCGCACCGCCCGCCGGCTGCGGGATGCCGGCGGCGCGGATCTCGCCGAGGTCGTCGACGATCAGGTCTCCGCGCAGACCCTCGGCGCGTCCACGACGGTGAGCAGCTGGCGGGAGATCGAGGTGGAACTCGTCGATGGCGGGCCCGAGGTGCTCGACTCGGTCGGCGAGCTGCTGCTGGCGGCCGGCGCGCGGGCCGCCGCCGACTCCTCCAAGCTCGCCCGGCTGCTCGGCCCGGCGCTGGCTGCCGGCCCCGGGCCCGACCTGCCCACCGCGCCCCGCCGGCTGCGGCGCAAACGGCCCGCGGGCGAGGTGGTGCAGGCCTACCTGGTCGAACAGGTGCGTGCCCTGCTTGCCGCCGACCCCCGGGTACGTCTGGACGAGCCCGAGGCCGTTCACCGGATGCGGGTGGCCTGCCGGCGGGCTCGCAGCGCACTGCGGATCTTCGCACCGCTGTTCCCGGCCCAGACGATCACCCATCTCGACACCGAACTGCGTGATCTCGCCGCAGCGCTGTCCGGCGCTCGGGACGCCGAGGTCCAGCTCGCCTACTTCGACGGCCGGGTCGCCGACCTGCCGGCTGCCCTCGTCGCCGGGCCCGTGCACGCGGTGGTCCGCGCCCATCTCGACGCGGGCATGGCCGCCGGGCGGGAACAGGCCCTGGAGATGCTGCGCAGCGACCGCTACCTCGCGCTCGTCGACAGCCTGATCGAGCTGGTCCGGGCGCCGCTGACCAAAGCGGCGCGCAAGCCCGCCGGCACGGCGCTGCCGGTACTCGTCGGCCGGGCTGATCGTGGACTCGCCCGCAGGGTGGGCGCGGCCGCGCGGCTCCCGGTCGGGCCCGATCGGGACGAGCTGTTGCACACCGCACGCAAGCAGGCCAAGCGGCTGCGCTATGCCGCCGAGATCGTGAGCCCGCTCTACGGCGCGAAGGCCAGCGACCTCGCCGACGCCGCCGCGCAGGCCCAGGAGCTGCTGGGCATCCATCAGGACGCCACGGTTGCCCGCGACCTGCTGCGCGACTGGGGAGTCGCGGCCCAGGCGGAGGGCGATGCGACGGCCTTCACCCTCGGGGTGCTGCTGGGCCTGGAGGAATGTCGTGGCCGGATGGCCGAGCGTGACTTCTTCGATGCCTGGCCGCAGATCTCCGCGCCCCGGCACCGCCGCTGGCTGCAGTAGGGGAGCCTGGCGCGACCCTCGCGCGGGTGTGGCCTCGACTGTGGTCGACGGGAAAGTCTTCAAGAGATCACCTGTTTGGGTGCCACGTCTGGGCCACTACGCCCCCTAGGCCGGCCGCGAACCGGTGACCCTGGGAAATGCCCTGCCAGCCCGCAGGATTGCGGGATGACGTTGCCCGACCCGGCCGCGGGCCGACCAGCGGCGTTGTTCTGTTACCGGGGCATGAAGTGGACTTCCTTGCTCGGAGGACTCCCGCGAAGGCCTCCATCCGTGTAGCGTCATCCCTGGCCGAAGTTCGCCAGGAACTCTTGTGGCTTCCCGGCATTCGGCCCGGGGCCCGCGCGGTGTGGGTCCTGACTGCACCAGCAAGGAGAACGGCACGTGGCTCAGGGCACGGTGAAGTGGTTCAACTCGGAGAAGGGCTTCGGCTTCATCTCCGTGGACGGCGGCGGCTCCGACGTCTTCGTTCACTACAGCGCCATCCAGATGGACGGCTACAAGGCACTTGAGGAGGGCCAGCGGGTCGAGTTCCAGGTGACCCAGGGTCAGAAGGGTCCGCAGGCCGACGCCGTCCGCGTCGTCTGAGCCACGAGAGACTTCATAACCAGCCCGCCCAACGGGTACTCTGCTGGGCGGGCTGGTTATATTCCGGACCTGAATTGCTTAAAGATTCCTAAGAAAGCCCCGAAAGGCGTCCGACGAGCAGCTCGGCGATCTGCAGTGTGTTCAAAGCCGCGCCTTTGCGCAGGTTGTCGCCGCAGAGGAACAGTGCGATCTCGTTCGGATCGTCCGGGGACTGACGGATACGGCCTACCCAGGTGGGATCCGTGCCGACCACGTCCGACGGAGTCGGGTACTCGCCGGCCGACGGATTGTCGACCACCTCGACGCCGGGCGCGGTGAGTAGCACCTGGCGGGCCTCGTCGGCAGTCACCGGCCGGGCGAAGCGGGCATGGACCGCGACCGCATGCGTGGTGATCACCGGTACCCGGACGCAGGTGGCCGAGACCCGCAGTCCCGGCAGCCCAAGGATCTTGCGAGACTCATTGCGGACCTTGAGCTCCTCCGACGACCACCCTCCATCCTTGAGCGACCCCGCCCACGGCACGACGTTGAGCGCCAGCGGCGCCGGGAACGGTCCGAGCCCGTTCTCGCCCACCGCCTTGCGTACGTCCCCGGCGCTCTGACCGAGCTCCCGGGTGCCGCCGACCGTGGCGAGCTGGTCGTACAAGGCGTCAATGCCGGCCTGTCCGGCGCCGCTGGCAGCCTGGTAGGACGCGGCGAACATCGACTCGAGGCCGAATGCCCGGTGCAACGCGCCGAGAGCGACGATCATCGACAGGGTCGTGCAGTTCGGGTTGGCGATGATGCCCCGCGGCCGCTGCGCGATCTGCTCGGCGTTGACCTCGGGCACCACCAGCGGAACGTCGTCGTCCATCCGGAAGGCACCCGAGTTGTCGACGGCCACCGCGCCGCGGGCGGCCGCGACCGGCGCCCACGCGGCCGACACCTCGTCCGGGACATCGAACACCGCGACGTCCACCCCGTCGAAGACCTCCGGCGCCAGCGCCCGCACGACAACATCCTCGCCGCGGACCCGTACCGTCCGCCCGGCGGAGCGGGCCGACGCGACCGGCCGGATCTCCCCCCAGACGTCCGCACGCTCGGCGAGCAGCGACAGCATCACAGTGCCCACCGCCCCCGTCGCGCCCACCACCGCGAGCGTGGGCCTGGCCGCGCCGTCGCCTGCCATCAGATTGCTCCTGTTCATCCTGAACCGGCCCTATCGTCCTGAGCCGGCGTACACCACAGCCCCGCCGTCGGGGTCGCCCAGCTCGAAGGCGCCGTGCACGGCGCGCACCGCGGCGGGCAGGTCATTGTCGCGAACCACCACCGAGATCCGGATCTCCGAGGTGGAGATGATCTCGACGTTGATGCCGGCGTCGGCGAGCGAGCCGAAGAACCGGGCCGAAACCCCCGGATGCGACTTCATACCGGCGCCGATCAGCGACAGCTTGCCGATGTGGTCGTCGTAGAGGGTCCGTTCGAAGCCGATCTCACCCTGCACCTTGGCGAGCGCGGTGAGCGCCGTGCGCCCGTCGGCCTTGGGGAGCGTGAAGGAGATGTCCGTGCGCCCCGACCCGGCCACCGAGCCCACCTGGACGATCATGTCGAGGTTGACGTCCGCGTCGGCGACCGCCCGGAACACCGCCGCAGCCACGCCGGGCTTGTCCGGGCAGCCGACGACCGTCACCTTCGCCTCGGAGAGATCGTGCGCGACGCCGCGGATGATGGCCTGCTCCACCAGCTGTGCCTCCGGAATCTCGATGACCCACGTGCCCGGCTTCGAGGAGAAGGACGAGCGGACATGCACGGGGACGTTGTAACGGCGGGCGTACTCGACGCACCTCAGCATGAGGATCTTGGCGCCACAGGCCGCCATCTCCAGCATCTCCTCGTAGGAGATCCGGTCGATGCGGCGGGCGTCCGGGACAATGCGCGGATCGGCGCTGAACACGCCGTCCACGTCGGTGTAGATCTCGCAGGCATCGGCCGACAGCGCCGCGGCGAGCGCGACGGCGGTCGTGTCCGACCCGCCGCGGCCCAGGGTGGTGATGTCCTTGGTGTCCTGGCTGACGCCCTGGAAGCCGGCGACGATCGCGATCGCGCCCTCGTCCAGCGCGGCGCGGATCCGCCCCGGGGTGACGTCGATGATCCGTGCCTTGCCATGGGATGAGTCGGTGATCACACCGGCCTGGGACCCGGTGAACGAACGGGCCTCCGCCCCCAGCGTCGCGATCGCCATTGCCAGCAGTGCCATCGAGATCCGCTCGCCGGCGGTCAGCAGCATGTCGAGCTCACGGGCCGGCGGCAGCGGCGAGACCTGTTCGGCCAGGTCCAGGAGCTCATCGGTGGTGTCGCCCATCGCGCTCACCACGACGACGACGTCGTTGCCGGCCCGGCGCGCCTCCACGACCCGCTCCGCGACTCGTTTGATGCGGTCCGCGTCAGCAACGGAGGACCCACCGAACTTCGCGACCAGGAGCGCCATGGCAGCCAGGTTACCGAGCAGCCAGGTGGACGTCGCCCGTGTCGTCCCGGCGACGGCAGGCTGGGCGGATCCGACTGGTTGTGCCAGGGTGACGGAGAGCAGGTATACCCCCAGGAAGGACGATCAACAATGGCAGTCAGCCTTGCCAAGGGTGGCAACGTCAGCCTCACGAAGCAGGCGGCGCAGGCCGGAAACACCCAGCTCACCTCGCTGAACGTCGGCCTGGGCTGGGATGCGCGCACCACCACCGGAACGGATTTCGACCTCGATGCCTCGGCGATCGGCCTCAAGCCGGACGGCAAGGCGCTCAACGACAGCTACTTCATCTTCTACAACAACCTGGCCTCGCCGGACGGAGCGATCACGCTGACCGGCGACAACACGACCGGTGAGGGCGAGGGCGACGACGAGTCGTTGATCATAAACCTGCCGGCGGTCCCGGCCGACATCGACCGGATCGTCGTGCCGGTGTCCATCTACGACGCGACAAACCGGTCGCAGAACTTCGGCCAGGTGCGCAACGCGTATATCCGCGTCGTCGACCAGACCGGCAACGAACTGGTCCGCTACGACCTGTCCGAGGACTACTCCACCGAGACCGTGGTCATCTTCGGCGAGGTGTACCGCAACGGCGCCGAGTGGAAGTTCCGGGCTGTCGGCCAGGGTCACAACGACCTGGGCGGTCTGGCCCGCGACCACGGCGTCAGCGTCTGACCCAGACCGAGAACCGCCCCGCCTCTAGCCCCCTAGCCGGCGAGGCGGCGTAGCAGTAGGGCGCCAGCCGCGGTGAGCGTCGCCGCGGTGGCCACCTCGCGGGGCAGCCGGTCGCGAGCCTCGTTCTGGATCCGCTCGTGGAAGCGGTCGAACCGGCTCGGCCACGGGCTGGTGCCGACGAAGTACCGACCGACCTTGTCGGTATCGGGCAGGCAGGCGCCGGTCATCCCCGCGAGCACCGCGAGGCGACGCCCGGACGGGGCCGCCGCGGTCAGCAGCGCCATCGCCGCAAGTCCGGCCACCCCGTCCCGGCGTGCGATCGGCAACCACTCCGGCTCTGTGTTCGGGCCCGTTCCCCAGTGCGGCAGTGCGTCCATGGCGAGATGCGAGACGAAGCCCGCCGCCAGCGCCCCCACGGGATGACGGATCGCCATTCCCACGAACGCACCCGCGGGAACATGCGAACTGATGATCATTCGGTCTACCTCCCGAGTGCTTGCCGCCTAGCTTGCCGCCTCCGCCTCGAGACACCGAGCGCGGGGGGGCCGCGTCGGGCCGAGTGTCGTGCAGGTGCGCGCGCCGACGCGCACGCACCTGCGTGAGCGCGTGCGCATGATGGACATTTGGCCGCAGGGCGTAGCATCTGGGTGCGTAGCGCATCGACCTGGTGCTTAATGCTGGATGTAGCGCCGCCTCGCACCGAGGTTGAGTACACAAAGTAATCAATCTTGCGGAGGGTGATCGAGGCTAGGAGGGATGCCAGATGACGGATTTCGCACCACGCGGCCACGGCAGCTAGCGGCCTGGATGGATCGGCGGATCCGTGACCTACGCCCGGAACAGGTGCTCACCGCCGCGGATTTCGCGCCGGATCTCCCGCCGGGAGCGGTCGTCTCCGTGGCCTGGCGCCTGGACGGAGCTGGCCGGATCATCGGGGGGTCGCTGCCCCGCGGCCATCCCCACGGCGGGGCGTGGGGAAAACGCGTCCTACGCGGTGAAGGCGTCTGGCCAGCGGAAATGTATCCGTCGGACCGGGAGCTCACCGAGGAGCTTGATCTGGTGGAACCGAGCGCTGACACCGGGCCGGCGCGCATCGTCGTCCACAGCCCGCTGCATGACATTCCTGGCCTTGTCGACCAGCCAGGCCTGCCCACGGACGGGCGGGCACGCCTGATCGCCGGCCTGCGTCGGGACGCGCGGCAGATCCGGATCCGGGCCGGCGGGCGGATCTGGTGGATCCGTGCGACGCGAATGTTCGGGGTGCGGGTGATCCGCGACCACGGCGTGGGCGTCTACCACACCTCTGGCGGCCACCAGGCGGTGTTCAGCGCTGAAGCCGATCATCTGGACGTCAGCGTGGTGCTGCTGACCCTGGGGTCGATCCCCAGCTCCGCCTACGCGCCGATCCTGGGCTTCTGACCAGCCTTCCACCGTCAAGCTATGCGATGAGGCCGTACGTTTTGTCGAGGTCGGGGATGGCATTACGGTCGATGGTGGGGAAGAGGATGGGCCCAGGCATGCTGGTGATGGCCTGTCCGTCCGGGGCTCGGACGGTGACCGAGCCGTCGTTGTGGCGGCTAACGGTGAGATACTGATCATGGATCGCCCGGTGATGCGTGCCGCAGATGAGCAGCAGGACCTCGACGTCCGTGCGGCCGTTGCCGGCCGCCCACTCGTCGCAGTGGTGGATCTGAAGCCATTCAGTGTGATCGCAGCCAGGGAACTGGCAGGTCCCCTGGTCGCGGGCGTAGACGGAGTCGCGTAGCCGGCCGCTGGGCAGGCGGTGACGTCGCCCGAGGCGCAGCGGGTTGTTCTGCCCGTCGGTGAGGAGTGCGCGGATGAGGGCGTCGCAGCCGAGGCGCGCGACCATGCCGGCGGGAAGTCCGAGATTCCACCTGCCGACGGAAGCGATGCCGGATGGCAGCTTGTTCGGCCGCTCGACCGGCTCGTCATGCGCCTCGGAGCCGTCCCCCGCCTGGGACTCGTGCGGACCCTCGACCTCGCCGGGTGCGGTGATGTGGAAGGTGAGGGTATGGGGGGAGTTCTGCAGGTGGGGCGCCTGGTAATGGAAGAAGGCCTCGGCGAGGGCAATGAGAGCGTCGGCGTCGCGTGCCTGCCCACGTGGGGCGTGGACGATCTCACCGTCCTCGGGCGGACCGGACGGGGCGGGCGCCGGGTCCTGACTGGGACGTTCGCCTGGAACGGTGCGCTGCCCGGTCTCAAGGCTGGTGCGGGCGGCGTCGAGGGCAGCAAGCAGAATCACGGCATCGTCCGGGGCAAGAGTGGCGACGATCTGGACCATGCCGTCGTTGGTCGAGCGAATCGCGAGCTTGCGCGCGGCGCGCAGCTTGGCCGGATCCGCGTCACGCTGACGTTGGCCGCGGATGTGCTGTTCCAGCTTGCCGGCGGACATGCGGCGGGCGTGGTCGAGCCAGTCATGCTCGTCGTTCGGACCGGCGATCCGGGTGATAGCCCGGACCTTGGAAAAGGACAGTTCGCCGGAGGCGAACGCGGCCCGGATCGTTGGCAGACTCTCCAGGGCGTGAGCGGTGGTGAGATGCTCGCGGGCAGTGCGCAGATCCAGACCGCAGCGCCAGGCCAGCCAGTGCGCGCAGGAGGACATACCGAGGCCGGCCCAACCCTGGCGCCGGTCAAAGGCCGCAATCATCGCGAGCCAGGTGCAGGTGGCGGAGGCCAGTCGCGCGGCCCACCGGCAGATCGTTTCCTCAACCTGCTCCAGAGGAGCGTGCTCGGCGTCGAGCTCATTCGGGTTGCACGGGGTTGCGGTTGTCATGGTCATCACCGGTTCAGGGGTGAGGGACAGTTCGACCTTGCAGATCGAGTGTCCCATCCCGGGCCGGTCCTGTCTGCGGCTCACGCCGACTTTTTCGAACAAATTTTCGAATCACGACCCGCCTTGGCGTGTTGCGAACGATCAAGGTGTTCCGCGGAACCGTGCGGCAGTCTGGCTAGCGGGCCAGGTCCAGGCGCCAGGTCCAGGCGCCGGGGTCAGGCGCCGACGACGCGGCGGCCCTCGAAGGCTCGGCCGAGTGTCACCTCGTCGGCCCATTCCAGGTCGCCGCCCATGGGCAGGCCGCTGGCGAGCCGGGTGACCCGCAGGCCCATCGGGCCGATCTGGCGGGCGAGGTAGGACGCCGTCACCTCGCCCTCGGTGTTCGGGTCAGTGGCGAGGATGAGCTCTGTCACGGAGCCGTCGGCGAGCCGGGCGATGAGTTCACGGATGTGCAGGTCGTCCGGGCCGACGCCGCCGATCGGGTTAATCGCTCCGCCGAGCACGTGGTACCGGCCGCGGAACTCGCGGGTGCGCTCGATCGCGACGACGTCCTTGGGCTCCTCCACGACGCAGATCAGGCTCTGGTCGCGGCGCGGATCGGCGCAGATCCTGCACAGTTCGGCTTGCGCGACATTGAAGCAGGTCCGGCAGAACCGGACCTTCTCCTTCACCTCGGTGAGCACCGTCGCCAGCCGGCGCACGTCCACAGGGTCGGCGGACAGCAGGTGGAACGCGATCCGCTGGGCGCTCTTCGGCCCGATGCCGGGCAGTCGCCCAAGCTCGTCGATGAGGTCCTGGACGATGCCCTCGTACATCGGTGCTCCTGTCCGTCAGTGCGAGCGCCGTCAGCGTGAGTGCGGGGTTCCGGCAGCGCCGCCGAACAGCTCGCCCAGACCGCCCAGACCGCTCAGGCCACCCGTGATCGACCCCATCCGTTCGGCGGCAAGCCGATGGGCGTTGGTCGTCGCGTCCCGCACCGCGGCGAGGACCAGATCTGCGAGGGTGTCGGTGTCGTCCGGGTCGATCGCCGCACGGCTGATCGTCAGGTCGACGAGCTCGCCACCGCCGTTGACGGTGGCCGTGACCAGGCCACCGCCGGACGTCCCGTTCACCCGGGCATCAGCGAGTTTCTCCTGCGCGGACAGCATCGCGGCCTGCATCCGCTGCGCCTGCTGGAGGATCTGGCCGAGCGGGGCACCTCCGGCGGCGTCCGCGCCACCTGTGCCGCCAGCGGGGATCTGCGGGTTCGACATATCGACGAGCCTACTGTTCTGTCAGGTCGCCGGGTTCTGTTCGATGATCGTGGCACCGAGACCCGTGCGGAGCAGCGACATCGCGGCCTCCTCGCCACCGCGGGCGCCGTCCATCTGCTGCGGGGCGTCCTCGTCATCGAGGGACGGCTCGTCCGTTGTCCTGACGCCTTTACCGTCGACGCGGGGTGCCGTGTCGACGCCGGTGGGAACGGCACTTCTGGCAGCGGGGACGGTGCTTGCGGGGATGGTGCCTGCGGGGACGGTGCTGCCCTCGTCTGGGCGGCCTGCCGGCGCGACTCGGTCGACGACCTGGACGGCCCCGTCCCGCTGCCCGAACTCGTGGCTCTGGCCGGTGTTCTGGTTCCATCCGGAACGGGTGACCTGACCGGGGCCGGACGGCGACGGCGGAGCCGCCGGACGGGCGTCACCGTACGTTGTTGCCGACGGTGCCATCCCACCGCCTGAAGGCGGGCCGGGATGCGGCTGCGGACTGCCCCAATCACCGCCGGGGGGCGGCGCGGACGGCAACGGCGGGGGTGACGAGCCGCCTGGGCGCCCGCCGCGACCGGGGGCCGAACCGCCGGCCGGGGCGACTGTCACCCGCCAGGTGCCGCCGACGCGTTCCGCGAGGGCGGCGCAGAACACCTCCGCGTTGTTGCCCTGACCGAACATCCGGCCCATCGGCGTGCTGGCGAACGCGAGAACGACCTCGTCGCCGCGGACGTCCGCGACGCTCGCGTGGTCCTTGAGAATCGCGTGGGTCTTACGGCTGCGTCGCGCGGCGAGGGCGAGTACCTCTTCCCACAACATCCGCAGGCCGGCAGCGTCGATCCGCTCGCCGCCACCCGCCGGCCCGGGTGCGACTCCCCGCGCCGGTGCCTGAGCACCGGGCGTGTCGCCGGAGGGAGCCCAGCCCGCTGGGCTACCACCGATGGGACCGGCGGGAGGAGCCGCACCGGCCGGATGGCGTGGACCGGGCGGGGCTGGCGAGAAGGCTGGGGTGGCTGGCGCGGGCCCGTCGACCGCGGAGCGTCGTTCAAGTCGTTCCAGCCGGGTCAACAGGGCCGCGGGGTCACTGGCGGCGGCGGGAAGCAGGGCACGGGCGAGGATGAGCTCGAGCATGAGACGCGGGCTCGTCGTGCCGCGCATCTCGACGAGGCCGGCGTGCAGCACGTCCGCCGTGCGGGAGAGCTCCGCCGGGCCGACCGAGGCGGCCTGGATGCGCATCCGGTCGACCTGGTCGGGGGAGAAGGACTCGAGCAGGCCGCGGTCGGCGGCGTCTGGAACGGCCGCCATCACGATCAGGTCGCGGAACCGGTCGAGCAGGTCGAGGGCGAAGCGGCGAGGATCATGCCCGGCGGAGACCACCTTGTCGACCACGGTGAACAGGCCCGCGCCGTCCTGCTTCGCGAGGGCCTCGACCGTCTCGTCGAGCAGGACGCCGTCGGTCATGCCGAGCAGCGTCACCGCCCGGTCGTAATGCAGGCCGTCGTCGTCGGCGCCGGCGAGCAGCTGGTCGAGCACCGACAGCGAGTCCCGCACCGAGCCGGCGCCCGCCCGCACCACCAACGGCAGCACCGACGGGTCGACCGGTACGCCCTCGCGCTCGCAGATGGACGCCAGATGCTCGCGCAACACCCCCGGCGGGACGAGCCGGAAGGCGTAATGGTGCGTGCGCGAGCGGATCGTGGCCAGGACCTTGTCCGGCTCGGTGGTGGCGAACACGAACTTCAGGTACGGCGGTGGCTCCTCGACGACCTTCAGCAGCGCGTTGAACGCCGCGGCCGTCACCATGTGCGCCTCGTCGACCACGAACACCTTGAACCGGGCCGACGCCGGCGCGAAGAACGCCCGTTCCCGCAGGTCACGGGCATCGTCGACGAGCCCGTGAGAGGCGGCGTCGATCTCGGTGACGTCCATCGACGACCCGGTGCGGATGCCGACGCACTCGTCGCAGACCCCGCACGGCTCCGGCGTCGGCCCGTGAACACAGTTCAGCGAGGCTGCGAGGATGCGGGCCGAGGACGTCTTGCCGCAGCCGCGCGGCCCGCTGAACAGGTAGGCGTGGTGCAGGCGGCCGGTGGACAGGGCCTTGCGCAGCGCGTCGGTCACGTGCCCCTGGCCCACGACCTGGGCAAACGTCGCGGGACGGTACCGGTTGTACAGCGCTGCGCTCACTGGCCTGCTCCGCTCGACTGGCATGCGAAACGAGGGGACCCCCCGCACACCCGTCAGAGCCCGCTTACCCTTGCTGCCTTCCGGCCCTGGGGGAGTTCACGAGGGTAACGCCGCACGAGGGGTCTGCTGTGCAGTCTAGCTGGCCCCGGGCGATCATGAGCATCGAGGCCCCTGGGGCACCCCGCCGCCCACGGGCGGCTGACGATCAGATAGTCTCATCGACGGAGGATTCGCCTAGTGGCCTAGGGCGCACGCTTGGAAAGCGTGTTGGGGGCAACCCCTCGAGAGTTCGAATCTCTCATCCTCCGCCATCTCGTTTCCGCGGTCTGCGCCCCGGACGACCGCAGCAGATGCATGTACAGGTGGGCTCCCGGTCCAGCCGCCGGCCTGCGTGATGCCCGGCTGCCCGACGCGCGACACACCGCTGCCAACGACACACCGCTGCCAACGACACACCGCTGCCAATGAGCGGGGATGTCCTTCTACCCGGTAACGGCAGAGGCGGTGCCTCAGCTATGCGCACGGCGTCGCGGAAGCCTCGGGCGAGGGTGCCGGGGTCGTGAGCGTCGCTGACGAAAGTGATGGCCTGGTCACCCTCCTCACGCCACCATGCCAGCATTTGGCGGTGTAGCGGAACCCTGGTGTTGACTTCGAGTGCGCCAAGATCTCGAACGCGTCGAACCGCTCGATCAGGCGCACGGTCTCGGCCAGGTAGGACCGCACGACCTGACCCGGCGACCGGCGCGGAGCCACCCCTGCCGAGCAGGGTCTCGGCGCGGGAAGAGTGCCAGTGCGGTTCGCCCAGCTCTCGCGGGACCGTCAACGCACCGTCAATCCCTGAATGCCGTGTGCATCCGCGATGGGGCTGATCGCTAGTATGCGCGGTCACACGTATCAAACGGGGGAACGCACGATGAGCTACGAGTACGACAAGCGGGGCTATCGGCCCGAAGGCTATGGCGACCGGGGGCTTTCCCGTAACGCGAAGATCGGAATCGGTGCGGGCGTCGCGTTTCTGCTCCTGGTGATCGGTATCGCTGCTGGCGGAGGAGGCAATGGAGCTTCTACCGCCTCCTCCGCCGGTGTCCCGGGCTCTCCCGCCGCCGTGGTCACAGACGCAGCTGCTGCGCCAGCCGCTGCGGCGCCGGCAGCAGCGGCGGCAGTAGCGACGTCAGCGCCGGCCGTGCAGAAGGCGGTGCCGAACGTTGTCGGGATGAACCACCAGACCGCCCAGGACACCCTCCAGGCCGCCGGCTTCTACAACCTCGCCGAACAGGACGCCACCGGCCAGGGGCGATTCCTGGTTCTTGATCGAAACTGGCATGTCGTCTCCCAGAGCCCGGCAGGGGGAACGGTCATCGGCACCGACTCGCAGGTGATGTTGCGGTCGAAGAAGTACACCGACCCGTGATCTCCCCGGGCGCCCCAGGCCAGCCGGGCAGGCGGGGATAACTGAGCGTGAGGCGCACGCCGGACTATTACGGCTCGCTGCTCCAAGATGACGCGGCGAGCGGGCCAGTTCATGGCTCGGCGATTCTCAGATCTTCGTGCTCTCCCACTGCCCGTAGGTCTGCCCCGCGTCGGTAATCCAGGCGGTGCGTCCATTCGACGATGCGCGCCCCAACGAGATGGCCGCGGCGGCGGAGGGTGACGAGAAGGGCACGTCTTTGTAGTGCCGCGTGCCTGGCCCGGCGAGCCGCGTACTGCTTCGCGGTGCCCTCGGTGGGGAACGTCTGAACACGCCCGAGCGAGCTCGCCAGCTTCACCAGTCTCGACTCGAGGTAGCGGGCCTGGCACGGATGTCGCCCAGCCGCTCACGCTTGCCCTTCAGGACGTGACCGGTCCAGTTCATGATCTCCGCGGTCATCAACCCGCCGGGCGTGCCATCGACCAGAAAGAGCCGAACCTGCTTGCCTGCCACTAGACGGCGCCCTCGACCTGCGCCGAGGCCAGCGATCCGAAGATCGCCGGGCCGCGCAGTCGCTCGTTCATGCGACTTCCCCCCATGACTCGCGATCAGCGCCTTGCCGTCAGCGCCTTGCCGAGACCCCGGCCGGCCGTCGGCGTCAGACGGTTCCGCGGAACCGTCCGCGGCCGAGCCGAAGCCCCTGCGCCGGCGTGGAGTCGACCTGCCCGTTCTCGACACAGCGCCGCTCGAACTCGCCGGCAGGGTCGCCGCGGCCCGCACGCACCCGCCGACCAGCTGGTGATCATTGCGGCGGGTTTGTCGCCCCGGCGCGGGGGGCACATGCAGGGCGCTGCGGACGTTGGGCGCCTCGGTGACGGGTGGCCGGCGGGAGCCGGGCGATGGCCAATGGGGGCGGTGAACGACGAAACGATCTCAGACGCGCCAGGTACGCCCTGTTCCGTCGCGGACTGTCGGGCGCGACCTTGGGCCGAGCCGCGGGTCTGGTTCCGGCTCTGGGCCGCTGGACATGGGGCCGCTGGACATGGGGCCGCTGTTCGCGGCCGGCGGGGCAGCCGGTCGGGTGCTGGCAACCAAGGACTGGTCCACCACCACCCTGCGGGCGCCGGGGGACTGGAGCCCGAGCCTGCGCACGGCGGTCTGCACGTGTCTGGAGTCGCGGTTCCCGATGATCGTCATGTGGGGACCGGAACTCGCCTATCTCTACAACGAGCCGTGCATTCCCAACCTCGGCGACAAGCATCCAGATGCCATGGGTATGCCACTGCGGTGGGTCTGGCCCGAGATCTGGGACGAGCTAGGTCCGTTGTCCGCTCAGGTGATGGCCGGGAACGGCGCGACGTGGTCGGCGAACAAGCGCCTCCTGATCCGCCGGCATGGCTATCTGGAGGAGGCCTACTTCACCTTCTCGTTCGGTCCCATCCGGGAGATGTCCGACGGTGGCCGGATAGCGGGGGTTCTGTCGACCTACCAGGAGACCACCCGGGAGGTGATCCGGTCCCGGCGACTGGCCTGCCAACGAGAACTCACCGCCGCCCTCGCGCGGCTGCGGACGCAGCGGTCCATCTGCTCCCGGGCTCCCACCGTGCTGGGAAGATACCCGGAAGATGTCCCGTACAGCCTGGTGGTGCTCTGGGGCCGAGCTCCGTCCCTGGCGGCTCCGCGGCTGGTCGCGGCATCAGGGCTGGGCGGACGGCAGATGACCCGCGCCGCCCTCGCGGCACTCGACCGTGGCCGCGTCGTTCCCGAGGTGGTACAGGCGACCTCGCTCGGGGGCGGGCGGGTCGTCTCGCGGCTGCCGGGATGGGAGACCGTACTGTTGGCCGGCGGATCCCCCGCACCGTCGACCGCGGTGGCGGTGTCGTTGAGAAACCGTACAAGCGCCATGCCCGTCGGACTCCTCCTCGTCGGCGCCAGCGACCTGCTCGCGCTGGATCAGGACTACCAGGACTTCGTCGAAACGATCGGCGGTCAGATCTCGCTTGGTCTGATGCTGGCGCGGGCACGTGAGGCCGAACGCGCGCATGCGGCCTCCGCCCGGCACAGCTCGCTGCACGACGCTCTCACCGGGCTGCCGAACCGGGCCTCGTTCCTGGGCAGTCTCGGGCGGGCACTGATCCGGTCCCAGCGCGGGGCCGAACGGGTGGCCGTCCTGTTCATCGACCTCGACGGCTTCAAGGCGGTGAACGACGCCCTGGGCCACCGCGCAGGTGACGATCTTCTCCGCGAGGTGGCGACCCGGCTGCGGCCCACCGTCCGGCCCGCCGATGTCGTGTCGCGGTTCGCCGGTGACGAGTTCGCGGTGCTCTGCAAGCGGATGACGACGATGGGCGAGGTCGAGACGATCGCCGGTCACGTGGTGGAGGCGCTCCGGCTGCCCGGGCGCGGCGGTGGGCTCACGGCCACCGCCAGCGTCGGCGTCGCGCTGTCCGGCCCGGGGCTGGTCGACCCGGGGGAACTGCTCGACGCCGCCGATATCGCGATGTACGCCGCCAAGCGCCAGGGCCGGGGGCGGTACGTCCTGTACGAGGAGAGCATGCGCAGCTGAGGGTCCCGGCTCGGCTGGGTGACCGATCCGGAGGGTAACCGGATCGAGCTCTGGCAGCCCGCCTAAAGTACTGCCTGATTTTTTTCCCAGTCCGTGCGGGCGAGGGCATAGATGTTTCTGGGCTGGCCGTCGCGGTCGACGGGGCCTTCGGCCAGGCCGAGGCCGAGTTTCTCGGCGACGCGGATCGACGCCCGGTTCTCGGGATGGATGATGGAGATCAGGCGGTCGCGGCCGATTTCGGTGAAGGCGAACTCGACGGCGGCGCGGGCGCCCTCGGTGGCGATGCCTTCGCCCCAACGGTCGCGACGCACGGTCCAGGCGACCTCGCAGCCCGGCCAGCCCGGCTCCTCGTACAGACCGACCCGGCCCAGGAAGTCGCCGGTCCGGAGTTCCTCGATGATCCACATGCCGAACTGGTTGAGCGCCCAGTGGCCGATCTGGAAGGCGGTCATGTTCCACACGCTGCTTTCCCGGGACGGGGATCTTGTGTACCGGGACATGTCCGGATGCGACGCCATGGCGAGGTAGGGCTGGACGTCCGAGCGGCGCCAGCCGCGCAGCACCAGCCGTTCGGTGACCACAGTGGGAATGGTGACGGTGTCGGGACGTCCGAAGGTCAGCGTCATGGGGCACTCCCTGGCAGGGCAAGGCGGGACTGGTGGACCAACGCGCCAAGGGCACGCACGTCGGGATCGGATGACCAGGGGCCCAGATCCCGGACGAGCCTGCTTACCGCTGATACGACTGTGGCCGACAGATGCCCGTCCGGAACTGTCACGGCCGCGCGGCCCGCAGCCGCGGCGGCGGCCGGGTCCGGCTGGTCCTGCAGGAGGTAGCCGGCGGCAAGGCACAGGTAGGCGTGGCCACGCTCCTCGTGGGAGCACGGGTCGGTGAGATCAACGGCCTGGCTGGCCTGACGTCGGGCCTGTGCGCCGTCACCGAGCTCGACGGCACACACCGCGTCGAACATGGCGGCAGATCCGGCGGTGAACGGAGACGAGCCCGGCCGCGTGATGGTGCTCGTCTGCCGCGCGGCGTTCATGTCCGCCAGTGCCCGCTGGGTCTCGCGGATCCGTCCGAGCCGCGCGTGGCTGCGCGCCTCATAGGCCGCGAGACGCGCGGTGAGATGGGGTGGCGCGTCCAGGCGCGCTCGGGCGGCGGTGATGGCGGCCTCGTCCCACCGTTGGGTGTAGTAGGCGATGCTCGAGCGCAGCGCGGCCAGGGAACCGACCAGCGCCGCGTCGCCGACCTGCGCGGCGTACCGGTCGGACAGGTCCGCGAACCGGCGTGCGTCCCGGTAGTGGCCACCGGTGAAGGCCAGCCGGCCGAGGTAGTAGCTCAGCTGGCCGGCGAGGAGGGTGGCTCGATGGCTGTCGGTCACGTTCAGGCGACGTTCCAGCATCGTCTCGACCTGGTGCCAGCGCCCCGCGACCTCCGCGATGAGCGCCGGCCGTGGCGTCGCGTCGAAGCCAGAGGCGATGTCCGTGACGTCGTCCTCGAGCTCACTGAGGGTGGGAGCGCTCGCGCAGGCGTCGATGCGGCTGGTCGTCTCGAAGGCGAGGGCGGACAGCGCCGCGAGCTGGACGAGCCTGCGCCTGTCCGTCGGATCCTCCTTCTGGTCGTGCTGGCTGTGCTGGCTGTGGCCGGACGGGTCCAGACTCGCGTGGTAGCTGGCCAGTTCGCCGCCGGTCTGCCAGTGCTCGTCGAGCGCCGCACACAGGTCCACGGACGGAAGTTCCCCGTTCTCCGCCTTGGATATCCGGGTACGGTGAAAGCCGATCCGCCTGCTGAGAGCGTCCTGGCTCATTCGCCCACGAAGCTGTCGGATTCGCCGGCCGAGTGCTGCGGCACTGGTCTCATTCTCGCTCACCGCCGGTGCCCCTCCCCGTTTCGCCCGCCGTGCGGCGCGCGACCCGCACAGCACGGCACATTGCACAGCACAGCGCGGAACATGCGCACCTCTGGCATTCTTCGCGCCACATTCGCAGACTGTGCTTGTCGGCAAGGTAGCCGGCCTGCCGCGTCATCCGTCTGATTTCCCGGGGGGACACGTGCCTACCGCGGGTTTCCCCGATACAGGCGCACAAGTGGCAGCTATCTGTATCTCAAGGAGGCGCTGTGCGGACTGAACCGCCCGGTCCGCACACTGCTGGGGAGCGCGCCGCGGTCATCCTCGACGCGATCGAGGCGCACCCGCAGTTCGGCCGGCTCCGCACGGGGACGCTCGCCTACGCGGAACGCTGGGTGACGTTCACCGGCTTCCCGCTGCTCGCCGAGTGGGACGTGCATGTCGACGCCCCAGGGCTGTTCGTCGAGGCGGTGCGGACGATGGCGATGCGGGCCGCCGTGTTCGAGCTGACCGGGGACGAGCGGCTCGCGGAGCTAGCCGTGGCCGGGCCGGTAGACGAGATGGTGCACGCCCTGGCCACCCAGTTCGCCGCCCTGTCGCGTCTGCAGGCCGACCTGGTGCTGATGTTCGTGCCCTCCACCGGCGTGCGCGCTGGCCGGTTCGGTTACGGATGGCGCACCGAGGACAGCGACGGATACGACCTCGACGGTTATACCGACCGGGTGTACCGGGCGTCCGGATGGGGCGAGCCGCCCCGCCGATTCTGGCTCGGCCACATCGAGACCCGCCGTTCCCATCTTTTCACCTTCGGCCGACAAGAAGACCGGAGGCGGGCCTGGTGATCGACTGTATGAGCTCGCCGGCACGGACCGCGACGTTGGACAGCAGGGTCGAGGAGATGCCGTGCGAGTGCTCGGTGGCGCCGAGCACGTACACCCCGGCGCTGGTGCCGGAGCCGGTGTGCAACCGGTAGTCGCGGCCGATGCGGGGGCGGCCGGCCGGACCATGCGGATCGGACGGATCGGCGGGGTCGGTCTCGCAGTGCTCGGCCATGGCGCCCAGCAGCAGGCGCGGGTCGCGGGAACGGTAGCCGGTGGCGAACACCACAATGTCTGACTCGATGGTCTCCCGCGTGCCGGTGGGCAGGAACTCCACGTCGAGGCAGACACCGTCGGCCAGGGTGCGTAGATCGAGCAGACGCGAGGCACGCATCATCCGCAGGCGTTCCTGGCCGTGCACCTTTTCCTGGTAGACCCGGCGGTACAGCTCGTCGATCAGGTCGATGTCGACCACCGAGTAGTTGGTGCTGCGGTGGTAGGCGCCGAGCATGTCCTTCACGGCGGGCGGGGCGGTGTAGAAGTCGTCGACGGCGGACGGGTCGAAGATCTGGTTGGCGAACGCACTGTTGTCAGCCGGGCTGTATCCGTACCGGGCGAAGAGGGCGACGACCTGCGCCGTGGGATAGCGGGTATGCAGGAACTCGGTGACCTCGGCCGCACTCTGGCCGGCGCCGACGACGACGAACCGGTCACGGGTCGCCGGCGGGAGACTGGCCACCCTCGCCAGCAGATCGTTGTTGTGCCACACCCGTTCACCGAGGTTGATGCCCGCGGGCAGCTTCGGCTCGAGCCCCACGGCGAGCACGACGTTGCGGGCGCGGCGGATGACGGTCTCGCCGGTGTCGCCACGCACCGCGACCACGTCGACCAGGGCGATCTCGCCGTCGGCGAGAACCGGCCGCAGGTCGACCACCCGCAGGTCGTAGTCCACCAGATGATCGAGGCGGCGGGCGGCCCACGCCAGATAGTCGTGGAACTCCTGGCGCAACGGGAACTGCGTCTTGTGGTTGATGAAGTCGACCAGGCGCTCCTGCTCGTGCAGGAACGACAGGAAACTGAAGCCGCTGGCCGGGTTTCGCAGGGTCACCAGGTCCTTGAGATAGGAGACCTGCATGGTCGCGCCCTCGAGCAGCATGCCGCGGTGCCAGCCGAAATTCGCCTGCCGCTCAAGGAACGACACCCGCAGGGCATCCCGCGCGGGAACCTGTGCGTTGTGTTCCTCGACGGCGATCGCCAGAGCCAGGTTCGAGGGGCCGAAGCCGACTCCGACGATGTCCTGGATGCCGATGCTTGCCACAGCCGATCCTCCGGTCATTTGCTTAGGGTAAGCTAACCTATCTTCGGGTTGACCTGGTGGTGTGTCAAGGGAGGTCCTCCGGCGGGGTTCGGGTAGCTGGTAGTGACTCTGCCGGAGCGGTCCGTCCTCTGGACGTGATGGTGGCTTCGCGGATACTGTCGCTGATCAGAAAGTTAACCTATCTTTACCTCAAGGGTGGATTGTGAGGCACGTCGGTGCGAGCTCCTACGCGGGACGGACCAACCGGGACAGTCCCGGCCGTCCCCGAGGCGCGACCCCCTGATGTGCGAACCCACGGCGTGCGAACCCACGGTGTGCGACGCCACGGTGCGTCGCCGCGTGCGGCGGGTCTCGCCGCCGCCGTCGCGGTGCTGGCCGCGATGTGCCTGCTGAGTCTGTGGGCGGGGGCCAACCACGTGCCGTTCGGCACGGTCTGGCGGGTGCTGCGGCACAACGACGGGTCCACCGCGGCCCTGGTCGTGCACGACCTGCGGATCCCGCGGACGCTGCTCGCGCTCGTGGTCGGCGCGGCCCTGGGGGTGTCCGGCGCGGTCACCCAGGCACTGACGCGCAACGACCTGGCGGAGCCGGGGCTGCTCGGCATCAGCATGGGCTCCTCCGCGGCGGTCGCCCTGGGCATCGCGGTGTTCGGGGTGACGAGCACCGCCGGCTACGTCTGGTTCGCGTTCGGCGGGGCGGCGCTCACCTCCGTCGCCGTCTTCCTGATCGGCACGGCCGGGCGCGGCGCGGACACACCCGCGAACCTCGTGGTCGCCGGCGCTGCCGCGGTGGCGCTGCTCGGCGCGTTCGTCAACGCGATCCTGATCCTGGACCCCACCGCGTTCGACCGGTACCGGTTCTGGGACGTCGGCTCGCTGGCCGCGCCGGGCGCCCCCACCCTGTCGGCGACCTGGCCCTTCATCGTCGTCGGCCTGCTGCTGGCGCTCAGTCAGGCCCGGTCCCTGAACGCGTTGGCCCTCGGCGAGCAGGCCGCCCGGGGGCTTGGCGTCCACCTGAACCGGGCGCGGGCGCTCGGCGCCCTCGCGGTCGTGTTGCTGTGCGGCGCGGCCACCGCCGCCGCCGGGCCGATCACCTTCGTCGGCCTCGCCGTCCCGCACGCCGCCCGGGCGATCGCGGGGACGGACCAGCGCTGGGTCCTGCCCTACTCGGCGGTGCTCGCCGCGATTCTGCTGATCGGCTCGGATCTCATCGGCCGGCTGATCATCGCTCCGGGTGAGCTGCGGGTCGGGGTGGTCACGGCCGTGGTCGGGGCGCCGGTGTTCATCGCCCTGTGCCGACGTGCCCGGCTGGCCCACGCGTGACGGCCCCCGGGCGCGTCTCGCCGCGGGCGATTCTCGTCAGCGCCGGGTTCGCGGTGGCGGTCGTGGCGGTCGGCGTGGCCGCGCTGACCACCGGCGACTACCAGATCCCGGTCTCCGACGTGCTGCGCACCCTGTTCGGTCAGGGCAGCGGCGGCAACGACTTCGTCATCAACTCGCTGCGCCTGCCGCGGCTGCTGACCGGCCTGCTGGTCGGGGCGGGGCTCGCGCTGTCCGGAGCGATCTTCCAGAGTGTGTCGGGAAACCTGCTGGGCAGCCCGGACCTGCTCGGCTTCACGTTCGGCTCCGCCACCGGGGCGATCATCGTCCTGCTGGTGCTGCATGGCAGCGCGGGGCAGGCGACGCTCGGCGCGGTCGTCGGCGGCGTGCTGACCGGCATGGCGGTCTACACGCTTGCCTACAAGCGTGGGGTGGCCGGGCCGCGTCTGGTGCTGATCGGGATCGCGATGGGCGCGCTGTTGTCGTCCGTCAACTCCTATCTGATCACCCGAACGGACCTCGCGGACGCGGTCGCCGCGCAGGTCTGGCTGATCGGCAGCCTGAACAGCCGGGGCTGGGCCCAGGTCCGGCCGCTCGCGATCGCGCTGGCCATCCTGATTCCGCTGGCCCTGTGGCTGGGGCGGCGCCTGGCCTATCTGGAGCTCGGCGACGACACCGCGCAGGCGCTCGGGGTGGGTGTCGGTCGCAGCCGGGCCGCGCTCATCGCCGTCGGTGCGGCGCTGGCGGCCGTCGCGACCGCCGCCGCGGGGCCGATCGGGTTCGTCGCGCTCACCGCGCCACCGTTGGCCCGCTGGCTGTGCCGGGCGTCGGCACCGCCGCTGGTCGCCACCGCGTTCGCCGGCGCCACCCTGGTCGCCGTCAGCGATTTCGCGGCGCAGCGGGTGTTCGCGCCGACCCAACTGCCGGTGGGAGTGGCAACCGCCGTCGTCGGCGGGCTCTACCTCGCGATTCTGCTCGTCCGGCAGCAGCGGCAGGGATGATGGGAGGCGAGGGGCGATGACGCGGCTGAGCGCGCATGATCTCACTCTGGCGTACGACCGGCGGGTCGTGGCCAGCGGACTCGGCATCGAGATCCCGGACGGGGCGTTCACCGTCATCGTCGGGCCGAACGCCTGTGGCAAGTCGACGCTGTTGCGCGCGCTGGTCCGGTTGCTGCGGCCGAAGGCCGGCGCCGTCCACCTCGACGGGGAGCTGATCTCGTCCTATCCGACGAAGGAGGTCGCGCGCCGGCTGGGGCTGCTCGCCCAGTCGGCGACCGCGCCCGCCGGGATCACCGTGGCGGATCTGGTCGCCCGCGGCCGCTACCCGCACCAGCGGCTGCTGCGCCAGTGGTCCCGCCAGGACGAGCAGGTCGTCGCCGAGGTGATGGAGCGCACCCACCTCACCGAGCTCGTCGATCGTCCGGTCGACGAGCTGTCCGGCGGGCAGCGTCAGCGGGTGTGGCTGGCCATGGTGCTCGCCCAGCAGACCCCGATCCTGCTGCTGGACGAGCCGACGACCTTCCTCGACATCGCCCACCAGATCGAGGTGCTCGACCTGTGCGCCGGACTGCTGGCGGACGGCGGGCACACGCTGGTGGCGGTGCTGCACGACCTCAACCAGGCCAGCCGGTACGCGGGGCACCTCGTGGCGATGCGCGACGGGCGGATCATCGCCCAGGGGCCGCCGAACGAGATCGTCACCGCCGAGCTGGTGCGCGAGGTCTTCGGTCTGGCCTGCCGGGTCATCACCGACCCGGAATCCGGCACACCGCTGGTCATCCCGCTGCGCTCGCAGGCCCCGGCCCCGGCCCCGGCGTCGCTGTGAACAGCTCGACGGGCAGACGGCTGCTGCGGGAGCGGCTGCGCCCGCGGCGGCGCGAGCTGACGTTCGGCGCGCTGGCCACGATCGTCCAGCAGGTCGCGATGCTCGCGCTGCCCTGGTGCATCCAGCGGGCCCTGGACCGGGGGATCACCCCGGGTTCGGTGGACGAGACGGTGCGGTGGGCAATCCCCGCGGCGTTGGTCGCCGTCGCGTTCAGCCTCGGTGGGATGGCGGGTCTGCGCTGGTCGGGCCGGGCCGCGGCCCGGGTCGCCCACGGGCTGCGGGCCTCGATCGTCGAGCGGGTCGCCGCCTTCGACCGACCGGCGCTCGCCCGCTACGGTCACGGTGACCTGGCGATGCGCGCCACCCGCGACGTCGACCTGGTCCGGCTGTGGGTGCAGAGCCTGTCGATCTGGATCCGCATCGCGGTGACGATCGTCGTGGTGCTGCCTGCCTTCGCCCTGCTCGACCCGCTGCTGCTGGTGGTCGGGGTCGTGACGATCCCGCTGGTGGCGCTTGCCAACGCCTTCTTCCCCGGCCGGTTCGACGTGGCCAACGACCAGCTCTCGGAGGCGTTCGGCGCCCGGGCCGACGCCGTCGACGACCTGCTGACGGCGAGCGCCGCGGTGCGCGGTATCGGCGGCGAGGCGGAGCTCGTGCGTCGCCATCACGAACGCAGCGCGGCGCAGACCGGGCACACGATGGCCGCCGCGCGCATCTCGGCGTCGTGGACGGCGATCCCACCGGCGGTGCCGCGCCTGGCGATCGCGGCGGGCCTCGCCATCGGCGGCACCGCCGCCCTGCACGGCGATCTCACCATCGGTGGTCTGGTCGCGTTCACGTCCTGGATGACCACGCTGACGCTGGCCGTCACGATCGCGGTGGACCTGCTGGCCTCGCGCGGACAGGCCCGGGTCGCCGCCACCCGGATCGCCGAGATCCTCGACACGCCGGTCAGCGCCGACGATCCGGCCGACGCCGAGGTTCCGCCGCCGGGCGGTGAGCTGGTCGCGCGGGGCATCACCGCCGTGCACGACGGCCGCCCGGTGCTCGGGCCGGTCGACCTGCGCGTCGCCGCCGGGGAGTTCGTCGCGGTGACCGGGCCGACCGGCAGCGGCAAGACGACGCTTGCCCGCCTGCTGTGCCGGCTGGAGGACCCGCAGGCCGGCACGGTCAGCCTCGGCGGGGTGGATCTGCGCCGCGTCGCCCGGGTGGAGCTGTCCAGCCGGATCGGTCTGGTGCCGCAGCGCCCGCTCATTCTCGCCGGCACCGTGGCGGACAACCTGCGCGTCGGCCGGGAGTTCGATCTCGGGGCGCTGCGCGCCGCCGCCGAGGTCGCCGCGGTCGACGACTTCGTCTCGAACCTGCCCGACGGTTACGACACCTCGCTCGGCGAGCGCGGCGCGACCGTCTCCGGCGGTCAGGGCCAGCGACTGGCGCTGGCCCGGGGGCTGCTCGGCCGGCCCGACGTGCTGATCCTCGACGACGTCACCGCCGCGGTGGACGCGGCGACCGAGGCCACGATCCTCGCCCGGCTGCGGGCTTGGGCGCCGCGGACCGCGCTGGTCGTCATCTCGCACCGCCCGTCGGTGCTGGCCGCCGCCGACCGGGTGCTGTACCTGGACGTCGTCGGCGCGCAGACCGGAGGCAGCCGTGGCTGAGACCCGCACGTTGGCCGAGGAGCCGACGACGAAAGGCGTGTTCCGGCGCTTCTGGCCGTACCTGCGCCCGCACCGGGCGATCGTGTTCGGTGCGCTGCTGGCCAGTCTCGCGAGCACCGCCGCGGTGGTGGCGATCGCGCCGGTGATCGGCTGGGGTGTGGACGCGGTGACCGAGCACGACCGGTCCCGGCTGTGGTGGGCGGTCGCCGTCCTCGTGGCCGTGGTCGTGGCGCGGATGCTGATGCTGCGCCAGTCCGAGGTCCTCATGTCGCAGGCCGGCGAGCGGACCATCCGTGGCCTGCGGGATCTCGTCGTCGAACGGCTCGCCGCCGCGCCGCTGCGCTTCATCGAGGCGCACCGCACCGGTGACCTGCTGCGCCGCTCCACCGGCGAGATCGCCGACCTGACCCTGTTCCTGCGCGACCAGCTGCCGAACCTGGTCGGCGTCACTCTCACCGTCTTCCTGACGACCGGCCTGCTGCTGGTGTACTCGTGGCTGCTCACACTGCTGCTCATCGCGCTGTTCCTGCCGCTCGCCATCGGCGTGCTGGCCTGGTTCAACCGGGGTGCGGGCGGGGCGTTCGGCCGGCAGGCCGCCGCGGACGCGGCGATGACCGCGACCTTCACCGAGACCCTCACCGCGCACGAGGCGCTGGTCGCGCCGGGACGCCCGGACGAGTGGGTGCGCCGCTTCCGCCGGGACAACGACGAGCTGCACGCGGCGAACACGCGGGCCATCGACGTGCAGAGCCGCCTGGAGCTGTTCAGCGCGCTCGAGGGCCTGGCCACGGCGGCGCTGCTGCTGCTCGGCGTCTGGCTCGTGCGGGGAGATCATCTCGGGGTCGGCGCGGTCGTCGTGTTCGTCCTCGCCACCCGCAACCTGTTCGAGAACCTGCTGACGCTGTCCGGGATCGCCGGGGAGGCCCAGGTCGCCCGGGTCGGCCTCGCCCGTCTGGTCGACCTGCTGGCCACGCTGCCCCCGGTCGAGCCGCGCCCACCCGACCGCACCGGCGGCCTGCCGGCGCGCGGGGATCTGGTCGCCGACGGGCTGCGGTTCGCCTACGACGGCGCCGACATCGTGCGGGACGTCTCGGTCGCCTTCGCGGAAGGCGACCGGGCCGGTCTGATCGGCGTCACCGGATCCGGCAAGACGACGCTGGCCAAGCTGCTCACCGGGCTCTACGAACCGGACGCCGGCGCGGTCCGCTTCGGCGGGGTGGACCTGCGCGGCGTGCACCCGGCGCAGGTGCGCGAGCGCATCGTGCTCATCCCGCAGCAGGTGCATCTGATCACCGGCACGCTGGCCGAGAACCTCGCGCTCACCCCGGGCGCGCCGGACCGGGCGGCGATGGAACGAGCCGTCGAGCAGCTGGGCCTGTCCGACTGGGTCGACGGGCTCGACGGCGGGCTCGACGCCGACCTCGGGGCCCGTGGCTCCCGGCTGTCCGCCGGGGAGCGGCAGATCGTCGGTCTGTTGCGGGCGGCGTTGGTGGATCCACCGGTGCTGGTGCTCGACGAGGCGACCGCCGACCTCGACCCGCAGGCGGCGCGGCGCCTCGAGGACGCCGTGGAACGCCTGCGGCCCGGACGCACACTGCTTGTCATCGCACACCGTCCGACAACAATCGAGCGCCTTCCGCGCACTGTCCGGGTAGAAGCCGGCCGTCTGAGTTAGCACGGCATTCCCGGCCCGCATCGTGCGGGAATTTTTCCTCCGCAGGGCTGGACTCATCCCCGCAACTTAAGTAAAGCTTACCTATATAGTTTGTTTGTCATCGCTGTGAGCTGAGACCCGAGGAGCCGGGATCCGCATGTCGACGAACCCGTTCGATGACGAGAACGGCAGCTTCTATGTCCTTGTGAACGTCGAGGAGCAGCACTCGCTGTGGCCGACGTTCGTTCCGGTTCCGGCGGGCTGGCGGATCGTGCACGGAGCGGCCGACCGGGCGTCCTGCCTCGACTACGTCGAGACCCACTGGACAGATCTGCGTCCGGCCAGCCTCGTCGCCCGGATGGCAGAGCAGGACGCTGCCCGGCAGCCCGACGGCGCGGGTTCCGGCGCGTCCCGATGAGCGCGCCGCGGGCCTACCACGAGCGCGCCCTCACGCTCGGCCTTGACCCGCTCGCCACCGCGGTGGGCCTGGCGCGCGCCGCCGAGGCACCGTTCACCGTCTACGAGCGCGACGGCGAGTGGAGCGTCGGCACGGGTGCGGCGGGGGAGATCGTCGCGTACTGGGACGAGATCCGCTACCGCGGCGGCGGGGCCTGGCGGGGCGAGCCGGTGGGTGGGGACCCGCTGCGGGCGCTGGCCCGGGTGCTGGCGTGGCTGCCGATCGCCGGCTGGCGGGCATACGGCGTGGCTGCCTTCGAACTGGGGCCCAGGCTTGCCGGACTGCCCGGCCCCGTGTCCGGCGAGCCGCTGGTGCACCTGGTCATTCCGGCCCGTGAGGTGCGGCTGACGGCGTCCGGGGCGCTGCTGCGTGCGCTCGACCCCGCCGAGCTCGACGCGCTGGCCCGGCAGCTCGCTGCTGTCACCGAGCTCGCTGCCGTCACCGAGGTCGCTGCCGTCACCGAGGTCGCTGCCGCGGACCTGGAGCACGGCGGTGACGACTACCTGGCGAACGTCGCCCGGGTCGTCGCCGACATCCAGGCCGGCCGGTTTCGCAAGGTGATCATGTCTCGGCTGGTCCCGGTGGACGCGTCGATCGACCTGGCCGCCACCTACGAGCGGGGGCGGCGCGGCAACACACCGGCCCGCTCGTTCCTACTGGATCTCGGCGATCTGCGTCTGGCCGGCTTCAGCCCCGAGACCGTTGTCGAGGTCGCCGCGGACGGCCGGGTCTCCACCCAGCCGCTGGCCGGAACCACCGCCCGCGACGGCGGCGCCGCCGACCAGGCCCGCCGGGCGGCGCTGCTCACCGACCCGAAGGAGATCTACGAGCACGCCGTGTCGGTACAGGCCGCGCAGGAGGAGCTGCGCCCGCTGTGCCGGCCGGGATCCCTGGTCGTTGACGAGTTCATGTCCGTGCTCGATCGCGGCAGCGTGCAACATCTGGCCTCCCGGGTCAGTGGGCGCCTCGCGTCCGGCCATGACTGCTGGGACGCGCTGGGGGCCGTCTTCCCGTCCATCACCGCCACCGGCATCCCGAAGGCCGACGCGCTCGCCGCGATCCGCCGGTACGAGGCGGCGCCGCGCGGGGTGTACAGCGGCGCGGTACTCAGCGTCGACGCGGACGGTTCGCTCGACGCGGCCCTCGTGCTGCGCTCGGCGTTCCAGCGCGACGGACGCACCTGGCTGCGGGCCGGTGCCGGCATCGTCGGTGCGTCCAGTCCGGAGCGTGAACTCGAGGAGACGCGGGAGAAGCTACGCAGCGTCAGCCGCTTTCTGGTCGCCGCGCCGGGGCTGGACCGAGAGGCGCTGCGGCGCCAGGTCGCCGAGCTGATCGAGGAGGATCCCGCCAACGTCGGCGACGAGGACAACCTGTTCGAGCTGGGCCTGGAGTCGATCGCCCTGATCCAGACGGTCGGCGCCTGGCGCCGCGACGGCCTCGAGGTCACGTTCGGCGAGCTGGCGGAGAACCCGACCCTCGATGGCTGGGCCAAGATCCTCGCCCGGCCGGCAGTCGGCCCGGCGCCCGGCCCGGCGGTCCAGCCGGCACCCGCGGAGTTCCCGCTCGCCCTCATGCAGCACGCCTACTGGGTGGGCCGGGACCGCGGGCAGCCGCTGGGCGGGGTCGCCGCCCACCTGTACACCGAATTCGACCACACCGAATTCGATGGCCGGAACATTCACCCGGACCGGCTCGCCACGGCGCTCGGGCAGCTCGTGGCCCGGCACGAGGCGCTGCGGACCAGGATCACCGACAACGGCTCCCAGCGCGTCGAGGCGTCGTCGGGCTGGCGCGGGCTGACCATCCATGACCTGCGGGGGTTCGACCAGGCCACGGTCCAGGCCCGGCTCGGCGAGGTGCGGGACGCGCTGTCCCATCAGATGCTCGACATCGAGCGTGGCGAGGTGTTCTCCACCGCCCTGAGCCTGCTGCCCGGCGGGGCGACCCGGTTCCATCTCGACGTCGACATGGTCGCCGCCGACGCGGTGAGCTACCGCGTCCTGCTGGCCGATCTCGCGCAGCTGTACGCCCAGCCGGACGGCGCGCTCGCGCCGGCGCCGGCCTACACCTACCGGCAGTACCGGGCCGAACGGGCGGCGGCCCGGCGGGCGGCGGCCGAGCGGTCCCGGCAGGCCTGGCACGACCGGTTGCCGAGCCTGCCCGGGGCGCCCGAGCTGCCGCTCGCCTCCGGTGGCGAGACCTCGACCCACGAGACCTCGACCCACGAGACCTCGACCCGGGTGACCCGCCGGCACGTCCGGCTGCCGCGCGAGGCCCGCGAGGAGCTCGGCCGCTCGGCGCACCGGCATGGGGTCACCCCGGCGGTGGCGGTGGCGACCGCGTTCGCCGAGGTGATCGGCGCCTGGAGCGCCCAGGAACGGTTCGCGCTGAACGTACCGCTGTTCGATCGTGAGCAGGTGCATCTGGACATCGACCGGGTGGTGGGTGACTTCACCAGTTCGGTGCTGCTCGAGGTCGATCTCACCGGAGCGGTTCCGTTCGTCGAGCGGGCCCGTCGGATTCAGTCCCGGCTGCACGCCGACGCCGCTCACGCCGCCTACTCCGGCGTGGAGGTGCTGCGCGACGCCGGCCGCGCCCGCGGCGAGCGAATGCTCGCTCCGGTCGTGTTCACCAGCGCCCTCGGGCTCGGTGAACTGTTCGATCCGGCAGTGCGAGAGGCGTTCGGCCGGCCGGAGTGGATCATTTCGCAGGGGCCGCAGGTCCTGCTCGACGCGCAGGTCACCGAGTTGGACGGCGGTCTGCTGCTCAACTGGGACGTCCGCGAGGGCGCCTTCGCCCCCGGCGTCGTCGACGCGATGTTCGCTGCCTTCGAGCGGCTCGTCCGCGAACTCGCCGGTTCCGCGGAACACCTTGATCGCTGGGACCGGCCGGTTGACGCGCTGCTCGACGACGCGACGCGGGCGGTGCGGGACCGGGTCGGGGATGTCGCGGGCCCGCGGTCGACGCGGTTGCTGCACGAGGGATTCTTCGCCCGAGCCGCCCGCGAACCTGACGCCCCGGCGTTGCTGTGGACGGCGGATGCGGCGGCCGGGCGGACCGGGACGCTGACCTACGGACAGCTCGCGGCGCGGGCCCGGGAGGTGGCCGGGGCGTTGGCCGCCCGGGGGACGCGGCCGGGTGACCTGGTGGGCGTCAGCCTGCCCAAGGGGCCGGAGCAGGTCGTCGCGGTTCTCGGCGTGCTGGCGGCGGGTGCCACCTACGTGCCGGTCGGGATCGACCAGCCGCCGGCGCGGGTCGCCCGGATCGCGGGCACGGCCGGGTTCACCCAGACCCTGACCGAGCAGACCCTGACCGAGCTCACTGGGCCGGTCGGGTCTGGTGGTGGGTCGGTGCTGGCCGCCGCGGATGACCCGGATCGGCTGGACGCGCCGGCCTACGTGCTGTTCACCTCCGGGTCCACCGGTGAGCCCAAGGGGGTCGAGGTGTCGCACCGGGCGGCGATGAACACCCTCGATGACCTGGTCGAACGGCTGGGAATCGGTCCGGGTGACCGGACGCTGGCCGTCTCCGCGCTCGACTTCGACCTGTCCGTGTTCGACCTCTTCGCGCCGCTGTCCGTGGGCGGCGCGGTCGTGCTCGTCGACGAGGCCTCCCGGCGGGAGGCCACCGGCTGGGTGGAGCTGGTCGCCGCGCACGGCGTCACCCTCCTCAACTGCGTTCCCGCCGTCCTCGACCTGCTCCTGACGACGGCATCGTCGGCGGCGGCGGGCAGCCTCACCAGCCTGCGGGCGGTGCTGCTGGGCGGGGACCGGATCGGCGTCGACCTGCCGGGGCGGCTCGCGCAGGCCTCGCCGGGCTGCCGCTTCCTGGGCCTGGGCGGGACGACCGAGACGGCCATCCACTCCACGGTGTGCGAGGTCGTCGGCGGCGCTCCGGTGCCGGCCGGCTGGAGTGCGATCCCTTACGGGACGCCGCTGCGCAACGTGCGGCTACGGGTCGTCGACCCGCGGGGCCGGGACTGTCCCGACCAGGTCACCGGCGAGCTGTGGATCGGCGGGGACGGTGTCGCGCTCGGCTATCGCGGCGATCCCGAGCGGACCGCCGACCGGTTCGTCACCCAGGACGGTTCCCGTTGGTACCGCACCGGGGATCTGGCCCGCTACCTGCCTGACGGGACGGTGGAGTTCCTCGGCCGCCGCGACCATCAGGTCAAGATCCGCGGTTTCCGGGTGGAGCTCGGCGAGGTCGAGCACGCGCTGCGCGGCCTGCCGGGGGTGAACGGGGCCGTCGCCACGCTGACCGGCGGCGGGCCGGCGGTGACGCTCGGCGCCGCGGTCGTCCTCGACCCGGATGCGGACGCCATCGCCGAGGAGGCCGCCGCGGTGACGTCGCGGGAGCGGCTGCGCGGTCTGCTGCCGCCCCACATGGTGCCGGACCGGGTCGTCGTCGTGCCCGCGCTGCCACTGAGCGTCAACGGGAAGATCGACCGGGCCGCGGTGGCCGCGCTGCTGGGCCGGGAGCGGGACGGGACGCGCCCGACGACACCGCCGGGCAGCGACCTGGAACGGATGATCCTGCTGGTCTGGCGGGACGTGCTGGGTGCCGAATGCGGGGTGACCGACGAGTTCTTCACCGTGGGTGGGGACTCGGTGCTGGCCACCTCGGTTGTCACCCGCCTGCGTGACGAGCTCGACACGACGGACGTCTCGGTGCGGATGCTGTTCGGGACGCCGACGGTGGCCGGGCTCGCCGACGCCATGCGCGCGGCCGAGCGTATGCCGGGCCGGCTCGACCGGGTCGCGTCGATCGCCTGGGAGATCGCCGGGATGTCCGACGACGAGATCGAGTCCCGGCTGGGAGACGTCTGATGGGCGAGGGATTCGTTCCCTGGCCGGCGGAGTTCGCCGATCGCTACCGCGAGGCCGGGTACTGGGAAGGCGGGCCGCTGGCGGACCGGCTGCGGGACTGGGCGCAGCGGTACGGCGCGGCCACCGCGCTCGTCGGCGGGCCGCCCGGGGCGCCCGTGCGGCGCAGCTACGCCGAGCTCGACGAGGCCGTCGACGACCTGGCCGCCGGTCTGGCCGGGCTTGGACTCGGCGCGGGCGACCGGGTCGTCCTGCATCTGCCGAACCGGATCGAGTTCGTGACGCTGCTGTTCGCGCTGCTGCGCCTCGGCGCGATCCCGGTCCTGACACTGCCCGCGCACCGCCGGGTCGAGATCGAGCATCTGGCCCGGCTCTCCGGCGCCGTGGCGTACGCGATCCCGGACCGGCACGAGGGCTTCGACCACCGGGTGCTCGCCGGGGAGATCGTGGCGGCCGTCCCGTCCATCCGGCACGTGCTGGTCGCCGGCGATGCCGGGGCGTCAACCGCGTTCACCGGGCTGGCCGGGCTGGCCGCGGCCGGGGCCGCCGCGCGGGGCGGGCGGCCCGTGACCAGTCCCGAGCCGGTCGACCCGGCCGGGGTCGCGGTGCTGCTCATCTCGGGGGGGACGACCGGCAAGCCCAAGCTCATCGCGCGTACCCACTGGGACTATGCGTACAACGCGGCGGCGAGCGCCCGGCTGTGTGGGCTGAGCGGCAGCGATGTCTACCTGGTGGCGTTGCCCGCGGCCCACAATTTCCCGCTGGCCTGCCCGGGGCTGCTCGGCGCGTTCGGCGTCGGGGCGACGGTGGTGCTGGCCTGTGCGCCGAGCCCGGAGATCGCCTTCGAGCTGATCGCCCGCGAACGGGTGACGGTGACGGCCCTCGTCCCGGCACTTGCCCGGATCTGGGTGACCGCCGCCGGCTGGGAGGGTCCGGACACCACCAGCCTGCGCCTGCTGCAGGTGGGTGGGGCGAAGCTGGACGAGGCGCTGGCCCGCCAGATCCGCCCGGTGCTGGGCGCCGCCGTCCAGCAGGTGTTCGGGATGGCCGAGGGCCTGCTCAACTACACCCGCCTGGACGACGGCGACGAGCTCGCCTGCACCTCGCAGGGCCGGCCGCTGGCCGCCGCCGACGAGATCCGCGTCGTCGACGAGGACGGACTCGACGTCCCGGCCGGGGCCACCGGCGAACTGTGGACCCGCGGGCCGTACACCATCCGCGGCTACTACCGCGCCGCCGAGCACAACGCGACCGCGTTCACCCCCGACGGCTACTACCGCACCGGTGACCTGGTCCGGCGCACCGCCGAGGGCAACCTCGTCGTCGAAGGGCGGATCAAGGACGTGATCAACCGGAGCGGGGAGAACGTCTCCGCCACGGAGCTCGAGGAGCATCTGCTCGCCCATCGGGCGATCGTGCAGGCCGCCGTCATCGCGGCCGCCGACGAACAGCTCGGCGAGAGCGTGCGGGCCGTGGTGGTGCTGGGCGCCGGAGAGTCGATCAAGCTGAAGAACGTCAAGACCTACCTGCGGGAGCGGGGCCTGGCCCGGTTCATGCTCCCCGACCTGCTCACCGTGGTGGACGAGCTGCCCCTCACCGCCATCGGCAAGATCGATAAACGCGAGCTGCGCCGCCGTTTCGGCTGACCGCACCCCCACCCTGCCCGGCCGGTTCCCGCACCCGGGCTGACAGCCATGCCCGCCGTGGGCGCACCGGAAGGACATACACCGTGGCCAGTCCCGACTCCGCGCAGCGCAAGCGTGAGCTGCTCCGTCGACGTCTGGAGGCGGAGTCGCTCTCGCGCGAGTCGGAGACCGGCCCGGCCCGCGCCTCTGGCCAGGGCTATCCGATGAGCGCCGGCCAGCGGCGGATGTGGTTCCTGCAACGGCTGCGACCCGACAGCCGGGCCTACACGATCTCGACGGCGTTCGAGCTGATCGGACCGCTGGACGTCGACGCCCTGCGCGACGCCCTGCGCGCCGTCGCCCGCCAGCACGAGATCCTGCGCACCACCTACCGGACGACCCCCGACGGCCAGCTCGAACAGGTCCCCCGCGACGACGTCGAACCCGGCTGGAGCAGCGTCGACGTCACCGCGGAACCCGAGTCACGTCGAGGCGCGGCCGTCCGGGACGCCGCGCTGCGCGCCGCCCGCCGACCGTTCGATCTCGCCACCGAGTCGCCGTTGCGGGTGACCGTCATCCGTCACGGCGACGAGCGGCACACCCTGGCGCTGGCCGCCCACCACATCGCCTGGGACGACGCCTGCTGGGACGTCTTCTTCGGTGATCTTCTCGCGGCTTATGACGGTGTGCCCGAGTCGCGGCCCGCGGTGGTCCAGTACCTCGACGCGGCGCCGGCCGCCGCCCGGCCGAGTGCGGCGGGGCTCGACTACTGGCGAGGCGCCCTGTCCCCGCTCGCCGAACCGGTCACGCTGCCGGCGCCCACCGCCGAGGAGCTCGCCGACGGGGCTGGCACCGGGGATCCAGACGGCGGGGTGCAGGCCGTCCATCAGGCGTCGGCGGAGCTGGCCGGGCGGGTCCGCGCGTTCGCCGCCCGGCACGGCGCCAGCCCGTTCATGGTGGTGCTCGCCGCCTACGCCGCGCTGCTGCACCGGGCCACCGGTGCGTCGGACGTCACGGTAGGCACACCCGTCGTCAACCGGGACGACGCGGCGAGCGGGCGGATGCTCGGGTACTTCGGTAACAGCCTGTGCCTGCGGCTGCCCGTCGGGCCGGCCGACACGTTCACCGAGCTGCTCACGCGTGCCCGCGAGGTGTGCCGGGGCGGCTTCGCCCACGCCGACGTCGACCTCACCGACGTCGTCCGCGCGGTCAACCCCGACCGCGCGGACGGCGTGTCCAGCCTGTTCACCACGATGGTCGCCGTGCGCAGCCCGGCCGCGGCGGCGCTGCACGGACGGGGCCTGCACGGACGGGGCCTGCACGGGCAGCGCCGCTCGCTGCACAACGGCACCGCCCAGTTCCCGCTGATGGTCGTCGCCGAGTTCGGCGACGGTGCCGGTGCCGGTGACGGCGGCGCGTTCGAGCTGGAGACCACCTACCAGGACGCCGTGGTGTCCCCGGCGTTCGCGCGGTCGGTCGGCCCGCGTCTGGCCCGGCTGCTCGCCGCCGCCCTCGCCGACCCGGACGCCCCGATCGGCGCCCTCGACCTGCTCGACGCGGACGAACGCACCCGGGTCCTGGCCGCCGGTGGCGCGCCGCACGTCCCGGGCCTGCCTGGCCAGGACGCGCGGCCGTGGATGACGCGGTTCGCCGACCAGGCGGACCGGGCGCCGGACCGCACGGCGCTGGTCACCGCGGCGGAAACCCTGACCTATGGCGCGCTGGCCGCGCGGGCCGATCGCCTGGCCCGAGCGCTGGCCGGCCGGGGCGTGCGGCCCGGATCGATCGTCGCCGTCGCCCTGCCCCGGACGGCCGAGCTGGTCGTCGCGGTCGTCGCCATCGGCCGGGCGGGGGGCGCCTACCTGCCCGTCGACGTCGACCATCCGGCCGACCGGATCGCGTTCATGCTGGCCGACGCGTCCCCCACGGTGCTGGTGACGACCGGCGACCTCGTGGACCGGCTGCCAGTTCGGCCCGGCACCGCGCTGGTGCTCGTAGACGGGGACGAATCCGAACCCGACCCGGTGGCGAACGGGGCATGGCCGCCAGCGGTGGACCCGCGGCTTCCGGTGTACGTGATCTACACGTCGGGGTCGACCGGGCGGCCGAAGGGCGTCGTCGTCAGCCACCGGTCGCTGTCGGTGTTCCTCGACTCGTTCGTCGAGGCGGTGCGCATCAGCCCGGACGACCGGCTGCTGGGTGCGACGACCCTGGGCTTCGACCCGAGCACGGTCGAGCTGCTCGCGCCGCTGACTCTCGGCGCGTCCTGCCATCTCGTCGAGGCGGGGCAGGGGCGCGACCCGGCGCTGCTCGCGGCGCTGATCACCACCGGCACGGTGACGATCGCCCAGGCGACGCCGACCCGCTGGCGGTCCATCCTCGACGCGGCCGGGCCGGGCCCGCTGCCGGTGCGAGTCCTCGCCGGCGGTGAGCCGCTGGCGCCCGACCTCGCCCGCGAACTCACGGACCGGGCCCGCGACCTGACCAACGTCTACGGCCCGACCGAGGTGACGGTCTGGGCCACCGCCGGGGTGGTGCGGCCGGGACCCGGTCGTCCGACGGTGGGACCGCCGCTGCGGCACACGCGCGCCTTCGTGCTCGACGGCGCGCTCATGCCCGTCCCGCCCGGCGTGCCGGGGGAGCTGTACCTGGCCGGACCGGCGGTGGCGGACGCGTACCTGTGCCGCCCAGGCCTGAGCGCGGCCCGGTTCGTCGCGAGCCCCTACGGCCGCGGCGAGCGGATGTACCGCACCGGCGACCTGGCCCGCTGGACCCCCACCGGCGATCTGGACATCGCCGGGCGCACCGACGACCAGGTGAAGCTGCGCGGGTTCCGGATCGAGCCCGGGGAGATCGAAACCGCCCTCGTCGAGCACGCCGCGGTCCGGCGCGCCGCCGTCGTCGTCCGCGAGGATGGTCCGGCCGGCCGTGCCCTGGTCGCCTATGTCGTTCCCACCGCGGCGGGTGCGTCGCCGGGCGAGCTGCGGGCGTACGCGGCGGGCCGGCTGCCCGGCCACCTGGTGCCGGCGGCCTTCGTCGTGCTGCCCGCGCTACCCACCACCGCCAACGGCAAGCTGGACCGCCGGGCGCTGCCCGCGCCGGACTTCGCCCCCGCCGCCGGGGGCGGACGGGCGCCGTCGACGTGGGCGGAGGCAGTACTGCGCGACGTCTACGCCGAGGTGCTGGGCCAGCCCGAGGTCGGCGTGGAGGACTCGTTCTTCCACCTTGGCGGCGACAGCATCCTTGCCTTCACGATGGTCACCCGGGCGGCGGCCCGCGGACTCACCGTGGCACTCGCCGACGTGTTCGCCCATCCGAGCGTCGCCACCCTGGCCCCGTACGCCACCGCCACCGCCACCGCCACCGCCACCGACGGCGACGGCGCGGACCCCGAGCTGACGGTGGACGACGCGGAACTGGCCCGCCTGCGGGACCGGTTCCCCGCGGCGACGCACGTCTGGCCGCTCTCGCCGTCGCAGGCGGGGCTGCTGTTCCACCGGCTGCTCGACGGCGAGGACGGCGAGGACCCCTATGTCCTGCAGTTCGTTCTCGACCTTGACGGCTCCGAGCTGGACGGCCCGGCCGACGTGGAGCGGCTGCGGGCGGCGTCGCGGGTGCTGGTCGCCCGGCACGACCTGCTGCGCGCGGCGATCGTGTCCGACGGGAGTGTGCCGGCGCAGGTCATCCTGGCGCAGGCCGAACCGGAGTGGACCGTCGCCGACCTGTCCGGCTGGCCGGCCGCCGAGGCCCGGGCCGAGGCGGCGCGGCTGATCGCGGCCGACCGGGCCGGCCGGTTCGACCTGGCCGCGCCGCCGCTGGTCCGCTTCCTGTGGGTGCGCACCGGCGCGGACACGGCGACGCTCGCCGTCTGCGCCCATCACATCGTCAGCGACGGCTGGTCGCTGCCCCTGCTGCTGCGCGAGCTGTTCAGCCTGGCTGCGGGGAATGCGGCGGCTGCGGGGAGGCCGCAGCCTTACTCCCGCTACCTGCGTTGGCTGCGGGCGCGGGACACGGAGGCGGCCCGGGCCGCCTGGCGGGCCGCGCTCGACGGCCTTGACCCGCCGACCCTGCTCGCCGGCGGCGGCCACCGGGGCGTGCCGACGGGGCTCGCGGAGCCGTCGGTGCTGGAGCGGGAGGTCGACGCGCGACTCGTGCGGCGCCTCGGTGAGCTCGGGCGCGCACGGGGACTGACCTTCGCGACCATCATGGCGGCCGCGCACGCGGTGCTGCTTTCCCGGGCCGTCGGGCGGGACGACGTCGTGTTCGGCACGGTGGTGTCCGGCCGTCCGCCGGAGCTGGCCGGGGTTGACGCGATGGTCGGCCTGTTCGTCACCACCGTCCCGGCGCGGGTGACGGTCCATGCCGGTCAGCCCGCCGCCGCGCTGATGGCGGACCTGCAGGCCGCGCAGGGCGCGCTGTTCGAGCACCACCATCTGGGCCTGGCCGAGATCCAGGCAGCGGCCGGGCTCGGGGAGCTGTTCGACACGCTGCTCGTCGTCGAGTCCTACCCGTTCGATCCGGCCAGCCTCATCCCACCGGGCGGACCGCGCCTGGCCGGCATCGACGGCCACGACGCGACGCACTACCCGCTCACCGTGCGGGTGATCCCGGGGGAACGGCCCCGGCTGACCTTCGGCTACCAGCCGGACGTGCTGGCCGCCGCGACCGTCGCCGGCCTCGCCGACCGGATGCTCGCGCTGCTCGACGCGTTCGCCGCCGACCCGGACCGCACGGTCGGGGCCCTCGCCGCCCGGCCCGCGCTCCCCGCACCTGCCGCCGGACCAGACCTGGACGTCACGCTGCCGGAGTTGTTCGAGGCGCAGGTCCGGCGGGCTCCGGACGCGGTCGCCCTGACCTGGCGGGACAGCTCACTCACCTACGCGGAGCTGGACGCGCGGGCCAACCGGCTTGCCCGGCTGCTGCGCCGGCGTGGCGTCGGCCCCGAGTCGATCGTCGCGGTCGTCCTGCCCCGGTCGGTGGACCTGGTCGTGGCACTGCTCGCTGTGCAGAAGGCGGGCGGTGCGTACCTGCCCGTGGACCCGGACTACCCGGCCGAGCGGATCACGTTCATGCTGCGCGACGCGTCCCCCGTGTGCGCGGTGACGACCGTCGCCGTCCGCGCGACGTTGCCGACCCGGGCCGGCGTGCCGCTGCTCGCCCTGGACGACCCGCTGGTCAGCGCGGCGCTCGCCGAGCAGCCGCCGACCGGGCCCACGCCGCGGCCCGGCGGGCCCGCCCGGCCCCGGCCGGACAACCTCGCCTACGTCATCTACACCTCCGGCTCGACCGGTCGGCCCAAGGGCACGTTGATCCCGCATCGCAATGTGGTGCGCCTGTTCGCCGACACGCGTGCCTGGTTCCACTTCGACGACCAGGACACGTGGACGCTGTTCCACTCGGTGTCGTTCGACTTCTCCGTCTGGGAACTGTGGGGGCCGCTGCTGCACGGCGGCCGGCTCGTCGTCATCGACCACGAGGTGTCCCGCTCGCCCGAGGCGTTCCGGGCCCTGCTGGCCCGCGAGCGCGTCACCGTCCTGAACCAGACGCCATCCGCGTTCGCCACCCTCATAGCCGCCGATCAGGCCGCCGATCAGGAAGGCGCGCCGCTGGCGTTGCGGCTGGTGATCTTCGGTGGGGAGGCGCTGGAGACGAGCCGGCTCGCACCCTGGTACGCCCGGCACGCCAGCGACGCCCCGCGTCTGGTCAACATGTACGGGATCACCGAGACCACGGTGCACGTCACCTACCTGCCGCTGGACGCGTCGTGCGCCGCCGGTGGGGCCGCCCGGCGACACAGCCTGATCGGGCAGCCGATTCCCGGCCTGCGCGCGCGGCTGCTCGACCGGCATCTCACCGCGGTCCCGCCCGGTGTGCCGGGGGAGATCTACGTCAGCGGGACGCAGCTCGCCCGGGGCTACCTTGGCCGGCCCGGTCTGAGCAGCACCCGTTTCGTCGCGGACCCCTACGGCGCGCCCGGCGACCGGATGTACCGCACCGGCGACCTGGCCCGCCTGGCTCCGGACGGCGCGCTGGAATACCTGGGCCGCGCCGACGACCAGGTCAAGATCCGCGGGTTCCGGATCGAGCCGGGGGAGATCGCCGCGGTACTCGCCGCCGATCCGGCGGTGGCGCAGGCGGTCGTCCTCGCCCGTCCCGACGCCGCCGGCCGGGACCGCCTGGTCGCCTACGTCGTCCCGAGCGGCGTCGTCCCGGCGGGACAGGTGGACCCGGCGGCGCTGCGGGCCCGGGTCGCGGCCGCGCTGCCGGACTTCATGGTGCCCGCGGCCATCGTCGCCCTGGACGCGCTGCCGCTGACCAGCAACGGCAAGCTGGACCGGGCCGCACTACCCGCCCCGGACCTCGGCGCCGCGACGTCGGCCCGGGCCGGGCGCACGCAGCTCGAACGGGCGTTGTGCGCGGTGTTCGCCGCCGTCCTCGGCCTTGACCGGGCAGGCCTTGACCGGGTCGGCGTCGACGACGACTTCCTCGCGCTGGGCGGGGACAGCATCATCGCCATCCAGCTCGTCAACCAGGCCCGCCGCGAGGGCGTGCGGGTGACACCGCGAGAGGTGTTCCTGCGGCGCACCCCGGCCGCCCTCGCCGCTCTCGTCGCCGCCCGCACCGACGCAGGTCTCGGCAGGGGCGCCTCGACCCCAGGCACCGACACCGCTGCCGACGCGGTCGGGATGCTGACGCCGCTGCCGATCGTCGCCCGGTTGGCCGAATGGGGCGGGCAGATCCGGCGGTTCAACCAGGCGTTCCTGGTCCGCACGCCCGCCGGGGCCGACGAGGTGAGCCTGCGCCGGGCGCTGGAGGCGCTGCTGGCCCGGCATGACGGGCTGCGTGCCCGGCTGCTGCGCCCGGCGCCGTCGGTGTGGCTGATGCGGATCGACCCGTCGCCGCGGCCCGACCCGGAGCTGCTCACCCGCATCGACGTCACCGGGTTGGACGAACAGGCGTTGCGGGCGACGATCGCCGCCAGCTCGAGTGCGGCCGCCGGCCGGCTCGACCCGGACGCCGGGACGATGCTGCGGGCGGCGTGGCTCGACGCCGGGCCGGACGCTCCCGGGCGGCTGGTGCTCGTCGCCCACCATCTCGTCGTCGACGGGGTGTCCTGGCGGATCCTGCTCGACGACCTCGCCGAGGCGTATGCGGCGGTGCGCGGCGGCGCGGCACCCGCGCTCGATCCGGTCGGCACCTCGCTGCGCGCCTTCAGCCGGATCCTCGCGGACGCGGCGGTCGCGCCCGAGCGGCTCGACGAGCTGGACCACTGGCTGGCGGTACTCGCGCCCGGTGGACGTCCGTTCGCCGAGCCGCTCGGGCCGGGCGCGGTGGGGACCGCCGCGGACACCGCATCGCTGCGGGTCGACCTGCCGGTGTCGACGACAGCCGCTCTGCTCACCAGCGTGCCGGTCGCGACCGGCGCCGAGATCACCGACATCCTGCTCGCCGGCCTGCGCCGTGCGGTGCGGTGCGGCGAGCAGGACGGCGACCTGATCGTCGACCTGGAACGGCACGGGCGCACGGAGCTCGCGGCGGGCGTGGATCTGAGCCGGACGGTCGGCTGGTTCACCAGCATCGCCCCGGTTCGGCTCGGGCCTGCCCGCGGCCCGGCGCGTGACCTGCTCGCCGACGTCAGCACGGCGCTGCGGGCGGTGCCGGGCGAGGGGGTCGGCTTCGGCCTGCTGCGCTATGCCAACCCGCTGGCCGGGCCCACCCTGGCCGCGGCGGGACGGGCCCAGGTGCTGTTCAACTACCTGGGCCGGTTCGGCACCGACGGACGGACCGACTTCGCACCGGCCGCCGAGTTCGACGCGCTGGCCGCCGCGCCAGACCCGGGCCTCGGGGTCGGCTACCCGCTGACGGTCGACGTCGCCTGCGTCGAGACGCCGCAGGGCCCGGGGCTGCAGGCCACCTTCACGTTCCTGACGGCGGTCCTCACCGCTGAGGAGACCGCCCGGATCGCCGCCGACTTTCTCGACGCCCTGCGGGACCTCGCGGGTCTCGCCGGCCGCGCTGATCTCGCCGCCGCGCCACTCGTAGCCCTGTCGGACGCTGAGCTGGAGCGGATCGCGCGGGTGTTTCCGGCCGAGGTCGAGGCCGTGTGGCCGCTGTCACCTTTGCAGGAGGGTCTGTACTTCCAGTGGGCGCTGGACCGCACCAGCGACGCCTACACCGCCCAGTTCTCCTTCGACTTCGACCACCGGCTCGATGCCGATCGGCTGCGCCGCGCCACCACGGCGTTCATGGCGGCCAACCCGACCGTGCGGGCCGGCTTCCTCAGCGACGGGCTGCCCCACACCGTGCAGGCCATCGCCCGGGAACTGCCGGCGCCAGTCGAGGAGATCGATCTGACCGGGCTCGCGCCCGCGCAGCGTGACCGGCGGGCGCAGGAGATCGCCGCGGCCGACCGGTCCCGCCCGTTCGACGTGGCCGCGCCGCCGCTGTTCCGCCTGACCCTGCTGCACCTGGACGCACGCCGCGACCGGCTGGTCGTCAACCGCCAGGTGCTGCTGTGGGACGGCTGGTCCGGCGCGCTGGTCGTCGAGAGCCTGCTCGCCCTGTACGCCGCCGACCCGGCCAGCGGGGCTGGTGGTGAGATCGCGGTCCCGGCGGCGCCGGCCGCGTCCTTCGCGGACTACCTCGGCTGGTTGCGCGCGCAGGACACGGCCGCGGCCGCGGCGGCCTGGCGGGCGGCGCTCGCCGGCCTTGCCGAGCCGACGCTGGTGGTGCCGGCCGGCCGAGGGCTCGCGCCGGTCGCGCCGCGGCGGATCACCGCCGAGCTGCCCGCGGCGACCGCGGCAGCGGTGCGGGCGGCCTCCCGGGCGCACGGGGTCACCGTCAACACGATCTTCAATGCGGCGCTCGCCCTGGTGCTCGCCAGCGTCACCGGCGGGGACGACGTCGTGTTCGGGACGACCGTCGCCGGCCGGCCGACCGACCTCGAGGGCATCGAGTCCGTCGTCGGGCTGTTCCTCAACACCGTCCCGGTGCGGGTGCGGCTCGATCCGGCGGAGCCGGTCGGCGACCTGCTGCGCCGGGTCAGCGGCGATCGTCTCGATCTGCTCGACCACGAGTACCTGGGGCTCGGCGAGATCCAGCGGGCCAGCGGGCACCCGGTGCTGTTCGACACCCTCTACGTGCTGCAGAACTTCATCGACGAGGTGGCGAACGAGCAGACCACCGCCCGCTACGGCATCGTCGGCGGGTCGAGCCTCGACCACACCCACTACCCGCTGACGTTCGTCCTGTTCCCGGGCGCGCGGATCACCGTCCGGCTGGAGTACCGCGCCGATGTCGTGGACGTGGAGCTGGCCCACGCCCTGTTCGATCGGTTCCGGGTCACGGTCGACCGGCTGGTCGCCGACCTGCACGCGCCCGTCGGCGCGCTCGACCCGCTGCTGCCCGCCGAACAGGCCCGGCGGGCGGCCGAGACCGCGCTGGTCCGCGACCCGATCGGCACCGAGACCATCGCCGACCTGCTGGCCGCCCGGGCAGCGTCGGTCGGGGACGGCGCTGGAACCGAGGTCGCGCTCGTCCTCGGCGACCAGCGGCTGACCTATGCCGAGCTCGACACCCGGATCAACCAGCTGGCCCGGCTGCTGATCGCTCGGGGCGCCGGCCCCGAGACGGTGGTCGCCCTCGGCCTCGGCCGAACGCTGGACATGGTCATCGCCCTGTTCGCCGTGCTGCGCACCGGCGCCGCCTACCTGCCCCTCGAACTGGACCACCCGCCGGCCCGGCTGCTCGGCATGGTCGCCGACGCCGGTGCCGCCCTGGCCCTGACCACCGAGACCACCCATGCCTATCTCGGCGAGCTGCCCGCGGTGACCTGGCTGGAGCTGGACGAGCCGACGCTCGCGGCCGAGCTCGCCGCGAGCCCCTCCGACGCCCTGTCGGACGCCGAGCTCGGCGCGTTCGCCCGCGACCGGGCCGACCGGCTCGACCATCCCGCCTACGTGATCTACACCTCCGGGTCGACGGGACGGCCCAAGGGCGTCGTCACGCCGTACCGCGGGCTGACGAACATGCAGCTCAACCACCAGAAAGAGATCTTCGCGCCGACGATCGCGGCGGCTGGCGGGCGACGACTGCGCATCGCGCACACCGTCTCGTTCGCCTTCGACATGTCCTGGGAGGAGCTGCTCTGGCTCGTCGAGGGCCACGAGGTGCACATCTGCGACGAGGACCTGCGACGCGACGCCGAGGGTCTGGTCGCCTACTGCGACCGGCACCGCATCGACGTCGTCAACGTCACGCCGACCTACGCGCTGCACCTGTTCGAAGCGGGTCTGCTCGACCGCGACGAGCCGGAGCAGTACCGGCCGGCGCTGGTGATGCTGGGCGGGGAGGCCGTGCCGGAGTCGGTCTGGAACCGGCTGCGCGACACCGATGACACCGCCGGCTACAACCTGTACGGGCCGACCGAGTACACCATCAACACCCTCGGCGCCGGCACCTCCGACAGCGTCACCCCGACGGTCGGCCGGCCGATCCGCAACACGGCCGTGCACATCCTCGACCGCTGGCTGCGCCCCGTCCCGGACGGTGCCGCCGGCGAGCTCTACATCGCCGGGGACGGGCTGGCCCGCGGCTACCTCGGGCAGGTCGGACTGACCGCGACCCGGTTCGTCGCCGACCCCGTCCACCCGGGCGAACGGATGTACCGCACCGGCGACCTGGTGGTCCGCCGGCCCGACGGCAACCTGGACTACCTCGGCCGCACCGACGACCAGATCAAGATCCGCGGCCACCGGATCGAGCTCGGTGAAGTCATCTCCGCCCTGGACAGCCATCCAGCGGTCAGCCAGTCGGCCGTCATTGCCGCCCCCGACCCGACGCTGCCCGGTTCCAAGCGCCTGGTCGCCTATGTCGTGCCGGCCCGGCGCTCCGCCGACGAGACGACGGCGACCGAGACCGAGCAGGTCGGCGAGTGGCAGCAGATCTACACCGACGAGTACGAGCGGATCCCGACCGCTGCCACTGCGCAGGGCACCGCCGCCGAGGACTTCGCCGGCTGGGACTCCAGCTACGACGGGACGCCGATCCCGCTGCCGCACATGCAGGAATGGCGCGCCGCCACGGTCGAGCGCATCCGGGCGCTGGTGTCACGTGAAACACGGGACCGGCGGATCCTGGAGATCGGGGTCGGGACCGGGCTGCTGCTAGGGCCGCTCGCGCCCGACTGCGCGGCCTACTGGGCGACGGACTTCGCCGCCCCGGTGATCGCGAAGCTGCGCGCCGAGACAGCCGCCGACCCGGCGCGGTTTGGTGCCGTCGAGCTGCGCCACGCCCCGGCGCACGTCACCGATGGCCTGCCGCGCGCCTTCTTCGACACCGTCGTGATCAATTCAGTGATCCAGTACTTCCCGGGCGCCGACTACCTGCGCCGGGTGCTGCTCGGCGCGCTGGATCTGCTCGCCCCCGGCGGCACGCTGTTCGTCGGCGACGTGCGCGACCTCGGCCGGCTGCGGGCCTTCCACAGCGCGATCGAACGGGCCCAGTCCGACGCTGTCGCCCAGGGCACCGGCACGGGCAACGACCCGGCGCGCTTCGCCGCCGCCGTCGACCGGCGCCTGCACCTGGAGAAGGAGCTGGTCGTCGCACCGGCGTTCTTCGAGGAGCTGGCCGCGGACGCCGGGCTCGAGGTGTGCGTGCGGGTCAAGCGCGGCCGGCACCGCAACGAGCTCACCCGCCATCGCTACGACGTCGTCCTGCGCCGTCCGGCGGCCCAGGCCGAACAGCCCCCGGCGCGGGCCGAACTGCCCCCGACCTCGACGGCGGAGCTGGTCTGGGGCGTGGACGTGGACGATCTCGCCGGCTTCGCCGCGTTCCTGCGCGAGCGGCCGCCGGGACGGGTGTGCCTCGCTGGCGTGCCCGACGCCCGGGTGGCCGCCGAACTCGCCATCTGCGCCCCAGACGTCGACTCCGCGGCGGCCGAGGCCGTCGACCCGGAGGACGTCCACGCGCTCGCCGACTCGCTCGGCTACACCGCGGCCCTCGCCCCGCGCACCGGCGCGGCCGGCCTGCTCGATGTCGTCCTCGTCCACGGCACGGAGCCGGCCGCCCTGCCGTTGCGGCGGCCGTCCTTCCCCGAGCCCCGCATGACCGAGCCCCGCACGACCGAGCCCCGCACGACCGACCCGACGGCGGCACGGGCCGCGGGGGCACTGGTGGCGCGGCTGCGCACCGACCTCGCGGCGCTGCTGCCGGACTACGCGGTGCCCTCGGCGTTCCTGTCGCTCGCCGAGATTCCCCGTAACGCCAACGGCAAGCTCGACGTCGCCGCGCTGCCCGCCGCGCAACCCGTGGCCCGCGGCGGTGGACGGCCGCCGGCCGCCGGCGTCGAACAGACCCTCGCCGACCTGTTCGCCGACGTGCTCGGACTGCCGTCCGTCGGCGCCGAGGACAACTTCTTCGCCCTCGGCGGCCACTCGCTGCTCGCCACCCGGGTGGTCAGCCGGGCCCGGGCGGCGCTCGGCGTGGACCTCGCCATCCGCGACCTGTTCGACGCGCCGAGTGTCGAGGACTTCATGGCCGCCGCCCGGGCCAGCGGCGCCGGGCCGGTCGCCATCGCCGGCCGGCAGGTGCTGCCGAACGTCG
>NZ_JALKFZ020000157.1 GCF_023243075.1 Frankia sp. AiPa1 | reverse complement strand
GGGCGGGGGGGGGGGGGGGGGGGGGGGGGGGGGGGGGTGGGGGGGGGGGGGGGGGGGGGGGGGCGGCGCGGGGGCCCCCCGAGGGGGAGGCGCCGGGCTCCGGGCGACCTTCGGCCGAGGACACCGCGGAGCCTGGGAACTCCTCGGATTCCGTCCGCGCCGTCCGGGCCGGACGGGCAGTGGGATCCGGGAGATCCTCATCCATTTCCGCGAGGGTGTCGAATTCGACGCCCACCTCGAATTCGACGTCCGCGTGGATTCCGGCCCGGTCGTCAACCGGGCCGGTGCGGGCCGCGACGAAACGGTCAGGCGCATCCGTCGAGTCGGCGTGAGGCATGGCCGCTCCTTCCACCACGTCCAGGCTTCGGTACTCCAGGTTCCGCCGGCCCTGGTCCCGCGGACCCAGGTTCTGAGCGCCCACGTTCTGAGCGCCCACGTTCTGAGCGCCTAGGCGCGGATGCGCGTCCGGGCCGGCATCGGCCAGATCCTCGTCATTGAGCGGGCCCGGGGCGGACGGACGGCGAGAGAGAACCCGCATCGCGACCGTGAACCGCTCCGAGGAACGCTGCTCGGAGAGCGTGTCGTGCCGGCGCAGCCACATGGGGATCAGCACGAAGCCCCAGACCGCCACGATCGCGACCCAGATCAGCGCGCTCACCGGAGCATCACCACCCGGCCGGCCGGCCGGACCGTGCCGGACGCGACAGGCGCAGCGGGTGCGGCGGTGCTGACCATGCGGAGCCTCATCTCGACACCAGCGGATTGCGATTTCGTGGTTGAACGCTAGTGAGCGAAATCCACGTGGTCACCGACCCGAACCCCGCGTGTCGCATCCGCAATCCGATGGGACCCCATCGTCGAGGCATGGTCGAACCCACCGAGTGAACCATGGAAGATCATAACGAAACATGCGGAAGCACTCGCGTAAAGCGCGAGACGCCGGGTGGACGCTGCGAATCGACTCGGGCGTGAGTGCCAGAACAACAGGGGGTGACCGGACCCGGCGTGGGTCAGGATGACGACATCCACCGCACCCCGGAAGTGGAACTCGTCACCCCACTTCGGCCTCACCCGCATGTGGGCCCCCGGCCACGCGGCGGCCCCCCGAGGTGGGGGGCGGACGTCACATCGGGGGATGGCCGGGTCATCGACCGTGCTGCTGGCTCTCCCGCCATCGCCCGGTCAGGCCCCCGGGAACGTCCTCGGTGGTCAGCGCGAATCCGATGTGGTCCCGGTAGTGGCCGTCGATGGCGAGATAGCGCCGGTGCAGGCCCTCCTCGCGGAAGCCGAGCTTGGCGAGCACCCGCCGGCTCGCCGCGTTCTCCGGGCGCACGTTCGCCTCGACCCGATGCAGGCCGACCGGCCCGAAACAGTGGTCGACGATCAGCGCGAGGGCGGTGGGCGTGATGCCCCGACCGGCGTATTCACGGTCCACCCAGTAACCGATCTGCGCGCTGTTGAAGGCGCCGCGCATGATCGGGGCGACGGTTACCTGGCCGACGAGACGACCCGAGACGACCATCGCGAACGGCAACGCCACACCAACTCGGGCCTGCTGGCGCAGGCGGTGCCACATCTGCCGGTAGACGGCGACGGTCTGGCGCTGCGGCCAGGTCGCCCGGACCATCATCGGCCCGGGCGGGCTCGCCTCCCACGGCGCCAGCCAGTCGGCGTTGCGCAGCCGCACCTCGACCCAGATGGACGCGTCCCGCAACCGCAACGGCCGGACGACGACCGACCCCTCGGCCAGGACGGCCGGCCACCCCGGTGCCCGCACCATGGCACCGCCCTTCAGCCGACCGGCCCGGCGGCACGCCGGTCAGGCTGGTCAGGCTGGTCAGGCTGGACCGGCTGGACCGGGCCACCACGGCGGTGCCGGCCGGGAACGTGATCACCGTGGGCATGATCGTCTTGGTCGTTCAGCTGGGAGACCGCGTGCACGACGACGTCGGCGAGCACGCCAAGGCCATCGCGGACCCCGCCGGTGGAACCGGGCAGATTCACCACCAGCGTGTTGCCCGCTGTACCGGCGAGCCCGCGGGAGAGCATGGCCGCCGCCACCGTGGCCCGCCCGGCCGCGCGCAGCGCCTCGGCGATCCCGGGGACCGTGCGCTCGAGCACCGCGGCGGTCGCCTCCGGCGTGACGTCGCGGGCGCCGAGCCCGGTGCCGCCGGTGGTGACGACCAGCTCGACGCCGTCGGACACCGCCTCGCGCAGCACGGTCTCGATGCGGTCCCGTTCATCGGGGACGATCGTGGCCGGCGCGACCACGAAGCCGAGCTCGGCGAGCCCGCTGACGAGCAGCGGCCCGGACCGGTCCGGGTAGACCCCTTGATACGCACGGTCGGACACGGTCACCACCCGTGCCCGGGCCCCGGCCGGAAGCCGGCTTCCCCCGCCCGTCGCCATCACCGCACCGTCCCGGCCGCCCCACCCGGACCACCCGGACCACCCGGAAGGGCGCGATCGACGGTGGGATCCGAGTCCTCAGCCTGTCCCTCGGCCTGACCCGACCCCGGCGCGAGGCCCGGACCGCGGGAGAGACGGCTGGGGTCCGCCTGCCAGTCACCGGTGCGCCCGCCGGTCTTCGACAGCACTCGCACCCCGGTCAGCTCGGCGCCGGGATCAACCGCCTTGACCATGTCGTGCAGGGTCAGCCCGGCGACGGTGACGGCGGTCAGCGCCTCCATCTCCACCCCGGTCCGGTCGGCGGTGCGCACGGTCGCGACGATCTCCACTCCGTCATCGCGGACGGTGAGCTCGACCGTCACCCCCGACAAGGAGATCGGATGGCACAGCGGGACGAGATCCGGGGTGCGCTTCGCACCCATGATCCCGGCGATCCGCGCGGTGCCCAGCGCGTCGCCCTTGGCCACCCCCGGGCCACGCAGCAGCGCGACCACCTGCGGGGCGACCAGCAGGGTGCCGGTGGCGACCGCCACGCGCGCGCTCACGTCCTTCGCCGAGACGTCGACCATGTGGGCCGCACCGTGCTCGTCGACGTGGGTGAGGCGGGGTCCCGTCATCGGTCGGTGGGCAGCGGGCGGAGGGTCTGCGCGCCTGTCTCGTCCGGATCCGTCCAGCCCATGCCGGAGAGAATGGTCCGGGAACCTTCGCCGAGCAACAACGCCGTGAGCCTCGACCCGGCCGCCACCTCGGTGACATCCTCGGGCACGACCAGCAGCGCCTGCGCCTCGGCCAGCGAACTGAGCTGGTGGGAGCCCTGTCCGCCAGTGGGATGGGCAACCAGCTCGGCACCGGGCTGCCCAGGTTGCCCGGGTTGCGAGCCGGGGCTGTCCAAGCGCACCCGCACGTAGCCGCGCCGGCCGGGCGTGGAGCGCAGCGCCGTGCCGACGGTGACCTCGACGGTCGGCAGGCCGGCGGCCGGCAGGCCGCGCATGCGCGTCAGTGCCGGTCGGACGAACAGGTCGAACGACACCAGCGCACTCACCGGATTGCCGGGCAGTGTGAACACCGGAATGCCCTCGACGAGCCCGAACCCCTGGGGACGGCCGGGCTGCATCGCGACCTGATCGAACCGGATGGTGCCGGCGCCGGTCAGCACCTCCTTGACCACGTCATACGCGCCGACGCTCACCCCTCCGGTCGTCACCACCGCGTCGACCTGGGACAGCACGTCGTGAAAGGACTTGGCGAAGGCGTCGGCGTCATCCGGCACGCCGCCGATCCGAACCACGAGCGCTCCGCACTCGCGGGCCGCGGCGGCGATGGCGTGGCTGTTGGAGTCGACGATCTGGCCGGGCCGGGGCGGCGAGCCGACCTCGACCAGTTCGCTGCCGGTGGACAGCACGGCTACCCGCGGCCGCGGATGCACCGGCGGTCGGGCCACGTTCACGGCGGCGAGCAGCCCGATCCGCGCCGAGCCGAGGACCGTCCCGGCGGACAGGACGAGCGCACCGGGCTTGACGTCGTCGCCCACCCGGCGGATGTGCAGGCCACGGCGCGGCGCCTGGCGCACGGCGACCTCGGTGCCGCCCTCGGTCGGATGGCCGCCGTCGGTCCACTCGAGCTGGACGATGGCGTCCGCGCCGGCCGGCAGCGGCGCACCGGTCATGATCCGGGCCGCGGCACCGGGCCGAAGTGGCGCGGGCACGCCCGGCCCGGCCGGGATGTCGGCCTCGACCGCAAGTGTGGCGGGAGCGTCCTCGCTGGCCTCGGCGACGTCGGCGGCACGCACGGCGTAGCCGTCCATCGCCGAGTTGTCGAAACCGGGCACGGCGACCGTCGCCCGCACGTTGGCGGCGAGCACGCAGCCATGGGCGTGCTCCAGCCCCACCCGCCGAGGCCTGGTCGGCCTGACCTCCGCCAGGATTCGCGCCGTGTGCTCATCTACCGTCGTCATCAACGTCCGCCCCCGTCTGCACGACCGGAATCCCCCGGTGGGACCGACTGCCCGCGGCGCCCACGGATCGCGCGCCGGAAGGTTCCGGGAGCGTTCCCGGCCCAGGAGTAGGCCGTCAAGGTTCAGCTGAATGCAATCAGCCTTGTCGGGAAGATGACAAGTGGATGAAAGCCCGTAATCAGGACAGCCCGTCCTTGGGACCACCGGCGGCCACGTACTCCTCGATCCACGGATAGAGTTCCGGACCGAGATCGGCCCGCTCGCAGGCCAGCCGGATGATGGCCTTCAGGTAGTCGATCCGGTCGCCGGTGTCATAACGACGGCCGGTGAACACCACGCCATGGACGGGCGCGGCAGCCGGATCCTCCTGCGCGCGTCGAGCCAGGGTGCGCAGCGCGTCGGTGATCTGGATCTCCCCGCCGCGGCCGGGCGGGGTCTCGCGCAGCACGTCGAAGATCTCCGGCGCGAGGACGTAGCGGCCGATGATCGCCAGATTGCTCGGCGCCTCCTCGACCGGCGGCTTCTCCACCAGGTCCTCGATGCGCACGATGCCGTAACGGTCGTCCGGCCCGCTGGGCACGGACCGCACCGTCGCGACCCCGTACATCGAGACCTGCGCGCGCGGGACCTCCATCAACGCGATGACGCTGCCGCCGAAACGGGCCTGCACGGTGAGCATCTCGGCGAGCAGCGGATCACGCTCGTCGATGAGGTCATCGCCGAGCAGGACGGCGAACGGCTCCTGCCCGACATGCGCGGCCGCACACAGCACCGCGTGGCCGAGCCCCCGCGGCGACTGCTGGCGCACCGAATGCACCTCGGCGAGTTCCGCCGAGGCCCGTACCCGGCGCAGCCGGGTCTCGTCGCCCTTACGTTCGAGCGCCACCTCGATCTCGGTCTCGCGGTCGAAATGGTCCTCGATGGCCCTTTTGCTCCGACTAGTGACCAGCAGGACATCGCGCAGTCCGACGCGCGAGGCCTCCTCAACGACGTATTCGATGGCCGGCCGGTCAACCACCGGCAGCATCTCCTTGGGCACCGCCTTCGTCGCCGGGAGGAAGCGGGTCCCCAGACCCGCGGCCGGAATTACCGCCTTCGTCACTGGCATGGACAGACCTTAGCCGGGCCGCCGTTCACCGGCACCGCCGTGGCCACCGCTCTTACTCAATGCACAGCTCAGCGTGATCCAGCCCTGGACGTTTCGCGCCGATCCGGCCTCATCGCACCATGGGCGTCCGGTAGCGGAGCGCCTGCGACACCCATCCCGCACCCCCCTGTTCCCACCGGTCGAACCACCGACACACGGCTCGGATGCGTGACGAATCGATCTGTGATGTGGCAAACACCGTCGCCGCCTACCGACGATCATCCGGGCCTTGGCCCGGCCTTCCGCGCTTCGGCGGCACCGGGGTCGCCCCGGCATGGCCGCCTGCGGGAGGCTGCATCCGTGCAGGACGGACAGGGCTCCACGCGGATCGACCGGGCCAAACAGCGGCTACGCGCAAGGCTGCTGGCCCAGCGCCGGGCCCAGCTGGCCGTGGGACTCGGACAGCGGTCGGTCCCGGAGGCGGCCGACACGACCAGGCCCGCCATGGGGCCGGCCAGTCCGACAGAACCCGCAGCGGCAGCGTTCTGGCCGACAGGGGGTGCGGCAGGAGCGGGGGCCGGGCTGGCCACCCGGCTGCTCGCACTGCCGGAGGTGAGCGGGGCACACTGTGTGGCCGCCTATGTGGCTCTGCCCGGCGAGCCCGAGCTCGGCGACCTGCTCGCCCGGCTGCGCCGCGCCGGTACGAGGGTCCTGCTGCCGGTCCTGCGCGCCGATCTCGACCTGGAATTCCGCGAGTACGTCGGCACGCTCGTCCCGGGGGCGCTGGGCACCCGGGAACCGCCGGCCGCCGCACCCGCCGACGACCTCGGCACGGCGGACGCGGTGATCGTCCCCGCGCTGGCCGTCGACCGGCACGGGCGGCGACTTGGCCGGGGCGGCGGTTCCTACGACCGGGCGCTCGTCCGGGTGGCGCCGACCGCAGTGGTGATCGCCGTGATCCACGACCAGGAACTGCTCGATCATGTGCCGACAGCGCCCCATGACCGGGGGGTCGACATCGTCGTCACGCCGCGTCGCACCCTGCGCTGCGGGCCGGGTGGCTCGACCCGGGAACATCCGAGGCCGCCCACAGGCTAAAGTTGGCAGTCGCCACTTCTGAGTGCCAACTCTGGGAGGAGTTCGTGCCTACCTACCAGTACCGCTGTACCGACTGCGGTCGCGACCTCGAGGTCGTGCAGAGCTTCAGCGACGCGTCACTGACCGAATGCCCGACGTGCGCCGGACGACTTCGGAAAGTGTTCGGTTCGGTGGGCGTGGTGTTCAAGGGCAGCGGTTTCTATAAGAACGACAGCCGCTCGAGCTCCTCGGGCGGGGCCGTCGCGCGGCCGAAGGACACCGCCGGCGAGTCGACGAGCTCCAGCTCGAACACCACCACCAGCACCAGCGACGCGTCCTCGTCGTCGTCGTCGGACACCTCGTCGTCCAGCGTGTCCGCGGGCAGTGGCGCGGCCAGCTCGACCTCGAGCACGGCGGCCGCCTGAGCCACCGGCCCGGTTCGGCAGATCAACCCGGCTGACCCACAACCGGCTGTCGCTGCCGGCTCGGTCATGCCTCGATGTCGGCTGCCTTCGAAGGCGCCCGGTGTCCTGACACCGGGCGCCTTCGACGTTTCCGGGGCCTCCTGCGCCTCGGGGCCTGATCATTACCCCAGCCATCGCCCGAACGGGTCAGTGCACCGCGCACAGACACAGTCCTTGCCACCCGGCCTCACGGCGCCAATTTTCCGGAGCGCCGCCCTTCATCCGGATGGTCGAGGGGCCTCGCCCGTCCGGTCCGCACTGGCATCCGGGCAGTACCAACCCAGGCGCTGGCCTCCGCACCGCCTGGGGGCGCCACGGCACTGGCCCGGGCGGGCACTGGCGCCCGACACAGGCCCAGGCAGCACGGACCTGAAGCGCACCGCACCAGACCGGACAACTCCGGTCCAGGCACGCACCCGCGGGCAGCACCAGCCCCGGGGGCAGGAGTCCGGACAGCACGGATCATCCAGGGGATGCCGGCCGCTCCATCCGGATGGGGAGCAGCCTGCCATTCGCCCGAGGTCGGGAGAATGCACCAACCGGAGCGTTTCATCCCGATCGCGCAGATTTTGCTGCGTCGATGAGAGTTCCGCTCTCAGACGTACCGGCACGCGGACGGGCATGCGGATCCAGCCGACCCGCCGCGCCGCCGTCACCAGGCAGGATGCCTACTGTTTGCGCCTTCGATAGTGCTCCACGATCCAGGCGTCTACCTCTCGCTTGCGCCAAACCCGAGTACCTTTGGCACCGCTGCCGGTCGGCGCGTTGATGACCTGCAAGGGCGCCGGAAACCTGGCGTCCTTGCGTGTCCAGTAGTCCACCGCCTGGCGCGTGATCTTGAGTTGGAACGCGATGTCCCCGATGCCGACCAACTGCTCACCGTCGTCCACACGGAACATCGTAACCACTTTGCTCTTCCTCAAGAACCTCGCTAGGGTCTAATTTGCTGTCCAGCAAATTAAGGAGGAGGAAACCATGCCCCCCACCCCACGGCGAGCCGACGAGGTCGGCGCCCTGTTAGACCGCGACGAGGAGTACGACCAGGACCCGGTCGGAGATCCGCCGATCACGGTCGGGCGGTATCGCGCCGCCATCCGCGCAGCACTGGCCACCCGGTCTCCGGAGCCCGGGATTGTGGCCGCCGCATGGTCTCAACGTGAGGCGGACGCCTTCCTGGCGGGCAGCAGAGCCGCTCTGCGGCTGGTCGTCGAGGTGCTCGGGCACGCGCTCAGCTCACCGCCGCCCGCGCGTGGTGGCGACTGACCGACTGCGGCACAGCGCATCCGCCCGCCCGTGCCGGCGCCGCGCAGGCGGCGCCCGGATGCCTTGGCGCCGCGTACCCCGGAAGGCCACGCATCGGTGTCCGACCCGGACGCATCCGGTGCAGGCCGTGCCATCCCCGGCGGCCCCGTCCAGCGATGCCGGGCACGGTGGTGTCCCTTGCGGGACGCCCATTGCACACGTGTCCGATTGCCGACAGGCTGGACCGCGGATCCGGTTCACGGACACCCGGTTCACCGTTACCGGGCTCGTTGACGGTTCACCCGCTAGTGGTTCATCACACCGGTTCACGGTGCGCTGTTCCCAGCAGGATGCGACGCACCACTGGGCCCGGCAGAGCCGCCGTACCCATGCCACCCAAGGGGGAGAGAGGACGAGCGTGACAACACCCCGTGACGACTGGTTCGACGACGAACGCGGCGACGATCGAGAGATCGGATGGGGGGACGAGTCATTGTCCGAGGGCGAGGACTCCGACATCGACCGACTGCTGGATGATCTGCCGCCACACCACCTGGACCGCTGACCCGGAGCAGGCACCGCGAGCGGCCGAGTGGGTACCGGGAATTCCATCTTGCTTACGTTCCGAGATATTCGAGCTAATCGTCATCGGATGGCGAAGCAGCTGCGCTGCGGCCGGACGGCGGTCCAGCACGCATCATGGTGGAATTCCGTACTCTGATCGCGGGTACGTCGTTCTGCGCCCGGCCGCCGGCCGGATTCATCCGGTGAATCCGGCCGGCGGCGGCTCAGCCTCGATGTACGGAGGCCAGCAGGTGGGCGAAGGCCGCCGGCGCCTGCAGATGGACGGCATGCCCACAGCCCGGAACGACCTGGACGGGCAGTCCCCATCGCTCCCGCAGAACGGCTGCGGCGCGATGGCGTACCGGGGGCGAGTCCGCGCCGACGGTGATGATCGTCGGACTGGTCCGATCGGGCCGTGGTCCCGGCTCGAACTCCAGGAACATCGCCAGGTCCCGCTCGACGGCGCCAGGATCCGCCGGCGCGTCCCCCGGCACCCAGGACGGACCGTAAAGCGCGCGGGCGAACGCCGCGACACCACCGGCGGCATAGGCGTCCGCGACCGGCGCGAGCAGACCGGGCAGCAGGGATCCGACCGCCGGTTCGTGCAGCACCGCGCCGGCCAGCGGCGCCCCGGCGGCGAGCAGCGCCAGGCCCAGCGTCGCCCCACCGCTGACCCCGCCGTAGACGGCGCCGTCAACCAGCGGGCGCAGCGCCGTCAGTTCCGCCGACAGACTGCCGCTGGACGGCCGATCCGGCGCGCACACCTGCCGCCCGGGCAGCTCCCGGAGCACCCGGCGCCAGATCGCCCCGGTCGTCGCCGTCCCGTGCACCAGCACCAGCGGCGGCGTCGGAACGAGGTCCACCGTTCCCGGCTGGACCACACAGGCAGTCCACTCACCCGCGTGGTCACCTTGACCCAGACGAGCGGGCCCCGCCGCCCGAGCAGCCCGATCCACCCGAGCGGGCCCCTCCCCTCGACCGGGCTGGTCCGCCTGATCGGGCTGGTCCGTCCAGTCGGCGTGGTTCACCTCGCCAGCATGGTCCGTCCGGGCGATACCGCCTGGTGATCCATCCAGCGCCATCGCGGCCCTCCATCCCGACGTCACCCGACCACCGAGGCGCAGCCCCGGGCAACCCCGGTGCCGACCGCCCGGCCGCTCCGGCCATCTCGCCGGTTCCGGTAGGCCGGTTAACGCGGCCGCAATGACCGCCAGGTGAACGTAACAATTGACCCGTTGATGGGAAACGCATTAATCCCTTACCGTCCCCATCATGTACACGCTCCTGTATACAGGTCAGTATGCAACACGGCAGGAAAGCCCGCCACGGCCACCGCCGGATGCCGCCGGGCGCGCGTCCCCCCGTCTCCGTCGCCGGACGAGCGCCGTGCGCAGGCGGGCGGCACGCCGTGAATGCCGATGGCGGATGCTCGGCGGTATGACTCCGACGCCGTCCACGAGGCCCGCGTCCACCGGGCCTGCCATCACCAGGCCCGCCACGGGCAACCTTCGCGACCATGCCTATGTCGCGCTACGTAGTCGGCTGATGTCCGGGGAGTTCTCCTTCCGCGACCGCCTCACCGAGGAACGGCTTGCCGCCCTACTCGGCGTGTCACGTACACCGATCCGTGAGGCGCTGACCAGGCTGGCCGGCGACGGGCTGGTGGAGAAGCGCCCGGACGGTGGCTACTACCCGGCCGAACCCGACCTCGGTGGCCTGCGCGACCTGTACGAGATCCGAGTCACCCTCGAGCTGCGGGGGCTGGTGCGGGCAGTGGAGACGGGCACGGTCCACGACCCGGCTCTGCTCGAGCCGTTGCGGGACTCCTGGCGGGCGCTGCGGGAGGATCCGCCGCCACCCGATCCGGACTTCGTGGCGTTCGACGAGGATTTCCACATCACCCTCAGCCGAGCGTCCGGCAATGGCGAACTGGCGAATCTGCTGGACTCGGTGAACGCCCGGATCCGCCCGGTCCGCATGCACGACTTCGTCACCGCGGACCGCGTCCACCTGACGATCAGTCAGCACCTCGACATCGTCGAAAAGGTGCTGACTGGTGATCTCGAAAGCAGCATCGTCGCGCTGCGGCGACACGTCGGCGAGTCGATGGATGTCGTCGAGAAGCGCGCAGCCCGGGCGATCACCCAGATGGCGCTGCGCCGGGGCCGCCCGTCCGGGCGGTCCTGACCCGGTCAATCCCAGCAGGATAGATCAACGTCGGCCCGCCCGAGGAGGTCGGCCGAGGAGGAGCGTCATGACCACCGCCACGTCTACGTCCGCCGGCGCTGTGACCGCCACCGACACTGTGACCCCAGCGGGGCAGGCCCGCCCCGCCGTGACCTCGGGACCGCCGCTGCCAGAACCCGGCCGCCTCGCCGCGGCCGGGGCACTGCGGATCGGCCCGGTCAACGCCGCTCCGTATGCCTGGCCCTACGACGGCTCGTTCAGTCCGGCAACGACGGCCGTCATCAACATCGACTGGCAGGTCGACTTCTGCGGACCGGGCGGCTACGTGGACGCGATGGGCTACGACCTCTCGCTGACCCGCGCCGGCCTCGCCCCGACGGCGAAGCTGTTGGCGCTGTTGCGGCCGCTTGGCTTTCTCCTCGTGCACACCCGGGAAGGCCATCGCCCGGACCTGGCTGACTGCCCGCCCAACAAATTGTGGCGGTCAAAGCAGATCGGTGCCGGCATCGGCGATCGTGGCCCACGCGGGCGGATCCTCACCCGCGGCGAACCAGGTTGGGAGATCGTGCCCGAGGTCGCGCCCCTTCCGGGCGAGATCGTGATCGACAAGCCGGGCAAGGGCTCGTTCTACGCGACAGACCTGGAGCTGGTCCTGCGCCGGCACGGCATCACCCACATCATCCTCACCGGCATCACGACAGACGTCTGCGTACACACGACGATGCGCGACGCCAACGACCGTGGGTACGAGTGTCTGTTGCTCTCGGACTGCACCGGTGCGACGGATCCGAGCAACCACGCCGCAGCCCTGCGCATGGTCACCATGCAGGGCGGTGTGTTCGGCGCGGTGGCGGACTCGGGGGCGGTACGCGCCGCGGTCACTACTGCGGTCTCGGCCTCAGCCTCGGCTGCCGCCCTGCCCGCGGTCGGCTGACCCCTGCCGCGGCGCCATGACCAACATCCCCTCCTCCGTGCCCCGGACCCACCCGGCACGGACCATCCAGCCCGCCCGGACCACCCCGCCAGCCCGCCACGATCTGCAGGCGGCGATACTGCGCGCCGGGTATCGAGCCGGCTCGCTACGAGTGTCTGAAGTGATCGCTGCCGTCTACGACCGGATCGAGGCGCGTGGTGACGATGCCGTGTGGATCTCGACGGTGCCGCGGCAGCAGGCGATGGCGCGCGCAGCGGCACTGGACGCCCAGCGCGATGCCCTGTTCGGGCCGCCCCTGACCCGATCGACGCCGCGGCCGAGGCCGCGTGCGGGCTCCGACGGGGCATCATCCGGCGAGTCCTGGCCCGATCGGACCCGGCCCGACGGGGACCGACCGGCTGCGGACACGAACCTCGAGCTACCCCCCCTGTTCGGACTGCCCTTTGCCGTGAAGGACAACATCGACGTCGCCGGACTACCGACGACGGCCGGCTGCCCAGCGTTCGCCTTCACTCCGACCGAGGATGCCCCGGCGGTGGCCGCGCTGCTCGCCGCCGGCGCGGTCTGTCTAGGCAAGACGAACCTGGACCAGTTCGCGACCGGCCTGTCCGGCACACGGTCCCCCTACGGCACACCGGTCTCGCCGTTCGACCCGACGATGATCGCCGGCGGCTCCAGTTCCGGATCCGGCGTCGCCGTGGCCACCGGACTTGTGACCTTCGCGATCGGCACCGACACCGCCGGTTCGGGCCGGGTACCAGCGGCCCTGTCCAACGTCGTCGGGATCAAACCGTCCCGAGGCCTGGTCAGTACTCGTGGCCTGACACCTGCCTGCCGCTCGTTGGACTGTCTGAGTGTGTTTGCCCTCAGCGTGGCAGACGCCCGCCTCGCCCTGTCGGTGATGGCCGGTTTCGACCCGGCAGATCCGTACTCGAGGCGGCTTCCCGCCGTGCCGTCGAGCACCGACCGGTCCACAACCGCGGTCTCGCCCCCGACCGCCTCCGCCCAGCCGGGCGGCATGGCCCACCCGGACGGCACGGCCCACCCGGACGGCACGGCCCACGCGAGCGGCTCGGCCCAGCCGGGCGGCACGGCATCGGCGGGCAGCCCGGTGGCGCGGTCCACCCGGGCCCTGCGGGCTGCCGTGGCCCGACCGGAGGATCTGGCCTTCTTCGGCGACGATGGTGCCCGTGCGGTGCACGACCTTGGATGTGCGCTGCTCCGTGCGCTCGGCATGCAGGTGACCCCGATCGATCTCGAGCCGTTCCTCGCCGCGGGCCGTCTGCTGTACGAGGGTCCATGGCTGGCCGAACGGTTCGCCTCGGTGGGTGAGTTCGTCCTGGCCCGGCCGGAGGAGGTGGATCCCACCGTCCGGGCGGTGCTCGAACCCGGCGCGACGATCACCGGTGCCGAGGTCCACCGCGGGCTCACCCGGCTGCGGGCACTGCGCCGGCAGGTGGAGCAGCTCTGGCAGGACCTCGACGTGCTGGTGGTACCGACGGTGCCCACCAGCTATCCGGTCGACTCGGTGCTGGCCGACCCGATCGGACTGAACAGCAGGCTGGGCCGATATACCACCTTCACGAACCTGCTCGACCTGGCTGCCGTCGCGGTCCCCGTCGGTTTCTCCGCTGGGCTCCCGCACGGGGTGACGCTCATGGCGCCCGCGGGGCAGGACGCCTTTCTGGCCGACCTCGCCGCCCGTCTGCACGCCCGAACCGGACTGCCTGCCGGGGCAACCGGCCATCCGCTGGCCCCCTCTGACCAGACGACCGCCCATCCTGATCACAGCTCGGCCGCCCGGACGGGCGAGGCCACCACCTGGCCGGGTCACGCCGTCCCCGCACCGGCACATCCCAGCGCCCGAACGGGGTCCCCGGCCGACCTCGGTCGAGGCTCGGCCGGACTGACGCCGGGCTTCCTCGACCTGGCGGTCGTCGGTGCGCACATGACCGGCCTACCGCTCAACGGCGAGCTGACTCGGATCGGCGCGGTGCCGGTACGACGTGACCGGACACTGCCGAACTACCGCCTGTACGCGCTGGCGGGCGGGCCCCCGCAACGGCCGGGCCTGCTGCGGGTCGCCGACCGCACGACAGCCGACCCCAGTGCGGCAGCCGACCGGGCGGCATCTGACCTTGGGGCAGTCGGCGGCTCGGCAGCCCGCAGCTCGGCAGTCGGCAGCTCGGCAGTCGGCGGTTCGGCCACCGGGGCGGCAACCAGCAGTTCGGCGATCAGCGGCGGAGCCGCGATCGACGTCGAGGTGTGGCGCCTACCGGTGCAGGTCGTCGGGAGCTTCCTGCTCGGCGTCCCGTCCCCCCTGTCGATCGGGACCGTCGAGCTCGCCGGTGGTCCAACCCTCGGCTTCCTCTGCGAGTCCGCGGCAGTCGAGGGCGCCGAGGACATCACGGCGCTGGGCGGCTGGCGTGCCTACCTTGCCTCCACCGACACCTCGGACGGTGCCCCCGAGGATGCCTCCACCATCCCCACCGATCCGCGCCCGACGTCCACGGACGTACCGTAGGGGGGTACCGGTCGGGGTGGGGGAGGGCGCGGCGGATGCACGGTTACACCAACTCCAAGGACGAGTACACCGCACGCCTGCGGCGGATCGAGGGCCAGGTTCGAGGCCTGCAGCGAATGATCGCCGAGGACAAGTACTGCATCGACATCCTCACCCAGGTCTCGGCGGCAACCCGCGCCCTGCAGTCGGTTGCCCTCGGCCTGCTGGAGGACCATCTCGCACACTGCGTCGCCGATGCCGCCGCGGAGGGCGGGCCCGTGGCCGACGAGAAGTTGCGCGAGGCCTCCGCGGCGATCGCCCGTCTGATCAGGTCCTGATCTCCTGATCTCCTGATCTCCCGGCGTCCCGCCGGCGCTCGCCCGGCGCGCACAGCACCGGACCCGCGCCGGCCGCCGTCACGCAGGCCGAGCACGGCGCGCCCAGACGCCTACCGGGCAGCGTCGCCGCGGTCGACCAGTGCCTCGACCAGATTCGTCAGCGCCGGCAGGGCTGCGAAGATCGCGGCGCGGTCCTGATCGTCGAGGCGCCCGAGCGCGGAGCCGAGGCGTCGCTCGTGCGCGCGCTGCCAGCCGCCGAGCGCCGCCGCCCCGGACGGCGTCAGCCGTACGAGGGCAGCCCGGCGGTCGGCCGGGTCGCGCTCCCGGTGCAGGTAGCCGACGTCGGCCAGGTGCTGCACGAGCGTCGAGACGCTGTTGGGTGCCAACCGCAGCAGACTGGCCAGCTCTCCGACCCGAGTGCCGTCCCGTTCGGCCAGGCACTGCAGCAGTTCGACCTGTGCCATGGGCAACGACTCCCAGGCGTACTCGGTCCGAATACTCGCGCGCAGCACCCGTCGCAGCCGGGCCACCACCTCGGTGAGCAGGCGTACGTCCCGCTCGGCGACGATCGGCGCGTTCCCCCGCACACCCGCCGGGTCGTCCGGCCTGGCCGAGGCATCGAGCGCGGCCACCGTCTCCCCCGGACTGGTCGGTCCGACCGGAGTGGCCGTACCTGCCAGGTTGGGCAGAACCACCCGGCCGTCCGCCACCTTCGGCGCAGACGAGGACTCGACGTGACTGTTGCTCATCGTGCCCGCGGCACACCGGTCGTGGCGGCCGCGCCGGGCTCAGGGCACCGTGATGCTCTGCTGCGCATCTTGACATCCATTCCGTGACCATCCCCGGGTCCGGTCATTTCCATGCTGGTCCCTTGGATCAGGCAGGTTACCCGCGATCCGGCTGGCATGGCCGCCTTCGATCCGCGGCGGAACCTGCCATGACGACACCGATGTGCCGGGCCGGTGGCGCGCCGGTAACCTCGCAGGCGTGACGGACGGCGCGGCAGTCGATCCGGCGGCCAGCGGGGAGCGGCTCTGGCTGGACGACCGTTCCTGGGTCGATGTCACTCGCGGCTGGCTGGGCGGAGCCGACTCGCTGTACGAGGAGATGCGCACCGGCCTGCCCTGGCGGCAGGGAACCATGTGGCGCTACGAACGGACCGTCACCGCGCCACGCCTGAGTGCCTGGATTCCACGCGGCGGCCCAGTGCCGTTCCCCGCCCTGTTGGATGCCTACCGGACGCTGCGGCGCACCTACGGCGTCGACTTCGACGGATTCGGCCTTTCGATGTACCGGGACGGAAACGACGCGGTCGCTCTCCACCGCGACCGGGAGATGCGCTGGCTGGACGACACGATCATCGCCATTCTCACCCTCGGAGCCCGTCGGCCGTTTCTGGTGAAGTCCCGTCATCTGGCCCCCGGACGGCGGCTGCTCGCCGACCCGCTGGACCGCGGCGGGCAGGATCTGGCGCCCGCCAGCGGTGACCTGATCGTTCTCGGTGGCCGCGCGCAGGCAGACTGGTTACACGGCGTGCCCCGGGTGCCCGGTCACGTCAGCGGGCGCATCTCGGTGCAGTGGCGGTGGACGTCCCGCACCGGCCAGCCGGAGCGGGGACCCGGCTACGGCGCCGCCCGCCACTTCAGTCGCTGACGTCCGGCCGCCGCGGGGCAGGCCGAAGGGCGGGTGGCCTCAACGCCGACGACCGCCAGCATTCGACCGGACAACGGTGGCCATCGCCATCTCGGGGATGCCGAGCATCGACAAGGCTGGCGCCGCCACGACGAGCAGCGGTCCGGCAAGCAGCGGTGTTGTGGCTCGGGTCGAGAAGATCCGGCGCCACCAGCCACGCCGTCCGGATTCCCGCGACTCGGGCCGCGGCCGCGGCAGCGCCGCGACGCCTATCTCCAGGTGACTCCGCCCGGCCGCGCCAGAGCCGACCGCGCCATCGGCGGTGACCGGGCCATCGGCGGTGACCGGACCGTCGTGGCCGACCGGACCGCCACCATCGACCGGACTGCCAGCGACTACCGTGCCGTCGGAGGCCGCCGTGGAGTGGGCCTGTCTGGCTCCGCGCGAGTCGGCCGGGGCGATGCCGGGGCGGGTGGTGTCCGCGACCAGCGCGGCGGCATCCCGCGGGGAGGTGTCAGCCGCGTCCGGCCCCTCATCGGGCGCCGTCCGAGCCGTGGGACCATGCCCACCCCGGCGGTCAGGGGCGTGCGGTCCCCCTGAGACGTCCGGCCCACCCGGGGCACCGAGGTCGATGACGGCAAGGTCGGTGACGGCAAGGTCGATGACGGCGGCCGTTGCCGTGCGCGCGGGAATCCGCACGGGCGCAGCCGACCCGACCCGCTGCGCCGGCACCTCGTCCGCAGGAGCGCGATCGGCTGGGACCCGCACGGTCGTCGCCGTGGGTTGACCTGGTACGGCCACCGTCGACTTAGGAAGGATCACCGTACGGTTCGCCGCCTCGGACTGTCCCGGCGGCGAATGCTCCGCCGGGAAGGCCTCGACGAGCTCCTCGAACAGCTCGCCAGCCGTGGGTCGGCGGCGAGAATCCTTGTACATCGCGGCGGCGACCAGCTCGCGAAGCTCTGGGGCGAGGGCCGACAGATCCGGCTCGGCATAGACCGCGCGTTGCAGCAGCGCCCGCCGCGGCCCGTCGCCGAAGGGCGGTCGACCGGTCGCCGCAAACAGCAGGACGCTACCCCAGGCAAAGACATCGGACTCGACCGTGGCCGATCGGCCGAGAATCTGTTCGGGGCTGAGGAAGGACGGCGTCCCGATGCCCCGACCGGATTCACCTGGACGATCGGCCGAAATGGTGTTCAGCACGCGCGCAAGGCCAAAATCAACCAGCCGCAGGCCCTGCTCGGAAAGAACCACGTTCGTGGGCTTCAAGTCCGCAAAGATGATGTTCTTCTGATGCAGTGTGGCGAGCGCGGCCGCCAGACCGAGCGCAAGCCGCGCCGTGTCGGCGGCGGACAACGGGCCCTCATGCTCGACGCTGGCGGCGAGGGTCGGCGCGTCGACGAACTCCACGACGACGTACGGCGGGCTCCCGGCGGTGTCGATGTCCAGAATCTGCGCAAGACAGAACAGGTCCAACTGGCGCAGGCGCTCGAGATCGGCCTGCAGGTGCCGATGGAACCGCGCGCCCCACCCAAGATCCTCGGCGATCATCTTGATCAGGGCCGCACGTCCGTCCCGGTTACGCCCGAGAAACACAGGGCCGCTCCCGGCATCGGCGACCTTTCGGTCAATCGCGTACGACCCGACCACATCCGGATCAATACCGTTGAGCCCATAGGGAGTGCGCCGGGCTATTGCCATACGACGAAACCTCCTACGACCGAACAAGCCGGCCGCGCACTCCCGGCACCGGATCTGCCTGACAAATCCATGTTATCGGCGCCCAGAGAAGGTCGGCCGCGCAACCAATTGGGGCATCCCCCCGGACCACACCCGACGCGATCACCGGAACAGTCCGATCCAGACTGTCCACGGTGGCCTCACACCCGGTTCGACACCAGCCAACCCACCACCGTCACCATTGGTAAGGAGGCAGAGACAGCAGGACGGTGTCAACGAGTCCGCCGCCGACCTCGGCCACCGGCCGGATGTGACCGACACCACCACCCAGGTGGACTGTCGGCCTTGTCACAGCACCCGAATGGGCGGGCCCGGGGGGATCCACTCCGGAACATCCAACGCACGACGAAGCTTCCGAGACACCCCACGACCGACAGCCGACAGCCGACAGCCGACAGACGGCCGCCAGCCGCCGGCCGCCGGCCGCCGGCCGTCAGGCGTTGGTGGAGCGAGCGAAGGGCTGCAGTCGCGCGACGAGGCCGCGGACCTCGGCACCGGCGGCTGCCAGCCGCTCATCCGCGGTCGCGTCCCCGCTGCCATCGAGCAGGACGTCAAGCGCGATGAGCCGCTCGGCGACCTCCGTCATCAGGTCGAAGTCCCGGACCCGCTGATGCGCGAGCTCCGAGAGCCGCTCGTTCTTTTCGAACAGTTCCACGAAGACGCTGACCTTGGCCCGCAGCAACCACGGGTCGAAGGGCTTCGCGATGTAGTCGACCGCGCCCACCGCGTACCCACGGAATGCATGGTGGGGTTCGCGGTCGATCGCCGTCAGAAAGATGATCGGCGTATCCCGGGTCCGGCCACGCTGCTTGATCCGGTGGGCAGTCTCAAATCCATCCATTCCGGGCATCTGGACATCGAGCAGGATGACCGCGAAGTCGTCGACGAGCAGGCGTTTGAGTGCCTCCTCACCGGATGATGCCGTCACCAGATCCTGGTCCAGCGAGGCGAGGATCGCCTCCAGCGCCATGAGATTGTCGGCGCGGTCGTCCACTAGAAGGATCTTGCTGCGGGGCCGCTCCGTGGTCGGCCCGCCTTCGCCGTCGACGAAACCGCCGGTCCGCTCGGTCACCCGCCTGCCTCCTCCTTCGCGGTCGCCCTGCCGGTCCGCGGTGGGTGTCGCCACCCCACCACCATCGCCGATTGCCTCCGCGACCAACGCACCGCCCCACCGATACACACCCGAATGGGCACCATACGCGATCTGATCAACACAGATGCGCGCGCATCACTCCGAGGAGGTGTTCGAGATCGACGGGCTTGGTGATGTAGTCGGACGCGCCGGCGGTGATGCTCTTTTCCCGGTCTCCGGGCATCGCCTTCGCGGTGAGCACCAGGATCGGCAGCTCGGCGAACGCGGACATGTCGCGGATCATCATCGTCGTCTCGTTGCCGTCCATACCGGGCAACATGACGTCCATGAGGACGAGATGCACCGGCCCGGTGTCCTGCTGCAGGGTGCGGATCGCATCGTGGCCGTTGTCCGCGTAGAGGACCCGCATCCCGTACATCTCCAAGGCGCTGGTCAGTGCGAAAACGTTGCGGACGTCGTCGTCGACGACGAGCACCGTGGTCCCCACGAGCGGGTCCCCTCCCTCGGCCGCACCGCTGGGCTCCCGGCCGCCAAGATCGGCCGGCTCGGTGAGGAACGGGGTGCCCGTCGCCGCCTCGCTCGGCCGCCACTTCGTGGTCTGGCCGACGTCGACCGCGACGCCACCGCCGGCACCGCTGCCGAACCCGCCGCCCGTCTCGGCACCGTTGGGGCCAGAGCCGTTGGGGCCAGAGCCGTTCGGGCTGGAGCCGTTCGGGCTGGAGCCGTCCGGACCCGCCCCGTCGCCGGAACGAGCCCCCGCTCCGGAACCAGGCGAGGACCACACGGTGCTCATGCCGTACCCGGCGCCGTCGTCAGCGGGGCTGGTGGCCGGGGCCTCCTCAGCGGGATCCCCGCCGGGCGGGCCGGTGGTGATCGCCGTCCGCTCGCCGCTGGCCAGCGCGGCAGGCAGCAGTTCGCCGGAGGCACGGGACGACGACCCGTCCGCCGTCCCGAGGATCATGAGGACGTCATCCGCCTCGCCGGGGGTGACTCCGAACGCGGGCATCTGTGCCAGCGGGGCCGCCGGCAGATAGAGCGTGAATGTGCTGCCGCGCCCGACCGCGCTGGCCACCGCGATCGAGCCGCCGAGCAGCCGGGAGATCTCCTTGCTGATGGACAGGCCGAGGCCGGTGCCGCCGTAGCGGCGCGAGGTCGTGCCGTCGGCCTGCTGGAACGCCTCGAAGATCATTCTTAGCTTCTCCGCGGCGATCCCGATGCCCGTGTCGGTGACCGCGAACGACAGCACGGCGCCGGCCGAACGCAGGTGGCTGGCCAGGTGCGGGGTGTTGGGGCTGGCCAGGGTCACATCGAGGCGGACGGTGCCACTGTCGGTGAACTTCACCGCGTTCGACAGCAGGTTCTTGAGCACCTGCTGCAGGCGCTGCTCGTCGGTGACGAACTCGTCCGGGACGTTGCTCGCGAGACTGACCTCGAACGCCAGGCCCTTCTCGTCCGCGACCGGACCGAAGACGGTGGCGACGGCGTCACACAGCGCCGCGGTACGCACGGTGGTGGCGTCGACGTCCATCTTGCCGGCCTCGACCTTCGACAGATCGAGAATGTCGTTGATCAGGCCGAGCAGCTCGGAGCCCGCGGAGTGGATCGTCTCCGCGAAGTCGATCTGCTTCTGGGAGAGGTTGCGGTCGGGGTTGTCGGCGAGCAGCTTGGCGAGGATGAGCAGGCTGTTGAGCGGGGTGCGCAGCTCGTGGCTCATGTTCGCCAGGAACTCGGTCTTGTACTGCGAGGACAGCGCGAGCTGCTCGGCCTTCTCCTCCAGGCCGATCCGGGCCAGCTCGATCTCGCGGTTCTTGTCCTCCAGCAGCGCCGCCTTCTCCTCCAGCTCGTTGTTCGTACGCTGCAGCTCCACCGACTGCGACCGCAGCTCCTGGGTGAGCCGCTGCGACTGCGCGAGCAGCTCCTCCGTCCGCGCGTTCGCCATGATCGTGTTGAGCACGACGCCGATGGTGTCGACCAGCTGGTCGACCAGGGTGAGGTGCAGCTCGGAGAACGGGGTGAACGACGCGAGCTCGATCACGCCGAGCACCTGGTTCTCGAACACGACCGGAACGACGACGAGATCGCACGGCGGCGCCTCACCGAGACCACTGCGGATATTGAGGTATCCGGCGGGGACGTGCTCGACCCGGATCCGGTTGCGCTCCAGCGCCGCCTGGCCGATCAGGCCCTCACCGAACAGGAACGTGCCATCGGAGCGCCGCCGCGGCACCGAGCCGTAGCCGGCGACGTAGCGCAGCTTGTCGCCCTCGATGAAGTCCAACAGGTAGACCGTGCCGTGCTGGGCGTCGACCGCCGGCGTCATCTCACTGATGATCATTTGGCAGACCGCGTACAGGTCGCGCTGACCCTGCATCTTGCCGCCGATACGGGCCAGGTTCGACTTCAGCCAGTCCTGCTGCGCGTTGACCTCCGTGGTCTCCCGCAGCCGCGCGATCATCTGGTTGATGTTTTCCTTGAGCTCGGAGACCTCACCCTCCGCCTCCACCGTGATGGACCGGGTCAGGTCACCCCGGGTGACGGCGGTGGAGACGTCGCCGATCGCGCGCAGCTGGATGGTCAGCGTGGTCGCGAGCTGGTTGACGTTGTCGGTCAGGTCCTTCCAGGTGCCGGCCACCCCGGCCACCGTCGCCTGACCGCCGAGCCGGCCCTCGACGCCGACCTCCCAGCCGACCCGCGTGATCTCGGCGGCGAACGAACCGAGCTGGTCCACCATCGTGTTGACGGTGTCCTTGAGCTCGGCGATCTCGCCCTGCGCCGACACGGTGATCTTCTGGGACAGGTCGCCGCGGGCGACCGCGGTCGTGACCAGGGCGATGTTGCGGACCTGGCTGGTCAGGTTGCCCGCCATCGAGTTCACCGACTCGGTCAGGTCCCGCCACACCCCCGACACGCCCCGCACATGTGCCTGCCCGCCCAGCGCCCCCTCGGTGCCGACCTCGCGGGCCACCCGGGTCACCTCGTCGGCGAACGAGGAGAGCTGGTCCACCATCGTGTTCAGGGTGTCCTTGAGCTCGAGGATCTCCCCCTGCGCGGTGACGGTGATCTTCTGGGAGAGGTCGCCGCGGGCGACCGCGGTGGCGACCAGGGCGATGTTGCGGACCTGGCTGGTCAGGTTGCCCGCCATCGAGTTCACCGACTCGGTCAGGTCCCGCCACA
>NZ_JALKFZ020000156.1 GCF_023243075.1 Frankia sp. AiPa1 | reverse complement strand
GGTGGATGGTGCCGCACACGCCGCGCCGTCACACGCGCCACGCCCGCGGAGCTCGCCGCACACGTCGGGGCCCCGGGGGGGGGGGCCGCCCCCCCCCCCCCCCCCCCCCCCCCCCCCCCCCCCCCGGCCCGGCCCCCCCCCCCCCCCCCCACGGCAAGTCCTACCATCTGTAGTAACTCACCGGGGACGGCTCACCGACTCCCGGCAGAACGCCGGATGGCTCCGGCCCGCCAGTGACGACGGGGCGGGCCAGCGGTCCGGCGCGCGGGCGGCAGGGACCATGAGGGCGCGGGGAGGGCACGGATGCGGGCGGGCGTACCCGGGACGCGGAACAGATGATCGCTGGACTCCAGGCGGCGTCGATCGGCGCGACTCTCGCGGTCGCGCTGGCCTGCCTTCTGCAGGTGGTGCGGGACCGACCGGTCGGCGTGGGGCTGCTGGCCGGGGCCGGCGGATGCGAACTCGTCCTGCTCGCCCAGGTCGTCGCGGCGGTGGTGAAGCTCATCGGCGGCGAGCACGCCGACCAGCCGACCGTGTTCGTGCTCTACCTCATCGCCTCGGCGGTGGTCCTGCCGATCGGCGTGTGGTGGACGCTGGGCGAACGCTCGCGCTGGGGCAGCGCCGTGCTCGGCGTCGCGTTTCTCGCGGCCGCGATGATCGTCGTCCGACTTGGTCAGGTCTGGGAGGTCTCCGGTGGCTGACATCTCCGCAGGTGCGCAACCAAAGGCCGAGGGGCAGGCGTCCGCCGACCGGCCGCAGGGCCGACCCGGCCCCGGATCGCCCAATTCCGGATCGATGGATGCCGGATCGATGGATGCCGGATCGACCGGCACGGCGAGCGGTCCGGGTCGGATCCTGGTGACCGTCTACGCGATCTTCGCGGTGGCGGCCTGTTCCCGGTCCGCGGTCCAGATCTCCACCGAGTTCGACCACGCCCGGCTGGCGTACCTGCTCTCGGCCTTCGCCGCCGTGGTCTACGTGGTGGCGACGGTGGCGCTGACCCGCCGCGGGCCGCGCTGGCATCGGGTGGCGGTCGCCGCCTGCACGACGGAGCTCGCCGGCGTGCTCGCCGTCGGCACGGCCAGCGTCATCGACCGCGACGCCTTCCCCGACCAGGCCGTCTGGTCCACCTACGGCAGCGGATACCTGTTCATTCCGGTCATCCTGCCGATCCTCGGCCTGCTCTGGCTACGCCGCACCCGCCGACCCCGGGCCTGATCGGCAGCCGTCCGCCGCGCGGCGGCCCGAGGTGATGCCCGAGGTGATCCGCGCAGTGGAGAACCCATTCGTGACCAGGTGTGGGCGGCCATCTCGTAGGTTCGCGGTATGCACATCCTCACCCGGGCCGAGGCCGTCGCCCGCGCGCGGCTGCTGCGCGTCGACGGCTACGACATCGAGTTGGACCTGACGGCGGCCCGCACGTCGACGGAGTTCGACTCGACGACCCGGGTGCGGTTCAGCCTGCGCGCGCCGATCTCCGACGCCACGCTCACGGCCGCCCCGACCACCCCAGTGCCCCGCACCGACAGCGCCGTCGGCGACAGCAGTTTCGCCGAGATCAAGGCGGTCGAGTTCCACGAGCTGCGGCTGGACGGCCGGCGACTCGATCCGGCGGTGCTGGACGGCAACCGGATCCCGCTGGAGGGCCTCGGCGCCGCGGGCGAGCTCGTCGTGTCGGCCACGATGCGCTACTCCAACACCGGGGAGGGTCTGCACCGGTTCACCGACCCCGAGGACGGCGAGGTGTACCTGTACGCCCAGACGTTCCTCGACGACGCCCAGCGGATCTTCGCCTGTTTCGACCAGCCGGACCTCAAGGCGCCGGTGCGCCTCACCGTGCTCGCGCCGCCGGACTGGGTGGTACGCGCCAACGGCGCCGGACGGCAGACCGCGCCCGGGCGCTGGGAGTTCACCGAGACACCGCCGCTGGCGACCTACTTCGTCACCGTGGTCGCCGGGTCGTACCACCTCATCGAGGACAGCCACGACGGGATCCCACTCGGGCTGCTGTGTCGCCGTTCGCTCGCGCCGTACCTGCGGGCCGACGCCAACGAGATCTTCGAGGTGACGAAGGCGTGCCTGGACCGCTACCACGAACTGTTCGCCGACCGATACCCGTTCGGCACCTATGACCAGGCTTTCGTCCCCGAGTTCAACGCGGGGGCGATGGAGAACCCGGGCTGTGTGACCTTCCGTGACGAGTTCGTCTACCGCTCAGCGGTAACCGAAGCCGAACGTGAGCTGCGGGCCGTGGTCGTCGCGCACGAGATGGCCCACATGTGGTTCGGCGATCTTGTCACGATGCGCTGGTGGGACGACCTGTGGCTCAACGAGTCGTTCGCCGAGTACATGGGCTACCGGGTCACCGCCGAGGCGACCCGGTTCCGCGACGCCTGGACGAGCTTCGCCATCGGACGCAAGAGCTGGGGCTATGCCGCCGACCAACGGCCCTCCACCCATCCGGTCGCCCCGTCGGACGTCGCGGACACCGCCCTCGCCCTGCTGAACTTCGACGGCATCTCCTACGCCAAGGGCGCCTCGGTGCTGCGCCAGCTCGTCGCCTGGGTCGGTGACGAGGCGTTCTTCACCGGTCTGCGGGCCTACTTCACCCGGCACGCGTACGGCAACGCCTCCCTCGACGACCTGCTCGCCGCCCTGTCCTCGGCCAGCGGGCGTGATCTTTCCCGCTGGGCCACGGTCTGGCTGCGCCGCGAACAGGTCAACACGCTCACGCCCCGGGTCGACGTCGACGCGGCCGGCCGGTTCACCGCCGTCACCGTCCGTCAGACGGCTCCCCCGCGGTACCCGACCCTGCGCCCCCACCGGGTGGGCATCGGCATCTACGGCCCCTCGGCAGCTCCCGACACCGCGGGCTCGGTCGACACCGCCAGTTCGGCCGACACCGCCAGCTCGGCAGGAACCGATGGCTCGGCAGGAACCGATGGCTCCGCTGACCCTGCCTGGGCGTTCGTGCTGCTGCGCCGGGTGGAGGTCAACCTCGCGGCGGATGCCCCGGACGGCGACACCTCGGTCGTGGAGCTGGTCGGGACGCCCGCCGGGCGGCTGCTACTCGTCAACGACGGCGACCTGACCTATGCGAAGACCCGGTTCACCGCCGCCGACCTCGCGGCCCTCACCCAGGTGCTGCCGCGGATCACCGATCCACTGGCCCGGGCGATGATCTGGGCTGCCGCGGCCGACGCGACCCGGGACGCCGACTGGGCCGCCGCCCACTACCTGGACCTCGCGCAGGCCGCTCTGCCCGCCGAGAGACAGCTCGCCGTGTTCGAGGACGTACTGCGGTTCGCCCGGGTCACCGCACTCAACCGCTACCTGACGCCGCAGGCCCGCCCGGCCGTGGCCGCCCGCCTGCATGCGGTTTGCCGGCAGGTGCTCGCCGACGCCGCCGCCGGCAGCGGACGCCAGCTGTCCGCGGCCCGCGGCACCATCAGCCTCGCCGGGACGGGCGCCGCCGCCGAGCTCGCCGCCTGGCTTGACGGCCGGGACGTCCCCGACGGGCTGGTCGTCGACCCCGAACTGCGCTGGTCGCTGCTGCACCGGCTGGTCGTGCTCGATCACGCCGGTGAGCCGGAGATCATCGCCGAGGCTCAGCGGGACCGAAGCGCCCGCGCCGCCGAGAACGCCGCCCGCGCCCGCGCCGCGCTCGCGGACCCGGCGGCCAAGGCCCGCGCCTGGGACAGGATCATGCTCGATGACCAGACGTCCGCCCGGTTGATCGCGGCCAGCGCCGACGGATTCTGGCAGCCCGAACAGGACGAGCTCACCGCGAGCTACGTCGAGCGCTACTTCGAGCAGGTCACCGCGATGACCACCCGGCGCACCCCCCACGCGGCCCGCCAGACCGCCCATTGCGCCTACCCGCACTACGCCGTCTCGGCCCACACCACGCAGGCCGCCGACGCCCTGCTCGCCCGCGACGATCTCGGGCGTGTCCTGCGCCGCGTCGTCGTCGATGCCACCGACGAGCTCCGCCGCGCCATCGCCGCCCGCACGCTGGCCTGATCCTGGCCAGAACGAACCCGACGCCGCAATCCCTGTCGTCCCAGCGACGATCGGCACCGGACGCGGCGAGGCTGGGGCAATGTCGATGGAGCAACAAAGACCATTTCGGCACATCCGCCATGATCATCATGGTTATGATCCGCACAGCGACGCTCCACACCCTCACGGCGCGGCCGAGCCGGGACAGCCCGGCCGCCAGTGATCCAGGTGTGCCCCGGGCAGGGACAGCCCGGCCACCGGCAGACGGGATGACGGCCAGAGCAGCCCGAGCACGGCCGCGGGCGATGGGGGCGATGGGGGCGACGCGGTGCGGATCGTTCTGCACGGCGCGATGACGTGACTGGTGCCCGGCCCCGGCCGGGTGCCGACCGCAGCAGTGGGACAGGCCGCATCGGGAACAGAGGGGACGGGGATGACTGTCGGCGCACAGCCGTCGGGCACAGCACAGCCGTCGGCCAGGCCAGGAACAGGAACGCGGAGCGGGGCGGCGGCCGGGGTGCTGCTGCTCGGCGCGGGCGTCGCGGTGGCGCTGGGCGTGTACGCGAAGGCGCACGATCCGGCCGGGCGGCCGTTGTTCACCCTCGGGTTCTCCGGCACGCTGCCGATGAAGGCGTGGCTGACGACGGCGGCGCTGGTGTTCGTCCTGGTGCAGCTGGTCACGGCACTGTGGATGTGGGGCCGGCTGCCGGGCGCGGGGAAGGCGCCGGCGTGGGTGGGCCCGCTGCACCGCTGGAGCGGGACGACGGCGTTCGTGCTGACCCTGCCGGTCGCGTTCAGCTGCGTCTGGTCGCTGGGGTTCGCCGGCGGCGAGGCCCGCGTCGTCCTGCACGGTGTCGCCGGTTGCGCGTTCTACGGCGCCTACGCGGCGAAGATGCTGGGCCTGCGGGTCCGTGGGCTGCCCGGGTGGGCCTTGCCGGTACTGGGCTCCCTGGTGCTGGTCTGCCTCGTCGTCCTGTGGCTGACCGCCTCACTGTGGTTCTTCACCCAGTCCGGCATCCCCCATGTCTGACCCCGACCTGTCCGGCCACAGCCGGTTCGGCGCCGCGGACGTCGGCCCGCGCCCGTGCCGGCGCGCGAACATGAGGACGAAGCCATGACGAACGAGGCTCCGAGCCGGCGGGCGATCATGCCCGGCATCGTGGTCACCGTGGCCGGCGGCGCGGTCGGGTACGTCGTCGCCAGCAACAGTGACGCGGCGAAACCGGCAGCGACACCGGCCCGTTCGGGGACGCCGGCAGGCGCTGATACCGCTGCCGGCGGCACGGGCGGCGGCACGAGCGCCCTCGCACGGGTCGACGACGTCCCGGCCGACGGCGGGATGATCGTCGATGGCGCGGGCATCGTGCTCACCCGGAACGCCGCCGGCACGGTCCAGGGATTCTCGACGGTCTGCACCCATAAGGGCTGCAACGTGAACGCCGTCTCGGACGGCAAGATCCGCTGCCCCTGCCACGGCAGCGCGTTCGACACCCGCACCGGCCAGCCCGTCGCCGGCCCCGCGAAGGCCCCGCTGCCGTCCGTCCCGGTCACCGTCCGCGGCGGCGAGGTCTTCCCCGCCTGAACCGGCCCCGGCCACAGGTCCAGGTACAGAGGTCCAGGTACAGCTTCCGGAGAGGACACGCAGTGCAAGCGTTGCGGATCATCACCCCGTCCGGCGAGGCAGTGCTCCCGCCCGAACGTGACCACGTGATCGGGCGCGGCCGGGACTGCGACGTGGTCATCTCCGACGGCCGGGTCTCCCGCCACCACCTGCGCCTGGAGCCGACGGCGGACGGCTGGCTCGCCCGCGACATCAGCTCGAGCGGCATCTGGGTGGGCGGCTCGCGGACCAGCACCGTCGCGCTGCGCGACGGCGAGATCCGGGTCCACCTCGGCGCGACCGACGGCCCCCTCGTCACCCTCATCCCGCCGCCGCCACCTGCACCGCCCACCTCACCAGACGCCGGCCAGCATGCGGCGGCGGGCCCGAACGGCCCAGACCCTGCCGACCAGGAGACGATGCTCGCCGGCTCGGGAGCACCCGTCCCCATCCCGCCCACTCAACGGACCCACCCACCCACCCCCCCGCCGGAGGCGCCGGCGCCGGCGCGGGGTGGCACGCCGGGGAGACAGCGGTCGCCTGCCCTGGCCGGCTGGCTGCGGCTGCTGCCGACGCTGGTCTGGCTCGCCGCCGTCGGATTCTTCCTCGGCGCGCTGGTCGCGCTGAGCTAGGGCACGCCAGCACGGCGTTCAGCAGCGGTCCGAGGGGATCTCGAGGGTGCAGCCCCGGGCGAGGACGCGGCGGATCTCGATCTCGATCTCGCCGTCGCCGTCGCCGAACGACCGGAGCACCACCGAGTGGCGCAACGCCTCGGCGACCGTCGGAACCTCGGCGAGCACCGAGTCCGGCGGCCTGCCCATCATGAGGTAGCCGACATCCCGCCAGCCCCGCGGAAACTGCGCCGTGACCTGTGGGTCCAGATCGAGTCACGAATTCCTGCCGTCAGCCCTTTTCCGCAGCTTCGATTGGCCATTTCCGACATTTTTTACCTAGCGCGGATAGCCACCTTCGGCGACATCAGAGTTATGCCGGACCGACTACGAGGGCCGGTGGTGCACGGTGCCCCCCGCCGTCACCGTCGGCTCCGGTCGTCACGACCAGCGAGCCCTCTCCCCCACCGCCGACCCGCTACCCCCTCCCCGCTGCTGCGCGTGACGACGGATCGGCCCAGGAAGACCTTCATGTCGCTTCTACAGAGTTACGAAGGAACAAATCAGACACATTACCCAGTAGAAGCGACATCCCCACGCACCAGCAGCGCCACCGCCCCCGACAACCATCACGCACAGTGAGATTCACCGGGTGAACCCGGCAACGGGCCGGAGATCCACGGGAAGCACCCTAGGAGGTCACCACGGGCAGGTCAGGTTGGCTGGTGGGAGGGAGACCGTCGCGCAGGACCTCGGGGAGCTCGCCTGTGTGCACGACGCACAGGGAGCGGGTTGCCCGGGTCAGCGCGACGTAGAGGTCGGCCAGCCCGCGGGTCGGTTCGGTGAGCAGGTCCGCGGGCTCGACAAGGACCACCGCGTCGAACTCGAGGCCCTTGGTCTCGGCGACACTGAGCACGGCGACCGGTGCGTCGAGCGCGTTGCCGGCGACGCTGGTCGGGTCGATCGAGTCCGGGGCGACGGCGAGTTCCGGCATCAGCGCGATCAGCGCCGAACGTAGCGGCGCGACGTCACGTGGACGTGTGATGACGGCGACTCGGCCTGAGCCCTCGGCGACGGCCTCACCCTCGGAGACGGCGGAACTGTCGGAAACAGCGGCCCTCCCGGAAACGGCGGGGCCGGCGGGGCCGGCGGGGCCGGCGGAACTTTCGGACCTGCCGCGGAAGATGCCGATACGGATCGCCTCACGCTCGGCGGCGTGGGCGACGGCGGCGATGAGCTCCGCGGTCGGCTCCCCCGGGCGGGGCGGTCGCTCGGCGAGCAGTGGGCCGAGTCCAGTCACCTGGTCCACGTCCACCGCACCAGCCCGCACCACCGTGGGGCGGCGGCCCACGGAGCGCACCGAGACCGGAGTGGCGAGGTCCGCGTCCTGGGCGTGCAGGACCCGGGCGGCGACGTCCATGATCTCCTGGGGGGTGCGGTAGTTGACGGTCAGCCGCTCGATGGTGAAGCGGTCGTCGGCCACCGGGCCGAGCAGCTGCTGCCAGGTCGTCGGCGCACCGGGGCGGGCCGTCTGCGCGAGGTCGCCGACGAGTGTGGCGGTGCGGCCGGGGCACCGGCGCCACAGCAGCCGCCACAACATCGGCGAGATCTCCTGGGCCTCGTCGACGATGAGATGACCGAACGCCCAGCCGCGATCCGCACGGGCGTGCTCGGCGGCGCTGCGCCGGGCTCGCGGACCAGTCCAGCGTTCGGCGAGTGCGTCCGCGTCGACCTGGCCTTCCAGGCCCAGCATGTCGACGACACCGCGGGCGTACTCGCGTTCCTCGGCGCGTTCCCGCTCGGCCCGCCGGGCAGCTTCGAGGCCCGCCTCCTCGTCGGGATCACCGAGCAGCTCCGCTGCCTCGTCGAGCAGCGCGACGTCCGCCGGCGTCCACTGCCGTCCGATGTCCGACGCCTTGCGGCGGCCCCCGACAGGCGCGGTGTCAGCGGCTCTGCCCGGTTCGGGGCGTCCGCTGGGCCACGCCGCCCCTGGGCCAGTGGCATTGCGGCCGGCATCCGAGCCCGCGGCCGGGCGTGGACGGGGAATCCGCCCGGACGCGCCATCCCACTTCGGGGGAGACACACCGTCCTGCTCCGGGGCCGTCAACAGGTTCTGCGACGCGAAGAGGTCGTCGGCCATCCCCTCCACGTCGCCGAGACCGGCGGCGGATGCGGCACCGGCGCCAACGCCCGCTCTCGCTCCACCGCCGCCGGCAGCGGCTCCGGCGGCGGTACCGGCAGCCGGATCGGAGTGCGGCAGGGCGATCAGCAGCGCCCGCTCGGCGCGGGTGAGGCGATTGCCGGCGGCCTGGGCGAGCACGTCCGGGTCACGCAGCAGGTCGCCGACCAGCTGCTGCGGGGTCAGCAACGGCCACAGCTCGTCGAGGGCGGGACGGATCACCTCGTCGGTCCACAGGTCGCCGGTGATCTGGCGGCGCTCGTCCGGGTCAAGCAGGCCGCCGGGGATCTGCCGGACGACCTGGGAGGTCAGCTCGGCGAGCAGTTCGCGCAGGAACACCCGGCGCGCGCCGTTGTGCGGGCGACGGCTGCGGCGGGCACGGGTGCGGGCCCGAGCGACCCGGTCCTGGGAGAGGCGCAGCTGCGCTCCGTCATAGGGCAGGACGAGGCCGCCGCGAGGCAGGCGCTGGCGGTCGCGGACGGCGGCGGCGATCACGTCCGCCATCCGAGGGTCGCCCTTGAGGGTGGCGACCTCGACCGGTTCGACACCGGTCGCGTCGACCCCGGGGAACAGCCGCGCCGGCGTCGCGAAGACCACACCGGTCTCCCCGAGGGACGGCAGGACCTGGTCGATGTACCGGAGGAACACCGGGCTCGGCCCGACGATCAGAACACCGGACTGGTCGAGCCTCGTCCGGTCGTTGTAGAGCAGATAGGCCGCGCGGTGCAGCGCGACGGCGGTCTTGCCGGTACCCGGGCCGCCATCGACCACCAGAATGCCGTTCGCCCGGGCCCGGATCACCCGGTCCTGCTCGGCCTGCAACGTGGCGATGATGTCGTGCATCCGGCCGGTACGCGGCGCGGACAGCGCCTCGAGCAACACCGTGTCCCCGGAGGGGACCATGCCGTCCCCGGATGTGACGTCGCCGGATGCCGCCGTCACGTCGCCGCCGGCGGCCGTGCCGTTGCCGTTGCCGCTGCCCCTCGCGACCGTCGCCACCGGGGCGGTGCTCAGCGGGTCGTCGGCGATGCCGGTGACCTCCCGGCCGCGGGTGCGTAGATGACGGCGGCGGATCAGCCCGTGCGGATCGGCCAGGGTCGCCCGGTAGAAGGCGGTGGCGACCGGGGCCCGCCAGTCGACGAGGATCGGCTCCTGCTCGTCGTCGGACAGGCCGATCCGCCCGATGTAGGTACGCCGCCCGTCGGTATGGTCCATCGCGCCGAAGCAGAGCCGCCCCTCCGCGGCGTCCAGGCGGGCGAGACGGTCGGCGTGCGCGGCGGCGAACACCTCCCGTTCGACCACCGACTGCGGGGTGCCGGTACCGACCGCGAGCAGCACACCGCGCAGCTGGTCGCGGGTGATCTGACGGACCTCGTCGAGCCGGGTGTAGAGCCAGTCCAGGTAGGCCTGCTCCCGGGCCCGTTCCACATCCTGCATGGTCCGCACCGACACTCCCTTCCCCGCGGCCGCCTCCCGGCCCCCGTCTGGGACGGCCGCTCGTCTCGCCCAGGGGAAGGCGCACCACCCAGGCGAAGGTTGGACGTGCGGACGTCAACCGCTCCAGGTTACGGATCGCGGCGCACGGGGCGACGCGGGCGGGCCGGTCAGGGCCTCCCCGACGCCGACTCGCGCAGGTCTGTGACGTCATGCTCCTGCTGGACCCGCACCAGGGCGGCGACCAGGCGCGGCAGATCCTCCCGGTCGACGAGGTCCGCCAGCTGGGTGGCACTGCTGGGCAGGCCGAGTTCGCCGGCGGTGCGCCGCACCCGCTCGTCCATGTAGGGGACGAGCTCATCCCAGCCGGCCTGGGCCTCGCGCAGGAAGATGTCGGCGCCTACCGGGCCGATTCCCTTGATCCGCTGCAACAGCGCCCGTTCCTGGTCCGGCGAGCAGTCGGCGGCCCGCCGCAGGCCGCGGATGTCCCCGTCGTAGGCGTCGGACAGATAGCGGCAGGCATCCTCGAGCTGGCGGGAGGTGCTCTCGTCGTAGCGGGCGTAGCCGTTGCGGTTGAGCACCCTGGTCCGCTCGGCCCAGGTCGCCTCGGCCATCGACGCGGCGTCGGTCCAGCCGGCGTCCAGCAGTGCCCGGCAGGCCGTGACGGCGGCCGACGTGCGGATCCGTGCGCCGGCGAGCAGCGCGAAGACGGTCAGGGCGAACATCGCCTCGGCCGTGTCAGCGGGCACGTCGGCACCGATCTCGTCGGCGAAGGTGCGCCCGTGCCGGTCGAGCAGCTCTACGACCACCGCCTCGGTGTCAGTTGCCATGCCGTAGGGCTACCCGCACGAGCGGACCGTGACTCCGGCTCCGGCACGACCGGGGTTCACCGACGCCCCACAGATGCCACGACAGCGGCCAGGCCAGACGCCGGTCGGGGTGCCGGGCGGGTGCCGGGCGGCCCTGCGGCGACGGCCGACGGTCCCCGTCCGCAGGATCCGATCGGCGCATGCCGAGACCGCCGCGCCTCCCGCAGGCTGGACCAGGTGCCTCCATCAGGTGCCTACATCAGGTACGAGGAGAGGGGAGGCTGACATGTCCACCGAAGCTGCACAGTCCGTGCCGCGCTCGCCCGCGGCGTCACCGCGGACGGCGCCATCCCCAGATGCGACAACATCCCCAGATGCGACAACATCCTCAGATGCGACGCCGGCCCCAGCGGCGGCCCTGACCCCTGAGCTGGTGCGGACGGTGGTCACGGCGGCCGTCGCGGCCCCATCCATCCACAACACCCAGCCCTGGCTGTGGGATTTCGACGCGGCCGCGGCGCTCGACGAGGAGCAGCGCCGCGAGGGAACTCTGACGCTTCGGGCGGATGCCGCTCGCCAGCTTTCCGTGGTCGACCCCGAGGGCCGCCAGCTTGTGCTGAGCTGCGGCGCGGCGCTGTTCAACGCCCGGCTCACCCTGCGCCTGCACGGTCTCGACCCGCGGGTCGAGGTGTTTCCCGACGGTGACGACCGGCGGACCATGCCGCTGGCCAGGATCACGGTCCGCGGACGACGGCCAGCGCAGGAACGCGAGCGGGAACTCGCCCTGGCCATCGCGCGCCGGCATACTGACCGTCGTCCGTTCGACCCACGGCCGGTCCCGGCCGACGCCGTCCACCGCCTGCGCGTCGCCGCCGAGGAACAGGGTGCCTGGCTGCTCGCACCGACCGATCCCGACCTGCGGATCCAGGTTGCCGTCCTGCTCTCGCGGGCGGACTGGATCGAGCGGCACAATGCCGCCTACCAGGCGGAGGTGGCCGCCTGGAGCCGTGCCCCGGCGTCGCCGTCGGCACCGGCGTCGGACGGCTTGCCCCGCGGCGCCGTCGAGCCGGCCGACGCCCCACGCCAGTCCGAGTTTCCGCTCCGCAGCTTCTCACCAGGCAGCCTCTCCCCAGGCAGCCCTGGCCCCCGCCTCGCCGAGGAGCTCGGTGTCACCGCGGAGCCAGGTGCCGCGACCGAGGCAGGTGGCGTGGTCGAGGCAGGTGGCGTGGTCGAGCGGCCCGGCATCCTGCTCATCGGCACCGACGCGGACACCGTCGCCGATCGGCTGCGCGCGGGTGAGGCGATGCAGCGGGTGCTGCTCACCGCCACCGTGCTGGGGCTCGCCACGTCCCCGATGTCGCAGGCGATCGACATGGAGGGGCTGCGCGAGAAGTTCCGGGGCGCCACCGGCGGCCTCGGCCACGTCCAGATGATCCTCCGGGTCGGCTATCCGCACTCGGACGTCCCGCCGACGGCCAGGACGCCACGGCGAGACGTGGACGAGGTCCTGCGCATCGCCGACGGCGCCGGCCCGCGGCCCCATCAGTAGCCGAAGGCCACCAGCCGTCAGAAGCCCATGGCTGCGCGAGACCGGAGTCGTCGGAAGGGGCGGATCGGGAAGGGCGGATCGGAAAGCCAAACCCAGGAAATCGCCAGAAAGCCGCCGAGATACGGGGTTTCCTCGGCGAGTCGCCGGTTTGATCCAGGTGACCGGGGCGGCTGCGGCTGGCACGGGGCGTTCGGGGGCGCCCCTCGGCGGCCGGCCCGGTCCCGGTCTCGGGGGGCCGGCTGGGGGATGGGGAGCGGGGGACGAGGGACCCGCGGGCGCCCTGGGGACGCGCCCGCGGGTTTCCGCCCGTTCAGGCAAGCCGGTGGTGGGGCTCAGGCCGCCGGGCCCGGCGTGGTGTAGGCGACACTCGCGAAGCTGTCAGCCGGCTGGCCCGCGGCGTTGACGCAGCGGACCGTGACGATGACCGGCGGCGCGGCCGTGCCGTCGGAGGGTGACGGGAACGTCGCCGCGCCCCCGGAGGCGGAGCAGCGGGCGGTGGGCTCGCCGTAGGGGGTCACCGCCACCAGCCCCGGCATGTTCGCGACGCCAGGAAAGATCACCTCGTACTGGCCGACCTCCAGGCGACGGACCTGGTTCGTCGCGCCGGTGCTGTTGGCCGAATACCAGCCCCAGGCGTTCACCGCTGGTCCGATCGGCGGCTGCTGGGCCGGCCCGCCCTGCACGGTGATGCCGGTGAAGGCGTGCCCGAAGGCCACCGCGTCGGTCGGGATCAGGGCGTGGCCGCTGGTGTAGAGCAGCACGAACCGGCTGTCCGTCCAGGTGGCGCCGCGGGCGCAGCCGACGAACACCGACTGCCGGTCCTTCTCAACCACCCGGCCGAGCGCGTTGCAGCCCACCGGACCGTCCCCGATCGCGTTGACCTGCAGGTTGTTGCCGTTGCGCGCGAACGCCGGGCCCACCAGGTCGATCGTGTAGTGCCCCGCGCCCACCCGGCGGACCTGGATCGTCCCCGGCCCGCTCACGCTGTACTCGTCCACCGGCCGCGAGGTCGATGCGGACGCGTCGTCCAACCGCAGGTAGGCGTAGGCGTCGTGCACCGGCCCCGGCGTTATGGGCGACCCCGCCACGGGGGCTCCGGCCGGCCGGGAAGGTGGCGGTGTGGCCGCCGACTGGGGTGCGGCCGCCGACTGGGGTGCGGCCGCCGACTGGGGTGCGGCCGCCGACTGGGATGGCGCTGGCGGCTGGGACACGGCCGTCGAGGCCGGGAGGGCTGCCGGCCGCGAAGCCGAAGCCGAAGCCGCTGGCGTCGCGGGACCTGGATAGGGGGAGAAGGTGAACATGACGGTGAAGGCGGAGTCCGCTGGGACGCCGCCGGCGTCGCGGCAGCCGAGGTCGACCTGTTCGGCCGTGTCCGCCGCCCCCCAGCGCACCACGTGGCAGGAGAGGACCGGGGAGGGATGGACCAGGGTGGCCACCGCATCCCCCGCGGGGTCCAGCGCCGTGGCCAGCGGAATCCCGCGCCCGCTGCGCACCGCGATGCCCGGGAACGTCACCCGATAACTCCCGGTCCCCCGCCGCACGACCGTGACCCGGGCGGACCTGTTCGCCTCGCCGGATCCGAGGAAGCTGTGGGCACTCGCCGTCACCGGGACCTCGGTCGACTCGCCGATCCTGGCGTTCGCCGTCGTGACGCGGGCGAATCCCCAGACCGCGGCCCGCGGGTCGCCGGGTACGGCGGTACCGGTGGCAGCCGGTTCGGCGCCGTCCCGGGAACCGTTGCCGTTCGTACCGCCCGCGCCACCGTTGCCACCGTTGCCATTGCCGCCGCCATCGGTGCTGCCGGAACATGCCGCGAGGACGAGCAGCACCGCCGCGCAGACCAGCGCCGCTGCCGCCCGAACACCACGCGCTGGCGGGCGACGCGCCGGGCCGATCGCCGTACGGCGCCGGACGTCCACCGCCGCGAGCTTCCCGGGGCCGGCTGCCACACGGGACACTGTGCCAGCTGCCGGGCGGGCCACAGGGTCAGCTGCCACGCGGGACGGTGAGCCGTCTGCCGCGCCCGTCACGGGCGGGCTGCCGTACGCGTTGCGGGGCGGGTTGCCGTCCCTACCATCGAGGTGACTCCAAGGGCCGTCGGCGGACTGTGGATTACTGCGGACCGTGCCCGGCTCCGTCGCCCACCAGACTGGCCGGGCTCGTCAGCGTCCGGTTCGGCGCGGCCGGTCGCCGTCCGGACCCGAAACGGGTCGAGCGAGGATTCGTCCGGATGCGGTTCGCGGTCGACGATCGCACAGGATCCGCCGGCCAGGCGCGGCGGGAGGCGGCGGACCCCTGTCTTTCCGATGACAGGGGAAATGTCCACAGGCCCCGCCCTGATGTATCGGAGACGAGCAAACCTCCCCTAAGATTTTCCTCAGGTGAACCGCCGGTCGGCGGCTCGGGACACGGTGATCGATCAGGGGTCGGTGCGGGATGCCGGCGGGGGCGCTGCGGCGCTATGGGCTCTCCCGCTGCCGGCTACCGGCACGCGGCAGGCAGGGGAACTGAGGCGATGGCGTCATCGGATGCTGACGTGGCGGCACGCACGGCCCCTCTCGAGGCGGACGATCCACGCCAGCTCGGGTCGTACCGCCTGCTCGGGCAGCTCGGCAAGGGCGGCATGGGCAAGGTCTACCTGGGCCGCTCATCCCGCGGCCGGCTCGTCGCTATCAAGGTGATTCGCACCGAGGCGGTCGGCAACCCCGAGTTCCGCGCGCGGTTCCGGCTCGAGGCCGAGACCGCACGCCGTGTCGCCCGGGTCTGCACCGCCGAGGTCCTCGACGCCGACCCGGACGCCGAGTGGCCGTACATCGTCACCGAGTTCATCGAGGGCGAGACGCTCTCCCGCTACGTGCAGCGCAATGGCCCGCTCGCGGACGCGAACCTCGAGCAGCTCGCTGTCGGCGTCGCCGCGGCGCTCACCGCTATCCACAGCGCCGGGATCATCCACCGCGACCTCAAGCCCGCCAACGTCATCCTCTCCCCCTTCGGCCCGCGGGTGATCGACTTCGGCATCGCCCGCACCGCCGACGAGGGCAGCGGCCTGACCGGCGACCTCCAGCAGCTCGGCACCCCCGCGTTCATGTCCCCCGAGCAGATCGAGAGCCGCCCGATCACCTCCGCGGTGGACGTCTGGGCCTGGGGTGGCCTGGTCGCCTTCGCCGCCACCGGCCACTACCCGTTCGGCGCGGGCTCGGCGCAGGTGCTGCTCTACCGCGCCCTGCACGAGGATCCGCGCCTCGACGACGTCGACCCGGCCCTGCGCCCCATCGTCTGGCTCGCGATGCGCAAGGACCCGGCCGGCCGTCCCACCGCCCAGCAGCTCATGCTCCGCCTGCTCGGCGACCCGTCCAGCTCCAACCCGGACGCCGTCGCCGCGGTCAACCCCGAGGACGTCACCAACGTCCTGCAGGGCTGGCAGATGCCCACCCCGGGCCCCGGCGGCACGGCTGGAGTGAGCGGCGCCGCCGGAGTCACCGGCCCCACCTCCTACGCCGGCGCCCCGCATACCGGATCCAGCTCGGGTGGCAGCTCGGGCCGGGGAGCCGGCCCGGGAACCGGTACCGCCTCCGGCTACACCGCCGGGCCGGACGACCCCACCCGCCTGCCGAACTCCGGCACGGGTGCGGGTGCGGGCGGCGGGGGCGGGGGCGGGGGCGGCCTAGGCTACGTGGGCGGTTCAGGTTATGCGGGCGGCCCAGGGTATTCGGCGAGCGGCGCCGGAACTGCCAGCGCCTCTGGTGGCAGCCCGGGCGGAACCGTCGGCGGCCAGTCCCCCACCAGGGTCGGCAGCTCGGACCCGGGCATCGCCCCCGGCGGCCCGGGTCACGGTCCGGGAGGGCCCGGGTCCGCACCCGGCGAGCTGGGCTCGCCGCCGCCCGGCCGCGGCAAGCGGCCAACCCGGACGCCACTTCTCGTCGGCGGCGCCGTGGTCCTCGTCGGCGCGATCATCGCCACCGTCCTGGCCCTGAACTCCGGCGGCAAGGACGACACCACCTCAACCGCCACCGGCGGCTCCTCCGCCAAGCCGACCGCCGCGGCCACGAGCGCGCTGCCCGAGTCCGCCCAGCCCCTGGGAGCCGACCGGATCGTGTTCACGGCGAAGAAGAACGGCAACTACGACCTGTTCACCGCCGCCGTCCCCACCGGCACCGGCGAGGTCAGCGGCCAGACCCAGATCACCTCCGACCCTGGCAACGAGATCCTCCCCGTCATCCGGCCCGACCGGAAGACAGTCGTCTACTTCGTCAAGGGCTCCGACGGGCGCAACCGGTACACGGCCATCGCCGCAGACGGCAAGGGCAAGCCCGTCCCGTTGTTCACTGTCGGCGAGGCCGCCAACCTCACCATCCCCGATGACTCCCGCCCCTCCTTCTCGGCCGACGGCGGCTCCCTGGTCACCCGCTCCACCACCAACGCCGCAGGCAATGCCATGCCCGGCCTCTACCTCGTCAACCTGAGGACCTCCAAGGTCACCCGCATCGAGAAGGCTGCGCGCCAGGCGACCGACCCGGCCCTGTCGCCCAGCGGCGACACGATCGTCTACTGGGCGAACCAGTCAGGCGGCACTCGGGGCTTCATCGTCACCATTGGTGTGGAGGCCGGCGCCCAGCCGGCCCGGCTCACCGAAGGCCAGGGCAACGGCGACTCGGACCCGGTGTGGTCGCCGGACGGCAGCAAGATCATTTTTACTCGGGCGACACCGGCGGGCAGCACGGATCTCGAGCTGTTCGAGATGAACTCCGACGGCAACGGGGTCACCCAGCTGACCCACGGCGGCGGCCAGAACCAGGACCCGGCCTTCGCCCCGCAGGGCGACAACCGGATCGTCTACAGCGCTGAACGTCCAGCCGCGGGCGGGACGGGCACGGACAAGCAGCTGCGCGTCCTCAACCCACAGAACCCCGCGGATTCCGACCACCCGATCACCACTGGCGGCGACCTACCCGCCCACGCCCGCTGGAACAGCGGCTGACCCGGCAGCTCGAGCAGCCCGCCGCAGCGGGAAGCCATCCACAGGCAGTACGGCGGTGACCGCGCTCGTCCCCGACCGCGCTCATTCCTGACCGCGCTCGTCCCTGGCCACACTCGTCCCTTACCGCGCCTGCACGTCCCTGGCCGCGCTCGTCCCCGGCCCATCCGCCACTTCTGGTGCGCCGTCCCCCAACGCGTGAGCCCCCCGTACACCTGCCCCCAAGGTCACCCCATGTAGCGCTCTAGGCCAGCCATCCGCCCGTCGGGGCGTTCTGGTAGGACAAATCGGGCACGAACCCGGAAACTACGACCACCGTTGTCCCTTTGAATCCGGCAGCCTGCGGCTCACCGTCACGTATGGTGATTGCCGCCCGCCCGCCCGGCCCGCCTGGGCTGGCCGCCCGGACTGGCCGTCTTGGTCGGCCTGGCCGACCCGGCCGACCTCGCTGCCCCGGCCGACCTCGCTGCCCCGGCCGACCTGGCAGCCGCGGCCGACCTGGCTGCCCCGGCCGGCCTGGCCGCTGCGCGAGCCCTGCTGGCTTCGGGGAGTCAGGGCGACTCGCTCGGTCGGGGACGGTGCCGGGAATCGGCATTGGCCAGGGCGTGGCGGATGGTGGCAATCAGGCGTCGGGCAGCCGGCGAGCCGGGCGTGGCGTCCGCCCAGGTGCCACGCAGGACCATCCAGCCGATGCGTTGAAGTTCGTTCTGGCGACGCCGGTCGTGGAACAGGGCTTGGGGCTCGCTGTGGGGGCCGATGCCGTCCGCCTCGATGGCCAGGTGGGCAGCCGGCCAGGCGAAGTCGAGCCGGCCAAGGATCTTCCTGGTCTCCGGGTCCCGAACCGTCCACTGGGTCTCGACGGGGAGCAGGCCCGCATCGATGAACAGCAGGCGCAGTCGGGTTTCCAGCGGGGACTCCGCTCGTCCATCGATCATCGGCCACCAGGAGGCGGCATGGCCCGCGCCGGGGCGGTTCGCCAGTCGGCGGCGGAGAGCCGACAGATCGGCCTCGGCGAGACTCCCCGCATACACCATTGCATCGATCACAGCGATGAAGACGTCCCGTCCGACGAGCAGCGCCACATCCTCGAGGGTGCGCGGTATGGAGCTGACCCGCAGGCCACGGATGTCCACGATCTCCTCAGGGGCGAGCAGCACCGGATGCCGGTGGTAGCCATGCCTGCGCCGCCTGCGGTCGGCGCTGGGTATCGCCAGATCGACCGGCTCGCCAGGTTCGTGGCGTGGAAGCCCGGGCAAACCGTGTAGCTGGGCAGCGGCCAGACCGATGAGCGTCCCGCCGACGACGAGCTGCGCTGCCCGGGCGTGGGCCCGTATCTCGTCCCGGACCGGACCGACAATCATCGCCCCACGGATCGGCGACCGCCCACCACGTAGCCGGCGCCGGTGGATGGCCTGGTCAGTCAGCCCAAGCTCCCGGGCCTGCCGGCGGGTGACGACATCATCCTGTCGCCGGGCAAGTGCGGTCAGCTCACGGTTGTCCTGATCCATCCTGTGAGTCTGCGGGCCGCGGGCTCACCTGCGAGGCCCGCTCGCCATGTCTGTGGACGACCCGGCGGCCTGTGCATAACTGTGCCACCACACTGACCCCAGACCTGGGCTACGCCGCAACGGTGCGGGCTGGGCAGAGGCGGAGGCATGCAGGGCCAAGCAGAGCAGCGCCAGACGGAGCCAACCAAGACAAGCCGGCGCCACACAGACCCTGACGGACCCTGACAGACCAGGCCAAAGTAGGGTCGCGGCCACACGGAGCCAGACGGCCCAAGCGGGCCGAGACGGAGCCCAGCAGGACGGGGTTGGGTGGATTATCGCTGTGCGTCACCGCTTCCGGGGCAGGGGTGCGATTCAGAGGGACCACCGTGGTTCTAGTTGCCGGTTTCGTGTCCGGTTTGCCCTACCAAAGCGACCCGTCACCCCACTACGATCCAGCCCACCCGCTACAGGAGGTGACAGCGGGCGGCCCAGGTGGCGGATAGCGATCGACTCGCCACGCACGGCACCAGGGCACGGTGCCAGGGCACGGTGCCGGGTGGCTTCAGGGTGCGGGAGCTGGGGGAAAAGAAAAGGAGCGCGCTACGCGCGCGCTCCTTTTTCGGGGGAGCTGGAGCGGAGCCGCGCTGCGCGCGGCACTGCTGCTTTCCTGTGAGTCAGCGCGGAGGGGCGCCGGCGGGGGTGGTGGGGGCGCGTTTGACGGTTTTGGGGTCCATGCGGCGGATGAGGATGGAGGCGATGATGATGCAGACGAGGCCGACCGCTATGCCGGCGGCGATGTCGGTGGTGTAGGTGGCGACGGTGTGCTGCCAGGTGGGGTCGACGACGACTTTCGGGTTGATCTTCTTCGTCGGGTCGTCTGGGCGGACGACGCCGGCGAGGCTGATCCGGTTGAGGTCACCGACCGAGGCCATGGAGGCGAAGCCCCAGCGGGCGGGCGCGATGTAGGCGACCTGCTCGAGGCCCACGGTGCCGTGGACGGGCACGATGCCGCCCGAGAAGATCAGCTGGCCCATGGTGAGCAGGACCAGCAGCGGCATCGTCTTGTCGGCGTTGTCGACCATGGCGGAGATCAGCAGGCCGAGCATGGCCGAGGCGAGCGAGACGACGATCACCGCGAGCAGCATGGCGAGCAGCGAGTTACCCAGGATCAGGTTCGAATTCGGTGTTCGTCCGGCCAGGCCGATCAGCGTGAAGGGGATCGCCTGCGCGACGGTGATGAGCGCCAGGACGAGGACCTTCGAGCCGACGTACGCCGTTCGGGAGAGGCCGATGGCTCTCTCCCGGCGATAGATCGCCCGTTCCTTCACGATTTCGCGGACGGAGTTCGCCATGCCCATGAAGCAGGCACAGAGCACCATGATCAGCAGGATCGTGGGGCCGTCCGAGTTGGGCGAGAACTGTTTGGCCTGTTCGGCGGTGAGTTCGAAGTTTCCGCCGATGGCGCGCGGAATGAGGCCCAGCAGGAACGGGAAGGCGATGATCAGGCGCAAATAGGACTTGTCCGAGGCGACGACCGCCATCGTTCTTCGGCTCAGCGTCACCAGCTGCGACGCCACGGACTGCTGCCGCAGCGACGGCAGCTCCTCCGGCGCCGGGCGGGCCGACGGGGCGGTGATCGACGCCGGGACGTAGTAGCGCGAGTTACGGAAGCGCGCAGCCGACTCGGCACCGGGCGTCGCCTCGAGCTGGAGGAAGACGTCCGGGTAGTCGCGCTTGCCGAAGAAGCTCAGGGCGTCCTGCGGCGGACCGAAGTAGGCGACGTAGCCGCCGGGCGCGAGCACGAGGATGTAGTCGCACAGGTCGAGCTGGGCGACGCTGTGGGTGACCACGATGACGGTCCGGCCGTCGTCAGCGAGCTTGCGCAGCGACTCCATGACGTTCTTGTCCATGCCCGGGTCGAGACCGGAGGTCGGCTCGTCCAGGTAGAGCAGGGTCGGGCGGGTCAGGAGCTCGAGTGCCACCGAGGTCCGCTTGCGCTGGCCGCCGGACAGGCGGGAGACCTGCGTGTTCGCGTGCGCCTTGAGGCCGAGTTCGGCAAGCACCTCGTCCACGCGGGTGCGGCGCTCGGTCTTGGTGACGTCGGGCGGGAAGCGCAGCTCGGCACCGAACTCGAGCGCCTTGCGGACGGTCAGCGAGGTGTGCAGGAGGTCCTCCTGCGGCACGTAGCCGATCCGGCGGCGCAGTTCGTCGTACTCGGAGTAGAGGTCCCGGCCGGCGTAGCGAACGGTGCCCTTGTCCGCCGGGCGGAAGCCGGTGAGGGCGTTGAGCAGCGTCGACTTGCCGGCACCGGACGGCCCGACGACGCCGAGCAGCGCGCGGCCCGGCAGCTTGAACGTCATGTCGTGCATGAGCTGCTTCTGGCCGGCCCAGACGTTGAGCGCGTCGGCCTCGAAGCTGACGTCCCCGGAGTCGATGTACTCGACGAGCTGGTCGCCCTCGAGCTGGAAGATGTGGTGGCCGACGGCGATGACGTCGCCCTGGTTGAGGTTCGTCCGGTTGATCCGGCGGCCGTTGACGAACACGCCGTTCGCCGAGTCGAGGTCGGCGATCTGCACCCCGGAACGGCCGATGTAGAGCTCGGCGTGCCGGCGCGAGGCGAGCAGGTCGGTGATGACCACGTCGTTGTCGCGGGCTCGGCCGATCGACATCGTGCCCTGGCGCAGCCGGTAGGTGGTACGCCGTTCGTGCTCCTGTTCGAGGCTGGTGAGGCCGGCGGTACGCTCGCCGCGGCGGCGGTCGTCGTAGTCGTCGTAGTCGCGGCCGCGCTGCGCGGGGCTCGTCGGGCCCTGATGGGCGCGCGACGGCGGGCGGGAGCTGGCCCGCGGCGGGGTGTAGCCGGACGAGTTCGGCAGCATCGTCTGCATGTCGTAGCCGGCGTCGTAGGCGGGCTCGTCGATCGGCCCACGGCCCTGGGGGAACTCGGGGTGCACGACGACCTCGGGGCCGGTCGGCGTGCCCAGCCGCAGCCGCAGCTCGCCGTCGACGGCGACGGCCTCGGGCATGCGTTGCCCGTCCAGCCAGGTGCCGTTGGAGCTGATGTCGCGCACCACCCAGCCACCGGAGCCCTGCTCGAGCAGGAGGTGTCGGCGGGAGACCCGGCTGTCGGCGATGACGTAGTCGGCGGTCCGGGCACGGCCGATGATGAACTGGGCCTCCGCGGGCACCGTGGCCGCGCCTGCCTCAGTGACGACTCTCAGGAAGGTCGTCTGCACGTGTATCCCCCTTCGCGACGGGACTCTGGCCGGGATGCCCCGCCGAACTCCACCTTGTCACCCTGCAGCACGTTCGCACCCTGCAGCACGTTCTCACCCTGCAGCATGATCTCGCCCTGCAGAGCGCTGCCGCCCTCGTGGGCGCCGCCACCCGACCGGGCACCACCGCCCCGTCGACCAGCATCGCCCCGTCGACCAGCATCGTCTGAGCGGGTGCTGCCACCAGGCCAGACGCCACCATCGCATCGGGCGTTGCCACCCGTTCGAGCGCCATCACCCGTTCGGGCGTTGTCCTCCGTTTGGGCGTTGTCCTCCGTTCGCCGGAGCGTGGTGGCCCGCCGCACGCTCACGGGAGCTCACCGATCATGCCGGAGGTCCGATCGTAGCGTCGAGCAATGACCTTGATCCAACCCGGGTGACGGTTGACGGCACGTTGATCGGCGGTGCGTCGCCCACGCGCTTCGACCATTGTCGTGATCCCTCGATGTTCCGGTCGCCGGTTCGGAGCTGCCCGAAGGCCCGGTGCCGGTCTCCGGCGAGTCGCCCACGTGCCAGCGGGCGAAGCGTGCCGGCACGCGGCTCCCGTGCGGCACCCTATGAGAATGCCGGCCGACCGGCGTGCGCGGTGACATCTGTCGCCGATCCGACCTGGTCTCCAGCCGGCATGCGGCGGACACCCCACGATCCGCGGCCGGTCGATCTCCAGGGACACCGGCGGTCGGACCGGCCGCGCCCGACCAGACCACCAAAACGCCTGGCCGCAGCGGGGGGGGGGGGGGGGGGCGGGGCGGGGCGGGGGGGGGCGCCCCCCCCCCCCCCCCCCCGGGGCGGCGGGGCCCCCCCCCCCCCCCGCTCC
>NZ_JALKFZ020000155.1 GCF_023243075.1 Frankia sp. AiPa1 | reverse complement strand
TATCGCGGCCGGACGGGCCGTGACTGCGCGGGAAGGCGCGGCGTTGGCCGTGCCCGTGAACCGCGAACCTCAACACTACGCACCTCCCTTGGTGGGCGTGTAGGAGTTGGAATCCCCCGCCTTCAGGCGGGGGAGGACGTCAAGTGAAGACCCGGATCGGACTGCCACGCAGTCAGGAACGATTCCCGGTCGAAGGCGTGCCCTCCGGTGAGCAGCAGGACCTCGAGCCGGGCGTCGGCGCCTGATGTGCTCATCAGAGCGTGATCCTCTGCCCGGTGGTGGCGGACCGCTCGATCGCATCCAGCAGCCGGTGGCGCTTGACCGCTTCGTCGAAGTCGGGAAGCGGATCCGCGTCCGCCGGACCCTCGGCGAACCGCGCGTAGGCCTCGGCCACGGTGACCGCGGGGCCGTCGAGCTCGGCGGGCACGGTGCGGTACTCGGCGGGGACGTCCATCACCGTCAGATCTGTGTCCTCGCCTCGGCCGCCGTGGAGGGTCAGCTCCGAGAGCTGCGCGTGCCCGAGCGGAGCGGTGATCTGCAGGTCGCCCTCCGTGCCGTTGATCTCCCACAGCAGGTTGGTGGCGCGGAAGCGGCCTCCGCGGTAATGCGCGGTGACCACGGTGCCGTTCGTAAGTACACCGCTGACCGCGACTTGGTCGTCGACGTTCCTCGTCCGCTCCTCGCCGGTCTCGGCCACCAGGTAGGTAGGGCGCCGGGTCGCCAGCGTGGCCGACACCTCGCGGAACTCGCCCAGTACCCAGCACAGCGCGTCGACCGTGTGACCGAACGGAATGGTCAGCCCGTTCGCGCCGTTGGCCCGGTCGTTGAGGTAGGTGTTGGCCTCGAGCTCCGTGCCGCCGATCGTGCTCATCGAGCCGATGAGGGTGGTGGACAGCACCTCGCCGACGTAGCCGTCTCGGATCAGGTCGCGGACATAGCGGATCGTCGGTGCCGACCGGGCCTGTAGTCCGACGGCGGTGCGAACCCCGGCGTCCCGGGCCCGCTTCGCCATCGCCTCGGCGTCGGCCAGGTCGGTGCCCAACGGCCATTCGCAGTAGACCATCTTGTGCGCGTCGAGGGCTGCGTCGACCGGCACCCGGTGGTGCTGAACCTTCACCGTCACGGCCACCAGGTCCACCTTGGGGTCGCCGGCGAGCTGGTACGCGTCGGCGAAGGCATACGGGATGCCAACGGCCTCGGCGGCACGGCGGGCGGACTCCGCGTTGCTGTTCGCGACCGCGACCACGTCGTATCCGGGCAGCGCGCGCAGGGCCGGCAGGTGTATCCGGGCTGACCAGCTGCGTTCCGGCGTCAGTCCGACGATCCCGACCTTGATCGGCGTATCGGTCATGCGATGGCTCCTCAGGTCGGATCACCGGTCGATGACGTGGTGTCATCGTGTATTTCTCCGGTGTGAACGGCCGGGGTCGTTGGGATACGGTCGACCAAATTGTATCCACGCCACCCGCCGCGACGAAGGAGCAGGCCGTGACCGACGATGCAGACCAGGTCTGGTTCATCACCGGCGTAGGACGTTCAGCGGTGCGCAGCCCGGCGACCCGCGCCGGCTCGGCGACGCGCTGCTGACCTTGGTCGAGGCCGACACCCCGCCGCTTCGCGTGCCGATCGACCCGGGGGCCAGCGGGTCGATCCGGAACCACCTCGACCAGTAGCGTGCCGAACTCGACGAGTGGGGACCCCGGCTGGCCACCCAGCCCCACCCCTGACCGGCGGTCAGCCCATGGCCGGAGCGCGCAGATCCTGCGGCTGGCCGGTCTCGATCGACCGGCGGATCGCCACGTGCGCGGCCGTGTTGGCCACGCCGTCGTCGATCTCACGTGCTGGATCTCGGCGTTCGGGCGTGCTCGTGGGCATCCCGGCCGGCGGGGCACGGAACCTCGACGCTCAACGGTATGGCTGGCGGCGGCCCGGATCACGTCGGTGATCGGGAGGACACCTGCCCCGGGGTCCACCCGTGCCGCCGCCCGTTCCCGGGGCCGGCCCGACGACGGCGACCTCGCTCCCACCGCGCGCAAGGCACAAAAGGCCAGGTAGCAGGCCCCGGCGGCCCTCGCGGCCGACCAGGCGGAAGCTGATCAGATAGACGGCGGCCGTCGCGGGCCGGGCGGCCGTAGCCGCTACCAGCCCACGACGCCAGTCGACACGCCGCTCACGACTTTGTCGCAGCCCTGGGTCCGCCCCCGGCCGCACGCGTTACGCCGCAGCCGTTCTGCCGATCATATTGTATGCCAGCCGAGTAGGATTGCTTTTCTCGGAGCGAAAGATGGGAGACGGCAGTGGTTGACGATCCATTGGCCGAAGCGCTTTACCGGCTCATCCGTACTGGAGAGCTGTCTCCCGGGCAGCGTGTGGACCAGCGAGTGATCTCCGAGCGGCTCGGCGTGAGCCGTACGCCGCTGCGCGAGGCCCTGCGAGCCCTCGAGGTCGACGGCATTCTGACGCGCACGCCGAACGCCGGCTACGCGGTGGCCAAGCTCAGTGCCTCGGACCTGCTGCAGTACTACTCGATGCGCGCCTTCCTGGAGGAGCAGGTGCTGCGGACGATCGAGTGGCCCACGAAGGACGGGCTCAGGCGGTTGCGTCGCGCCAACGAGAACTGCCGCCTCGCCGCGGAGGCGGGCGCCCTCGAGGACCTGCTGGCGGCGAACCGGGACTTCCACCTCTCCATGTTCCGCCTGTCGACACTGACCATGATGGTCAACGAGGTCGAGCGGATCTGGCGGGTGTCCGACCCGTACCGGGCGCTGCACCTGTCCAACCGCGACCGGCGCTCGCACGTCGCCGTCGATCACCAGAAGATGATCGAGGCCATCGAGGCGAGGGATACCGCCGCGCTCATCGAGCTGCAGGACGCCCACCGTGCCACCTCGCGCAGCCTGCTGCAGGACATGCTGGGCCTCGGCATGTCGGGGTCGACCGCGGCGATGCGCCTGCCTCAGTCGGCGGCGGACCTGGGCGGACGGGTGCCGGCCGCCTGACGCTGCGCTCGGCACTCACGGCAGGCCCTCGGACAGACCTCGGCACGGGGGGTCACCACGCCGCGCGCATGATGTCGACGACGTCGTCGGTGTCGAGCCGGCCCGCGGCCCGCCGGTAGGAGAAGTCGCCGCCGGCCTCCTCGGCCAGTCCGCGCAGGTCCTCGAGCCGGACCCCGACGTCGCGCAGCCGGCCGGGGGCGCCGGGCACGGCCAGGACTTCGCGCAGCCGGGTGCCGAGGTCCCTGCGTGCGCACCCGAGACCGTCGGCGATCGCCTCGCGTGCCGGGGGCTCGGGCGGGAGCCGGTCCAGCACGTGGGGTAGCAGAATCGCGTCGACGGCTCCGTTGCGCGCGCCGTAGTGGTGTCCGATGGTATGCGAGAACGCGGCGGTGAGCCCGCCGCCGGTCGTGTCAGTGCCCTCACCGACCAGGATGGCCGCCAGCGCCGCGTCGACCCGTCGATCCGGCGTCGCGGTGTCGCGCGCGAACTCGGGCAGCAGGGCGGCGAACTGCCGGACAGCGTGCACGAGCACCGCGTCGGAGAACACGTGCGACCGGCCGGTGGCCAGGCCCTCGACCGCCATCACCATGGCGTTGAGCGCAGCGTCGCGCACCAGCGTTGGCTGGGCTGGAGGCCAGGTAATCGGGGTCGTGCAGGATCGCCCGTGACCTCGTCGCCGGGTCGAGCATCGCGAGCCGGCCGCGCTGTCCCGGCACGGTCACGGCGGTGCCCGCCTTGCCGACGGCCGTGGTCGGTGGGCCTGGACCGAGGCACCGCACATCACCAGAGGCCGGGCGGCGCCCTGCCGGCGGACTTCCGCGGCGAGGTGCTCGAGTACGTCGGGCGTCTCAGTGCGGCCAGTGTATACGTTTCTGCATGCGGCTGCGACGCGCGAGTCGGCGAGGGTCAGCCGACATTGACGACGCAAGATTGCATGCAGGATAATCGGCAAAGCCATATCGGAGTCAGCCGAAGGGGCACCATGGTGGACGTCTTGTTACGCGAGGTCCGCGACGGCGTGGCCCTGCTGACGCTGAACCGAACGACGGTGCACGTCCTGCGGCATAACGGCTTCACGCCGCGGGCGTTGGCGGCGGCCGAAGCACCACCTCGCACCTCAGATCCAGGCCGGCGACCGGCCCGCCCGTCACCCGCCTGAAGGAGCCCTGCGCCGATGTCCACGTCCTCCGTCACCATGCCTGCCCTGGGAGAGAGCATCAGGGAGGGCACCGTCACCCGCTGGCTCAAGCAGGAGGGCGAGCAGGTGCAGGTGGACGAGCCTCTCCTCGAGGTCTCCACCGACAAGGTCGACACCGAAGTCGTCTCGCCCGCCACCGGCGTGCTCCGCAAGATCCTGATCTCCGAGGACGAGACCGTCGACGTCGGCACCGTGTTGGCGGTCATCGGTGACGGCGCGTCCGGGAACGGTGGGTCGGGTGGCGCCGACCCCGACGCCGGCAGCGGAGCCGGTCGCGCGACAGCGACCGTCCCCGGCGCCCACACCGCGCAGCGGTGGCGGCGGCGGGTATGTCGCCCCGCTCGTGCGGCGGCTCGCCGCCGAGGGCGGCGTCGACCTCGCCACGGTCACCGGCACCGGCCTCGGCGGGCGTGTCCGTAAGCAGGACGTGCTCGCGGACGCTGAGGGCAGCATCGTCCCCGCGCCGGCCCCGGCCGTCCCGGCCACCCCCGCGACTCCGCCCGCGCCGTTCAAGTCGGCGGTCCCGACCGCACCCGCGGCGTCCGCGGCGCAGCGGACGACGACCCACCCGGCGCCCATGACACGGGGGCGTACCGAGAAGCTGTCGCGGCTGCGCACGGCCATCGCCTCGCGGATGGTTGAGTCGCTGCAGGTCAGTGCGCAGCTGACCACCGTCGTCGAGGCCGACGTCACCCGGATCGCCACCCTGCGCGACTGGGCGAAGCGGGACTTCGCGGCGAGCCGCGGCGTGCGGCTGTCGTTCCTGCCGTTCTTCGCCAAGGCGGCGGTGGAGGCCCTCAAGGCCCATCCGTCGATCAACTCCTCGATCGACGTCGATGCCGGCACGGTGACGTACCACGACACCGAGAACCTCGGCATCGCGGTGGACACCGACCGTGGCCTGCTGGTGCCGGTCATCCGCGACGCCGGTGATCTCGGCCTCGGTGGGCTGGCCCGCCGGATTGCTGACATCGCCGAGCGGACCCGGGCCAACACCGTGACGCCGGACGAGCTGACCGGCGGCACCTTCACCCTCACCAACACCGGCAGCCACGGTGCGCTGTTCGACACCCCGATCATCAACCAGCCGCAGGTGGCCATCCTCGGCACCGGTTCGGTGGTCAAGCGGCCGGTCGTGATCCAGAACCCCGAGCTCGGGGAGGTGATCGCCGTGCGGTCGATGGTCTACCTGGCGCTGACCTATGATCACCGGATCGTCGACGGTGCCGACGCCGCGCGGTACCTGACCAGCGTGCGCAAGCGCCTGGAAGCCGCCCGGTTCGACGAGCTCGGACCGGCGTGAGTGGGACCCGTGCGTAGCGCCGGGCGCAGGAAGAGCCCGCCACGGAGACATTCCGAGTTCGACGCGCCGGCGCGGATCTTCGTCAGCGTGCTCCTGCCGAGCCGTACTCGCCCACCAGCCCGACGGCCCGCATGCGTGCCGCAGCTGCCGGGAGAGTCGATCCCGGTCCTCGTCCAGCGGATAGCTCGTCAGTGTGCCGGACGCGCTGCCGGGCTGTCAGCGGCGGTACCGGCGCCCGCGGGTGTCCTCCGGGGGTGATGTGGTTTGTCAGTCGTCGGCGGTGGTGTCGGTCAGCAGCGCCACGACGAGTGTGCGCAGGTCGTGGAGCCGGTCGGAGCCGAGACGGTGTTCCCATTCCTGTTCGACGGCCAGCGCGGTGCGGCGCATCGTCCGCAGCGCCGCGAACCCCCGTGGGGTGAGTTCGACGACCCGGGCCCGGCCGTCGCTCGGGTCGGCGGATCGTGCGACGTAGGCGCCCTTCTCCAGAGTGGTGACGACCTGTGCCACGGCCTGCCGTGAGATGCCGAGGTGTTCTGCGAGTTCGGAGACCCGCCGGCCGCCGCCGAGCAGCGGGACGAGCAGCTGCGCGTGGCCGGGGCGCAGCCCGGTGAGCCCGGCCTCGGCGAACCCGGCCGCGACCCGAGCGGCCTGGGCCATCGCCAGCGTCTGCACGAGCGCCGGAACGGTCTGCACGCTGAGCGGCCGGGACATCTCTCCCACGCCAGTATCCTGCCATTGCAGATAGGCAAGACCCTTGCCTATCATGCGGGCATGAAGAGGATCTGCGGCGTTTGTCGGACGCGCCGGGTGCGCGCGACGCTTGTCGTCGTCGCCGCGCTGGCGACCGGCATCACCGCCTGCGCGCCGGGCGGCCTCGGCTCTGGCGGGCCTGGCCCGGCACCGACCAGCCCGATCCACTCCAGCGGCGACGCGCCCTCGGCGACGCCGCCGCCAGCCGCTCCCACCTCCACCGGCCCGGCGGGAGTTCCGTCTGCCGGCCCGGGTCCGTCGGACACCGGGACGGCGCCGGCGCCTGCCGAGATCCCGGTCGGCAGGTCCACCCAGACCGTCCTCACCGGCGGCACGTCGCGGATCGTGCATATCTACCGGCCGGCCGGCGTCACCGAGCCGGCGCCGCTCGTCGTGATGCTGCACGGCGGGTACGGCGGCGGGGTCCAGGCCGAGCAGGCCTACCACTGGGACGCCGCCGCCGACGCGGGTCGCTTCCTGGCGGTCTTCCCCGACGGCAGCAACCGGTCCTGGAACGCCGGCGGTGGCTGCTGCGGCCCAGCGGCCCGCTCCGGCGTCGACGACGTCGCTTTCCTCACCGAGACGGTCGCGTCGCTGGGCCGCCAGATCACTCTCGATTCGGACCGGATCTTCGTCTCCGGCATCTCCAACGGCGGCGCGATGGCCTACCGGATGGCCTGCGAGACCGACCTGTTCGCCGCCGTCGGTGTGGACGCCACCACCATGCTCGTCGACTGCGCCGACGCCACCCCGGCCTCCGTGCTGCACATCCACGGCACCGACGACCCGGTCATCCGGTACGACGGCGAGCCCGGACAGCCCTACAGCCCTAACAGCCCGCCCATCGACGGACCTTCCGTCCCCGACGTCAGCGCGACCTGGCGAGCCGTCGACGGGTGCGCCGAGCCCCAGACCAGCACGGCGGGCGTCGTCACGACCTCGACGGCCAGCTGCCCGGCCGGACGGACCGTCGAGCTCGTCACGATCGCCGGCGCCGGACACCAGTGGCCCGGCGCGACGCCCAACCCCGCCGCCCAGGCCCTCGGCGGCAGCCCCCCGTCGACTGCCCTCGACGCCACGGACACCATCTGGCGGTTCTTCGCCGAGCACTCCCGCCCGCACGCCGACCCGTCCAGCGACTGACCGTCCTCGGGCTGCCGCGAGGTCCGGGCCCCGTCCGGGCCTCTGACGACTGCCGTCGGCAACGGCGGTGAGGGGAGGTGGGGGCGACGAGGGCGGCGGGCGCGAGCGGGGTGCTCGCCGGGCTGGCGCTAGCGGCTGCCGGTGGCATCGACGATCCAGGAGAAGTCCCCGCCTGCGAGGCCCTCGCGCCATTCCGCGGGCGCGGGGCCCATCAGGGTCTGCATGTCCCAGTAGTCCTTCCAGAGGGCGATCACGCCGTCCTGCACGACCTGTACCGACAAGCAGGGCAGCACGATCTCCTCGCCCGAGGTGAAACGCCAGATCTCGTGATGCTCCGTCATCACCGTGTCGCCTTCGTTGACCGTCCTGATCTGATCGTTCTTGAAGGCGGCGAGGCTGTCCAGGACGGACCTCGCGCGAGCGACGATGCCTTTCGGCCCCCTGGCCGCCAGGGTGGGCCCCGCGGGCACGTCCCAGTACACGGAGTCTTCGCCGAAGAAGACGTGGAGGCGTTCCCAGTCGCGGGCGAAAAGCGTCTCCCAGAACTGCGCTACCAGGGCCTCGGGGCTCGTCGTGGACAGGGCGTCGGACATGGTCGGCTCCTTGTGCGGTACGACGGTGCGGAAGGGGGCAGCGGACGTCGCCGTGGGGGGGCACCGCCCGCACAGCTCTGATGGCCGGGCCGGCGACGGCGTCACCGTGCCGACGCGCCTGGCTCCGTCAACGGACACCCGTGGCGTCGTACAGCCAGGGCCGGTCCTTTCCGAGGTTCGCGACCCAGGACGGGGGCGCCTTCGTGAGGAGGGACTGGAGGTCCCAGTAGTCCTTCCAGATGGCGATCACACCGTCGCGTACGACCTGTACCGAGACGCAGGGAAGCACGATCTCCTCGCCACCGGCGAACCGCCAGATCTCCTGGTGCTCGGTCATGACCGTGTCGCCGGCGGCAACTGTCCGAATGTGGTCGTTGCCGTAGAAGACGAGGGCGTCGAGGACCGACGTGGCCCGGTCGATGATGTTCTGCGGGCCCTTGGCCGCCACGGTAGGGCCCGTGGGCACGTCCCAGTAGACGGAATCCGGGCCGAAGAACGTGCGCGCGCGGTCCCAGTCGCGGCTGTACATCGCTTCCGAGAACGCGGCGACGATCTCCTTGGGGGTTGCTCGCACCGTGGTGTCGGTCATGGAGACTCCTTGGTGTCGGCCGGCGGAAGGCCAGCGGAAAGGCGATGGGCGACGTCCAGTTCGGCGCGCACGTCGACGGGAATCGCGGTGATGTGGGACATGCAGCTCACAGGATCGAAGGCCCCTGGTCCGCGCGGCGTCAGGACGTTCACGTTCGCACCGCCCCGCCGCTGGGCCACCGGCATGCCGGCCGTTTCCGCATTGCCGAAACCGTGGGTCATCGCCACCACGCCGGGGCGCAGCCGCGGATCGAACTGCACCTCGGCGGCAAGCGCGCCCCACTCGTTGCTGACCGAGACTCGTTTCCCAGGGGTGAGACCGAGGCCGGTGGCATCCTGCGGGTTCATCCAGAGCGGGTTCGGCCAGTCGCCCGGGCGTTTCGTCGGCAGGTTTCCCATGGCCGAGTTCAGCGCGTCCCGGGTTCGTCGCGTGACCAGTTTGAAGCGCCCGGGCTCCTCGGCCCGAAGGTCCTCGAACAGGGCATGCCCCCGGGCGAGAGTGGAGCCGAGCGCCTCGGGCACGCACTCGAGCGGGCCGTCGACGCCCAACCGTTCCCGGGAGCGTTCGGCACCGTCCTCGTGTAACGGCACGACGCCGCCCGCCGCGCGCAGCGCGGACACGTCGAGGCCTCTCGGGGCGAGCGCCCGGTCGAACAGCAGCGGCAGGGCATCGGTGGTCGTGGCCGGGTCGAGCAGGGGGGTGCGGCCCATCGCCTGCAGGAGCTCGCCGAGAATGCGCCACTCCTCGCGCTGCTGCGCGTCCGCTTCGACCACGGCCGGCGTCCACTGCAGGTAGGGCTCCACCTGAATGCCCTGGACGAAGGTGTTGAGGTCCGGCCGCTCGAACTGGTCGGTGGCCGGGAGCACGAAGTCGGCGAGCTCACCGGTGGCGTTGCGGTAGAGGTCGATCGTGACCAGCAGGTCGAGCGAGCGCAGCGACTGCGTGAGCTGGGGGCCGCCGCCGACGCTGAGCGCCGGATTTCCCGCCACGACGACCAGCGCCCGCAACGGCTCCTCGGCCGCGGCGATGAACTCGGGGAGCAGGGCGGCGGGGAGCAGACCCATCGCGCGTCGGAAGTCACCCCACCGAGTCGTGTGGAACGAGGCCGCGGTCCGATCGACGGGTCCGAAGCGTGCCCCGATCCCGCGGGCGGGGAAATAGTTCCCGCCGGGCCGGTCGAGGTTTCCCGTCAGCAGGAGCAGCATCTGGACCAGCCAGTACGCAAGAGCGCCCTGTCTGCCCATGTTCAGGCCGGTGGACACATGGATCGCCGCGGACTCGGCGGCCGCGAAGTCCCGGGCGAGCTGTGCGATGACCTCGGCGGGAAGGCCCACGACGTCGGCCACCGCGTCGGGTGAGTACGGGGCGACGAAGGCGGCGACCTGCGCGGCACCGGTGACCGTTCCCTGCGCGGCACCCGCGGAGAAGCCCACCGTGCGGTGAATCTCGTGCAGGACCGCGGCCAGCAGGTACGGGTCGCTGTCCGGCCGGATCTGCAACGTCGGGCCGATGTCCGGTTCGACGTCGACGGGATTCACGAAGACGACCCGGCCGCCGCGGTCGCGGATGCGCCGCAGTTCCACCACCGGGTTGGCGACGCTGATGAACGACGACTTGCTGACCCGCGGATTGGAGCCGATCACGAGCAGCAGTTCGGTGCGCCTGAGATCGGGGATCGGATTCGCGGTCGGCGAGCCATAGAGCAGCTCGGCGACGGCATACTTGTTGGAACAGTCCTGCGTGGCGGCGGAGAAGACCCGGTCCGTCCCCAGCGCGCCCGCGAAGTGCCCCGACGCCGCGCTGCCCAGGGCGTTGAACGCGACCGGGTTCCCGATGTAGATGCCCGCCGCCCGGGGGCCGTGCTCGGACATGACGTCCCGCAGCCGCGCGGCGATCTCCTCGATTGCCTCGTCCCACGGGACGGGGACGAAGCGGTCGCCGTCCCTGCGTAGCGGAACCCGCAGCCGGTCCGGATCGCGGTGCAGGTCGAGGGCGCGAAGTCCCTTGTTGCAGGCGAAGCCGCGCGTGACAGTGTGATCGTGGTCCGGCCGGAGGCGGACGAGGTGGCCGCGCTCGACCGTGGCGACCGTTCCGCAGCCGGCCTCGCAGAGCCGGCAGTAGGTGCGGACGGTGGCGGCCCCCTCGTTGAGCAGCCCGGCCGCGGCGCCTGCCCGCTCGTGGTGGTGAGACGATTCAGGGCTCATGGTTTCTCCCGGATCAGGCTTCTGGTGTCCGCCGTCGCCCGTGTTCGACGGGTCCGGTTACCGGCTCGTCGAACGACGGGTGGGGGCGAAGGGCCTCCGCCCGGTGTGCGGGCGTGCCCACGGGCCCGGCGCCGCGACGGCCGACGGCGGTGGCGGTGGACCGAGCGCCGGGTCAGCGGGCGCCGCGCACGAGCCGCCCCGGCCGGGCACCCGTGTCCTGCCCGTCCTGCACGGTGACCTCACCGGACACGACGGTGGCGACGTAGCCGTCGGCCCGCTGGACCAGGTGGCGGCCGTTGTCGATCGCGATGTCGGCGCTGCGCGGGTCGGCACCGGTCCCGTCGACGACCTTCCCGCCCCGGATCACCAGATCGCGCATGTGGCAAGCGTCGCATAGTTGGGACATGCGTCACAAGGGTTGCACTATGCAACCATGGAGGGAATCGTGACGGTGTGGCCCGCCCCTCGCCGCAGACCGACCGCGTCGTCGCGCTCATCGAGCTGATCGCGTTGCGGCCCGCCGAAGGTGTGACCCTGGCGGACGTCCCCGGGGCCTGGGCGGATCCGGGATCGCCGCGGAGGTGCCACCCAGATCGGGACGCCAAGTCGTACCCCGAGCGCGAAGCTGTTCCCGAAAGCCGAAGAGAAACGTCAGGGCGACCACAACTCCCACGATCATGGCGACCAGGCGGACCGAGGCCTCTCTCACCTGCCTGGACGCGGTCGCGTGGACGTGCCGGTACGGGGGCGGTCGCGGCCGGTCAGAACAGCGGATGGATAATCCGTCGGTCATCCCTATGAGCTCATGACCCTCTTCCCTCGGGCCTGCGCGCTGCGGGATCCAATGGTCCTGTGACGACCAGGTGGGAAGGTCTCTGTGATGGATGACTGCGTGTGCGGTGTGAACTGGTGTACCCAGCCGGCGTTCGGCTCTGTGCCACATGACAGTCCCCTGCCCGGCGATCGATCATTCGTGGACGATGACCTGCGGCTACCTACCTGCGTCGCGCATGGCCGGGAGCACCATCGACTCGTCCTGGGGCGCGACCCCCGATCCGACGATGTCACGATCCACGAGATCGATGCCCCAGAGGAATCCTGACGTCACTGTTGTCGACGCGCGTAGCTCTCGGCCGCCCCTGGTCGGCCCTTGCGCCCCACCTACCGGCGCGGGCCCGGTCAGCGGCCAGGCCAGGGTGTCGGCGCGGGTGGAGCCCGTGGCCTGGGCGAGTTCCAGCGCACGCAGGCCCTCGGCCCCTGCCTCGGCCGCGCGTCCGGCCGCGGTGTGCGCATCCGCAAGCCAGGCCCTCCACATGACCTCATCCTGACGCAACCCCGCCGGCCACGCTGCCAGCACCTCTTCCTCAATGATCAGGATCCTCGATCCGCACGACTTCGAACCCGAGGCGGGTATAGAGGGTCTGTGCGGGATTGTTGACGAAGACGCTGAGCCGGACCGGAACGCCGCGCCGCTGAGTAGCCCGAAGGATGCCCCGTAACAGATGGGTGCCAATGCCGCGACCTTGCGCCTCGGGGAGCAGCGCGATCTCCTCGACGAAGTCGTACTCACTCTGGTGGATGACACACGCGTAGCCGATGGGCCGCCCGCTCTCCTCGACCACGGCAAATGGCAGGTCGGCGAACTCCCTGTCAGCGGTTATGCGCTGTTCCGCATCGTCCCACCCCGACGTCTGTTCGACGTATGCCCGCAGGGCGGCTCGCCTCACGCCGAAGAGGAACTCTCGATCGCTGCTCAGAGCGGGCCGAACCCGAAGGTCATGGGAGCGGGTCATGGTGTGAGGCTACGAGTTCGATCACTTCGCCATCAGTCGGGCTAGCAACAGGCCGAAGGACGCCGCGACCTGGCGGTCCGGCGGGCTTTCGGCTTGACGCGGTGCCGGTGCCCTCGTTCGAGGTCGTGGTGGCAACGCGCCGTCTGGTGAAGTCTCGGGCGCCCAGCCGCAAGACGGCCAGTATTGGAGCGACCCTGCCGTGCCTCGGATCGCCCGCCGTTTCAAAGCCGGCGAACGTGCCATCAGCGCCTCATGGCAGCAGTGCGACCGGCTTCGCGAGGCGGACGACGGAGAAGTGCCGCCGGTCGAGGGTTGCGATGGCGTCGGCGCCGAGCCGTTCGGTGATCGCGAGAACGGAGGCGTCGACGGCGCCGAGTGGGAAGTCGCTGTACTTTTCGACCAGTTCGACCATCCGGGCGAGGTCCTGGCGAGCCAGCGGGATCAGGCTGATCTGTCCCGTGCTGATGGAGCGCAGGAACGCGGCTTCGGCGCGGGTGCCTTTCTCCCGTTCGAGCATGAAGCAGACTTCGGTCAGGACGGGATAGGGAACGAGTAGCGGCCGGGGCGTGCGCCGCATGAGAGCGACGCTGCGGGCGTGGTGCTCGTCGTCGGTGTCGGCGGCGGCGAGCAGCGGCCCGGTGTCCCAGACAATCACTCGGGGTCGCGCCCCAGTTCCGCGCGCAGGATCTCAGCGGAATGGGCAGCGAGATCGCCCTTGCCGCTGGCCAACGCACCGACGAAATCCGGTAGTGGCCACTCGTCGCCGCCGCTCTCGGCGGGCGCGCTCTCGCGCACGAGAGCCAGGATCGGCGCCACCTGCGACTCTGGCAGGCGGTCGATCAGACTGTGCAGCTCGTCCCGCAGAGTACTCACCCCTTGAGGATACGACCGACGCATGGCCAGCCACCGAGATCCGCCGGGACGCGAGCTGAACGGCGGATCGCAGCCCCGCACGGCCGCCACGGTCGCGGTGTGGGTCACGCCGATGACGGTGAGTTCGGCTGGGGCTTGCCGCCGGGGATGCGGCGCCAGGGCAGGACGAGGGTGATTCGCCCTTGCCGGGACGACGGGACCAGCTCGGCGCCACCAGACGGGACCAGTTCGGCGCCACCAACGGGACCGCAGTGTCCGGACCCGCCAGACCTGCGGAACGCGTGTTCGATTCTGGCGATGATGTCGCGAGTCGGGTGCTCACTCGGCATCGCCCCTGGTCGGGAGCCTCGTAGAGACCGGGCGAATGGTGATTTCAGGACCCTGAACCAAGATCGGGCGGTTCTTATTGTGGTGCGTTAGGTCCACCGTAGTTTCGATGCGCGAACCGCTCTCTTGGTAAGAATCCACCAGACTTCCAGCCTATCCTTGAGCGAGTGCTCAACTATTCCTTTCGTAGGGTTCCGGACCGCCGACGACCCGGCTTCGGCCCGTCCCGCGGTCATTCGCCGAGGATGCCGGCGAGTAGCCATTCGAGGCCGGTGGCGAAGCTGTCGCGCATGGGCGGTGCGCCGTCGCCGACCGGTCCTGAAGGCGGTGTCTCGCTGAAGGCGGCGAAGCCGATGGCGTAGACGGCGAGGACCCGACGGGCCTCGGAAGCCTTGTCCGGGGGGAGGCTGGCCCGAGCGAGCAGCTGTTCGGTCGCGGCCCGAAGCTTCCTGCCGTTGGGTCCGCGCAGGCCCCGTTTGGCCAGGTAGTGCGGTACGAGGTCGGGGTGTTCGCGCGCGACGTCGTGGACCGAGGTCATGAGCCGGCGCAGCTCGGCGCGGGGGTCGCCGTCGTGTGCCGGCGTGGCGACTTCGCCGAGCACGTCGTCGAGGATCGCGTCGAGGAGTTCGGTTTTGCCGGTCACGTGGCTGTAGAGCGCGTTCGGGCGCACCCCGAGGCGCTCGGCCAGTTTTCGCATGGTCAGGCATTGGATGCCGTCGGTAGCCAGGACGGCCCTCGCGGCGGCCAGGACGGCGTCTCGGGTCAGTCCGGCCCGCTGGCCGGGCGATCGTCGGGAGTCCACGCGCATCACTGTACGCTGTCCAATTAAGCTGTACAGTGTCCAGTGCAAGTCGATGTGGAGGGGTCTCATGACGGGTACATCAGAGGTCGTCGTCGACGTCGCCGCCGGCGTGCCGTTCGTGGCGGTGCCACCCGATGGCGGAGCGCGGCCGGACACCCCGACGGTGCTGGCGTGGCACCTGCTGGACGCGCCGCGCACCGAACGGGCCTTCGCGTCCGCCCTGCCGCTGCGGGGACTGGACGCCTGGCGGGTCTACCTCGGACTTCCCTTGTCCGGCTCCCGGCTGCCCGAAGGCGGCCAGGACGAGCTGCGGCGACGCGTCTTCGCCGACCCGGTGCTCAACGTCCAGCAGCCGGTGATCGAGGGGGCGCTGCACGAGGTCGGACCGGCACTCACCGAACTGCGGTCCCGCCTGAACCTCGGCGGCGGCCCGCTCGGCGTGCTCGGCGGGTCGTCCGGCGCCGCCGCCGCGCTGCTCGTGCTGCTCGAAAGCGGCCTACCGGTTCAGGCCGCGGTCCTCGTCAACCCGCTGGTGCAGCTGCGGGACACCATCGACGCGCTGTCGGTCCACCACGGGGTCACCTACGATTGGCAGGCGGAGGCGTCCGCGTTCGCCGACCGGACCGACTTCCCCGCGCGTGCCGCCGAGATCGCCGCGCTGACCCCCGCACCCGCCGTGCTGATCGTGACCGGCGCGGACGACCTCGTCGACGCCATCCAGGTACCCGCCACCCGCCTCGCCGCCCACCTGCAGCGCAGCGGTGTCCACGTGGACCACCGCAGCGTTCCCGACCTCGCGCACTTCCTCGCCGACGAGCCAGGCACCGAACCCGCACCTCAGCTGCCCAAAGCGGCCGAGGTCGACCAGCTCGCCGCGGCGTGGTTCCGCGAACACCTCGCGCCCTGAAGTCGACGTCGTGGGCATTCGGCCTTCGGTCGGAGCCGGCCGATCCCGAGCGGCGGCTTCGGCGGGTCGCTCGTGTCGTCGGCGTCGCGGCGGTGCTGCTGTGGGCCGCCTTCCTGATCGGTGGGTTCACGGTGCTGGCCGGCCAGACCGCCGATCCGCGACTGCAGGCGCCGATCCTCGCCCTGTACCGGGAGGACGGGGTCGTGTTCGCTGACATGGTCCCCTGTGCCGGCGACCGGGTCCGGACCGTCTACGTCGACGACCCGGCGGGCTACGCCCGGTGGTCGGTCGCGGCCGGCCCTGGCACGCCGCCGGTGTCCAAGCTGCGGCTGTTCGAGGCGCCGCCAGGCTGGCGGGTCACCGACGACGATCCGATCGCCGCGACCGCGACGCTGGACCCGCGGGCCCCGTACCTGCTGTGGCTCCAGAGCGACCGGGGAGACCAGGCGGCGTTCGTCTTCACCGCGTCCCAGTTGGAGTCGACCGCCCGCAGCGCCGTGTTGACCGCCACCGGCCGCGACGACGAGGACGGCGATCCGGGATCGGGCGTCGTGCCGCGGTCGGAGTTCGAACGGCGCGCAGCCGAATACTGCCGGAGGTTTCCCACGTGAGCGCGACCACCCCACCCGACCTCGGCCGTCTCGGCCGCCCGGTGCCTGGCGTCCCGACATGGCGCTGATCGGGAAGGTCGTCGGATGCCTCATCATGATTTATTTCGGTGGCACCCTGGTGCTGGGCGCCGTCGCCAGTATGAAAGCGTTCCTGGAACGTGTCTGGCTCCGCGTCCAGGGCAACTACGCGACCGGTACCGTGGTCGACGTCGATGTCGTCGAGGATCCCGACCACTACACGCAATACACCCCGACGGTCGACTTCGTCGCTCGGACAGGCGAGCGACGGGTCGAAAAAGTGCTGTACGCGACGACCAACGAATACGGCGTGGGGGACCGGGTCCGCGTCTTCTACCGGCCGCACGACCTGACCCACGTCTACGTCGCGGACCTGTTCCAGGGAATCTGGATCGTCTTGTTCTTCCCCTTCCTCGTCGCTTCCGGGCTGACGTTCGTCGGTCTCGGTGTCCTGATGCTGACCGGCATCGACCAGGTCGACTTCGGCGACGGCCGGGTCCTCGAGCTTTCAGAGCGTCCGTAGACGTAGGTGGGAGGGCGAACGCATGAACCACGTTGGAATCCTGGCTCACAGCAGCGAAGGCGCCGCCTTGTGCTTCCTGGAATTCTGCGCCGAAGGGAGGAAGAGGCTCGGAGACCCTCAATCACCCTCAGGTCACGCTCGATTGTGCGCCATTGGCGTTGAGCGTGCCTCACTACGACTCGGGTGACCTCACCTCCTCGACAGTGTGCTCGGGGCCGGTCACAGGAACCACCGGCTGTGCTGCAAACGAGTGCTGATCAGGTCAGAGACGTCCCGACGACCCGCGTCAACCGCGGCGCCCGCCGGCGGAACGCGGCCCCGTCCCGAAGCAGGGAGACAGAAGTGTTTGACGACGTGGTGGTGGGGGCGGCCAGGAGCCGAATCCGAGCTGGCGGCTCCCCCTGGCGCCGACGGGTGGCCGTGCTGGTGGGCGTGGCACTGGCGGCGGTCGCCTGCGCCGACGGTTCGGCGGACGGCGGCGACGGTCCGGTCAGGCTCGGTGTCGTTGCCAGCGTGACAGGCCCGTCCGGTTCCCAGCCCTGGCTCGGCCAGGCGGCTCGGATCGCCGCGGCGAAGGTGAATGCGGAAGGTGGAATCCTGGGCCGCCCCGTCGAGATCGTCGAGTGCGACGACCAGGGAACGCCGGAAGGAACCACGGCCTGTGCCCGGACGCTGCTTGTCGACAAGGGCGCCCTGCTGGTCGTCGGGAGTGACGGTGTGCTGGAGGACAGCCTCGTCCCGGTACTCGAGGAACAGGAGACGATCTCCTGGGCGAGCGTGGGAGCGAGCCCGGCCGCCCGGGACGACGACAGGATCTACGTCCTCGCGCCCTATCTCGTGTCGTACTACCTTGTCGCGGAGATGCTCCCGGCGTCCAGCGGGAACGTCGTCGCCTGGGTGTCGGACGGTGCCTATGCCTATGGAGGGGGGGACCGCGAACATACATCGATCGATCTTGACCCGGCGGTCACCAACTTCGTGGACGCCTGCGCCCAGATCAGGCAGAGCGGCGCGGGCGCGGTCTTGATGACGATCGGCCCGGAGCAGGTGGCACCGCTGATCCGGACGTGTGTCGAGGCGGGCGCGACGGACCTGGTCTGGGGCCTGTCGAGCGGAGCTCTCTCGCCGGAGGTCGTCCGGACCGTGACGGAGCTCGGGCAGGCGAACGTCGTCGCCCTCGACTTCGGGCGGTCCGTGCTCGACGGGTTCGCGGCGGACGTCGCCGAGTTCGGTCCGAGCGTGGGCGGGATCGACAACACGGTCGCGCAGGAGGCGGTCAACGCCTGGCTCGGAGTCACGCTGCTCGCGGACGTCATCGCCGAGGTGGGTGTCGCGGACGCCGAGAAGATCCGGGAGTGGCTCGACCGCCAGGAGGCGTTCGACACCGGCGGAGCCACCGCTCCGATCGACTTCGTGTCCCAGCCGCTGTGGTCGTACGATTCCCGCATCAGGAACTACTCGGCCACCCAGGGCGAGATCCAGGACGGCACGGTCGTCGTGACCAACCCGACTCCGCTCGTTCTGCGCTGATCCGCGGTGCGGCGCGGGTGAGGGCGTCGACGACGAAGATCTGCTTGGGCACTTTGTAGCCGGCGACGCGGCGCCGGCGGTGTGCCGACAGCTCGAAGACGCGGTCGTCGACGGGTACCGGGAGTCGACCGGCTCGTGGGCGGACCTGCTGCGGGACTGCAGCCGGCGGGGGATGTTCGCCCCGACGCTCGCGGTCGGGGACGGCGCGCTGGGCTTCTGGGACGGCAAGCTCGTCGAACGACCCAGCCGCACCGGTCGCGCTCAAGGCGCGGCATAGTCAAGATCTCTCGTCCACAGGTCTTTACAATTGCTCCCTCGTCGTATAAGCAAAGCGTGTAACGGGAGTGGCGGACGACGTCTGGCCAGGAGAGGGTGGCAGCGGCCATGAAAATTCCCCGCACAGCCCATTCCGACCAGCCGTGGCGGATCCACGAGTTCACCCGCGACTTTCGGACCGAGGACGTGTGGTCTTTCCGCACACCCGGCGCCGGACCGGACGACTTTCCCGTCATACTCGCCGCGATACAGCCAGCCGGCGGATTCGCCAAGCAGCGCCGCGCGGTCCGGTTCCTGTTCGCGGTGCGCGGGAAGCTCGGTGCCCTCCTCGGTTGGGACAAGCCCACGACGAGCCTCGGGAAGCGGGTTCAACCACTTCATGACCGCCTGCCAGGCGATCTCCGTGGGACCGCCGACGTCTCCGACACCAGCAGCGCCCCGTTCACCCCCGTGTACCTGGTCCACAACGAGTCTGTCCGCGAACTGGCGAACAAGACCTGCCACGCCGTCATGCACCTGGGGTGGGTGCCGACCGGCGGCGGCGAATACGAACTGCGGATGGCAATCCTGGTCAAGCCCAACGGCCGGTTCGGACGGGTGTACATGGCTCTCATCGCACCGTTCCGCTACCTGATCGTCTACCCCGCGATCACCCGGCAGTGGGAGCGAGCCTGGCGGGACCGCGAGCTTCCGCTCCCCGCGAACGTCGACCCTCGACCATAGTCGCTGCGAGCGTCGACACCATTCGTGCACTCGCAACAGAGAGTCCCGGCCGCCAGCACCCGACCGGGACCATGCAGGGTGAGGTAGCCCGCGTACGGTGGCCCGCCGCCGACTCGGCGGTCAGCGTGTTTCAAAGGCGGTCGCGCTGAACGCCTGGGGAATTCTACCGTCCACCAGCGGGCAGTTCCGCTGTCCGCCACTGCGGAGATCCAACTTCCCCTTGACAGTTGAGGACGGCGAATCGCCACGACCCGTCGGCTGGCCGGCGGGCGACGGCCGTCGTCGTTCCCGTCGGCGAGATCCGGGTGCCGTCCGGTAACGTCGCCCCGAGGTTCCAATCGACGATAATCAGGGCCGTGTCGCCCCCGATCAGGGTGGACCTGGGCTTGTTGGTCAGGCGCGCCTGAGCCGCGATCGACTGGACCGCCTCAGCGCGCAGCGCCTCCCGGTCGGTGAGAACTTCGCCGTTGAAGGTGCGCATCGTCGCATCCTGGTGGAACAGCGCGAGGACGGCGTCGGCATCCCCGGCGTTGAGCGCGTCCTGGTACGCGAACGGGAGGCGGGCCGGGTCGACGATCCGGGAGTTGACGGATCCCTCGGTGTTCATGGCTGGCTCACTCCTCGTGTCCGGAATCCCCGGAGCCGGCGCGACCACCTCGCAGCCGGCCGGGTCCGACCGGGCGCACCGGCACGACCCGATCGCCGACCGAGGCCAACATCATTCCGGCCCAAGGTACCTCGAGCTGCACATTACCGCCTCCTCCCGGATCAACCATTGCCGCCCCCCTGCCCATCGGCGCCGCAGGACGCCACTGCGGCGCCAGCCGCGAGCCACAATGAGGGGCTGCGGGTGGGGCTGTCGGGGGCGGAGACCGCCACCGTCGCGGTGACGGTCACCCAGTACGACCAGCACGCGGTCGCGTGCCGCCCGAGCTCGCCGCCGCCGGCGCGGTCGTCGTCCACGACCGCTACCACCTCTACGACCACGAGCTGTTCGCCGCCGACCCCGACGACCCCGCCGACCCGGACGACCCCGCCGAACACGGCACACGCCCGGCGAGCGCACCGCACGCCTCCTGCTCGAGACCCTCGACACCCGCCAGGACGACGTCCCGCGGTTCCTGACCGACCCGGCGATCCCGCCCACCTCGAACGACGCCGAACGCGCGCTACGCCCCGCGAAGATCCAGCAGAACATCTCCGGCCGGCTCACCAGCGAAACCGTCGCCCAGGACCGGTACACGATCCTCGGCTACCCGCACACCGCGGCCAAACACGGCCACGACCTGATGACCACCCTGCGCCGGGTGTTCACCGCCAGCCCTGGATCCCGAACTTCTCCACAGCCCCCGCCTGACCAGCCCCAACCACCACAACACCCCCCGGAGGCAACCCGCCAGCCGGGCCATCACGCCATGCCACGAACCGGAACCCTCAACACACCGGCTGAATGATTACCCCATCTCGGCGATCTCGGCCATCTCGCTGATCAGGATTGCTGCGATGACGAGGCCGATCTCAGGGAAGCTGAACGCCCCTGCCCGCCCCTGTGCCCTCGCTGGCGGACAGCAGATGGGGGCGGAGCCGGTCGATCGGGACGGCCGGGTCGGTGCGGCCGGAGTAGCCGTGCCGTTGGCAGAAGGCATCTATCCGCGCGGCACCGCCCCCGGCCTTAGCGGGTGACGAGGCTCCGGCGTAGCCGGGTTGGCACGCGGAGCCGGCGTTTCCATTTGGGGGAGGAGGAGAGACCGGCCCGACTCGGCCGTGTTGGTCAGACGGGCGAGTCCGTCTCCGGCTTTGCCGCCTGGGAGATCAGCGGGCGGAGCTCACGGGCGATGTCATCGATGGGGCGCGGGCTGCGTTCGACGCGGCACAGGACGACGGCGCCCTCGACCGAGGCGACGACGAGCGTGGCGATGCGTCGGGCCCGAACTGGGGTGGCACCGTGGTGGTGTAGTAGTTCGGCCAGAGCTGTCTGCCAACTTGCGAAGGCGCGGGCGGCCGCGTGGGTGAGTTGGGGAGCGTTGTCGTTCGACTCGACCGCGACAGCCAGTACCGGGCAGCCTGCCCGGTACTGGCTGTCGACCAGAGTAGACCGCCAGGACGCGATGAAGGCGTCGAAGACCTGCGACGGTGTCCTGTCGCCGGCACGCACAACGATTTCGCCAACCGTGGCTCCGGCGAGGTCGAGGGCCTCTTCAATCAGCTGTGCTCGGCCCCCAGGGAAATGGTGATAGACCGAACCGCGAGGCGCATGGCTGTGTGTGAGTATGTCGTCGACGCTGGTCGCCGATGCGCCACGTTCGCGGACCAGCGCCGCGGTGCTGGCCAGCATGCGTTCACGCGTGTCGGTCTTGCGGGGGCTCACGGGCTCATTCTCCTTGTCGCCATCTAGGCCGGGACCAGCTCGACATAGACGACATCGGTCAGCGGGCGGGAGATCCGCTCGAAGGTCCGGCGTTTCCAGCCCCATTGTGTCCGGATGATCTTCTCGGCATGGGCGTGCTCCGCGTCCTCGGTAAGAACGCGTGCCGTTGCGGCAATCGGTGGGCCGAGCGGCTTTCCAAGAAACGAGCAGGGGGCGATCAGTGCGGCCGGGTTGCGGCGGAGGCGTTTGGCTTTGTACGCCTGAACCTCGGTCCAGACGTAGACGCGGTTGCCGTCGTATCCAGGCCAGACCGGCTGGGCTATCGGCCTCCCGTCGCGGCGGTAGCTCACCAGCAGGCAGTGCTTGTGGCGCCGAAGGCTGGCGAAGTCGCCGTGCTCGACAGGTAGGTCGACGACCGTGTCAGCCGCGGAGGAGCGCAACGCGGCGAAGATCCGTTTATTCGCTTCGACGGGAATTCGGCGCAGCCGCAGGCCGAGGGCGCTCATCTCGACGCTGCTTCCAGTGTGGCGGGACGGAGCTTCTTGGCGATCCGCCGACGCGGGCTGCCCAGCCCGGAACGCCACCATCGTCGCCACACCCAGGGGCGGCGGACGACCGCGGAGAACAGCGACGTCGGATCAAGATACGTTACCCGGCCAACGGCCAGCCCATCGGCGAACCAGAACCGGTCGCAGGCGTCCCAGGTAATCGGACGACCACCCAGGGTCCCGCTGAGCCGCACCTCGATATACACGCCGCCGGCGAAGACGTTCGCGGTAAGCACCTCGCCGCGAAGATCGGGTATCAGCGCGTAGAGCCGGGAGAACAAGTCGAGCAAGCCCTCGGGACCGATCGCGTCGGGCGTCTGAGGTTGGACGGCCCGGTAATCGGGATGGGTCAGCCGATGTAGTCGGGCAACACTGGCGTACGACCCGCCGCCGAAGGCCTCGCGAAACAACTCGACCCAGTGCTGTGGGCCTTCCACTCGTGTAGGGCAGTCCTCCAGAGTAGTGCCTGACCACTCACCGGATGGGGCATCGGCCTCCATGACTCCTCCTCGCCAGCGATGTTCGAGAACGACTTGGCCAGCACTATCTACTATAGCATACTACATAGTATCGAGGATCTGGAACGATCCGCCCAGGTGTAGGGATCGGATCTACCTGGCCAGCCTGAACTGCCGAGATGGCTTTGTTGGCCACTCGGCAACTGGCCGGCTCCTGCCTTGTTGGCCACTTCGGTGTCGGATGATTCATCCCTGCGACGGCGGTCTCACCGTCACCGTGACGTCCGGTGACCCGGTTCTGCGGTGAGGCGTCGCTGGCGAACTCGATCTACGGGTTGTTGCGCGAGGG
>NZ_JALKFZ020000154.1 GCF_023243075.1 Frankia sp. AiPa1 | reverse complement strand
GTCCAACTCGCCGAGGGCCGCCCCTGGATGCCCGCAACCAGCTAACCAAAGATCAAGCCGGCACCTGACCAGTTACGATCGGGGTACCCGTCGCTTTCGCGTCTTTCACCAACGCGTCGATCGTTTCCGGGCTGAAAGCCCCGGCGATCTTCTCCGCCGCGGCCTGCTCGTTCGCCCGGATTTTCATGCTCTGTGCCACTCGGTGTCCTTTTCCGACCTACCCGATCTAAGGTAGATCGATTCTGGTACACCTCCGGCTTACACAGTTGGCGTGACACGCTCGCTCGTCGGTCTCGGCGTAGAGGAACAGCTTACCGAGGCTACTGACCTGCCGGGCAGCCGTGAAAAGATAGATGCAGCTGTAGCCAACGGCCTCCCCGAGCAGGCCAGAACTCCAGTCTCCGCCGGGCCCAAACTTCCGTCCGGCGGACTCGGCATCGTCTGCGGCAGGTGAACCCGGCAGCCCGCCCCAGCCATGTTCCGAGATGGCCGCATCGAAGTAGCGGCGGCTGGTGAAGAGAGCTTCGGATAGCTGGAGATGTTGATTTCTCATCTCATCCTTGAAGAAGGTATGCAAGCAGCTTTTGAGGGTCGGACGTGTGGGTCTTTGCCGAATCTCTGAATGCTATCGGCAAGAAGATCAGAAGGCGCGAAGCCGCCTTGGTCGCCCGCAGTGTCGTTGAACGCTACAAAGCCGGTGACCTTGATTTTATTCATGCCGCCCATCAACCTACGATCTGGTTATCGCGCGCCTGATCCAAGACAAGGGCGGCCCGTCTTTTATGGACTCGCTCGTGATGGTGCGTGCCCATCAGTACCAGGACGAGTTCATCTTCGGCTTTGACGATGCGTTTCACAAGAACGGCTACCGGCTGCCGCCGGCCGCTAGATCGTAGCCCGAGGGTCTAAACGTGCTTCTTAGCGCGGCTCCGGATTCTAGCGGGACACCTGGAGAACTTGAGCCTCGGCTCAATACCCAGCTCCCTGCACCGCCTCGCCCAATCATCGATCTTCTGCTTGAGAATGATGGAGTCAATTTCTGAGATCTTAGAGATGGGAGTCATACGAGCGAAGATAAACCACAGACAGTAAGCCTTGACCTCCTGGTCCAGCTTCTTGAGATTGGCGTTATTGCGGATGATCTCAAGCGTGTTATTTGCCTGGTCGCAGACATACCCAACCTTCTGAGCTGGGCCGCGCTTCACGGCGTACACGGTACTTTCACGCAGAAGATCCCAGGCTTCAACTTGGGTTGAGGCGCTCGTTGCGATTACCGAGAAATCCTTGTCAGCGTTGACGTACCCGACCTTACCAGCTGCTTCGTTGAAGGCGCCCTCTTCGCCGATGATGTATTCAAACTCTGGTTCAGTGGCTTCAAGAAAGATACCATCAACTGATGCGTGCAGTTGGTCTAGGTAATCTTCATTGAAACTCCTCCAGCGGCCCTGGGTCAGCATGACATTTTCGCCATCAACCACGAAGTCGAGCGACGCCTTGAGCGTGCCGGAGTATGGCTTTTGGCCTTCGTTTTCCACCCGCAAGCGGATGTCCAGGATCTTATCTTTGGGGATTCCTTGCTCCTGTATGTAGGTTCGCAAGTCTTCTATTCCAAGTTCACCGTCGCCAACTTCAAGCTTCTTGTATCCACGACAGGTAAGCGTAAATCGTTCGTTTCCCCGGAAGACAAAATCTACCCCTACGACGTCGTGGCCCTCATGAGTGAACTGAGCGTCTTCGCTCCCGCCGGTGATGGCTCCGAGAAGAAGGGCATCGTAGCGGGCAACTTCATCGGGGTCTGTGATTGTGGTGGTACGAGGCAGCGTGAATCGAGCTTCTTGCGTAAGGGCATCATCGATATTATCGAATAGATCGCCGATGCCCTCTCTCTCGATTGGTGCGTTGAGGAGAATCGAGGAACCGAACTTCGCAGAGCGCCCGAACTGCGCTTGGTAGTCAAGCGCTATTTCTGTCTGGAGGTACTCGACGGCCTCTCCACTTTCCAGATCCAGGGCCGTTCCGCGGGCTAGGCTTCTGATCTGCTTCTTGCGTTTGCTATTGAAACGACGCACGGAGGTCTGAAGCGTGTTACTATCGTCACCAATTCGCTTAACAATCTCAATACCAAAGTCGTGATCGCAAAACTGGCGGATATAGAAATGCGCCTTGCCGTAACTCAGGGCATAGCATTTGTAATTTTTTTCAAAGATGTACGCGGAGAAGTAGATGAGGTTCATAGGAAAATTATCGTCTTCAAAGTACTCTGCGTACGTCTCAACCCACGGGATCGGGGCTGGTTCCGGATTCTCAAGGAAGTAGAAAGTGCTCTGCCATCCCGACATCTCGCCCTGATGGATGACCTTGAGCCCGACGTCCCCGATCTTCACCTTGAGAGCCGCCACACCCTCGGTCGGAATAGAGAAAATGTTGAGTTTCACGCCTGCTTGCCGCCTGACACCACTGCCCACGCCCCCGCGATAGACCATTACTATCATTCGGTACAGTGATCCATCCTGTGGCGCTTGTCAAGCCGCTTGTTTAAAGCGACAGGACAGGCCATCTGGCGGGACAGCCGCTCTCGACCGCCTCCAGGCCTCAACTCTCATCATCAATCCGCCGCTACCGCACCGCCTTCCTCATCCCCTCCAGTGCCGCCCGCGCCTCCGCCAGATGGCGCCGCAGGGCCTGGATCTCCTGGGCGCAAGGGGCGGGGTCGGCCGTGGGCAGCCAGGCGGGCCAGGGGTGGCTGGTCACGTGGTCATGCGGCACACCGAGGACATCAGCCAAGCAGCGCTGGGTGAGGCGGTCGGGTGTGACGCCCCGGTGCTCCCACCGCCAGACCTTCTGGCGTTCGGCGGCCATGCCGTCGCCATAGCTGCGGGCGCGGTGGGCGATGAGGCGAGCCAGCTTCTGGTAGCTCCAGCCGTGGGCAGCCCGGATCTGGGCCAGCGGATGAAGGCCGGGATCGGGGGCGCAGGGGTGGGCGGTCACGCGGTCACCACCACGGCGGCACCCAAGGCATGCAGGTGGGAGAGGATGGCGGTGCGGACGCTGGCGGCCGGTGACAGGTGGTCCGGGGTGGGTACGAGCACCCGGGCGCCTTCATGCTGCTTCAGCTGGGTGATTAGTACTTCGAGAGCAGGCCGGAGCAGGCTGCCCGGGATGATGCGGCGGTCGACGTAGACCTCCACGAGGTGGAAGCCTTCGGCCTCTGCATACGCGGTGAGCTGGTCGAGGTGCTCGTCGATTTCTGTCTCATCGGCATGTTGGACGGCGATGTAGCCGAAGGCGGAAGGTCTTGCGGCTGTCATAGGGACGCGCCTTTCCCAGGGGCGGCGGATTCGTCCGGTTTGACCCGTGCGCGTCCGGGATACCGCCGCCAAACCCCTGGACACGCAGGGCAAATCCTGGGACGGGTGGAATGGGTCCGGGAACGGACGGCAAACCCTATGATGGGATTACGCACCGTAACGGTCCTGACGCTACGTCCAGGACATGGGAGGCGGGCACGCCGGATGGATGAGATGGCACTGGGCTCGCGGTTGGCGCAGATCCGGCGGCGGCGGTCGATGACCCAAGCGCAGCTGGCGGAAGCGGCTGGCCTGTCGGTGGATTTGGTCTGCAAACTGGAGGCAGGAGCCAAGGACGGGGTCCGGCTGGGGTCACTGCACGCTCTGGCACGAGCCTTGAACGTCCCGACGTCGGCGCTGCTGGAAGCGCAGGAGGAGCCGGTCATGGAAGCTTCGGACCTGGAAGTCTTGCCGCTGCGGCGGATGTTGGTGCCGGGGGCGTCCCCGACCCCGGCTGGAGAGCCGCCCGCCCTGCCCGCCCTGCCGGTCCTGCGGCAGCGGCTGCTGAGTATGACCCGCGCCTACCATCAGTCTCGCTATGGGGAAGTGATCGCGGCCCTGCCGGAACTGACGGCAGACCTGGCCGTAGCGGTGGAAGCCGGGGACGACGAGACGGGGAGGGAGACCCGACGGCTCTTGTCCCAGGCGCTCATGACGACGGCCTCGGTCCTGATGCAGCTGCGCTACGAGGACCTGGCCTGCGAGGCGGTGCGGCAGGCGGTGACCTCGGCCGAAGCCGCAGATGACCCGGTGCTGGCGGCCTCCGCGGTGGACCGCTACCGCTGGGCCTTCATCCGGCAAGGGCGCTTCACCGACGCCGAAGAGGCCGCGGTGCGGGCGGCCGAGGCCATCGAACCCAAGCTGTCATCCGCCACCCCGACGCATCTGGCGGTGTGGGGACGGCTGCTGAAAGGGGCGTCCGCGGCGGCGGCCCGCAACAATCGCCCGGCCCGGGCGGCGGAACTCCTGTCCATCGCTAGGGCCTCGTCCGTGCGGGTGGCTGATGAGCGCCTCGACTTCGCCCGCTACTGGGCCGCCTTCTCTCCCACTAGCGTCGACACGATGGCGGTGGAGAACGCCATGACGGCCGGGGATGCGCCCCACGCATTGCACTTGGCCCGGGGCATCGAGCGGGATGACAACCTGCCCCTGCCCACCTGGACCCGTCACCTGCTGGCGCTCGCCGAAGCCCGGACGGCGACGCGGGACTACGCCGGGGCCATCTGGGCGATGCAGGATATCCGCACGCTTACCCCGGAGTGGCTGCGTCATCAGAAGCTGGCCCACCATGTCTTGCGGGATCTCTTGGACGCGACGAGTGTGCGGCGGGCACGGTCTTCAGGGCTGGCGGAGTTGGCGGGGTTTGTGGGGGTGGAGCCGTGAGGGAAACCGAGTATCGTAATATGGCGCGCCTTGTGTTATCGTAATGGTAATTATGAAACGCTCAAAAAACTCCGGCGTAAGTATTCGGTGATGCTGTGGGGCGCCTGGTTCCGTCCTGTGGCGGTGTCGTGGCTGTGGCGTGAGTCGGGCGGAGTGGCCGAGGGGTGGCCTGCGGGGATTGTGGGCTCTTCGTGATACGTCTGGCGTAGTTCCTGATATCGAGGGTGCTGGTGGTGCGTCCTGGTTGGCGTGCCTGTTGTTCCTGTCACCGATGACGTCACCGAGGTGGCGTACTGGCGTGGGCGTGCCGAGCGGGCCGAGGCGCGGCTGGTGGAGACCGAAGAGCGGATCTCGCGGTTGTCCGAGCAGGTTGCGGTGCTGTCCCGGATGCTGTTCGGACGGTCGTCGGAGAAGACCCGTCCCGTCCGGACCCCGACGGTGAGGCGTCTGACGGGCCGCGGGTGGGTGATCCGGCGGGGCGAGGGAGTCAGCCGGGACGGCGCGGTGAGGTGCCTCTTTTCTTCCGGACAGTGCCCCCTACTAGAATAGGGGCATCACGGAAGGAGGGATAGTTGACGCGTAAGCGTGGGAAATTCTCGGCCGAGTTCAAGGAAGAAGCTGTGAGGATGGTGATCGAGACATCCCGTGCGATCTCCGATGTCGCACGGGAACTCGGCATCCTGGAAGGTACGCTTGGAACCTGGGTCGCGACCTACCGGCGGGCCCGCGCCGACGAGGCGCCACCGCCGACCGCGGATGAAAGCGCGCGGCTGCGTGAACTTGAACGGCAGAACCGTGAGCTGCGGCAGTGACATAGGCACTGGCTGCCGCCTGGCGGCTCGCCACCAACCCGACCCCGCCCCGGGGCCGGAACGGAGAGTGCGTGACCGAGGGGGCCTCTCCGCTCAGGGCGCGCCGAGCAGCGCGTCGGAGGTGTCGAGGATGGCGCCCAGAAGTCCTGGAAAGCAGGTGTCCAGGTCGTCGCGGCGGACGCTGAGGATGCGTTGGGCCCCGTGGATCCGCTCACGGATGATCCCGGCTTCGCGCAGGATGCGCTGGTGATGCGAGAACGTCGAGCGGCTGATCCGTAGCCCCGTGGTGTGGTGTAGCTCGGAGCAGGGCGAATCACCGACGGTGGCCAGGGCGCGGACCGTGGCCAGGCGAGCGGGATCGGCCAGGGCCGCGAGCACCGTCGACAACCGCAGGTCCGCAGCCGGCGGATGCCGGTCATCGATCGTCGTGTCCACCTGCCAAGCCTAAGACACCGACCGCCCTACGCCGACAGGTATCGTAGTGTTCGATAGATATCGACGTCATCGATGGTTGTCGACTCTCAGGTAATCGAGGGGAGCCCCATGGCAGGCCCATGGACCACCGCCCATCTCGCCGCCCTGGCCGATCCGGACGAGACGCCCCCGTTCGTCCCGCAGCCCCGCGTCTTCGCCGGCCAGACGGTGCGGCAGTCGATCCGGTTGCGACGCGGAGGTACGGCCCTGCGGCTGGTACTGAGCAACGAGTTCGGGCGCACGCCCCTGGTGTTCGAGGGGGTGACGGTGAGCGACGGCCCGGCCGGGGCCGTCCTGCCCGTTCTCCGCCATGGCCGCGCACGCTGGGAGATCCCGCCCGGTGAGACAGTGACAAGCGACCCGGTCGACCTGCCGACCGCTGCCGGCGCCGACCTGCTGGTCAGCTGCTTCACCGCGGGAGCCGCCCGGCCGGGTGCCTTCCTGCACTCCGCGCAGCGGACCGGCGGCGTCGCGCCCGGCGACCAACGATCCCGGTCCACGATGACGGACGCCGAAACCTTCCCCTCGCTCTACTGGATCACCCGGGTTCTCACGGACGCGCCAGCGAAACGTCCGACAGTCCTTGCCCTGGGCGATTCGATCACCCGCGGCGATGGAACTACCGTCGACCGCGAGCAGCGCTACCCCGACCACCTGCAGCGCCGGCTGATCGCCGCGGGAATCGGAGATGCCATCGTGCTGAACGCGGGTATCGGTGCGAATCGTCTGCTGAAACCGGGAGTGGGGCCGTCCATGATCGACCGGTTCGACCGGGACGTGCTCGGCATCACCGAAGCAACCCATGTGGTGATCATGGCTGGTATCAACGACATCGCAGGACCAGACCACCCGTCCGCCGACGACATCACCCAGGGGCTTTTCACGCTGGCCGACCGGGCCCGCAACCACGGTATCCAGGCCATTCTGGGCACCATCACCCCGTTCGGCGCCAGCGTGTACGCATCGTTTCGCGCGGACGGCAACGAGGACATCCGTCAGTCCGTCAACCACACCGTCACCACGCAGGACGAGTGGCCCGCCGCCGACTTCGCCGCCGCCGTGGCCGCCCCGCACGATCCCACCCGCCTGGCCCGCCAGTTCGACGCAGGCGACGGTGTGCATCTCTCGGACGTCGGCGCCCGAGCCCTGGCCGACGCGGTGAACCTGACGGACCTGACCTAGTTCTTGGAGGGATCGGTTGTCAATGTGCGGCCGGTCCTGGGAGTTCGTGTCTATCTGAGCAGCGCTCCAGGTGTAGGGATCGGGCGAGGATAGCGAGTTCGTGCTGGCAGTTCGCCCTTGTTGGCGAGCTGGTCGCCCAGTGCGGCCAGCCGGTTGGCGAGGTTGCCCACGGAGGTCAAAGGCAGTGGGGGGTCGTCTCCGAGAAGGCCGTATGGGCAGCTGTGGCCTCGGTGGCGGGTTATGCAGGAAGACAGCAATCGATCCGCGGGCGGTGAGGCGTCCGCGAGGAAGCCTCAGGGGTCACGTCGCAGGGATGACAGGCCCCATAGTTCAGCGATGCGCCCGTTTCGCACGCGGAAAATCTCCAGCATGGTCGGTGGCTGCCGGTCTGGGACGCCACGCACGCTGGTGCGGACAGCAGCGGTGTCTCCTTCGACGACCATGTCCTCGATCACGACCTGGGCGTCTGGGAACATCTCGTGGAGACGTTGCCACGCTCGGGTGATGCTCTGTGGGCCCGTGGTGCCCAGTGGATGGCTGTAGAAATCCGCCGTGAAGATCTCTTCTGCGGCGGCATGATCATGGGCATTGAACGCGGCATACATGCGCAGGGCGGCGACCCGCACATCGTGGGTCATCGACTCTCTGGCCAACTCCCGCACGATATGACGATCTTTAGGGCCTCTCCTCGCTCTGGACGTCCTGTAGGCGCTGGGCGTCGTCGACCTGAACCGGGGACTCCTGTCAAGGAGGGCCATCTGGCGGGCCAGCGCGATGAGCGCGACGATCACGGCGCCGAGGACGTAGCCGCCGGGGCGGGCGTACAGGTCGGCGACGGCGAGGTCCCGGAACAGTGCCATGTACAGGACGTAGGGGCCGACGGCGACCGCGATCCATTCCAGGCGTCCGGCGAGGATGGCGAGGACCACCAGCAGGATTCCGTACCAGGGCTGGGCCGGAGTGGCGACGAGGAACGCGGTGCCGAGCACCCACAGGGCCGCGCGTTCGACCGGGACCCCGGCCGGATCGGTGCGCCAGACGACGAGTGCCACGGATCCGACCACGGCCACGGCTACGGCCTTCGCCGCCGTTCCGGTCAGGCCGAGCAGGCCGAGCAGCAGGAACCGGTGCCCTTCGTTGTAGCCCTCCACGCTCAGATACCGGGGCAGGAAGCCCACGACCGCGGTGCCGACCACAGCGACGTGCGGCAGGTAGGACAGGACCACGACCCCGGCCGCCGCGAGGACGACCACGGCCCGTCGCCGGGCGGCGGCGGGAATCAGCAGCGCGGGATAGAGCTTGACCGCCACGGCGGCGCCCAGCAGCGCACCCGCGGCCAGCGGCACGCGCTGACCACGCGGGCGGGCCCTCGGGAAGCCACCCTGGTGCGATCCGTCCGGGTCACCTCCGGTGGTCGCGACCGGGGCCGGCCCGGGTCGGCGGAGCAGCGCCAGCGCGGCGGTGGCGGCGAGGACGGCGAGGATGTCGACGTGGGCGTCCATCCCGACGTCGAGTCCGGCGGACGGTCCCCAGGCGTAGGCGACCGCGAGGCCCGGATGCCGGCCGAATCGAGGTAGCACCCGGATCAGCAGCAGGGTCGTCGACAGTGACAGCAGCGCCGCGTAAAGCTGTAGACGGTGCTCGCGGGGCGGGCCCGGCAGAGAGTGCACGGCGGTGAAGTAGGCCTGCGCGACCGGCGGGTAGATCGTGTGCGCCGTCGAATAGTTGATCCTCGTGCACCCGGGCCGCCGGTCAAGCCGGGCACAGCCGGCCGGGTCGGGCCACAGCCAGTGGTCCCGCTGTGACGCGAGCGCCGGGGAATCAGTCGCGTAGCGGTACGGGTCGATGCCGGCGCTGGACACCTTGCCGTCCCACGCGTAGCGGTACAGGTCATCGCTCATCCTCGGCCCTGAGGTGACGGCGAGGACGTGGACCGCCACCGCCCCGGCCACCAGCAGCAGGAGCATGCCGCGCCGCGGCGCCGCCCGCACCAGCGCGGCCACCGCGAGGGCGGCCACGGCCCACCAGCCGAGAACCAGGTAGAGAACCGCCGGGCCGCCCGGCAGCGGGCCCGGCTGCGCGATCACCGCCGCCTCAAGTGCCAGGGCTCCCGCCAGCAGCGCGCCGGCGCCGATCAGCTGGTAACGTCCGGCGGTCCGGGACCGGGCGGGTGTCGACGAGTGGCGCTCGCTGTTCGACGCGTCGCCGGGCCGCGGCATCGCGGGACACGGATGCGGGGTCGAGTCGCGCTTGCGCAGATTCGAGAGGACGGCCACGGATCCGAGCCTGCCGGGCCGGATCGGCCGCGGACGCCGAGCCGGCGCGGCATCCGCGGATCGTAAGGAAACGATCAGGTCTTTCGGAAGATCGGCCCACTTACCGTCCGGACATGGACCTGCGCGACCGACGGCGGCCGGTGCACCTTCGACGCCCGGCGTCTCTGCGACGGCTGGCGTCCCCTCTACGGCCCGTGTCCCTTCGGCGGACGGCGCGAGTACGGTGGCCGCGCCTCGGGCCGGTGCGGCCCGAGGCTTTCACCAGCCGCCTGCACGATCCGCGGGTGGCGTCGCTGCTCGGCATCTGGCTCGGCGTCACGTTCGGCACAGCGTTCGTGACGGGGATCGTGTCCCACTTCATGCAGCATCCGCCGGGCTGGCTGGACTGGCCGTCCCGGCCGGTCTGGCTCTACCGGTTCACCCAGGGGCTGCATGTGACCAGCGGTCTGGTGAGCGTGCCGCTGTTGCTGGCGAAACTGTGGACGGTGTACCCGCGGCTGTGGGAATGGCCGCCGGTGCGTGGCGTCGCGCACGCGGCCGAGCGGATCTCGGTCGTCCCGCTGATAGCCGGGGCGATCTTCCAGCTGGTGACCGGGATCGCCAACATCGCACAGTGGTATCCGTTCGGGTTCTTCTTCACCGTCACGCACTACTGGGTCGCCTGGATCACCATCGGCGCCCTGATCGTGCACGTCGCCGCGAAGATCGCCGTGGTACGTGCCAACGTCGGCCGGGACCGGGCGGCGCGGGCGCACCTGACCGACCGGCTCAGCCGCCCCGAAGCGGCCGGCGACGGGCTGTCCCGGCGCGGGTTCGGACTTGCGGTGGGCGCGGCCGCCGGAGTGATCACGGTGACGACCGCCGGGCAGTTCGTGCCGGGTCTCGGCGATACCGTGCTGCTCGCCCCGCGCAAGCCCGGCATCGGTCCGCAGGGACTACCGGTGAACCGGACGGCGCAGGCCGCCGGGGTTCTCGCCACCGCGGGCGACCGTAGCTACCGGCTTGAGGTGGTCGGCCCCCGGTCGTTCTCCCTGTCGCTGACGGAGCTGGACGCGTCCAGCGTGGTCACGGTGCGACTGCCGATCACCTGTGTCGAGGGCTGGGCGGCGGACGCCACCTGGACCGGCGTGCGCCTCGCCGACCTGCTCGATCGCGCCGGGGTACCGGCGCACGCGACGGTGCGGGTGGAGTCGCTGGAGCGCCGCGGCGGCTACCGGACCAGCGTGGTGCGTCCTCCGCATGCCCGGGATCCGAAGACGCTGATCGCCACCCGGCTCGGCGGTGAGGCGCTCGCCCTCGACCACGGCTACCCGGCCCGGCTGATCGCCCCGGATCGGCCGGGCGTCCTGCAGACGAAGTGGCTGCACCGAGTGGTGATGCTGTGACCAGCCACCCGCCCACGGACCGCCCGCCGGGCGCCGATCCCTCCGATCCCTCCGATCCGCCGGACCCCGCCGGCCGGCATGATCACGTCCGGCACGATCCGCCCCGGCCCCACGCGGCCACTCGGGCCGTCACCGCGGTCCGGGCCGCCGCCCGCGTCCGGGTCGTCGTGGCAGCTGCCGGTCTGGCCGTGGCCGGCTACGGGATCGCCGGCCTGATGACGCATCCGAGGGCCACCCACCCGGCACACACGCTGCGCTGGCTGCTGGGGGGACTGCTCGGGCACGACGTGCTCGTGGCACCCGCCGCCGCCGTGCTCGGCGTCCTGCTGAGCCGGCTCGTCGCGCACCCGTACCGGTCGGTGGTCCAGGCCGCGTCGTTCGTGTCCGCCTCGATCGCGTTGGCCAGTTTCCCGCTGTGGTCCGGCCGGGTCGGTCATCCGGCGAACCCGTCGGTCGACCCGTTGCCCTACGGCCGCAACCTGCTGACCGTGCTGGGAGCGATCTGGTCCGTCGCCGCGGCGGTCATGCTTCGGCGCGCGGTTCGAGCACGGCGAAGTACCGACCGGCCCGGGCGGTCACCGCGGTGACGCGCAGCCCGGCGGACCCGCTGAGCGGCCCGATGCCGTCCACGCCCACCGTGGCCCAGCCGAACGGAACGCTGGTGAGGCCCGCGCACTCCAGTCTGGCGGGATAGACCCGGGTTGGCCGGCCCGGGCCCTCCACCTCGGCGAGGATCCGGCCGTGCCCGGCCAGCAACGCCCGTGCGCGGTGCAGCAGCCGGACCGGATCGCCGCCGATGCCGATGTTCCCGTCCGCCAGGATGACCTCCCGCCAACATCCGACGCCAGGGACCGGACCGAACACGTCCAGGCACAGCGCCTTCGCCCCGGCCCGCCGGGCAAGCCGCACCGCGCCCTCGGTGACGTCGATCCCGAGGGCGGACACGCCGCCGCGGGTGAGCGCGGCGGCCAGCCGTCCCGGGCCGCAGCCGACGTCGAGCGTCGGTCCCTGGCAGGCGTCGAGCAGCACCTCGTCGCCCGGCGCCAGATCTCCCCGCCACAGGTCGACGGGAACGGGCCGGCGACCGTCGGGGCCTCGGGCCCACAGCCGCGCGGCGGGCGCGCGCAGCGCCAGCTCGTAGAGCTGGCCCGCCGACACGCCGCCCGGGTCACCACCGGTCGCAGGCCCTGCGGCCAGGTCACCGCGCACCGCCGCCTGACCGTCCGCGACACCGCTGATCGCCGAGTCGTCGACCAAAGTTCCGCCGGGTACCGGGCAGCCGGGCGCCACGTCACGGAACGTGGTCGCGTCGGAGGCGACGCCGGCGCCGCGCGCGGTCGGCACAGCCGGGGCCGTCACGTGGTCTCCTGGGCGCCGGCCGGGTTCGCTGACCACGAGCCGAGATCGGCGGCGACGGTCGCGAACCGGCTGTGCGGGGCGAGGGTCGCTACCGGTGCGATGTCGGCGGCCGTGTCGACGTCCCGCAGCACCGGCAGATCGGCCACCCGCAGGCCGGCCTCGCGCAGCCGGGCGTGCTGGCGGGCGCCGGTGTCGGGTCTGGAGGTGGGCACCCCGCGCACCAGGTCGCCGTCCGCGGCGCCCAGGCCCAGCGCCCACCATCCGCCGTCCTGCGCCCGGCCGAGCGCGGCGTCGGTGTCCCGGCGGAGGTGAGCCGCGGCCTGGAGCAGTCCGGCCGGGCTGATCTGTGGGGTGTCCATCCCGACCAGGAGCGCCGGCTGGCCACGGACCGCGTCGAAGGCCGCGGCGAGGCGGGCGTCGAAGGGCCCGTCGGCCTGCGCCCGCACGGCGAACTCCCGGGGCAGCCAGGGGCCTGGGTGACCGTCGAGGACGACCAGAGGCCGGATCCCCAGCGTCCGGCTCGCGGTGGCCACCGCGTCCAGGGTGTCCGCGAGCGCGGCCGCGGCGAGCCTGGCCGCCTCCTGCGGCGCGTAGGGCGGTGTCAGCCGGGTCTTGACCCGCCCGGGCAGCGGCTCCTTGGCGATCACGATCAGAACCGGCGGGCCGAACGGGTCCGGTGGCCGGTCGGCGGCTGCCGGTAGGTGGCGGGTCCCCGCGCGACCTGGGGGTCGCGCCTCGGTCACGGCAGGCGCCGGAGGATCGCCGTCATGTCCCGCACGGCCCGGACGGTGCCCAGCGCGGTGCCAGTGACCTTCGACCGGCCCGCCCGCGGGTGGTAGCGGACGTCCGTCTCGGTGATCCGCCACCCCTCGGCGGCAGCCCGGACGAGCAGTTCCAGCGGATAGCCGAACCGGCGGTCGATGATCCCAAGGCCCAGCAGGTCAGTGCGCCGGGCGGCGCGCATCGGCCCGAGGTCACGTACGCCCGTCCCGCACCGCCGGCGCACGGCAGCCGCCACCACCGCGTTGCCGACCCGTGCGTGCGCCGGCCACGCCCTCGGCGTCACCGGACGCCGCCGGCCCAGCACCAGGTCGGCGCCGCCGGCCGTCACCGTCGCGACCATCCGGGGCAGCTCGGCCGGGTCCAGCGAGGCGTCCGCGTCACAGCAGCACACCACCGGCGCCCGCGCTGCGAGCAGACCCGCGTGGACCGCCGCTCCGTAGCCGCGCTCGGCCACCGTCACCACCTCGGCGCCGAGCGCGCGAGCCAGCCGGGCCGACCCGTCGGTGGAGCCGTTGTCGGCGACGATCGGGTGATAGCCCGCCGGCAGTCGGGAGAGCACCCAGGGCAGCGCGGACGCCTCGTTCAGACATGGCAGGACGACGTCGATCCCGCCGGGAATCTCGGCTGCGGTCGCGGGGCCGGCCGGGTCCGTGGCGGTGTTCACGATGGGCATGCGCGGCACGCTAGCCACGGTTCGTGACCGGAATTCTTACGGAACGGGGATGCCTCGCACGGGCGGTGGGCCGGCCATCGGGCGACCGCCGGAGAAGATTACGAATCCCGAACGGGAAGCCGTCCGCCCCGCGGAAGATCTCCCACGGCGTCTACCGTGAGGCGGTGGCACGTGTCCTGCTCGTCGACGACGACGTCACCGTCGCCGACGTCGTCAGCCGTTACCTGCTCCGGGCCGGGTTCGAGGTCGATCGTGCCGCCGACGGCCCGGGCGCACTCGCCTCCGCCGAACGAACACCGCCCGACCTGGTCGTCCTGGATCTGATGTTGCCTGGGCTACCGGGCCTGGAGGTCTGTCGGCGGCTGCGCGAGCTGGGGCCCGTGCCCGTGGTGATGCTCACCGCGCTCGGCGCCGAATCGGACCGGATCCTCGGGTTGGAGACGGGCGCCGACGACTACGTGACCAAGCCGTTCTCCCCCCGCGAACTCGTCCTGCGGGTGCGCTCGGTCCTGCGCCGCACCCAGGAGCCCCCGCCTGGCCCGGTCGGCCGCCCGCTGCTGCGGGCGGGCCGGCTCGCCGTCGATCTGGCCGCCCGCACGGCCACCCGCGAAGGACAGGACCTGTCCCTGACGATCCGCGAGTTCGATCTGCTCGCCTTCCTGCTGCGCCATCCGGGCGTGGCGTTCTCCCGGGCGACGCTGCTCGAACGGGTCTGGGGCTGGACCTATGGGGACAGCTCGACCGTCACGGTGCACATCCGTCGGCTGCGGGAGAAGATCGAGGACGATCCACGCTCTCCCACCGTGCTGACCACCGTCTGGGGCGTCGGCTACCGATGTGATCTTCCGGTGCAGGTCATCGCGCTACCTACCGGGACGGGCGGGCCGGGTACGCCGGCCGCGCAGCCCCTGCCGTCGACGCAGTCCCCGCCAGGTGCGCAGATCCGAGATATTCCGGACGCGGGCTGACCGATGGGCCCGAACCTGCAGATCTGCGCGATCGCGCTCGGCTGCTCCCTCGCCGCCCCGCTGCTCTGCGCCTTGGCGCTGTGCCGTCTGCGGCGGGCCTCCCTGCGGGTCTGGGGGGCGGCGGTCGTCGCCGTCGCGGTGAGCGGCATGGCCGCCGGCGTCGCGATCACGGCCAAGGCGATGTTCCTGTCCCAGCACGACCTGCACGTCGTGCTCCTGGTGGTCACCGTGTCCGGGAGCGTGACCGCGGCCATGGCGCTGTGGCTGGGCCTGCCCGTCGCCCGTGCCTCTCATGCCCTGGCCGCCGCCGCGGGCCAGCTCGGCGGCCCCGGCTATCGTCCCCGCGACCGCGTGCCGCCCAGCGCGGAGCTGGCGGTGATCGCCCGGGCGCTCGACGACTCCCATCGCCGGCTGCGGGCCGCGGCCGAGCGGGAGCGGGCGCTGGACGCCAGCCGCCGTGAGCTGGTCACCTGGGTCAGTCACGACCTGCGCACCCCGGTCGCCGGGATCCGCGCCGTCGCGGAGGCGCTGGACGACGGCGTCGTCGATGACCCGGCCGTCGTGGCCGCCTACCACCGCACGATGGTGCGCAGCAGCGAGCGCCTGACCGTGCTGCTCGACGAGTTGTTCGAGCTGGCCCAGCTGCAGGCCGGCGCGGTCGCCCTCACGGTGGAGAAGGTCCGGGTGGCTGATCTGGTCTCCGAGGCGATCGGCACGGCCGATCCGATCGCGCGGGCCAAGGGCGTCCGGCTGACCGGCGAGGTGGATGACGCCGACCGCGTCGACGTCGACGTGGTCGAGTTCCAGCGGGTCCTCACGAACCTGATCGCCAACGCGATCCGGCACACCCCCAGCGACGGGACCGTCGCCGTCTCGGCCTCGGTGGCGGACGGGCGGGCTGAACTCGCCGTCCGCGACGGGTGCGGCGGTATCCCTCCCGATGATCTCGGCCGGCTGTTTGATGCCGGGTATCGCGGCGAGAGCGCCCGGTCCCCGTCCGAGGACACCGACCGGGCCGGTGCGGGCCTGGGGCTGGCCATCGTCCGCGCCCTCACGGAGGCGCACGGCGGCGAGGTCAGTGTGCACAACGTGGGCGGTGGCTGTCGATTCGTGGTCAATCTGCCCGTCGCGAGCTGATCGGCCGCCCTGCGCCCAGCGGTCCGCCACCTCCGCTCGACCGTCCTGGCTGGATGCGGCGGCCCGACGGGTGCGCCGTCGGAGGGAGATCGGCGCTGTGCGCCGGGTGCGCGATGTCAGCGCTTCGTAAGATTCGGCCCTGTCACTGACAGTTAGCGTCGGTGGCGTGCGTGTCCTTGTCACCGGCGGTGCCGGGTTCATCGGTTCCCATGTCGTCGACGTTCTGCTCGCCGCCGGCGTTCAGGTGCGCGTCCTGGACGCGCTGCTGCCCGGCGTCCACCGCCGCGCCCTCGCCACCGACGACCCCGGTACCAGCGCCCGCGGAGCCGAGATCACCGGAACTGACGTCCCTGGGCCCGGCGCTCCCGGACCCGGCGTGCCCGACCTCGATCCCCGGGCACAGTTCCGGCTCGGTGATGTCCGCGACGCGGACGTCGTGCGGGCCGCGCTGGACGGCGTCGACGCGGTCTGCCACCAGGCCGCGATGGTCGGCATGGGGGTGGACCTGGCCGATCTCCCGGCCTACGCCGCGCACAACGATCTGGGCACTGCCGTCCTGCTGGCCGAGATGGCCCGGGCCGGCATCCGGCGACTGGTGCTGGCGAGCTCGATGGTCGTCTATGGCGAGGGCGCCTACCGGTGCCCGGCGCACGGCCCTGTCCGCCCGCCACCCCGGCGGGATACCGACCTCGCCGCCGGCCGGTTCGATCCGCTCTGCCCGGCCTGCGGACAGCCCGTCGAACCCCGGCCCGTCACCGAGGACGCGCCGCTGGATCCCCGGTCGGTGTACGCCGCCACCAAACTCGCGCAGGAGAATCTCGCGGCGGCCTGGGCGACGGCCAGCGGCGGCACCGTGGTCGCTCTGCGGTACCACAACGTCTACGGACCACGCATGCCACGCGACACCCCGTACGCCGGTGTCGCGTCCCTGTTCCGCAGTGCCCTGGAACGCGGTGGGCGTCCGGCCGTGTTCGAGGACGGCGGCCAGCTCCGCGACTTCGTGCACGTCACCGATGTGGCTCGGGCCAACCTTCTCGCCCTGCGCTGGCACGAGGCACCAGCGCGCCGCCTGACCGCGTTCAACATCGGCAGCGGCCGTCCACACAGCGTCGGGGAGATGGCACGGGAGCTCTGCACGGCCTTCGGCGCCGAACCGCCGACGATCACCGGGGAGTTCCGCGCTGGCGACGTCCGCCATGTGTTCGCCTGCTCGGCCCGGGCCGCACAGGCACTCGGCTATACGGCCACCGTCGGTTTCGGCCCGGGCATCGCCGCGTTCGCCCACGCTCCGCTGCGGGCCTGAGGCCGATCACCTCGACGTCCGGCACGGCAGGCCGGTGCCGGTGCCCCCACACCTGCGTCCTGACGCACCGCTCACATCCCGACCAGGCCGGTTCACACCCACGCGCACCGGCTCGAAGCGATCCGGGCGATCCCGACTGACCGCGTGGCAAACGTGGTCAGTCACGACACGGAGGAGCCGACAATGACGAAGGCCGAGATCGCGGTGATCGGCGGGACGGGCCTGTACTCGTTCCTCGACGACGCGGCCGAGATTCCGGTGGACACCCCCTACGGGGAGCCGAGCGACCGGATCGCCGTCGGCAGCCTGGCCGGCCGGGGCGTCGCGTTTCTCGCCCGGCACGGCCGTGACCACCGGTTCCCGGCCCACCGGGTGAACTACCGTGCGAACCTCTGGGCGCTGCGCAGCATCGGCGTTCGGCAGATCATCGCACCGGCCGCGGTGGGGTCGCTGCGCCCCGAACTCGGCCCGGGCGCCTTCGTCCTGCCCGACCAGCTGGTCGACCGCACGGCCGGACGCGAGACGACCTTCTACGACTCCGGTGCCGTGCACGTGTCCTTCGCCGACCCCTACTGCCCGGCCGGGCGGGCGGTGGTGCTGCGGACCGGGACCGAGCTCGGCGTGGACATCGTCGACGGCGCGACCATGGTCGTCATACCGGGTCCTCGCTTCTCCAGCCGGGCGGAGTCCCGGTTCTTCGCCTCCCAGGGCTGGTCCCTGGTCAACATGACCGGTCATCCGGAGGCGGTCCTGGCACGTGAGCTCGCGCTCTGCTATACCCCGATCGCGATCGTCACCGACCACGACGCGGGGTCCGGCGTCGAGTCCGCGGTCACCCAGGCCCAGGTCTTCGAGGTCTTCGCCCGCTCCGTCGACAGGCTGCGAGACCTCCTGCATCATGCGTTGGACGCGCTTCCGACCGAGCGGTCCTGCGCGTGCCCACACGCCCTGGACGCCATGACCCTGCCCCACCCGCTGCCCTGAGCATGCCGGCCCCGCCAACCGGGGCGAGAGACCGATACCGCAGTCTCGGACCAGGGCTGTAACGCCGGGCAGGGTTCGCGGCACTGTGCACCATGGCCACCAAGCTGACCACCATGCATCCTGACCGCCGGTCGGTCGACCCGGGGCGTCTCGCCGGCCCGTCCCCGCTGTTCTGCGACACCGCGCTCGCCGCGCGGATCGAGCGGGCCGAGGTTCGACTGATCACCGAAACCAGTACGGCCACTCGCCGTCGCCGGGGCGACGGCAGGGGATTCGTCATCCCCATCGCGGGTGGGGTCGCGAGCTTCACCGAGGACGCCTCGCCGTTCAACAAGGTCGCCGGCCTCGGTTTCGACGGGGTACCGAGCGCGGGTGAGCTCACCAAGATCGAGCGCGCGTTCGCAGCCCGTGGCGCGTCCGTGCAGGTCGAGCTCGCGCACCTCGCCGACCCCGCTGTCGGCGCGCTGCTGACCGGGCGAGGATATCGACTTGTCGCTTTCGAGAACGTCCTCGGTCGAGCCCTCGATGACCGCGCGGCCCCGGCTCCGCCGGCCGCCATCGTGATCCGGACCAGCGGATCTGATGAGTACGGACAGTGGCTGGACGTCATGGCGGACGCCTCAGCTCACCCGGACGATCAGGAGGTGCCCGCGCACGACGACTTCCCGCCCGACGTTCTGCTGGGTGCGCTGCGTGATCTGACGGCGGGCCCCGGAGTCGCCCGGTACGCCGCCGTCCGCGACGGACTGCTCGTCGGCGGAGCCAGCCTGCGCATGACGACCGACGTCGCGCAGTTGACCGGCGCGGCGACAGCGCCACAGCACCGCCGACACGGTGTCCAGACGGCGTTGCTGGCGGCCAGGATCGCCGACGCCACGGCGGCCGGCTGCGACGTCGCCGTCGTGACGACCCAGCCGGGATCGAAGTCCCAGCAGAACGTCCAACATGCCGGCTTTGGCCTCCTCTACACCCGCGCGATCCTCGTCCGGGACATCGCCTGACCTCTCCTGCCCCCCGACCCGGCGAGCCTCACCCAGGGAGACCCATGACCATCACGCCGCGCATCCACCAGCACCAGGGCGAGCGACGCGCGCTTCGTGCTCTGTTCGAGCTGGCCGAGGACTCGGCCACGCAGCTCGACGCCTACCTCGATCAGGGCCAGGTACTGGTCGCCCTCCTCGACGACCAGGTCGTCGGGCATCTCCAGGTCGTGCCGACCGCGCACCCCGAGCGGATCGAGCTCAAGAACATGGCAGTGCTGCCCGCCTATCAGGGGCAGGGGGTAGGCCGAGCCCTGGTCGAGTCGCTCGTCGAGCGGCTGGCGGACGTGCCGGTGACCGCGCTGCTGGTTGCGACCGCCGCGGCCGATCTCGACAACCTGCGCTTCTACCAGCGGTGCGGATTCCGTTTCCGCTCGGTGGAACGCGACGCCTTCACGGCGGCGACGGGCTATCCGGCTGACATCGTCGTCGACGGCATTGCACTGCGTGACCGCGTCTGGCTCGACCTGCACCTGCCGCGCGCGCGTCCTGCCGCGACGGTCTGAGGACCTCGACCGCAGGCGCGTCAGGCGGACGGCGTGGTGTCCGTCCTCCAGCCGCGGAAGGCCGCGAGCAGCCGGTCGCGCATCTCCGGTCGCAGCTCGTCCTGGCGGAGCGTGCCGGCAAGCCGCACGGTCTCGCGCATCTGCTCGACATAGGCGTCGCAGCCGTCGCACTGGTCGAGATGCTCGGTGACGCGGCGGTGGATGTCGGCGTCGAGGGTGCCCTCGAGGTAGTCGGTGACGATCTCGACAAGCTCGTTGCAGTCGATGTCCGTGCCTCGGGTCATGTGCGTGCCTCGTTCATGTAGTCCTCCAGCGCCTGCCGCAGCCTGGCCCGTCCGCGGTGCAGCAGCACACGCTGGTTACCCGGCTCAAGGCCGAGCAGCTCACAGACCTCGCCCGGGTCGAGTCCCAGCACGTCGCGTAGCTGCACGACGGCGCGCTGGCGAGCCGGCAGCGCGTCGAGCGCGGCGCGCAGTCGGCTGCGGATCTCACCGGACAACGCCGCCGACTCCGGCAGATCCCAGGCCAGGGGCGGTGCCGACCAGTGGCCGGCCCACTCGTCGCCGGAGGGCAGAAACCGGTCCGCGGCGACCGTCGGGGCGGTCTCGTCGTAGGAGAGGGCGCTGAACGGCACGCTGCGGCGTTCCCGCGCGCCGCGGCTCCTGGCGATGTTGACCAGGATGCTGAACACCCAGGTCCGCAGGCGTGATCGGCCTTCGAAGCGGTGCAGGCCGGTCAGCACAGCCAGCCAGGTTTCCTGCACGACGTCCTCGGCCACGGCCCGGCTGGGCACGCAACTGTTCGCGACCGCGAGCATCGTCGGCGTCCAGCGCTCGACCAGCCTGGCGAAGGCCGCCTCATCACCGTCCCGCAGCGCCCGCACAAGCCGCGCGTCGGCGGAGTCGACCGCAGGCCCGACGGTCCGCGACTGTCGTACCTCCACAAACCGAAAATCTAGGCGGGACAGCCCTGCTCCACAAATCGTTTAGGTCCCGCCCGCCGCCAGGACTGTGCGCCGACCAGCCACAGAGGCGACGAGTGTAGGAAACAGTCGGGTTCCCTACGCCGCTGTGCCCGCATGCCCGGCCCCGTCCCAGCCACGGGCTACGCGCCACGGCGACCAGGCGGTCGGCCGCAGGATCCTCGCGCGGGGCAAGTGTAACGGTCGCGGTCATGGCAACCGCGTACGCTGCTGTCGTCCCGCTGCTGGAGGTGCCGTCGGGGGTTCTTGCCGACCGGTGGAGCTGCAGCGGGCTGATGGTGTGCGCCTGCATCGCGCTGCTGGTGAGCACGGTGCTCGGCGGCCACCGTCACTACCGCGACACGCGAGACCGAGAAGCTCCTCGACCAGTACGGCCCCCCGATCCCACCAGCCCTGACGCCGATCAGGATCCTCACCGACCTCGCTGCCCACGCCGCCAACCACGGGATCACACTCACACCAAAGATCAAACCGGCGCGTTAGAAATCGGCAGGCTCTAACCACACCGCCCGGCCCGGGTCACATCGGTTGATTCCGCTGCCTGCGGTTGCTACTCGACTCGCGCGAGCCCGGTGCCGCCGCTTGATAACGTTTCCAGCTTCGGAAAATATTATCGGCCATGGACGACATCACCTTCACGTCGAGTCTCGCGTACCGCGAGCCGAAGGCTGCCCTCGCCTGGCTCACGAAGGCGTTCGGGTTTGACGTCACGATGCAGATCGAGGGGCCGCCGGACGCTCCCGAGATGTGCCACTACGAGATGAGTTGCGCGGGCCGCGGGCGCATCATGATCGGCGGCGAGTGGACCGCGAGGATGCGCAGTCCAGCGAGCATCGGCGGGGTGAACAGCCAGCGGGTCCACGTCCAACTGCCCGGCGGCCTCGACGAGCACTGCGCTCGGGCGCGTGCGGCCGGCGCGGTGATCGACGCGGAGCCGGCCGACCAGTTCTACGGCGACCGGACCTACCGTGTCCTCGACCTGGAGGGCCACCTCTGGACGTTCTCCACCCACATTCGGGACGTCTCCCGGGCGGAGGCCGAAGAGGCTATCGGGCGGCCGATCGCGGCCGCCGACTGGGCGTGACCTGACTTGCGCCAAGATCTGATCATCTTGCTGGTTGTGGGTTGGTGACCTGGGGATTCTGTTCGGCGGGCACGCACTAATCGGGGTGGTGGCCGTGGCCTACTCTGTCGGGTTGTGGCTCCGTATGTGCGGACGGTGAAGACGGCGTGGCGTCTGGTGCGCGGGGGGCGCAGATCGTGTACTCGCAGCACCGGGGTCGCGTGAGATCGAGCATGTCGGGTCAGCCCGCGCGTCGTCAAACGCGCGATCTCCAACTACGCCGCCAACACCGCCAGAGGCCGGATCCACGGTCCCAGCTACAAGGCCACCCTCAGTATCGAGATCGTCGACGACGATCGCTTGACACCACCAGCTCCGGCTTAACTACACGGCCTTGGGGCTAACCCTGGCCAACGGCACCTCGCTCACGCATGGCGGTACCGACGGGAATGCGCAGTCGCTCACGCTGGGCAGCGGCGAGTACCTGACGTCGGTGAATCTATGCGAAGGATCGGCGAGTGGCAGCACGAGGATCTTCTACGTCAGGTTCACGACCAGTCTCGGCCGCATTCTGGCCGGCGGTACGACCACCTCGGACTGTGTGACTCGCACGGCGCCCTCCGGCTGGCAGATCGCCGGGTTCCACGGCCGCGCCGCCACGGAGGCCGACAAGCTGGGAGTGATCTATACTCAGCGCTGAGCGGTCTCTGCACGAGGACGGCGGACCGGGCCCCGGTCGAGGACCCGGCCCGGTCCTTTGAAATCGTTTTCCTGCCCCGGCCTGGACCGATCAGCCGCGGACCAGGCGCACGGAGACACCGCGTGGGGTGTATTCGGGCACCGCCCGCAGCCCGTCGACGTCGACGGTCACTCGCCCGAAGGTACCGCGTACCGAGCTCGCGACCAGAACGAGGATCGAGCCCCCCGGCGCGAACTGCGCGTTCCCGCCCAGCAGAATCGTCAGCACGGCATTGCCGTCGAGACGCACGGTCCCGTCGACCTGGAGTGAGGCGTCCTTACCCTGATGCGGCCGCACGGCCAGCACGCCACCGGTCTGGGAATAGGCGCCTTTGACGCGAAGACCCTGCGGGGCCTCGAGCCGAAGAGTGCCGCCATTCACCCGGACCGAGCCGTGGCCCAGCGCCGAGGCAGAGCCCGCCGTCAGGACGCCGGCGCGCGCCTGCGTCCCGCCGGAGAAGCTGTTGGCGCCGGTCAGGGCAAGCGTTCCCGTGCCGGCCTTGACCAGGCCGCCGCGGCCGTCGATGTCGTTGCGCCAGGTGTCGTGGGCGTGGAAGCCACCGCGGGCGGCGTCGAGGGTGACGACCACGTCGCTGGCGAAGGATCCGAAGCCGTCGGCGGCGGTGAACAGGTCGAGCCGCCCCCACTGCTCGGTGCCGTCCAGGAGCGGGAAGCCGGCGGGCAGCGGGGGGGGGGGGGGGGGGGGGGGGGGGGGGGGGGGGGGGGGGGGGGGGGGGGGGGGGGGGGGGGGGGGGGGGGGG